>CAZSQX010000029.1:0-38333 GCA_964609125.1 uncultured bacterium
TGAGCCGAACGGGATTTTGAGTCCCGCGCGTCTGCCAGTTTCGCCACTCCGGCACGGAGGGGAGCGCGAGGCTAGCAACGTGCGGCGCGAAGCGCCAAAGCCGGAAGGCGGCGCGACCCGGGACCGGCCCGGGAGGCAGGAGTCCGAGGTCACGAGGCCGCGCCGGTGGGGTGGCGCCATTGCATTCCGCCCGCTTGCGGGACGCTTCGAGCGGGATCCCGCGTGCTCCGAGTCGAATTCCCGCAGGCGGCCTGCGAGGCCTCGGTATCCTTGGCAGACCACCCACCCGAGGAGCATCCGATGAGAATCCGTCTTGCAGTGCCCCTGATGGTCGTGGGGCTGTTCGCCCTGCTCGCCGGCTGTGGATCCGACCACGGCACCCGGCCCGGCTTCGGCTCGGTCCGCGTCTTCATGACCGACGCACCCGCCCGGTACGACGCCGTCAACGTCGTCGTGCGGGAGGTGCACGTCCACCGTGTCGGCGAGACCGACGCGGAATGGATCGTGGTCCGGCCGGACAGCGAATCCACGTACGATCTCCTGCAGTTGCGAAACGGCGTTCTTGCGACGATCGCGTTCGCGAGCGGCATCCCGGCCGGTTCCTACGATCAGCTGCGCCTGGTCCTCGGAGACGGGTCGACCGTGGTCCACGGCGGGGTCACCGACCCGCTGACGGTGCCGAGCGGCATGCAGAGCGGCATCAAGGTGAACGGTTGGTTCGAGGTGCCGGCGGGGGGGATGGTCGAGCTGGTGCTCGACTTCGACGCCGCGCGCTCGATCCACGTGACCGGCGACGGGAAACACATGCTGCGTCCGGTCCTCCGACTCGAGCCATTGGCGCTCACCGGTGCCATCCACGGCATCCTGGACCCGGCGACCGACGCCCAGGTGCACGCATTCGTGGGCGGCGACTCCGTCACCGCGATCCCGGCGGCGGACGGCGGGTTCACGCTCGCGGCACTGCGCGATGGGACGTATTCCGTGGCGATCGACGTCGTGAGCGGATTCCGCGACACCACGCTCACGGGCGTCGTGGTCAGGCAGGGGCACACGACCGAACTCGACACGATCCGACTCGCACCCGAGTCCGAGTAGTCCCGCGCGCGTGCGAGGAGCCGGGCCGCGGCCGGCCCGGCTCCTCGCACGTGCGCCCTCCGCGCCCACCCGCTACCATGTCGCCTCCACCCGGAGGTCGCCATGAACGAGCAGGTCCTCGAGGACGCCCGCGGGAGCTTCCCGCCCGCCGCCGCGGCGATCACGCTGGGCGCCGTGACGCACGGCGGGGAGTGCGCGCCGGAGCCCATCGCCACCCTGCCGCTCGCGATGGCGAACCGGCACGGGCTGATCGCCGGCGCCACGGGCACGGGCAAGACCAAGTCGCTCCAGCTCATGGCCGAGCAATTCTCCGCCGCGGGCGTGCCGGTGTTCCTGGCGGACTTGAAGGGCGACCTCTCCGGGCTCGCGGCGCCGGGCGAGTCGAACGACCGCATCGCGCAGCGGGCGCGCGACACGGGTTGGAGCTGGCGCGGCACGGCGCGGCCGGTCGAGTTCCTGAGCCTCACCGGGGCGCTCGGCGCGCAGCTCCGCGCCACGGTCTCGGGCTTCGGGCCGCTGCTGCTCGCCAAGGTGCTGGGCTTGAACGAGACGCAGGCGAGCGTGCTGACGATGGTCTTCAAGTTCGCCGACGACCAGAAGCTGCCGCTCGTCGACTTCCACGACCTGCGCGCCGTGCTCCAGTACCTGTCGTCGGACGCGGGGGAGGCCGCGCTCGCGGGCTACGGCGGGATGTCGAAGGCCACGGTCGGCGTGCTGTTCCGCGAGATGGTCGAGCTCGAGCAGCAGGGCGCGGGCGCGTTCCTCGGCGTGCCGGAGTTCGAGCTCGAGGACCTGCTGCAGGTCGGGCGCGACGGCTCGGGGCTCGTCTCGGTGCTGGAGCTCCAGGACGTGCAGGACAAGCCGGCGCTGTTCTCGACGTTCATGATGTGGATGCTGGCCCGCCTCTACGCCGAGCTGCCCGAGGTGGGCGACCTGGAGAAGCCGAAGCTGGTGTTCTTCTTCGACGAGGCGCACCTGCTGTTCGAGGGCGCGAGCAAGGCGTTCCTCGCCCAGGTGGAGCAGGTCGTGCGGCTCGTGCGCTCGAAGGGCGTGGGCGTGTACTTCGTCACCCAGAACCCGAAGGACGTGCCGGCGGACATCCTCGGACAGCTCGGGAACCGCGTGCAGCACGCGCTGCGCGCGTTCACGCCCGACGACGAGCAGGCCCTGCGCGCGGCGGCGCGCACGTTCCCGAAGACGCCGCACTACGACGTCGAGGAGACGCTCACCACGCTCGGCACCGGCGAGGCGTTCGTCACCGTGCTGCGCCCCAACGGCGCGCCCACGCCGCCGTTCGCGGTGCGCATGATCCCGCCGGCCACGCGCATGAGCCCGCTCGCCGAACCCGAGCTGCGCCAGGCGCTCGAGCGCTCGGCGCAGGTGAAGGAGTACGCCACCGCCCAGGACCCGGTGAGCGCGCGCGAGCTGCTGCTCGAGCGCATGGCGCCGGCGGGGACCCCGGCGGGGGAGGAGGCGGCCGCGCCCGAGGGCCCGGGCGGCACGACGTCGCGGCCCACACCGGCCGTGGCGGTGGGCGGCGTGCTCGCGGCGCTCGGGGCGGCGCTCAACTCGCCGCTCGGCAAGATGATCGTGGGCCGCGCCACGACCCAGGTCTCGCGCGGGCTCATGGGCGCGCTCCTCGGGCCCCCGCCTCGCCGCCGCACCCGCCGCCGGTTGTTCTGACGTCCGGTCCGTCCGTGGAGCGAGCGCGCTTCTGGCCGGCCCTCGGCCTCGTGCTCGCGGCCGCGGTCGTGCTCCACGCCCCGGCGCTCCGCGCGCCGTTCTTCGCCGACGACTGGCTGTTCCTGGACCAGGTCCGCGCGCATTCGCTGGGCGCGGTGCTCGCCTCGCCGGACCCGATCGGCAACTTCGTCCGTCCGCTCGGGCGTCAGGTCTGGTTCTGGTTCTGGGGCGCGGTCGGGCGCGAGAGCCCGGTCCCGTTCCACGCCGCGAACCTGGCGCTGCTGCTGGTCTCGTTGGTGCTGCTCGCGCGGCTCACCCGCCGGCTCGCGGGCCCGGCCGCGGGCGTCGTCGCGGCCGCCTACCTGGCGGTGCACTACGCCGCCGACGTGCCCGTGCGCTGGGCGTCCGGGAGCCAGGAGCTGCTGGCGCTGGCGCTCGGGCTCGCGGCGCTCGACGCGTACGCGTCCGGCCGCCGTGCGCTCGCGGCTGCGGAGTTCTTCCTCGCGCTCCTCGCCAAGGAGAGCATCGTCGTGCTGCCGCTCGTGGCGGTGGCGCTCGACGTCTCGCCGCGGCCGCTGCTCGCGCGCGCGCGCGCGGCGTGGCCGCTCGCCGCGGCGGCGGGCGCGTGGCTGGCGCTCGCGGCCTGGGCCACGCTCCGCCGGGGCACGCCGGGCGCCGGGCTCGCGCTCACCGCCGACGGGCCGCTCGCGGTGCCGGTGCTGCTCCTGCGCGTGATCCTGGGGCTCGAATGGCCCACGAGCGGGAAGCCGTGGGAGATGTTCGGCGACCCGGGCGCGCTCGCGCTGGCCGCCTTGGCGCTGGCGCTCGCGGGCGTGACGCTTGCCTGGCCGCGCCGCGCGCCGCGCGAGAACGTGGCCGCGGCGCGCAAGCCGGGCGCACCGCGCCCGCGGCCCGCGCGCGTCGAGGCGAAGGGGCAGAGCGCCGGGGCTCCGCCGCCGGCCGCGCCTCCGGGCCCTTCGCCGCGCCGTGTCGCCGGGGCGGGCGTCACGTGGGCGCTCGCGGGCGCGGCGCCCGTCGTCGCCGTGGCGCCGCTCTGGAGCGCCTACTACCTCCTGTTCGCGATCGCCGGTGTGGGCGTGCTGCTGGGGGCGCTGCTCGCCGCGCGGCCGCGCCCGGCCGGGGTCGCGCTCGTGGTCCTCGCCGCGCTCGGTTGGGGCTCCGGGCAGGCGAGGCAGCTGCAGGAGTTCGCCACCGCTCCCTCGGCGTGGAGCGGGCAGTCGCACGTCAACCACTTCTATCTGGACCGCGGCATGAGCGTGGTCTCGCGCGTCGTCGAGGACCTGCGCGGCCAGGCGCCCGACGTGACGCCGCGCACGACGTTCTTCTACGCCGGGCTGCCGTCGTTCGCCGCGGTCCAGGTGGCGGACGGCCCGCTCGTGCGCAGTGTCTTCCGCGACTCGAGCCTGCGCAGCTACTTCCTGTCGCAGATCGACCGCGCCCGGCTCGCGCGCGGGCCGCGCAGGGTGTTCTTCTACGACGACATGAGTGGCCGGCTTGAGGACATGACGAAGGATCCGGGCGTGCTCCTGAGCATGGCACTCGGGCTCATGCTCGACAGCAAGCTCGAGGCCGCGGAGGCGACGCTCGAGGTGGCCGAGTCGGAGAAGAGCGGCGACAACGTGACGCGCCACTACGTCCGCGCGCTGCTCGCGGCCGACCTCGGCGACACGACGCGGACCCGGCAGGAGTTCCTGCTCGCCGGTTACCGGTTGGGCGCCGATGCGCTCGAGGCGCGGCGCGACGCCGGCCGGCTGCTGGCGGGGAAGTCCACCGAAGACACAGTCGACGCCATCAACGGCATGCGCCGCGCGCTGCACCAGCACGTGCTCGACCACACGCTGCACGGACTGCTCGCCGACGCGCTGCTCGGGCGCCCCGAGTCCAAGGCCGACGGCCAGCTCGAAGCGTACGCGGCGCGCGCGCTGGCCCCGGGCGTTGGGCTCCATTGGCGGCGCATGGCATACGTGCTCGCCGGGACGAACCGCCAGACCGAGGCGCTCGCCGCGCTCGGGCGCTACACCGAGCTCGATCCGGTCCGTGCGTCGCAGGACCGCGCCGCGCAGCGGCTGCGCGCAGCGCTCGTGCGCATGCTCCCGGGTGGCGACCTGGCGCAGCGCTCGCTCACCAAGGAGGCCAGCCGCTGAGCGCGCCGCGCCGCGGTTGACGCGCGCTCGGCGGCTGGTGTACACCGTTTCGGCCCAAGACCTTGGGTGGGGCTGTAGCTCAGCTGGGAGAGCGCTTGCATGGCATGCAAGAGGTCGACGGTTCGATCCCGTTCAGCTCCACCAAATCCGTCCGCCGCCCGCGGGTCCGCGTCCCGGACCCGGGTGGCCGGCCGTTTCGGGAGGCTCCTGTGATGGTGTTCGTGCTGATCGTGCTGGCCGCCGCCTCGCGGTTGCTGCCCCATCCGCCCAATTTCGCGCCCGTGGCCGCGCTCGGTCTGTTCGCCGGCGCGATGATCGGCCGCCGCGCCGGCTGGCTGGTTCCGTTCGCGGCGCTGCTCGCCTCCGACCTCGTGCTGGGCTTCTACCACCCGGTCAGCATGTTCTGGAACTACCTGGGTTTCGGCTCGTGCCTGCTGCTCGGCTCGGGCCTCCTGTCACGGAACCGCACGTGGGCGCGTACGGGGGGCGCCGTGCTCGCGAGCGCCGTGTCGTTCTTCCTGCTCTCGAACTTCGGCATGTTGGCGAGCGGCTACTACCCGCGCACCTGGGCCGGGCTGGTCGAGTGCTACGTCGCCGCGCTGCCGTTCTTCCGCAACACGCTCGCCTCCGACGTGCTCTACAGCGCGGTGCTGTTCGGCGGCCACGCGCTGCTCGCGCGCTGGTTCCCCGGCGCGCGTCCGGAGACCGCCCGCGCCTGAGTCCGCCGCCGCGCCCGCCTCGAGCAGCAGCGAGCGGGTCGCGGGGGCGAGCCAGTCCACTTCGCCCGCCTGCTCCGCGAGCACGCGCCCGCGTGCGTCGAGGAGCCAGGTGTAGGGGATGCTGGGGCAGGGGAGCGCGCGCTGCAGCTTGCGATGGTGGTCGAGCAGGATCGGCACCGTGAGCCGGAGCCGCGCCGCGAACCGCGCCACCGACGGGAACGGGTCGAAGCAGACGACCGCCACGTGCGGCCCGGCGCCGCCCAGCTCGCGCGCGAGCGAGTCCAACGCCAGCACCTGCGAGCGTCCGTGCCGCTCCCACGGCGCCCAGTAGTGGACGAGCCACGCCCCGTGGCCGGCCCGCACACTCGCCGCCCCGACCGGCACCCGCGGCAGCACAACCTCGAACCCGAGCGACGCTCCCGCGAGCCTTCGCTCCAGCGCGCGCGGCCGCTCGCCCGGCCGCGAGACGGTGAACAGCTCCGAGCGCCAGAGCACGAGCCCGACCACCCCGAACAACAGGAGCGGCGCCGCGAGCCGGAGCCTCATCGGGCGCGACGCGGCGGCGCGGGAGCGGACCGGGTCATGGCCGCGATACTAGCGCGGCCCGGTCCCCGCTTCCGCTTCGCGGGCCCCGGAGGGGTCGCGCCCGTCCGCGCGACGTCGGGTCAGGACGCGCGGCGCAGCGAACCCGACGGCGTCTCCCGCGGCACCGTGCGCGTGGCCCCGAGCACCTGGCGCACCGGCCGCTCCGCCGCGCTGCGCTTGGCCGCCGTGCCGCACTTCGGGCAGAACGCCCACGGGGCCTCCAGCCGGCGATGGCAGCTCGAGCAGTGCTCGCCCACGAAGTGCCCGCACGTCGGGCAGTACTCGAACTCCTGCGAGACCACCGTGTTGCAGGAGCCGCACAGCTTCACGCCCTGCTCCGGCAGGTAGACCACGCGCATCACCTCGTCCAGCGTCGTGATCCCGCGCCGCGCCTTGTCGAGCCCGTCCTCGCCGATCGGCCGCATCCCGCCCTGGACCGCCAGGTTGCGGACCTCCGCCTCGGCCACGCCGCGCACCATGCGGCTGCGCATCGTGTCGTCCACCTCGAGCACCTCGAAGATGCCGGTGCGCCCCGTGAACCCGCTCTGCCGGCAGGTCGGGCAGCCCGCGCCGCGGAACAGCTTCACGTGCCCGTCCTGGGGCACCGCGCCTCCGAGCCGGCTCAGCGTGGACGGATCCACGTCGTACTCCGCCTTGCAGCGGGCGCAGATCACGCGCACCAGCCGGATGCTCACCACGCCGATCAGCGAGCTCGCCACCATGTACGGCTCGAGGCCCAGGTCCACGAGCCGCGTCACCGCGCCCGCCGCGTCGTTCGTGTGCACCGTGCTCAGCACCAGGTGCCCCGTGACTGAGGCGCGGAACGCGATCTGCGCCGTCTCGCGGTCGCGGATCTCGCCGATCATGACGATGTCCGGGTCCTGGCGCAGGATCGAACGCAGGATCGTTGCGAACGTCTTCTTCGCCTTCTCGTCCACCTGCACCTGGTTGAGCCCCGGCAGCTGGATCTCGACCGGGTCCTCGACCGTGGTGATGTTGCGGCTCACGTCCTTGAGGTGCTGGAGCGCCGAGTAGAGCAGCGTGGTCTTGCCCGAGCCGGTCGGGCCGGTCACGAGCACGATGCCCTGCGGACGCTCGAGGAAGGTCCGGACCCGGTGCAGGTCGTGGTCGTTCATGCCGAGCTGGTCGAGCTCGACGTTGCGGCGGCGCGTGTCCACGACGCGCATCACGACCTTCTCGCCATTGATCATGGGCAGGGTCGAAACGCGCATGTCGATGCGGCGGCCCGCGATCTCGGCAACCAGCCGGCCGTCCTGCGGCATGCGCTTCTCGGCGATGTCCAGGTTCGACAGCACCTTGAGCCGCGACACGATCGCGCCCTGCGTCCACTTCGGGAGCCGCTGCTCCTCGCGCAGCAGCCCGTCCACGCGGAACCGCACCACGAGCTCGTTGTTCTGGGGCTCGATGTGGATGTCGCTCGCGCCCTCCTCGACCGCGCGGTGCAGGAGCCAATTCGCGAGCCGGACGATAGGGCGGCCCTCGGCCTCGCGCATCAGCTCCTCGACCGCCTGGCGCTCCTCGCTCTCGGCGACCGCGTTCACGACCACGTCGTTCTCGCTCTGGATGATGCTCTGGACCACCTCGTTCATGGACGTGTCGAGGTGGTAGTAGCGCTCGATGGCCTCGTTGATCTGGGTGGGCGAGGCGAGCACCGGCTTGATGAACATGCCGGCGTGGAAGCGCAGATCCTCGAGCGCCGCAACGTTGAGCGGGTCGGCCATCGCCACGACCAGCGTCTTGCGGCCCTCGATCTCGATCGGGAGCGCCAGGTAGCGGCGCGCCATTTCCTCCTTGACCTTGGCCACGGCCTGTTCGTCGCAGGGGGTCGCCTCGAGGTCCACGAGCGGCAGCGAGAGCTGGCGCTGGAGCAGCGACATGAGCTGGTCCTCGCGCAGGAAGCCCAGGCGCAGTAGGACGGCGCCCAGCATCTGACCGGACTTCTTCTGCTCGGCGATGGCGGCTTCGAGGTGCTCGGGCGTGAGCAGCTTCGCCTCGAGCAGCATCTCACCGAGTCGCTTGTGCGGGCTGGCCATCGGGGGGCTCCGGTCCGTGGATGGGGCGAGTGACGGCGGTATCGGCCGCCGCGGACCCCGGGTTGAGAAGTGTGTGATGCCACGACCCGGCCCCGCCACGGCGTCGGGCCCGGCGCCGCAAGCCCGCGCCGTGAAACCGCTTGCTGGTCGCTCCCCGGCACGCGTGCTAGCGTGCGGCGGTGAGCCAGACACCTGCCTCGGACGCCGCGCCCGTCGCGGCCGCGTCCACCGACGGCGCCCCGCCGCGCATCTCGGTCCAGGCGCTGATCGGGCCGGACGGGATCGCCGGCCCCGAGCGCTTCACCGAGCTCCTGCGCGCCGCCACCCGCCAGTGCCGCCGCATCGTGGACTGCGAGACGGTTCGCATCTGGATCGCCCGCAGCGCGGGCCGGCGGCTCGTCGCGCGCGATTTCCCCGAGGAGGGCGGACCCCCGCGCGAGCTGCGCATGAGCCGCGGCGAGGGCCTCGCCGGCTGGGTCATGCTCGAGGGCCGCGCGCTGCGGCTCGCCCCGGGCGACCCGCGCCCGCCCGACCTCGCGGGGCCCCACGACCCGGGCCAGTCGGCGCTCGTCCTGCCGCTGTTCCGCAGCTCCCGCCTCCGGGAGGGCTCCGGCGAGGCGTTCGGTGCGATCGAGTGCCTGGGCAAGCGCGGTGGCGCGTTCACCGCTGCCGACTTCGACCGGCTGGAGGTGGCGGCCGAAGGTGTGGCGTTCGCGCTCGACTACGCGCTGCTGTCGCAGGAGATCGAGCGCCGGGCGCTGGAGAAGGAGGTCCTGCTCGACATCACCCGCGTGCTCGCCACGCCGTTCGAGCTGGAGGAGGTGGTCGAGGCCATCTTCACCGCGCTGCGCCAGGTGATCGACTACGACGCCGCGGCCATCTACCTCGTCTCGCGCGGCAGCCAGGTGCTCGAGATGGTGTCCGAGGTGGGCTACCCGGAAGGCAGCGAGTCGGCGTTCGACCTTCAGATCGGGCAGGGGATCGTGGGCTCGGTCGCCAAGACGGGCGAGGCCGTCATCGTGCCGGACGTGCGGCGCGACCCCCGCTACGTCGCGGCCCGGCTCTCCACGCGCAGCGAGATCGCGGCGCCTCTCATCGTCGAGGGCCGCGTCATCGGCGTGTTCAACCTCGAGAGCGACCACGAGGACCTGTATCACGAGGGGCACCTGGAGCTGCTGGGGGCGTTCGCGACCCAGGCGGCGGTGGCCGTGGAGCGGGCGCGCACGGCCCGCGAGCGCGTCGAGCGCCGCCGATTCGAGAAGGAGCTGGCGATCGCGCGCGACATCCAGCGCTCCTTCCTGCCGGCGCACGCCCCCCGCGTGCCCGGCTTCGACCTCGCGGGAACGTCCATCGCGCACGACCAGGTCGGCGGCGACTACTACGACTTCATCACCGTCTCGGAGACCCGGCTCGGGCTCGCGGTCGCCGACGTGAGCGGCAAGGGCATCCCGGCGGCGCTGCTCATGGCCGGCTTCCGCATGAGCCTGCTCGCCGAGATCCGCAACGAGTTCGCGATCCGCGCCGTCATGCGCAAGGTGAACCAGCTCCTGCACGAGAGCACCGAGCGCGGCCGGTTCGTGACCGCGTTCTACGGGCTGCTCGACTGGCGGAACGGCGTGTTCACGTTCGTGAACGCGGGCCACAACCCGCCGCTGCTCATCCGCCCGGACGGGACCACCGAGCTGCTGAGCGAGGGCGGGGTGGCGCTCGGGGTCCTCGAGGACACGCGCTACGAGGAGCGCCCGTTCGCGATCGGCCACGGCGACGTGGTCGTCATGTACACGGACGGCGTGTCGGAGGCCGAGGACGAGCACGGGGAGCTGTTCGGGCCGGAGCGGATCGAGCGCATCGTGCGCGCGCACCCGGAGCACACCGCGCGCGAGCTGCTGCAGGACATCCTGGCCGCGGTGCTCGACTGGACCGGCGAGCGCGGGCCCGGGGACGACCTGACGCTGCTGGTGATGCGCAAGCTCCCACGCGAGGTTCAAGCTTCACTTGAAGCGCCGGAGTCTTGACCCCTCTCCGCACGTCCGATAGTCTGCCGCACCACTTCCACCGCGAGGGACCGCCCGTGTCGAGTGCGACCGGCCGGATCCTCTCCGGCATGCGACCCACCGGCCGGCTCCACCTCGGCAACCACGTGGGCGCGCTGGAGAACTGGGTCCGGCTCCAGGATTCCGGCTGGACCAACTTCCACATGGTGGCCGACTGGCACATGCTGACCACCGGCCACGAGGACACGTCCCGGCTCCAGCAGCACACGTGGGACATGGTTCTGGACTGGCTGGGGGCGGGGCTCGACCCGGCGAAGAGCGTGATCTTCGTCCAGTCGGCGGTGAAGGAGCACGCCGAGCTCCACCTGCTCCTGTCCATGCTCGTCTCCAAGGCGAGGCTCGAGCGCATCCCGACGCTCAAGGAGCAGGTGCGCGACCTGGGGCTCGACGAGCAGACCATCTCATACGGTCACCTCGGCTACTCGGTGCTTCAGGCGGCCGACATCCTCCTCTACCGGGCCACGCACGTGCCGGTGGGCGAGGACCAGGTGCCGCATGTGGAGCTGACCCGGGAGCTGGCGCGCCGCTTCAACTTCACCTATTGCGCCGACCGCGCCCCCGTGCTGGTGGAGCCCGAGGCGCAGCTCACCGCGTTCGCGCGCCTGCGCGGCCTCGACGGCCAGCGCATGTCGAAGAGCCTCGGGAACACCATCCTGCTCGCCGAGGAGCCGGCCGGGCTGGCCGCGAAGGTCCAGCAGGCGTACACCGACCCGAAGAAGGTGCGGAGGAACGACCCGGGCCGGCCCGAGGCCGACGCTTCGGACGGGCATCCGGGGTGCGTGGTGTGGGAGTATCACCGCAAGTTCAACCCCGGCGAGGCGGACTCGATCGCGACGCTGTGCCGCGCCGGGCAGCTGGGCTGTGTCGCCGACAAGAAACGACTGGCGGAGGCGCTCGGCGAGGCGCTCGCGCCGATCCGCGAGCGCCGCCGCCGCTGGGAGCAGGACCCCGACGCGGTGCGCGACGTGCTCCGCGACGGCACGAAGCGGGCGCGCCAGGTGGCGCGCGAGACCATGGACCTGGTGCGGAGCGCGATGGGCGTGAAGTCCATCGTGGAGCCCGAGTGAGCGAGCGGCGCGAGGCACCGGGGAGGAAGCCCGCCGGTGCGGAGCCGGAGCCGGGCCCGGACGCCGGACCCGCCGGCGATCTCGCGGTCGAGAGCCCCGCCGCGCGCGAGCGCGACGGCGGCCCGGTCGTGCGCCCGCGCCAGCCGGGCGTGACGTTCAAGCTGCCGCGCTTCGAGGGCCCGCTCGACCTGCTGCTCCACCTCATCAAGCGCGACGAGATCGACATCCACGACATCCCGATCGCGCACATCACGCAGCAGTACCTGCAGACCCTCGAGATCATGCGCATGCTCGACCTCGAGGTGGCGGGCGAGTTCCTGGTGATGGCCGCCACGCTCATGCGCATCAAGGCCAAGATGCTGCTGCCGCTGCCCTCGACCCGCGAGGAAGAGGACGAGGGCGACCCGCGCGAGGAGCTCGTCCAGCGGCTGCTCGAGTACCGCCTCTACAAGGAGGCCGCGGGCGGCATGCAGGAACGCGAGGCGCTGCGCCGCGCGATGCACGAGCGCGGCCAGGTGCCCACCGAGGACGACGCGGGCCCGCTGCCGCTCGCGCCCGCCCACCTGTTCGACCTGCTCGACGCGCTGCAGCGCGTCATGGCGCGCCGCCCGGAGCGGCCGGTCTACACGGTCGAGACCGAGGCCTGGGACATCGAGGACAAGATGTCGCTCATCGCGCGCACGGTGGCGGAGGAGGGCCAGCTCCGGTTCTCCGAGCTCATGCTGCGCGCGCGCGCCCGCATGGAGATCATCGTCTCGTTCATGGCGCTGCTCGAGCTCATCAAGCTGGGGCGCGTGCTGTGCGTCCAGGACTCGAACTTCGCCGAGATCCTCATCCTGCCCCGGCTCACGGAAGGAAGGCCCGAAGATGCCCCCGCTGAACCTGCGCTCGGCGGTTGAAGCGCTGCTGTTCTCGTCCGACCAGCCGCTGTCGCTGTCGCTGCTGGCCGAGGCCCTCGACGAGCAGCCCGAGCGGGTCGCCGCGGCGCTCGTCGAGCTCGGCACGCACTACCGGGCCGCGGGCTCCGGCGTCGAGCTGCGCGAGATGGCCGGCGGCTGGATCGTGACCACGCTGCCGGAGCACCACGAATGGGTGACCCGCATGCTGCGCGGCAAGCGCCGGATGCGGCTGTCGCGCGCGGCGCTCGAGACGCTCGCGATCATCGCCTACAAGCAGCCGGTCACGAAGAGCGAGGTGGAAGCCATCCGCGGCGTGGACTCGAGCGGCACGCTCGCCACGCTGCTCGAGCGGAACCTGGTCACGATCAAGGGCCGTTCGACCGTGATCGGCCGGCCGCTCCTCTACGGCTCGACCCCCGAGTTCCTGAACTACTTCGGACTCCGGGACCTGGCCGAGCTGCCGCGCCCGGAGGAGCTGCGCGCGCTGGTGGCGGCGCGCGAGCCGGAGCAGCTCGACATGCTGGAGATGGACGCGGACGCTCCGGCCGCCATGCTGCCGGCGGCCGCGGACTCGCCGCGGGAAGACGCGGTCGAGGCTCCGGTCGGGACGGCCGTGGCGGGCGACCTCGCCGAGGCCTCGGACGAGGTGCCGGCCGCGGACGGCGAGGGCGCGGGCGAGGGCGAGCCCCGGCCGCGCGCGCGCCCGTCCGCGACGCTCTCGCGACGCGGCTGACCGGGCGTGGAACCGGCCGTCGCGCAGTGGGTCCGCCGGCTCGGGCTCGCCCCGCACCCCGAGGGCGGCTGGTTCCGCGAGACCTGGCGGAGCCCGGAACGCCTCCGCGCGGGACAGATGCCGGAGCGCTTCCGCGGCGAGCGTTCGCTCTCGACCACGATCCTCTACCTGCTCGGAGCGGGGGAGCGGTCGAGGTTCCATCGTCTGCACGCGGACGAGACCTGGTGGCACCACGCCGGCGGCGCGGTGCTGCTCCACCTGCTCGGCCCGGCCGGCGCCCGCCGGCTGAGCGTGGGGCCGGAGAGCCCGCAGGCCACGGTCCCGCACGGGACCTGGTTCGCGGCCGAGCCCGAGCCGGGCGCGCCGTTCGCGCTCGTGGGCTGCGGCACCTGCCCCGGGTTCGAGTACGAGGACTTCGAGCTGGCGGACCGCGCCGCGCTCGCCGCCGAGTTCCCCTCCGAGCGCGAGCTGGTCGCGCGCTTCACCGCCTGAGCGTGGAGCGTCCCGCGTGGCGGTGAGGCTCAACAAGTACCTGGCCGACCGCGGCGTGGGGGCGAGGCGCAAGTGCGACGCGCTGATCGCCGAGGGCCGGGTCCGCGTGAACGGCGAGGTCGTGACCGCGGCCGGCACGAAGGTCGAGGAGCAGCGTGACCGGGTGAGCGTGGACGGCAAGCCGGTCGCCGGCCGGTCGCGGACCGTGTACTACGTGCTCAACAAGCCGGTCGGGGTGATCACGACGCTCGACGACCCCGAGGGCCGACGCACGGTGGGCGAGCTGCTGCCGCGCGGGGCGCGGGTCTACCCGGTCGGCCGGCTGGACGCGGACACGAGCGGGCTCCTGCTGCTCACGAACGACGGCGAGCTGGCGCACCGGCTCATGCACCCGCGCTACGGGGTGCTCAAGGTCTATCGCGTGCGGCTCGCGGACGAGCCGCGGCCGGACCAGTTGCGACGGCTCGCGGCCGGGGTGCGGTACGAGCCGGGCCGGGTCTCGGCGCCGGCCCGCGTGCGCCGGGTGGACCCGGGCTTCGACGCCATCATGATCGAGCTCGCGATCCACGAGGGCCGCTTCCGCCAGGTGCGCCGCATGTGCGAGGCGGTCGGGCTCCAGGTCACAGGGCTCCATCGCGTGGGCTACGGGCCGCTCCGGCTGGGGCCGCTCGCGCGGGGCATGTTCCGCGAGCTCTCGCCCGACGAGGTGGAAAGCCTCCGGGCGGCCGCCTCCCGGCCGGGAGGGAGCGGGCCGCGGCGCGCCCCGAAGGTCCGTCCGCGGAGCGAGCCCCCTCCGACCCGGGCGGTGCTGCCGGGTCGAGCGGGCGTCCAGGGGGGTGCCCCGCGGCGTCAGGCGGGCCCGCCCCGGCGACCCGGAGGGCGGGGGCGCGCGGCCGGACCCGCAGCTGTGAGCGGGAGGTGGCCCGGTGTCGGGCCCGGCGAGGCGCGCGCCCCCGGGTGGCGGCGCGCGTCGCGTCCCGGTGCCCGCCGCCCGGGGCCCGTCGCGAAACGCCGCACGAGCACCGGCCGCCGCCCGTCGCGCGGATGATCCGGAGAAGATTTCCTTCGCTTCGTAGGCTCACGTGGGCATAGACTTGTGCGCGCGCCCTCAAGCGTCCCTCGAGGCTCGCCCCGCGCCTGCACGGCGCCGCCGGCGGCGACTCGCGTGCGGGCGCGAACGCGACACGTCCCCGGTCGGGCCAGTCGAAGACCCCCCAGTCCCCTCCCCGTCAGCTCGAGGTCACGAGGCCGCCGAGCCGACCCCTCTCTCCGGTCCCCGCGTTGCGCCTCGAGCTCCTGGCTCCAGCCCCCTACCGATCCCTGGGAACCGCCACGGGGGCGGCCGGGGTACCGACCGTCGAGGTCGTGCGCGCGCGCGAAGGGCGCAGGCTGGGGGTGCGCGGATGGCTGGGGGTCGTGGCCGTCTCGTTCACCCTGCTCGGGCAGGGCGAGCTCTCCCAGGTGGACCGGCGCTTCCGCCATCCCAGCACCACGCTCCTGACCTACTGGGAGGCCCTGCGCGCGGGCGACGCCGACGGGGCCTATGCCTGCCTGCTGGACGGGCGCCACGAAGTCCCGCTGCCCGGGACGGTGTGGTTCCTGCCGTCCTCGGACGACCTCTGGCTCACGGGGTACCGGTCGCTGGCGGTCTCGCCGGACCGGGTGATGGTCTCCTACGAGGTGCACTATCGCGACGCTTGGAGCGGCGAGGAGCGGATGTTCAAGTTCGGGAACGAGCTGCTGCGCGAGCGCGGCGAATGGCGCATCGCCAAGCCCATCGGCGAGGCGAGCATGCCGGAGTGGAAGCCCCAGGCCCGACCGGTTGACAGCTGATCGTAGCGGCTCCTACGTTCGGGCGGTCCGTGCGCCGCGGGTGTCCATCCTGGGGAACCGAATGAAGAACCACTCGCTCCGCGCGTTGCTGGCCGCCTCCCTCACGGCGGTCCTTGCGGCCCCAGCCTCCGCCACCAAGTACGCGGCGGAGTTCCTGAAGATCCCGGTGGGCGCGCGCGCCGTCGGCATGGGGGGCGCGTTCTCGGCCATCGCGGACGACGCCACCTCGCCGTTCTGGAATCCCGCGGGCATGGTCTACCTGCCCTACAAGGAGGTGTTCCTCCAGCACGCCGAGCAGTTCGGCAGCCTCGTCAACCACAACTTCGCTGGCGGCGTGTGGCCGATCGCGAACGGCGAGGAGCGCCGCTCGGCGCTGGGCGCGACGCTGACGTGGGTGGGCGTGAACGACATCCCGATCACGCCGCGCCCGAGCGGCCTGCGGCCGGGGATCGACTTCCTCGACTACGGGACGGACAACGACGCCACCACGCCGGGGAACGGGCAGGGGAACGGCGTGTGGGACCCGGGAGAACGCCTGCAGCTCACCGCCGACGACCTGTTCCTCGCGAGCAGCACCGACCTCGCGTTCTCGCTGTCGTACGCGCGTCAGCGCGGCCGGCACCTCGCCTGGGGCGCCACGGTCAAGTTCGTGCGCCAGAGCCTCCCCGACACCATCCCCGGCGAGCACGTGACGTCGTTCGGAGCCGGCGCCGACGCCGGCCTCCTCTACATGCCGAACGACGCGATCACGTTGAGCGCGGTCCTGCACGACCTCACCACGACCTACCTCACCTGGAGCAACGGCACGCGGGAGCAGGTCGCCCCGAGCCTCGTCACCGGCGCCGGCATCCAGTTCCAGCCCGCGCCCGGGCACGCGCTCACCTGGGGCACCGACCTGGCCTGGGACTTCGAGGGGCGCGATCTCGACAGCCAGCTCAAGCTCGGGTTCCTGAACGCGGACGTGCGGCTCGGGCTCGAGTACTGGTACCGGAACACGCTCGCGCTGCGGAGCGGGCTCCAGGCCAAGGACCTCGCGTTCGGGGCCGGCGTGCGCTACCGGCACTTCGGCGTGGACTACGCCGCCTCGCTCCACCGCTTCTTCGCCAGGGACGACCCGGCGTTCCCGGAGGACCACAACCTGGAGACGACGCACCTGGTCTCCGGGTCGTTCAGCTGGTAGGTCGGGCCCGCCCCGCGCCCGTGCGCCGCGGTTGACCGTTCCGGGCGCGGTTCCCTACCGTCCGCCGGAGCGAGCGTGCACCCCACGACCCGGCGGAGAACCCGATGCGCGACGTGCTGGCCCTGATCCTCTCCGGCGGCGGAGGCGAGCGCATGGGCGTGCTGTGCGCCGAGCGCGCGGTGAGCGCGCTGCCGTTCGGGGGCAAGTATCGGGTCATCGACTTCGTCCTCAGCAACTGCTCGCACTCGGGCGTGGGTCAGGTGGCCGTGCTCGCGCAGCACGCGCCCGCCTCGCTCAACGACCACATCGGCGCCGGGCGGCCGTGGGACCTGGACCGCCGCTCGGGCGGCGTCGTGATCCTGCAGCCGTACCAGACGCGCAGCCACGCCGGCTGGTACCGCGGCACGGCCGACGCCATCGCGCAGAATTGGGACTGGATCGAGGAGCGCCGGCCCGCGCGCGTGCTCGTGCTGTCCGGCGACCACGTCGTTCGCATGGACTACCGGCCGCTGGTCGCGGCCCACGTCGAGCGCGAGGCGGCGGTGACCGTGGCGGTGACCCCGGTGGCGCCGGCCGAGGCGCACCGCTTCGGCATGGTGCACGTGGAGCGCGACGGCCGCATCCGCAGCATCGAGGAGAAGCCCGCGCGCACCGACGCCGCGCTCGCCAACATGGGCATGTACCTGTTCGAGACCGGGCGGCTCGCGGACCTGCTGCGCGCGCGCCCGGTGGACCTCGTGCTCGACGTGCTCCGGCCGCAGGTCGCGGCGGGCGAGCGCGTGTTCGCGCACGAGTTCGCGGGCTACTGGGAGGACGTGGGCACGGTCGCGTCCTACTACCGGTCGAACCTGGAGCTGGTCGGGCCGCAGCCGAAGCTCGCGCTGCACGACGCGCGCTGGCCGATCCTGACGCGCGACGAGGAGCGCTCGCCGGTGTGGCTCGGCGAGCACGCGCGGGTGGAGGACAGCCTGGTCGCGAACGGCTGCCGCATCGAGGGGCGGGTGAGCCGCTCGATCCTGTTCCCGGGCGCCTCGGTGGGCCCCGGGGCGATGGTGTCCGAGTCGGTGGTCATGGCCGACACGCGCCTCGAGGCCGAGGCCGTGGTCGAGCACGCCATCCTCGACAAGTACGTGCGGGTGGGGGCGGGCGCGCACGTGGGCGCCGGCCCGGCCGCCGAGATCCCCGACCTCGAGTGGCTCGGCGGGCTCGTGCTGGTGGGCAAGGACACGTGGATCGCGGAGGGCGGCCGCGTGCTGCGCCCGAGCGCGATGGGCGTGGGAGGCCGCTACGAGGACCTGCACGAGGGCGTGCTCGCCGCCGGGACGGTGCTGCCCAACCGCCGCTGGTACGAGGAGCTCCGGTGAGCGGGCGCTACGCGTTCATCCTCGCGGGCGGGGTCGGGAGCCGGCTGTGCCTGCTGTCCGAGCGGCGTGCCAAGCCCGCGGTGCCGTTCGGGGGCAAGTACCGGATCATCGACTTCACGCTCTCGAACTGCGTGAACTCGGGCATCTACGACGTGGGCGTGCTGACGCAGTACCGGCCCACGTCACTCAACCAGCACATCGGCATCGGCCGGCCGTGGGACCTGGACCGCACCCGCGGCGGCATCCAGCTGCTGCAGCCGGCGCCGGGCCTGACCGCGAGCGACTGGTACCAGGGCACGGCCGACGCGATCTACCAGAACATCCTCCACCTCAAGCGCCGGCGCGCCGAGGAGGTGCTGATCCTGTCCGGCGACCACGTCTACCAGATGGACTACAACGTGCTGTACGCGTTCCACCGCCGCAACCGTTCCAGTCTGACGGTCGCGGTCACGGAGGTGCCCATGCAGGAGGTGAGCCAGTTCGGGATCCTCGAGACGGACGCCTCCGGACGGGTGCTCGCGTTCAAGGAGAAGCCGCGCGGGCCGGTCACGTCCCGGCTCGCGTCCATGGGCGTCTACCTCTACGACCGCCAGTCGCTGATCCGCTGGCTGGTCGAGGACGCGGCCGACCCGGCCTCGTCGCACGACTTCGGCAAGGACCTGCTGCCGCGCCTGGTCGCGCGCGGCGAGGCGGTCTACGCGTACCGGTTCGCGGGCTACTGGCAGGACGTGGGGACCCTGGATTCCTACTACCGGTCGAACCTCGAGTTCGTGCAGGCCAGGCCGCCGCTCGACCTGGACGACCCGGACTGGATCGTGCACACGCAGACGGCCGACCGCCCGCCGGTGCGCGTCGAGACCGGCGCGCGGGTCGCGCGCAGCCTGGTGGCGAACGGATGCCGGATCCAGGGCGAGGTCATGAACTCGGTGCTGTTCCCGGGCGTCGTGGTGGAGCGGGGCGCGGTGGTGCGCGACAGCATCGTGATGCACGACAGCCGGGTGGGGGAGGGCGCGGTGCTGGACCGCGCGATCGTGGACAAGGAGGTGCGCGTCGGCCGCGGCGCGGTGGTGGGCCACGGCGACGACCTGTCGCCGAACCGCGCCTGCCCGGAGCACCTCTCGAGCGGCCTGGTCGTGATCGGCAAGCGCGCGCAGTTGCCGGAGGGGCTCCACGTCGGGCGCAACGCGCGCATCGGCGCGAGCGTGGCGGAGGAGGACTTCACGGCTCCGGTCCCGGCGGGCGGCGTCGTGGACGGCCCGGAGAGCATGCACTAGCTCAAGCGCTCCTGGACCGCGAGCTCCGGCTGCCTCGGATCGCGGCGTCGCGGGCGGGGCCGGCCCCCGACGGAACGGGCCCCACCGCGTGGCGGTGGGGGCCCGTTCCGTCGAGCTCGCTGCGGACTACGCCGGAAGGCGGAGCTTCTGGCCGGTGGTGAGGCGCGTGGTGCGGAGCTTGTTGAGCTTCCGCAGCGTCTCGACGCTCACGTCGTGGCGGCCGGCGATCTCGGTGATCGTCTCGCCCGAGCGCACGGTATGGTAGCGGACCGGCTTGCCCTGATTCGAGGGTCTGCCCGCAGGCGCGTCCAGCGTGCGGGCGTCGGCCACGACTGCCTCGGAAACCTCGAGCACGCGGCCCGCCTCGAGCACCTCGTTCCGGCGCAGGCCGTTCCACTCCCGCAGCTGCTCGGGCGTGATGCCGTACTTGCCGGCGACGACGTTGATCGTCTCGTCGCGCGACACGGTGTGGAGCCGAGGCTCGTTCGAAATCCGCGGCGCGGGAGCGGGCGCGGCCGGGGCCTCGGTGGACGCGACCGAGTGCGCCGGAGCGGCCAAGGCCGGCTTCTCCGGGGCGGACTTCTCGGGCTCGGACCTCGTGGCGGACGGCTCGGCCTCGGACCTGGCGGCCGCGGGCTTCTCGGCCTGGGGCTTCGGCGCGGGCTTCGCCGCCGGCGACTTCTTCGGGGTGGCGGACGCCACGTCGTCGTCCGAGGAGTGGATGCGCAGGCGCGTGCCGACGCGCATCGGCGTGGAAGGCGTGAGCCGGTTCCACATGCGGAGCTCGGTCACCGTCACGCGGTACTTGCCGGCGATCCCGGCCAGCGTCTCGCCGCGCTTCACGGTGTGGGTGAAGCGCTCGATCGGCACGCTGTTGCCCTCGATCTTGCCGGGCAGGCCGATGCGGCGCTCGGGCACGTAGGCCGTGGACGCGCGCGGGTCGT
This sequence comes from uncultured bacterium, assembly GCA_964609125.1. Taxonomy (GTDB): domain Bacteria; phylum Eisenbacteria; class RBG-16-71-46; order RBG-16-71-46; family RBG-16-71-46; genus JAIOPA01. The sequence goes on from CAZSQX010000029.1 coordinate 20,142, forward strand.
CGTCGTCGAACGCCAGCACCTCGGGCTTCGGGGCGCGGAAGCTCGACGGCACGGTCAGCATCATGCCGCGGCGCAGCGGGCGACCGCGGCCGAGGCTGTTGATGCGGGCCAGCTCCACCGCGCTCACCGAATAGTGCTCGGCGATTGCGCGCAGCGTCTCGCCGCGCCGCACGCGGTGGCGCACGGTGAGGTTCACGCTCGGCAGCTCGACGCCGGCGGCCAGGTTGCGCTGCACCACCTCGCTCCTGCCCTCCGGCACTCGGATCGTGGTGATGCCGTTCGCGCCGCGCACGACGGCGGCGCGCGCCGAGGGGTTCAGCTCCTTGAGCTCCTCGTAGCTGCACTCGGCCAGCCGCGCCAGCGAGCGCAGGTCCACGGCGCCCTTGATCGCGAGCTCGTCGAACTTGAGCGGGTCGTCCAGCTCGACGTCCGCGAAGCCGTACTTGGCCGGGTCGCGCGAGATGGCCAGCGCCGCCATGAACTGCGGCACGTACTCCTCCGTCTGCTTGGGCAGGCGCAGTTCCCAGTAGTTCGTCGTGCCCTGGTGCTTGATGGCTCGCATGACCGTGCCCTCGCCGGCGTTGTACGACGCCAGCGCCAGCGGCCAGTCGCCGAAGATGCCGTAGAGGTGCTTGAGGTAGCGCGCGGCGGCGACCGTGGCCTTCTCCGGGTCCTTGCGCTCGTCCACCCACTGGTTGACGTGCAGCCCGAACAGCTGCGACGTGGCGCGCATGAACTGCCACGGCCCCACGGCCGCGGCATACGAGCGCGCGTTCACGTTGAAGCCGCTCTCCACGAACACCAGGTGAACCAGGTCGGGCGGCAGGCCCTCCTTCTGGAGCACGCTGCGGAACAGCTCCATGTAGCGGCCCGAGCGCTTGAGCCAGCGCTCGAACGTGCTGCGGCCGGCGCCGGTGAAGTAGGCGACGTAGCGGAGCACGTCCGCGTTCATCTGCAGCTCGATGTCCTCGACGGCCGGCCGGTTCATGACGGCCGGGTCGCCGTCGGACTCCGGACGGTCCCGCAGCTCGGGGGTGCGGGCCGCCGCCGGCCAGGGCGTGGGCGAGCCGGACGCCGCGGGGGCGGGCGGCCTGGTGCGGTCGGCAGGCGGGGGCGACTGCGGGTCGATCAGGCGAGGGGCGTACTCCGAGGTATCCGGGGCGGCTTCGGCGGCATGCAGCGTCCCCGCCGGCACGGCAGCCAGGGCGGCCGCGGCCAGCAGGAGGGCGTGGATGCTGAGGCGAAGCGACATGGTCGGATCTCCAGGGGCCTGCTCGTCGTCCACCGGACGGAAAAACCCAGCGGCACGCTAAGGGGAGGGCCTGCGTTTCGCAATGCAGACCCTTGTCAACTTGCACGGACCGCCGGGCTTCCGGACGCCCCAAGTGACGAGGCCGCTTGGGGCGGTCCGGGATCACTGCAGGAGCCGTGCCACAAGCGCTTACGCCATTGACACTTGCGAACCCGTTGGCTAGCTTGGCGCTACCGAGGGGCCGCGCGGGTCGCGCGGCCCGGGTTGTGCCAGGGGAGGGAACCCCGTGACGAAATCCAGCCCGGCCGCCGCCGACCATTGGGCGGTCTCGACCCGGACGCAGGGCGGCGTCCGGAGCGCGACGGCCACGCTGCCGTCCATCGAGATGGCGTTGCTCGGCATCCCCGAGGGGTTCACGCCCGCGGAGATCCAGAGCTGGCTGCGCGACCTGGCGGGAGTGGCGATCGAGACCTCGCGCAGCGACGAGAGCGCGCGGCCGATCCCGCAGCTCCTGCATCACGTCCTCACCGGGCTCCTGTTCTCGCAGACCGAGCTGTGGAGCCACACCGGCCAGCCGCTGCCGTGCGCGGCGGTGTTCGTGGACACGCCGCAGGGGGTCGCGTTCGGCTGGGTCGGCCGCGCGCGCGTCGTGCTGCTCGTGAACGGCGAACCGTTCGAGCCGCAGTGGGTGCTCGTGCGCGACGAGGCGGGCCAGGAGGCGATGTCCGCCGTGATCCCGGCGGGGGCGCACGCGCTGCTCACGCTGGAGTACTGGCCGCGCGGCGAGGATGGTAAGCAGGCGCCCGCCTCCGTGGACGCGGAGTGGGGACAGACCGTGGCCAACCGGCTTCCCGCCGCATCGCTCCCCGCGGCCGGCGGCAGCCCCGTGACGCTCGCGCCCGCGCCCGCCCGGCCGGCGAGCCCGCCCGTTCCCGAGGCTCGCGCCGGCCTCGAGCCCGCGCCTCCCGCCGAACGCGAACCCTCGCGCCGGGGTCCGGCGCCTGCCGCGGTGCCGACCGACCAGCCGGGGCTCGCCCCGGACCCGACGCGGCCGGCGGCGCTCGACCAGCCGGACGCGGCGCAGACGCTGCCCTCCACGTTCCATCCCTCGGCCGGGACATTCGCCATGCCGTCGCTCCTCGGAGCCTCCCGGCCCGTCGTGGCCGGCGTCGCGCAGCCGGCCGCTCCCGGACGCGAGGTCGCGGCGCGAGAGCCCACGGAACCGGAGACAGGCGAGCGTCATCCGGTCGGGCGATGGCTCTCGAAGCTCCTCGGCATCGGCCGCAAGGGCGCGAGCGAGGCGGAACCGGCGACCGGGCGCCCGGATCGGACGGCCACCGCGGTGCCCGAGCCGGGCGAACGGGTGACGAGGCTCGAGTCCGACCCGGCGGAGCGGCACGTGGCGGCGATCCCGGAGGAGGCTCTCCACGCCTTCGAGACGCCGGTCCGCGAGGCGCCGCCGGCCGGCCGGGCGCAGGCGGCGCGGCCCGACATCGAAGAGCCGCACGCGCTGCCGCCCGAGGCCCTGCGGAGCGGCCCGACGGGTGCGGAGCCGGGCTCCGGTCGGCGCGGAGGGTTCTCCGCCGTCGGACTACAGGACGTGCTTGGTCCTGGCGCCGCTTTCCCCGGCAGGGTGACGGCGGGCCCGCGCGACCCCGCCCTGCCGGGGAGCGCGGCGCCGCCCTCTCGACCGGCGAGCCGGGGCCCGCAGCTCGAGGGGCTCACCGCGGTCTCCGGTCCATCGGGCCCGATCCGCCAGGCCCCGCGCGAGCGACTCACGCCCGATGCGCTCTCGCCGGGACAGCCTCCCTATCCGTTGCTCGAGGTGAAGCCGACCGCACCACCCCCGCGGGTCCCGATCCAGATCGAGCGCGAGCCCGTGGGCGCCGACGTGACGTTCGCAATCCCGAAGCTTCCTCCGCGGGAGGCGCCGCGTCCGTTCAAGGTGGCGGTGCCGACCGCCGCGGACTCGCTGCCGAGGCCGAATGCCCCGGCCGGGCCCGGGGCCAGACCGCCCGCTCCGCCCTCCGAGCCGACGCCGTCCGCGGTCGTCCGGATGGTGCCCGAGCCCCCGGCGGAGTTCCTCGCCGAGTTCGCCGCGGCCTCCGAGCGCTCGGCCGCTCCGGAGCCGCCTCCCGACCAGGGCCCACCCATCGTCACGGTGACCTCGGGGCCGAGCCGCACACCGGCGCCCGCCGTCGAGAAGCCGCGCTGGCCGACGCCGCCGTCGCTCCCGAGCGTGAAGCGCGCGGTCGCGGTCTCGCCGCCGGTGACGCCGGTGCCGCCGCCTCTCGAGCCCGCCGCCACGGCGCCGGAGCCCGCCGCCGCGCCGCCCGAGCCGCCGCCGGTCGCGCCGGTGCTGCGCGCGCCCACCGAGGCGGCGCCGCTCCCCGTCGCCGAGTCCGAGCTGCCGAGCATCCTCCGCGAGCTGCCGCTCGCTGCTCCGGTGGAGGACGACCCGATGGACGGCCTGCTCGTCGCCTCGCCCGCCACCGGCGGCAGGTCCCGGCGCGGGACCTGGCCCGAGCTCGACCTCGACCGCCCGCGGCGCGTGCCGCTGTGGCGCAACCCGTGGGTGATCGGCGTGTTCGTGGTCGTGTTCGCGGGCATCGGCTGGCTCGTGGGGCATTCGCAGGCGCCGGACAACGACGTGCACGCCACGCCGATGTCGCGGCTCCTGCGCACGTTCGGCATCGGCGGCGCGCGCTTCACCGCCACGATCGAGACCGACCCTCCGGGCGCGCTCGTCAGCCTGGACGGGCACGAGCTCGGCCGCCGCACGCCCGCCACGCTCGAGCTGGTGCCGGGCGAGCACAAGCTGTCGCTCTCGCTCAGCGAGCTCGGCCAGGTGGACGTGATCGTCAAGGGGACGCGCGGGCAGGAGGTGAAGGTGAGCGAGGCGCTGCACGGATCGCTCGAGGTCGCCGCCCTCGACAACTCGCTGCCGGTCAAGATGTCGCTCGACGGCGAGCCGCAGGGCTTCCTGCCGGTGCGCGTGGACAAGCTGCCGCCCGGCCTGCACGAGCTCCAGTTCACCGGGCCGAGCATGCAGCCGTGGGCGCAGAACGTGAGCATCCCGATCCGGCAGACGGTGAAGGTGAAGGCGCGGCCGATGGTCTCGCCCGCGACCGGTGTGGTCGAGGTGCAGGCGATGCTCAACGACGAGGGCGGCAGCGCGCCGCTCGAGGGCGCCACGGTGTACGTGGACGGGGACTTCAAGGGCAGCACGCCGGTCAAGCTCGAGCTGCCGCGCGGCCCGCACAGCCTGAAGGTGGTCTACCTCGGCGTGGCCGCGCCGGTGCAGGTGATCGACCTGCCGGGCGGCAACCGCCGCTACGCCACGTTCCAGTTCGGGCTCGATTCGGACCTGCCGCCGCTCAAGCTGCAGGACGGCTACTCGACGCTGCCGAAGGGGAAGTCGACCGTCATCCAGGCCACGCTCGACGGGCTCGACTGGAAGGACGTGCGCGAGGCCTGGCTGCACGTGCGGACCGGCGAGGGCCTGTGGCGCCGCTACCAGGCGACGATCGAGGAAGGGCCGCGCGGCACGGTGCTGTCGGTGGCGTTCCCCTCGAACCTGCCGGATGGCCAGGGCCGCGTCCACTGGTACCTGAGCGCCGCCACGACCCAGGGCGACGACTTCTACACCGAGATCCAGCGCTCGACCCGGCCGTAGTCGCGGTGCGGCGCGCGGGCCGTGCGCCGGCTCGCGCGGGGAGCGGGTCGCGGCGGCCGACCACGGGATGAGCGCGGGCGTCGCCGCCGTGCGCGGAGGGCGCCTCCGTCCGGCGGCGCATCGCGGGGAACGCCGCGGCGCCGGCCGCAGCGCGGCGCGGGGCACGCTCGTCGCATGGCGCCTCGCGCATGGGAGCCCGCTTCGCGCTGGCCGCCGCGCTCGCCTGCTGGTCCGGGATCGCGCTCGCGGGACCGTGGGGCGCGCCGACCGCCCTTGCGTGTGCCGCGGTCGCGCTCGCGCTGCTCGCGCTGCCGCGCGCCGGCGCGGGCCGGCTCGCCGCGGCGCTGCTGCTGCTCGGGCTCGCGGGCGGCGGCGCGCTCGAGGCGCGCGCGCTCGCGGAGGTGCCGCGGCTCCCGCCCGAGCCGCCGCCGGGTCGGATCGTGGGCGTCGTGGACGGGCCGCCGCTCCGCGGGGGCGACGCGCCGGTCGCGGTCGTGCGCGTGCTCGCGGCCGCTCCGCGGCTCGCACGTGGAGCGCGGGTGCGCCTGCGGCTCCCGGCCGGGTGCATGGCGGAATGGGCCGACACGCTGCACGCCCTCGTCCGCTTCTCGCCCGCGGGACCGCCGCGCGCGCCGGGCGGTCGCGACCCGCTCCGGAGCGAGCGCGCGGCGGGGCTCGCGGCGAGCGGGCGCGTGGCCGCCACGAGCGTGCGGCCGGCGCGCGGGGCCGGCTCGGCGATCCCGCGGCTCGCGATGCGGCTCCGCCGCGGAGCCGAGGCCGCGCTCACGCGCGGGCTCTCGCCCGGAGCGCGCGAGCTGGCCACGCCGCTCCTGCTCGGCGACCGGAGCGGGATGGAGGCCGAGACCGACGCGGCGCTCCGCGCGTCGGGCCTCGTCCATCTGCTCGCGCTCTCCGGGCTCCACGTGGGCTGGCTCGCGACCGCGGTCCGCACCGTCATCGCCGCGGCCGGCGGCGGCGTGGCCGCGCGCGCGGCGTGGGGCGCTCTGGCCGCGCTCGGGTTCGCGCTCGTGGCCGGCCCGGTGCCGTCGCTCGCGCGCGCGGTCGCCTCCGAGGCGCTGTCGGCGCTCGGGGCGTGGCGCGAGCGCGCGCTCGACCCGCTCCAGGCGCTCGGCGTCGCCGCGCTCGCGCTGCTGGCGCTCGCGCCGCAGTGGGCGTTCGACCTGGGCTTCCAGCTCTCGTGCGCCGCCACGTTCGGACTGGTCGCGGTGGGCGGCCCGCTCTGCGGGCGGCTCGCGCGCTGGCCGCGCGCGGCGCGGGCGCCGGCGCGCGCGCTCGCGGTCTCGGCGGGCGCGCAGCTCGCGGTGCTGCCGTGGCTGCTCGCGCACTTCCACGCGCTCCCGTGGACGTCGCTGGTCGCGAACCTCGCCGCGGTGCCGGTGGCCGAGGCGCTGCTCGCCGCGGCCGCGCTCGCCGCGCTCGCCGAGGGCCTGCTCGCGGGCGCGGGCGGCGTCTGGCTCGCGGCGTGCGAGCCCCTGGCCGCCGCGCTCCACGCCTCGGTCGAGCGTTTCGGCGGCTGGCCCGGCGCGCTCCTCGCCACCGGGTCCGCGCCCTGGCTGGCGCCCGCCTCGGCGCTCGCGGTCCTGGCGCTGGCGCGTGCGCTCGACGCTCCTCGCGCGCTGGACGAGCGTGCGCCGGACGTGCACGCGGCGCGGCGCGCGGGCCTGGTCGCGGCGCTGCTCCTGGGCGCCACGCTTCTCGGCACATCGCTCGCGAGGCCGCTGCTGCCCGCACCCGGCCGCTGGTGGCTGGTCGTGCTGGACGTGGGCCAGGGCGACGCGCTCGCGGTCGCCACGCGCGACGGCTGGTGGCTCGTGGACGCGGGCCCGCGCTCGCCGCGCTGGGACGCGGGGGAACGCGTCGTTCTGCCATTCCTCCGCTGGGCCGGCGTGCGCTCGCTCGCGGCGGTCGTGGTGACGCACGACGACGGCGACCATTCGGGCGGCGTGCGCGCGCTGCGGCGCGGGATCGGGGTGCGTGCGTGGCTCGGGCCCGCGCCGCTCGAAGGCGTCGAGGGCCCCTGCGGGCGGCTCGGCCTCGCGCCGCTCGCGCGCGGCGACACGCTCGCGCTCGGGCCGGGGGCCCGGGTCGCGTGGCCGCCGCGAGGCGACGACGCCGATGTCGCGCTCGCCCGCCGCGGGGACAACTCATGCTCGCTGGTCCTGGAACTCGGAGAGGGCGGGGGACGGGCGCTGCTCGTGGCCGACGCCGACAGCCTCGTCGAGGCGCGGCTCCGGGTGCGCGAAGCGCCCGCGCTCCTCAAGGCGGGGCACCACGGCTCGGGCTCCTCGAGCGGCGCGGCGTGGCTCGCGCGGCTCCGCCCGGTGCACGCGGCGGTCTCGTGCGGCGCACGCAATCCTCACGGCCATCCGGATCCCGGCGCGCTCGCGAGGCTCGGCGCCGCGGGCGCGACGACCGCGCGCACCGACCGCGAAGGGACCCTCTGGTACGAGCTCTCGCGCGACGGCGCGCGCCGGCTCGACTGGCGCTCGGACGAGCCGCGCCGCGCCGGGCGCCGCGGCACCGGCGCGGCGGGACGCGCAAGCGCATCGCGCGCGCACTGAGGCGTCGGGCGCGCGGAGGTCGGGCGCGCCCCGGGCCGGCGCCCGCCCGGCCGCGGGCTCGCGACGCGACACCCCTCTCGACGGACGCACATCCGACGCTCCCGACTGGCGGTTCCCGAAGGGGTCGGGCTAGATTGCGGTGTGCTCGCGCGACGCCCGGTCCGGTTCGCCGTGTTCGCCTCCGGCCAAGGCTCGAACTTCGAGGCCCTGGCACGGGCGGCGGCGGCAGGCTCGCTCGGCGGCGAGTTGGTGGCGCTCCTCTGCGACCGCGCCGAGGCGCCCGTGCTCGAGCGGGCGAAGCGGCTCCGCGTCGAGGCGCTCGCGCTCCCCGCCGGTCGCTTCCGCACCCGGCTCGAGGACGAGGGTCCGTGGCTCGCGGCGCTCCGCGAGCGCCACGTGGACGTGGTGCTGCTCGCCGGGTTCATGCGCCGGCTGCACGCCCCCCTCCTCGGCGCCTACGCCGGGCGGATGCTCAACGTCCACCCGTCGCTCCTGCCCGCGTTCCCCGGCCTGGACGCGATCGGCCAGGCGTGGCGGCACGGCGCGCGGGTCACCGGCTGCACCGTGCACCTGGTGGAGGAGGCGGTGGACGGCGGGCCGATCGTGGCCCAGGCGGCGGTCCCCGTGCGCGACGACGACACGCCGGCCTCGCTCGAGTCACGCATCCACGAGGCCGAGCACGCGCTCTACCCCGAGGCCGTGCGGCGCTTCGTGCGCGAGCCGTGGCGGCTCGCGGGACGGCGGCTGGAGTTCGGCTCGGGCGAGGGGCTCCGGCTCCCGGAGGGGGTGGCGCGTGGATGAGCAGTGGAGCCTCGCCGCGCGCGCGGCGGCCCGGCCGGAGGTCGAGGCGGTGGTGTTCGACGCCGGCGGGACGCTGGTGCGGCTCGACTTCGAGTGGATGTCGGGCATGCTGGCCGGGCTGGGCGTGACGACGACGGCGGACGAGCTGCGCGCCGCCGAGCTGGCCGGCCGCCGGCGCTACGACGCGCACGCCGCGCGCGAGCCGCGCACGCCCGCGACCGGCCCGCACCCCGTGCTCGGGAGCGTCGGGCCGGGCGAGTCCTACTTCGCCGGCATGCTCGAGGCCGTGGGCGTGCGTCATCCCGTGCTGGAGGAGGCGCTCGAGCGCATCCGCGAGCGGCGCTCGCCGCCGCACTACCTGTGGGCGCGGCCCATGGAGGGCGCCCGGCACGCGCTCGACGCGCTCGCGAGGCTGGGCGTGCGGGCCGCGTGCGTCAGCAACTCCGACGGCCGTGCCGAGCAGCACCTCGTGGACTGCGGCATGCGCGACGGCCTCGAGTTCGTGGTGGACTCGCAGCTCGTGGGCGTCGAGAAGCCCGACCCCCGCATCTTCCGGCTCGCCCTCGAGCGGCTGGCCGTGGCGCCGGCCCGCGCGGTCTACGTGGGCGATATCCGCAGCGTGGACGAGGCGGGTGCGCGCGCGGCGGGGATGCACTTCGTGCTCGTGGACCCCTCGGGCGGGTATGCTGCGCCCGGGTCGCCCGCCATCCGCGGGCTCGACGAACTCCCGGCCCTCCTCGCGTCCCGGTTCGCGCTGGTCCCCGCGCGGAGGGCTCCCGGCATCGCCTCGTCCTGAACGGCCGTCCGGTGAGACGGCAGGAGGATCCCTCATGAACGGCACCGCCCCGCCCGCCCTGGACCCCCGCCTCCTCGACCCGGCGAACGCCGTCACCGAACCGGAGGTGCCCGGCGCGCGCGTGTTCCGCCGCGGCAAGGTGCGCACCGTGTTCGAGGCCGGGCCCGACCGGTTCGTGATCGTGGCGAGCGACCGGCTGTCGGCGTACGACTCGGTGCTCCCCACGCCCATCCCGGGGAAGGGCGTCGTGCTCTCGCTCATCTCCGCCCACTGGATGCGCACGCTGCGCGCCGCTACGCCGCACCACCTCGTGAGCGACGAGCCCTCGGCGTTCCCGGCTCCGTTCCGCGAGCACGCCGCCCGGCTCGCCGGCCGCGCGCAGCTCGTGCGGCGCGCCGAACGCGTGGACATCGAGTGCGTGGTGCGCGGCCACGTCACCGGGAGCGGCTGGAAGGAATACCGCGCGAGCGGCACCCTGTGCGGGATCTCGCTTCCGGCCGGGCTCTCGGACGGCGCGCGGCTCGACCCGCCGATCTTCACGCCCGCGACCAAGAACGACTCCGGCCACGACGAGAACATCCCGTTCGGGCGCATGGCGGAGCTCGTGGGCCGCGAACGCGCCGAGGCGTTGCGCGAGCGTTCGCTCTCGCTCTACGCCGAGGCGCGCGCGCACGCCTGGGAGCGCGGGCTCGTGCTCGCCGACACCAAGTTCGAGTTCGGGGTGATCGACGGGCGGCTCGCGCTCATCGACGAGGCGCTCACGCCGGACTCCTCGCGCTACTGGGACCGCGCCGCGTACGAGGCCGGCCGGCTCCTCAGCTTCGACAAGCAGTTCGTGCGGGACTGGCTGGACGCGAGCGGCTGGGACCACGAGCCGCCGGCGCCGGCGCTGCCCGCCGACGTGGTGGCGCGCACGCAGGAGCGCTACCTGGAGGCGCTGCGGCGGCTGACGGGGGCTGCCCGATGAGCGGAGCGGGCGTGCCGGCCGCCGACGGAGCCGGGACGAAGCGCCGCGTGTCCGTGCGGGCCGCGCGCGGGGCCGGGCGTGCGGCGGCGGACGCCTCGGACCCGGCGGAGCCGGCGCCGCGCGCGGCGGGCGGCGGCGCGGTCCGGCCCGGCTGGCCGCGCGCGGCGCTGCTCTCGCTCTCCGACCGGAGCGGCGCCGCGGAGTTCGCCCGACTCCTCGACGGCGGCGGCACCCGTCTGCTCGCCTCGGGCGGGACCGCGGCGTTCCTGCGCGAGCAGGGCCTCGCGGTGGAGGCGGTCGAGGACTGGACCGGCTTCGGCGAGCTGCTCGGCGGGCGCGTGAAGACGCTCCACCCGCACGTGCACGCGCCCATCCTCGCGCGCCGCGGCTCGGGCGCGGACCTGGCCGAACTGGCCTCCCGCGGGCTGGTACCGCTCGACCTCGTGGCGGTGAACCTCTACCCGTTCGAGGAGCGCGGCCGCGGCCTCGACGACGCGGGCATGGTGGAGGAGATCGACATCGGCGGCGTGGCGCTCCTGCGCGCGGCGGCCAAGAACCACGACGGCGTGATCGTGGTCCATGATCCGGTCCAGTACGCCGAGGTCGCGGACGCGCTCGCGCGGGGTGTCACCGCCGCCGACCGGCGCCGCTGGGCGATGGCGGCGTTCGCGCGCACCGCGCGCTACGACGGCGCGATCGCCTCGGAGCTGGCGCGCCGGCAGGCCGCGCCCGGCGAGCCGCCCGCCGTGCAGGCGGTCGTGCTCGAGCGCGCGCGCACGCTCCGCTACGGCGAGAACCCGCACCAGGTGGCGGCGCTCTACGTGCCGTCCGGCACGGCGGCCGGCCTCGCCGCGCAGCGCGAGGTGAAGGAGCTCTCCTACAACAACCTTGTGGACCTGGAGGCCGCCGTGAGCCTCGCCGGTCGCTTCTCCCGGCCGGCGTGCGTGATCGTGAAGCACGGCGAGCCGTGCGGCGTCGCCTGCGCCGACACGCCGCTCGAGGCGTACGCGGCCGCCCACGCCGCCGACCCGCTGTCGGCGTTCGGCGGCATCGTCGCGGTGAACCGCCCGCTGGACGGCGCGACCGCGGCGGCGATCGCCGGACGCTTCGTCGAGTGCGTCGCGTTCCCGGCCATCGCGCCGGAGGCCGACGCGGCGCTCGCCGCGAAGCAGAACCTGCGGCTCGTGCGGCTCTCGGCGGCCGACCTGGCCGCGCCGGAGGCGTGGCGGTGGCGGCCGGTCGGGCCGTGGATGCTGGCGCAGCGGGAGGCGGGCGGGCCCGCGCCGCCCTGGCGCACCGTGTCGCGCCGCGCGCCCACGCCGGCCGAACGGGCCGCGCTCGGGTTCGCGTGGGAGGTGGCCGCCGCCTCGCGGAGCAACGCCATCGTGCTCGCACGCGACGAGGCCGTGCTCGGCGTCGGGAGCGGGCAGACCTCGCGCGTGGACGCGGTGGACGTGGCGGTGATGAAGGCCCGCCGCGCGGGCCACGACCTGGCGGGCGCGGTGCTCGCGAGCGACGGGTTCTTCCCGTTCCCGGACGGCGTCACGCGCGCCGCCGAGGCCGGGGTGCGGGCCATCGTCCAGCCCGGGGGATCGGTCAGGGACGCCGAGGTGATCGCCGAGGCCGACCGCCTCGGGCTTGCGATGTCGTTCACGGACCGGCGCGTGTTCCGGCACTGAGGCCGGGGAGGGAGGCACCGCATGGACGCGACGCAACGACGCACCATCGCGCTGGCGCTCTGGGCCATCGCGCTCGTGCTGTTCGTGTTCTTCTTCGGGCGCCAGGCGTGGGAATGGGCCACCTGGAACGACCAGAAGAACACGCTCGACCTGGGCTTCCTCAAGGTGAGCGCCCGGCCGCCGTTCCCGAACGACGCGAAGAGCGTGCTGGTGGGGCTCGTGCTGCCGATCGTGCTCGCGGCGGGCGCGCGGCTCTCCGGCCGCGTGCGCGCGGGATGAGGCGCACGGCCGGCGGGCGGCCCGGCCGGAGGCGCGGCGCGCGCGTGCGCGCGGCGGGCACGGCGGACCGTTCCGGGCCGCGGGGCGAGTGAACCCGTTCGTGTTCGTGCGCTGCGAGCTCGCGAGCCCGCGCGACCCCGACGCGGCGCTCGGCGGGCTCGAGCGGCTGGTGCGCGAGGGGTTCGACGCCGAGGGCCGACGCTATCGGCTGTTCGGCGCCCGCCGGGGGCGGTTCGTGACCATGAGCCTCGGCATGCCGGTGTTCGGTGGCGGCGCTCCCATCCTGCGTGCCTCGCTCCTGCCCGGGGCCCGGCCCACCACGTTCGAGGTGACGATCGGCGCGCGCCTTGAGGTCGTCCTGCTCGGTTCGTTCTGGGCCCTGATCACCGTGCTCGGCGGCGGCTGGCAGGTGCTGCTCCAGCTCCGCGAGGTGCTCGCGGGCCGCGCCGGCTGGAGCGCGGTCACCGACGTGTTCCCGGGCATCGCCGTCATGGCCGGGATCCTCGCGCTCGGCTTCTGGCTCCTGCGGCGGCGCTCCGCCCTCGACTCGGCCCTGCTGCTCGCGGCGTTCCGCGACGCGGTCGGGGCGCCGGGGGAGGACGGCGTGCCGCTCGCCACCACCCCGCTCCATTAGAAGAGGAGGTCCCGCTCCCTTGCCCCGCTCCTCGGTCGTCATCCTCGACTTCGGAAGCCAGTACACGCAGCTGATCGCACGGCGCGTTCGCGAGCTGGGCGTCTACTCGGAGATCCTGCCCGGAATCGCGCCGGTCGCGGACATCCGCGCGCGCAGACCCGGCGCTCTCATCCTCTCGGGCTCGCCGGCGAGCGGCTACCGCGCCGAGGCGCCGCTCCCCGACCCGGGCCTCTACCAGCTGGGACTCCCGCTCCTCGGCATCTGCTACGGCTTCCAGGTCACGGCGCAGCTCCTCGGCGGGAGCGTGGCGAAGGCGGAGCGGCGCGAATACGGAGCGGCCACGTTCGTCCAGGACGGCCGCTCGCCGCTCTTCGCCGGCGTGCCGAAGCGCTTCAAGGCGTGGATGAGCCACGGCGACGAGGTGCGCTCGCTGCCCGCCGGCTGGGTGAAGGTCGCGCACACCTCGAACTGCGCGTTCGCCGCGGCCCGCCACGTCTCGCGGCCGTTCCACCTGATCCAGTTCCACCCCGAGGTCGAGCACTCGCCGCACGGGCGCGCCGTGCTGGCCAACTTCCTGTTCCGGATCGCGAAGCTCGAGGCGCGCTGGAGCATGAAGGGGTTCGTCCGGCGGGCGGTGCGCGAGATCCGCGAACGGGTGGGGGACGGCCGCGTGCTGTGCGGGCTCTCGGGCGGCGTGGACTCGACGGTGGCGGCCACGCTCATCCACCGTGCCGTCGGCGACCGGCTGGTGTGCGTGCTCGTGGACCACGGGCTGCTGCGGCTCGGCGAGGCGGAGGAGGTCGAACGCGAGCTGGGCCGGCGCCGGCACCTGAACCTCCGCGTCGTGGACGCGCGTGCCCGCTTCCTCGCGAAGCTGGACGGCGTCGGCGACCCCGAGCGCAAGCGCCGCATCATCGGCGAGGAGTTCGTGGCCGTGTTCGAGGAGGAGGCCGGGCGGGTGGGCCACCCCGAGTTCCTGGCCCAGGGCACGCTCTACCCGGACGTCATCGAGTCCGCCTCGGCCGGCTTCGGCGCGCAGGTCATCAAGACGCACCACAACGTGGGCGGGCTCCCCGAGCGCATGCGCATGAAGCTGGTCGAGCCGCTCAAGATGCTGTTCAAGGACGAGGTGCGCTCGCTCGGCCGCGAGCTGGGCCTGCCGGCGAACCTGGTGGACCGCCACCCGTTCCCGGGTCCGGGGCTCGCGGTGCGCATCCTGGGCCCCGTGCGCGAGGCGGACCTCGAGGTGCTCCGCCACGCCGACGCCGTGTTCCTCGAGGAGCTGCGGCGGGCGAGGTGGTACGACCGCACCTGGCAGGCGTTCGCCGTGCTGCTGCCGGTCTCGACCGTGGGCGTGATGGGCGACGAGCGGTCGTACGAGCGGGTCGTGGCGCTGCGCGCGGTGAACTCGGTGGACGGCATGACCGCCGACTGGACGCGGCTGCCGCACGCGCTGCTCGCGCGCGCCGCGAGCCGGATCGCGAACGAGGTGCGCGGCGTGAACCGGGTCGTGTTCGACGTCACCAGCAAGCCGCCGGCGACGATCGAGTGGGAGTGAGCGGAAGGGAGGGCGGCCGGCGCGGAGCCGGGGGAGCGGGCGGCCCCGGGGTCGCGCGGGCACGCCGCACCACGCGGGCGCGCGCCACGGCCGCGGTGGCGGCGGCGCTCGCGCTCGCCGGCTGCGCGCCGCCGCCCGCCGAGGCCGCGCCGCGGCTCGTGGCCACGCCGGCGGGAGTTCGCTGGCACGGGGCGCGGCTCTCCGGCTCGCCCGACGCGCACGCGGTTCACATCGAGCGCTGGTGGCTCGCCGCGCGCGACACCGGGCTCGCCGGCACCGCGGTGCTCGTGCCGCTCGCCGACACCCTCGCCGCGCGCGGCGACACGGCGCGCGCCGACTCGCTCCTCGCCGCGCCGCGCCTGGCGCGATCGCTGTGGGCGTGGGAGGCGCTCCGCCGCCGGGCCGGCTTCGCGCAGCGCGCGGGCGCGCCCTCGAGAGCGGCGCGACTGCTCGACGCGGCGCCGCGCGAGGCGTGGCCGGACGCCGACGAGGCCGCCTGGCGGGCGCGCCGCGCGGAGCTGCATCTGGCGCTCCGCGACACCACGTCGGCGCAGGCGCTCGCCCGCGGCGTGCTCGAGGACCACGCGACGGTGGCGCCGGCCTCGGGCGCGGCGCTCGAGCTCCTCGACCGGCTCGCGAGGCTCCGGCGCGAGCCGTTCGTGCTCCGGCTCGAGCGGCGCGCGGCCGAGGCGGAGTGGGCGAACGGCCGCCGCGACCGCGCGCTCGTGCGCAACGCCCGGCTCCTGCGGCGCGGCACACCGGAGGAGCGCGGGCGCGACGCCGTGCAGCGGGTGCGCTGGCTGCGCGAGTGGCGCCGGCCCGCGGCGTCTCTCGCGGCCTCCGACACGGCGCTCCGCTGGACGCGCGGCACCGCCGAGTTCGAACGCGCGCGTCTCGAGCGCGCGCGCTCGTTCCGCGCCGCGGGGCGCAGCGACTCGGCGCTCGCGCTCTACCGGCGGATCGGTCGCGGCGCGGGCCCAGGGGCGCTGCGCGCCGCCGCGTGGTGGGAGTACGCGCGCGAGTGCCAGGACGAGAGCCGCTGGGCCCTGGCCGCCCGGGCGTTCCTGCACGCGGACAGCGTGGGTCGCGGCACCGCCTCGGCGTCGCTCGTGCGCCCGGCGCGCCCGCTCGCCGGGCTCATGTACCTGATGCTCGGCCACGAGGCCGACGCGATCGCGGCCTGGCGCGGGAGCGACGACCGCCGGGCGCGCTTCTGGCTCGGGGTGACCCTGCGCCGCCGGGGCGCCCGCGCGACGGAGCGTGACGCCGCCGAGGGCGGGCGGATCCTGACCGAGCTCGCGCGCGAGCCCGGCTTCGACATCTACTCGGTGGCGGCCCGCGACACGCTCGGGCTCCCGAGCTGGCGCGGGCAGGTGGCGAGCCCCGCGGCGGACACGCTCGAGCCGGCGCTCGTGGGCGCGATCGTCGCGCTGTCGGGGCCGCTCGCGCTGCCCGACGAGGCGGCCCGCCTGGTCGCGGCGCGCGACCGCGGCGACGCGCGGCTGCCGCGCGGGCCGCAGCGCGGCGTGGCCGGGTCGTCGTGGCGCTCGGTGGCGGTCGCGGCCTACGCGGGCGGCGACCTGGCCGGCGCCACCCGCGCCGCCGACCGGGCGCTCGCGGCCGCGGGCTCCGACAGCGGCGTGTGGGAGTGGGTGCCGTGGGCGTTCCCACCCGCGTTCGAGAATGAGCTGGCCGCCGCGGCCGACCGGTTCGGGATCGAGCGCGCCCTGCTGTGGGGGCTCGCCCGCCAGGAGAGCCGGTTCGACCCGCACGCGATCTCGCGCAGCAACGCGCTCGGCCTGGCGCAGCTCCTGCCCGGGACGGCGCGCGAGGTGGCGAAGGAGCTGGGGGAGCGGCTGCCGTCCGACTCGCTCCTGTTCGAGCCCGACCGGGGCCTGCGCTACGGCGCCCACTACCTGAGGAAGCTGTTGCGGCGCTTCGACGGCGCGGTGCCGGTGGCTCTCACCGCCTACAACGCCGGACCCGGGCGCGTGCGCGAGGACTGGCGGGCGATCGTCCGGCGCGGCGGCTGGGCGCTCTACTTCGAGATGGCTGCGAACGCGGACACGCAGGACTACGTCCGGCGCATCCTCGGCTTCCGGCAGGCGTACCGCGAGCTGAGGCCCGCGGCGGGGTCGGGGCCGTGACGCGCGCGGGCGCGGAGCGGCCGGCGCCGGACGCGACCGGCGGACGCACCGCGCGGGGCGGGCGGTGACCGCCCCCGACACGCGGCTGCCCGAGCCGCTCCGGCCGCTGTGGACACCGCAGTGGCTCACCGAGGCGCGCCGCAAGGCGATCCACCTCTCGTTCATCGTGCTGCCGCTCGAGCTCCTGCTCGAGTGGCTGCCGTGGCCGAGGACGCGCGGCGAGTTCCGCGCCTGCTTCCTCGCGCTCACGGTGGCCGCGGTGGCGCTCGACGTGCTGCGCATCCACGAGCGGCGCGTGCGCACGTTCTTCCGCACGTTCTTCGGCGAGATGATCCGCGAGCACGAGCGCATCAGCCTGCTCGGCTCCACCTACCTGCTGCTGGCCGCGCTCATCGCCATCGAGGTGTTCCCTCAGGACCTCGCCGCCGCGGCGCTGGGCTTCACGGTCCTGGGCGACGCGGTGGGCGCGCTCGTGGGCCGGGCGTGGGGCCGGCACCGCGTGTTCAACAAGTCGCTCGAGGGCGCGCTCGGCTGCCTGGCCGCGTGCCTCGCGTGGGCGGCGTTCGTGACCTGGGCCTCGCCCGTGCCGTGGCCGGTCGTGCTCGCGGGTGCCGTCGTGGCCACGCTGGTCGAGGCGCTGCCGATCCCGCTCGACGACAACCTCGGCATCACGCTGGCCGCGGGCTACACGATGCGGCTGCTGGCGGGGTAGGGGCGGGCGCTCCGCGGGCCCGGCACGCCCGCCCGGGCGCGACCGGAAGACCCTCGCCGGACCGCGGATGCGGAGCGGCGGCGCACCCGTCACGAACCGCCTTGACCCTGCGGCTCGAGCGGGCGCAAGGTGGAGCGCGGATCCGGGCTCTCCGAGTCCTTTAGAAGCCTGGGAGGGACTTCCATGGCGCGTGGCACGGTCAAGTATTTCAACGACCACAAGGGCTATGGTTTCATCACGCCGGAAGGCCAGGAGGGTTCCGAAGTCTACGTCCACTTCAGCGCAATCGAGAGCGGCGGGTTTCGCACGCTCCGCGAAGGCGAACAGGTGGAATTCGAGCTGGTGAGCAGTACCCGAGGCAGTGAAGCGACCCACGTCCTGAAGATCTGAGTCACCCGGTCCGGATCCCACGCGCGGCCCGATGCGTCCCATCGGGCCGCGTGCCCGTTCCGGGCCGGCGGGACGCCCGGCTCGCGCGCCGCGGGCGGTGCGATGTCGGGGTGCGGCGCGCGTCGCCCGGCCCTGACGTCCGCGAAGCCTGCGCGCGCGACGCACGCGGGCGCGTGACCCGCGCGCGAGCTCGCGTTACGCGAAGCGTCACGCGGGAACGGCCTGTGGCGCACCGTGCATCGCATCGCCGCGGGCCGCATCGGACGGGACCAGGAGCGCGACCGGCGCGAGCCACGATGCCGCGCGCTTTTGCCCCCGACCCGATGAGGCCCTATCCTGCCCGCCATGCTGGAGAACCTTCTCAAGTCGGTGTTCGGCTCCAAGCACGACCGGGAGGTCCGCCGGGCGGCGCCGATCGTGGCCGAGATCAATCGCCTGGCCGGGGAGTGGGACTCGCTCTCCGACGAGGAACTGCGCGGCAAGACCGCGGAGTTCCGGGCCCGGCTGGCGAGCGGGGAGGACACCCTCGACGACCTGCTCCCCGGGGCGTTCGCGGCCGTCAAGCTCGCCTGCAAGCGCCTGTGCGGCCGGACCTGGGAAGTCTGCGGCATCCCGCTCACCTGGCAGATGGTCCCCTACGACGTCCAGCTGATCGGCGGGCTCATGCTGCACGAGGGCAAGATCGCCGAGATGGCCACCGGTGAGGGCAAGACGCTCGT
>CAZSQX010000030.1:0-38063 GCA_964609125.1 uncultured bacterium
CGCCGCGCGTCGGCCTCTACAAGCCGTGGGCCGCCTCCATGGACGAGGGCTGGACCCGCTACCTGCTCGAGCACTACGGGTTCTCGCTCACCACGCTCGACAACGCCACGGTCCAGAAGGGCGGGCTCGGGAACCGGTTCGACGCCGTCATCCTCCCCGACGTCCCGAAGGAGGTGATCGCCACCGGCAAGCCGCGGCGCGAGGACGGCGCGATGACCTACTTCGTGGACCTGCCGCCACCGTACCAGGGCGGGCTCGACAAGGACGGCGCCCAGTCGCTGAAGGCGTTCGTGGAGTCGGGCGGGACGCTCATCGCGTTCGCCGCCGCCTGCGATTACGTGATCGAGCAGTTCAACGTGCCCGTGGTGAACTCGCTCGCCCGCGTGCGCCCCGAAGACTTCGGCTGCCCGGGCTCGCTGCTGCGCGTGAACGTGCGCCGGGGCCTGGGGTACACGGCCGGGCTCCCCGACGAGCTGGCGATCTTCGTGGACAAGCCGATCGCGTTCCAGACCGCCGTGCCCGGCCGCGAGCTGGATCGCTGGGTGCTCGCCACCTATCCCGAGGACCCGCGCGACGTGCTGCTCTCGGGCTGGATCAAGGGCGAGGACCGGCTCACCCGCAGGGCGGCCGCGGTGGCGGTGAGCTTCGGGAAGGGGCGCATCGTGCTGCTCGGCTTCCGCCCGCAGCACCGCGCGCAGACCAACGCCACCTACCCGTTCGTGTTCAACGCCATCTACGAGGCCGCGACGCGGGATTGAGCGGGCGCGGCACGACCGGCCGCGCAGTCGTCGTGCGCCGGCGCCGTGCGGGGGCGGGCGCGCCCCGACCCGGGCCTCGCCCGGGCGCGTCGGCGCGCGTCTCCCCGCCCGGGCATCAGCCTCGCCCGGACTCCAGCTCCGCGAGGCGGTCGCGGAGCCGGGCCACCTCGTCGCGCAGTGCCTCGACCTCGGCGGCGAGCGCGGCGAGGCGGTCCGCCGGCGCCACGCCCGGCGCGACCGGGAACCCGCGCGGCGGAGCTTCCTGGTCCGTGGCCGCTTCACGCGTGCCGCCCTTCGCCGCCTGCGCCCTCACCTCCGCCAACTCGTTCGCCGAGTACAGGTTGTGGCTCACGAGCTGCCCGCGCCCGGGCGGCGTCAGCTCCAGCATGAGCCCGCGCCCGACGAGCCCGTCCACGATCGGCTTGAGCGCGGCCAGGTCGGGGATCGGCTCCATGCGCGCGGCGCGCGCGCGGAGGTCGCCGAGCGACTGGGCACCGCGCAGCAGCAGCTCGGCCAGCACCGCCAGCTCGGGCCGGCTCACGCCCATCCACTCGTACGCGTGGTGCTTGTACTTGGACACCCGGCCGAGCCAGTCCACCTCGGTCACCGCGCCCATCGTGCGGAGCTCGTCGAGCGCCTTCTCCACGTCGATGTCGTCGTAGGCCGTGACCGGGTCGCGGTTGTTCTTCTGGTTGCAGCCGGTGACGATCGCGTTCACCGACATGGGGTAACCGGCGGGCGTGGTCTTGGCCTTCTCGACGAGCACCCCGAGCACGCGCCGCTGGCGGGCATCGAGCGGCTTCCACGAGGGTGCGCGGCCGGGGCCGGCGGAGGTGGGATCGGTCACGGTGTCTCCAGGCGGCGGTCGCGACACCACGGGCGGCGAGCGCGGCCGCAATCTACGCGGCCGGGGCGCCCCGGGCAACGGGCCGCCAAGCGCAGGGGGCACCGGCACGGGACCCTGCTACCATGCCGGACCCGCGCGGAGTGGCCGCCCCCACCGCGAGGCGCGCCCGCCTCCAACGGCGTCTTCCCAACCCCGGAGCTCCCATGCGCTCGCACCGAGGCACGATCGTCCCGCTCGCGCTTCTGCTTCTCGCGCCCCTGGCGGGAACCGCGTCGGCGGAGGGCAAGCCGCTCCAGCTCGCGCTGTTCAACCCGGCCCGGATCGTGCCCGAGACCGAGTCCATCGCCGGGCTGCGGCTCAACCTGCTCTGCGGCGCGAACCAGGACGTGCAGGGACTCGACTGGGGGCTCGTCAGCAGCGTCCGCGGCAGCGCCAAGGCGTGGCAGGTGGGCGGCGTCGGCCACGTCGAGAAGGATTTCACCGGCTGGCAGGACTGCTGGGTGAGCATCACGCAGGGGCAGTTCACCGGGTTCGCGAGCGGCGCGTACAACCGGGCCGGCGACGGGCACGGCTTCATGCTCGGCGCGGTGAACGTGACGAAGAACATGCGCGGATTCCAGCTGGGCCTGGTCAACTTGACGGAGACGCTCGACGGCCTGCAGGTCGGGCTCGGCAACGTGATCCAGAAGGGCAGGATCGGGTTCCTGCCGATCGTGAACGGGTCCGTGTAGCCGGCCCGCCGCCGGCCGGGCGACCCGGGCCTCGGCCCGCGCGCCGCGGGTCGCGTAGGATAGGATGCGGGTGTCCGTACCCACGCCCGCGCCACACGCCAACGGGAGTCCACGCACATGACGCAAGCCCAGCACGCCAGCTTCTCCGGCGAGATCCCGGCCTTCTACGACCGGCATCTGGGCCCGGTCATCTTCGAGCCCTACGCGCGCGACCTCGCGCGCCGGATGCCCGCGCATGACGGCGTGCGCGTGCTCGAGACCGCGTGCGGCACGGGCATCGTCACGCGGCACCTGTTCGACCGCCTGCCGCGCTCGGGGAGGCTCGTGGCCACGGACTTGAACCAGGGCATGCTCGACCACGCGCGCGCGGCGCTGCCCGCGGACCCGCGGCTCGAGTGGCGCGTGGCCGACGCGCAGCAGCTCCCGTTCGCGCCGGCCTCGTTCGATGCGCTCGTCATGCAGTTCGGGATCATGTTCCTGCCGGAGAAGGCGCAGGGGCTGGTCGAGGCCAGGCGCGTGCTCGCCGCCGGCGGCCGTTTGCTCTACAACGCGTGGGATTCGTTCGCGCGGAACGCGTTCGGCCGGATCGCGAACGACGCCATCCGGGGGCTGTTCCCGGACGACCCGCCGACGTTCTACCAGACGCCGTTCGGCGACCACGACCCGGGCGAGCATCGCCGCCGCGCGGAAGCGGCGGGATTCCTGGACGTGAAGGTGGAGGGCGTGGGCTTCGAGACCATGGCCGAGTCCGCCGAGGATTTCGCGGCCGGCCTCGTGCGCGGAAACCCCGTCTCGCTCGCCATCGCCGAGCGCGGCACCGCGAGCCTCGACGAGGTGCAGCGGCGGGTGGCCGAGGCGCTCCGCGCCGAGCTCGGCGACCGCCCGGTGCGCACGTCGCTGCACGCGTGGGTGGTCACCGCGACCGCATGAGCACGCGCCCGACCGTGACCCCGACCCGGACCGCGCCATGAAGATCCTCGTGCTCGGCGGCGGCCAGCAGGGCCGCGTGATCGCGGTGGACCTCGCCTACAAGGTCGCCAACACGCACGTGGACGTGGCCGACGTCCGTGAGCCGTCTCTGCCCGAGCGCAACAACCTGCGCTGGGTCGAGGCCGACCTCGCCGACCACGAGGCGCTGGCGCGACGCATCCGCGAGTACGACCTCGCGGTCGGCGCGCTGCCGTCCTCGCTCGGCTTCGGCGCGATGCGGGCGGCCATCGAGGCGGGCCGGCCCATGGTGGACGTGAGCTTCTGCGTCGAGGACCCGCTCACGCTCGACGCGCCGGCGAAGCGCGCCGGCGTCGCGATCTTCCCCGATTGCGGACTCGCCCCGGGCTTGAGCCACCTGTGCGTGGGGCACGCCGCGAGCGAGGGGAACCCCGACGAGATCGTCATCTATGTGGGCGGCGTGGCGCAGGACCGCACCCGGCCCTACGGCTACGTCGTGACCTGGTCGGTCGAGGACCTGCTCGAGGAGTACACGCGCCCCGCGCGCCTCGTTCGCGAGGGGAAACTGGTCACCCTGCCCGTGTTCGCCGACCTCGACCGGGTGCAGGTGCCGGGAGTGGGCGAGATGGAGTCGTTCCTCTCGGACGGCCTGCGCACGCTCATCTCCACCATGCCCAAGGTGCGCGACATGAGCGAGCGCACGCTGCGCTGGCCGGGGCACGTCGAGGCGGTGCGGCCGCTCATCGGGTCCGGCCGCTTCCTCGACGAGCTGCGCTCGGCCTGCATCGCGCACCCGCCGCGCGACCTGGTGGCGATGATGACCGTGGTCCGCCGCGGCGTGCGCGTGCAGCGCGCCACGCTCATCGACCGGTACGACGAGGCCACCGGCCTCACCGCGATGTCGCGAACGACCGCGCTCACGACCTCGGCCGTGGCGCAGTGGGTGGCGGGCGGCGGCGGCACGAAGCCGGGCGTGCACCCGCTCGAGAAGGTCGGCCCCGACCAGCGCGCGTTCACCGCCATCACCGGCGGCCTCGAGCGACACGGCGTGCGCGTCCAGTGGGACTGGGGGAAGCAGTGACCGGCCACGTCGCGCGCGGTCCGGCTCCCGTCGCGGCGTAGCGCCGTGGCGCCCCCGGACGCTATGCTCGCCGCTCCCGACACCACGGGCCCGTGAGCCCCTGACCCCGCGGGTCCGCCCGCCTCCCGGGGATCACCCATGGCAGACCTGTCCATCTCGTTCGCCGGCATCCGGAGCCCCAACCCGTTCTGGCTCGCGAGCGCCCCGCCCACGAACACCGGCGAGCAGGTCATGCGCGCGTTCGAGGCCGGCTGGGGCGGTGCGGTGTGGAAGACGCTCGGCGACCCGATCGTGGACACGTCGAGCCGCTTCGGCGCGCTGCACGTGAACGGCACGCGCATGGTGGGCTTCAACAACATCGAGCTCATCACCGACCGGCCGCTCGACGTGAACCTGCGCGAGGTGCGCGAGGTCAAGCGCCGCTTCCCCGACCGCGCGGTCATCGTCTCGCTGATGGTGGAGACCGAGTCCGACTGGCGCGCCATCATCGAGCGCTCGGTCGGCGCCGGCGCGGACGGGCTCGAGCTCAACTTCGGCTGCCCGCACGGGATGTGCGAACGCGGCATGGGCTCGGCGGTGGGACAGGAGCCCGAGGTGCTGAAGGTGGTGGCCGGCTGGGCCGTGAAGTATTCGAGCGTGCCGGTGCTCATCAAGCTCACGCCCAACGTCGGAAACATCCTCGAGCCCGGCGTGGCCGCGGTCGAGGCAGGCGCGCACGGACTCTCGCTCATCAACACCATCAAGAGCATCGTGGGCGTGGACCTGGACAGGATGGTGCCGTACCCGGTCGTGGGGAAGCGCTCCACGAACGGCGGCTACTGCGGCCCGGCGGTGAAGCCGATCGCGCTGCACATGGTGGCCGCGCTCGGCCGCGACCCGCGCATCACGATCCCCATCTCGGGCATCGGCGGCATCGCCACCTGGCGAGACGCGGCGGAGTTCATCGCGCTCGGCTCCACAAGCGTGCAGGTGTGCACCGCGGCCATGCACTACGGCTTCCGCATCGTCGAGGACATGGTCGAGGGACTCTCCAACTTCCTCGACGAGAAGGGCATGAAGTCGGTGAACGAGCTGCGCGGCAAGGCGCTGCCCGCCTACACCGAGTGGGGCGACCTGGACCTGAACTACAAGGTCGCCGCGCACGTCGACCCGGCGAAGTGCATCGGCTGCGACCTGTGCTACGTGGCCTGCCGCGACACGTCGGTGCACTGCATCCACGTCGGCGGGCACCCGCTTCCGGCGGGCCACCGCGCGCCCACGCGCGAGGCGGCGATCGCGCGCCAGCAGGCCGAGGGCGTCAAGGTGGCGTGGGCGGACTGGGACGAGTGCACGGGCTGCAACCTGTGCTCGCACGTCTGCCCGGTGCCGGGCTGCATCACCATGGTGGACGACACGCGTGGCAGGCCGTTCGAGTCGTGGAACGACCGGATCGCGAAGGGCACGGCCAAGGTC
Source organism: uncultured bacterium (assembly GCA_964609125.1). GTDB lineage: Bacteria > Eisenbacteria > RBG-16-71-46 > RBG-16-71-46 > RBG-16-71-46 > JAIOPA01. The sequence continues at coordinate 5,818 of CAZSQX010000030.1, forward strand.
CCCGGCGGCCTGCATGACTGATGCCGGGGCGCCCGCCCCGGAGCCCGGGGGCGCGCACCCGGCCGGTTCGCCCGGCGCCGGCGGATCGGCGCTGCCCATGCCGTCCATGACCGCGTGGGGTCGCAAGGCCGCCCGCGTCTACCTGCTCGTCGGATCGCTCGCGCTCGCGGCGATGCTCGTCGAGACGCTGCTCGGGCACCCGGGCGTGGGCACGATGATCGCCGCCGTCCTCGCGGCGCCGTGGTCCATGCTGATGGCCGCGTTCGCGCCTCCGCTCCCGCGCGACTGGCCCATGGCGGCCGGGCTCGCGGTGCGCATGGCGCCGCTCGCGCTGTTCATGCTGCTGAACGCGGCCATCGTCGCGGGCATGGCCGCCCGCTCGGAGCGCGACTTCGCGCGGCCCGTCGCGCGGCTCGTCCCGCCGCTCCTGCTCGCCGCGATGCTGTCCCAGGGCTGCATCCTCAACTCGCGCCAGGTGGTGATCGCGGCCGCGCCGACCGCCGTGCGGGAGCACTTCAGCGGCGGCGTGCGCACGCTGCTGCTCTCGTTCGACCTGTCCGGGTCGCCCGACTGGGGCAGGTACCGCTCGAAGCTCGTGCGCGTGACCGACCTCACGCTGCTCGGGTCGTTCGCCAACCCGGTGGGAGCACCGGGCCCGGGACCGCATCTCGATGTGACGATCGGCGCGACCCCGGATCCCGATCCCGTGCCCGGCAGCGAGCGGGTGGTCTGGGGCCCGCTCCGCGTCGAGTACGGCGCCACGCGGCGCGTCGAGTGGGAGGAGGGCGCCAGGCTGTTCGGCCCGGACGCCGGCCAGGTCCGCGCGCAGGTCGCCGGCGACGGGCGCTTCGGCCTCGTCGTCCGATCGTCGTGGTCGCAGCCGGCGCTGGGCGGCGTCGCCCTCACCGACTTCCGGGTGGGCGCCCTGTTCGAGACGAAGTGATCCTCCCTGCGAGCGTCGCTCCGCCCGAGGGAAGCGAGCGGCCCCGGCACGCTGGGCCGCGCTCGTCTGGCTGGCGCTCACCACGCTCCACGGCATGAGCACGTGGCTCTCGGGAACGGCGGTGGTCCAGGCGCTCCGGGTCGAGAGGTCGCTCACGGCCTCCGGCGCGGCCCGGCTCACGATCGCGATCCAGCCCGGGTTCGTGACCGGCGCGCTCGCCGGCCGGCTGCGGGTGCGCGATGGCCCGTTCCCGTTCCCGCGCGCGCGCTTCGACCCCGCGCAGGCCGGCCGGGTGCTGCGTGACCGTGGCGTCCGGCTCGCGTGCGTCGGCCACTTCGGACATGTGGGAGCTGTACGCGATGTGGGGCTGGATCGCGGTCTTCCTCCCGGACGTGTTCCGCCGGCGGGGAGCCCCGAACGACCCGGCCGCCGCGTCGCGTTCGCGCTGCTCGTGCCGGCCCCGGCGATCGGCATCGCCGCCATGGCGCGCCTGCGGGCGCTCCCCGAGGCGGGGAGCCTCGCCGGCGTCCGGGGGTGAACCGGACGACACGGTCGCGGACCCGATCCGGGCCGTTCCCGGCGCCGCGCGAGCACGATCCGGGTCCGGCCGGGGCCGGCCCGTCCGTCCGGCGGCCCCGGTCGGGACACCGGCCCCGCGCTTCGCTACTCTGGCCGCCCCACGCCCGCGCGTGACCCTCACGGGAGGTGACATGGCCGAGGCCCCGAACGAAGTCGCGTCCGGCGCGCTCATCAATCCCGACCTCGCGCCCGTCGGCGCCGCGCACCGGACCTGGAACTGGTGGCACTTCTGCGCGCTGTGGATCGGGATGAGCGTGTGCATACCCACCTATACGCTCGCCTCGGGCCTCATCGACTCGGGCATGTCGTGGTCGCAGGCGATGTGGACCATCTTCCTCGGCAACTCGATCGTTCTGCTGCCGATGCTGCTCAACGCGCACGCCGGGGCGCGCTACGGCATCCCGTTCCCGGTGTTCGCCCGCGCCAGCTTCGGCGTGCTCGGGGCCAATGTGCCGGCCCTGCTGCGGGCGCTCGTGGCGTGCGGCTGGTTCGGCATCCAGACCTGGTTCGGCGGCGCGGCGCTCTACCAGCTCGCGAAGCAGGTCTGGCCGGGGATCGCGACCCTGCCCGCGATCCTCCCCTCCGGCCTCGGGCTTTCCACCGGGGAGGCGATGGGCTTCCTGGTGTTCTGGGCGCTCAACGTGTGGTTCATCGTCAGGGGCACCGAGAGCATCAAGTGGCTCGAGAGCCTCTCGGCGCCGTTCCTGATCGTGGTCGGGCTCGCGCTGCTGTGGTGGGCCTACGCGAAGGCGGGCGGGTTCGGGCCCATCCTGTCGCAGCCCTCGAGGTTCGCGACCGGGAGCGAGTTCCTGGCGGCATTCTTCCCCTCGCTCACGGCGATGGTCGGCTTCTGGGCCACGCTCTCGCTCAACATCCCCGACTTCACGCGCTACGCGCGCTCGCAGCGCGACCAGGTCGTGGGCCAGGCGCTGGGGCTCCCGCCCACCATGACGCTGTACGCGTTCATCGGCGTGGCGGTCACGAGCGCCACCGCCATCATCTTCCCGGGCGGCGGCGTGGTCTGGGACCCGGTCGAGCTGCTGGGCCGGATCGGCGGGCCGTTCACCGTGCTGCTGTCCATGCTCGCGCTCTCGATCGCCACGCTGACCACGAACCTGGCCGCGAACGTGGTGTCGCCGGCGAACGACTTCAGCAACGCGGCACCCGGGCTCATCTGCTTCCGCACCGGCGGGCTCATCACCGCGTTCGTAGGCATCCTGATGATGCCGTGGAAGCTGCTGGCCTCGAGCCAGGGCTACATCTTCACCTGGCTCATCGGCTACTCGGCGCTGCTCGGCCCCATCGGCGGGATCCTCATCGCCGACTACTTCGTGCTGCGCCGCCGCGAGCTGGACGTGGACGACCTCTACCGCCGTGGCGGCCGCTACGAGTACGCGGGCGGGTTCAACCCGGCGGCGCTCGCGGCGCTCGCGGCGGGCGTCCTACCGTGCGTGCCCGGGTTCCTCGGCGCCGCGTTCCCCGCGGCGTACCCGGCGGTGGGGGCGTACTGGAAGGGCGTGTACTCGTATGCCTGGTTCGTCGGTTTCGCGGTGGCGGCGGCCACGTACCTGGGTCTCATGCGGGGACGGGTGAGGCGTTGAGCACGGCGTGAGGCTGGTTGCGCGGTCGCGACCGCAGGCGGGCGCGAACGGCGGCGTAAGTGCTTGTGGATCGGCCCCGGACCCGGCCGATCGGGCCTCCGGAACCGCCCTCGAAGGACTTCACCGCGCAGTCCCCGGCTTTCGGCGTCGGTCAGGGAATGGTCAAGTCGAGCGGCATCCAGCCTCTTCGGCCGCCCGGCTTGGACCAACTTCATCCAATGCAGTAGCTTCTCAATCGAATCTCACCCTTGCGTGAGGGTATGAAGCTGAAGGCGCTCACCAACTCCCACCCGCAGTACCTCCGTGTCGGCGACCTCGCACGCCAGACGGGCAAGACCGTTCGCGCGATCCATCACTACGAGGAGCTGGGGCTGCTCCGGCCGGCGACGCGTTCGAGCGGCGGGTTCCGGCTCTACCACCCGGAGGCGGTCGAGCGCGTCCGCTGGATCGACCTCCTGAACGGGCTCGGGCTCTCGCTCCACGAGACGCAGGGCCTGCTCGCGCGATGGTGGGACTCGGACCGGGGCCCCGAGGCGATGGACGAGCTGCGGCAGCTGTTCAGCGCCAAGCTCGAGGAGACCCGCGCGAACCTGAGCCGCATGCGGGAGCTGGAACAGGAGCTGGTGGAAGGTCTCGCCTACCTGGACACCTGCCGCGTCTGCGGCGAGCCGGGCACGGTCGAGTGTTGCGTGCACTGCACCCAGGACCACGGCGTGCGCAGGGAGCCGGCGCTCGTGGCCGGGTTCAAGGGCACGCGCGACGGCGGCCGGCGGGTGATCCGCCCGGCGCTGGTGAACGTGGACGAGCATCCCGGACGTTGAGACGAGGTGGCGCCGGCGGCCCGGCACCGACGGGGCGGCGGCGCATCGAGCAAGCACGAAAGGAGCCCATCGAGATGATCGCGCTCACTCCGCTGGCGGCGGGCAAGGTGAAGGAACTGCTCACGGACCGCGGCACGCCGGACATCGGCCTGCGGGTCGGGGTCCGGGGCGGCGGCTGTTCGGGGAACTCCTACTTCATGGAGTTCTGCGACGCCGAGTCGCCCGGGGACGAGGTCGTGGAGTCGAACGGCGTCAGGCTCTACGTGGACCTCAAGAGCATGGTGCTGCTGGGCGGCACCGAGATCGACTACGTCGAGGGGCTCATGGGCGCCGGATTCAAGTTCAACAACCCGAACGTGAGGCACTCCTGCGCCTGCGGCGAGAGCTTCTCGGCCTGACCTGACCGCTTCGCGCGCCGAGCGGCGCCCTGGACGGGGCGACCCGCGCGCCGCGCGCCAACCACGGCCCTCCGGCCGGATGGACACGAGACCGATGACTGGCGACCTGCTGGTGAAGGACCTCCACGTGAGCGTGGAGGGCAAGGAGATCCTCAAGGGCCTCTCGCTCGAGGTGAAGAAGGGTGAGGTGCACGCGCTCATGGGCCCGAACGGCTCCGGCAAGAGCACGTTCGCGAACACGCTCATGGGCCACCCCAAGTACGAGGTGACCTCGGGCGACATCGTGTTCAAGGGCGGGTCCATCCTCGAGAAGGAGACGGACGAGCGCGCCCGCATGGGCCTGTTCATGGCGTTCCAGTACCCGGTCGCGGTGCCGGGGCTCACGTTCGGCTCGTTCCTGCGTGCCGCGCTCAACGCCCGGCTGGCGCCCGCCGACCTCGACGCCAACGGCAAGGTCCCCACGAAGAAGGGCATCCCGCCCAGGGAGTTCCGCGAGCTGCTGCGCGCGAAGATGGCGATGCTCAAGATGGACGAGAAGTTCGCCACCCGGTACCTGAACGACGGCTTTTCGGGCGGCGAGAAGAAGCGCGCCGAGATCCTCCAGATGGCGATCCTCAGGCCCGAGATCGCGATCATGGACGAGACCGACTCCGGTCTCGACATCGACGCGCTGCGCATCGTGGCCGACGGCGTGAACGCGCTCGCCGGCCCCGAGCTGGGCGTGCTGGTGATCACGCACTACAACCGCATCCTCAACTACATCAAGCCGAGCCGGGTGCACGTCATGATGGACGGCCGCATCGTCACGAGCGGCGGAGCCGAGCTGGCGCAGCAGCTCGAGGCCAGGGGCTACGACTGGGTGCGCGAGGAGGTGGCCAGCCGATGAGCACCGAGCCCGATCTCGACCTGCGCGAGGGCTACGCCGAGAAGTACGGCTTCCACGACGCGGAGCAGCACGTGTTCAAGACCCGCAAGGGCCTGAACCGCGACGTCGTGACCGAGATCTCGAAGCACAAGGGCGAGCCGGCCTGGATGCTGGAGTACCGCCTGAAGGCGCTCGAGATCTTCGAGCGGAAGCCGCTGCCCACGTGGGGCGGCGACCTCACGAAGATCGATTTCCAGGACATCTACTACTACGTGAAACCCACGTCCGAGGAGGCCAAGTCCTGGGAGGACGTGCCGGCCGACATGAAGCGGACGTTCGACAAGCTGGGGATCCCCGAGGCGGAGCAGAAGTTCCTGGCCGGCGTCGGCGCCCAGTACGACTCCGAGGTCGTCTACCACAAGATCAAGGAGTCGCTCGAGAAGCAGGGCGTGATCTTCCTGTCCTGCGACCAGGGCCTCCGGGACCACCCCGAGCTGTTCAAGCAGTACTTCGGCACCGTGATTCCGTCCTCGGACAACAAGTTCGCGGCCCTGAACTCCGCGGTGTGGTCGGGCGGGTCGTTCATCTACGTGCCGAAGGGCGTCAAGGTGGACGTGCCGCTGCAGGCCTACTTCCGCATCAACACCAAGGACATGGGCCAGTTCGAGCGCACGCTCATCATCGTGGACGAGGACGCGTACGTGCATTACGTCGAGGGGTGCCTGCCTCCCGGCGAACAGGTGAGCCTCGGCGACCGCTGGGTGAACATCGAGTCGGTCCAGCCCGGCGACACCGTGATGGACTCGAACGGCGAGGAATCGGTGGTCGCGAGCACGAGGACACACCACCACAAGGGCGACATGCTGAAGCTCGTGCCCCTCTCCTCGGCGAACGCGTTCCAGCTCACGCCCGAGCACCCGGTCCTGAGCGTAAGGCGTCACGACGTGCTGACGAAGCGCAAGCCGCGGAACGGCTGGCTGCCCGAAGTGAGCACGCGGAAGCTCCTGGACGCGGAGCCCGAGTTCGTTCCGGCGGGCGAACTCGAGCGCGGCGACTTCGTCGTCTTCCCGATCAGCAAGACGACGCGCAGGGACCCGGCTCTGACGCCGGAGCTCGTCCGGCTGCTCGGTTACTACCTCGCGGAGGGCTCGGCCTACGTGCACAAGACCCTGGACCAACCGGTGGTCGCATTCTCGTTCAGCGAGAAGGAGCGTGGGCTCATCGACGACGTGAAGGGGCTCATCCTGCTCGTCACCGGCAAGGCGGCGATGGAGATCCACGACAAGAGCCGGCACGGCACCGAGGTCCGTGTCTACTCGCAGAAGCTCATGGACCTCTGCGTCGAGCACTGCGGCAGGCACGCGGCCGAGAAGCGCCTCAGCAAGGCCGTCATGGAGCTGCCGGTTGAGCTGCAGGCCCAGCTTCTCATGACGTACCTGAGCGGCGACGGCAGCGTGTACCTCAAGCGCAAGCACACGATGGTGCGCGCGTGCACCGTCTCCCAGGCCCTGGCCTGGCAGCTCCAGGAGCTCATCGCGCGCCAGGGGCACTTCGCGTCCATCAACGTCCGGAAGGGTGGGAAGGACAAGATCCTCGGCCGCACCATCACGCGCCGCGACCAGTACATCCTGTATTACTCGCCGGACAAGCAGCAGAGCGAGGTCCGGAAGGGCGAGGGGCACTTCCTAGTCCCGCTCAAGCGGATCGAGCGGAAGGCGTACGACGGACCCGTGTTCAACTTCGAGCTGGAGTCGGCGCCGAACGCCTACGTCGCCCGCGGCTTCGCCGTGCACAACTGCACCGCGCCCATCTACTCGAGCGATTCACTGCACTCCGCCGTCGTCGAGATCATCGTCAAGAAGGGGGCGCGCTGCCGATACACGACGATCCAGAACTGGTCCAATAACGTATATAATCTCGTCACCAAGCGCGCAGTCGCATATGCAAATGCTACTATGGAGTGGATCGACGGGAATCTGGGCTCCAAGCTCACGATGAAGTACCCCGCCATCTACATGATGGAGCCCGGGGCGCACGGCGAAGTGCTCTCGATCGCGTTCGCGGGCAAGGGCCAGCACCAGGACGCCGGCGCCAAGGCCGTGCACTGCGCGCCGGACACGAGCAGCAAGATCATCTCCAAGTCCATCAGCAAGGACGGTGGTCGCGCAGGCTACCGCGGGCTCGTGAAGGTGATGAAGGGCGCGGAGAACTGCCGCAGCACGGTGAACTGCGACGCGCTCATCCTCGACGAGGACTCGCGCTCGGACACCTACCCGTACATGGAGATCGAGGAGGACAAGGTCACCATCGGCCACGAGGCCACGGTGTCCAAGCTCGGCGACGAGCAGCTCTTCTACCTCATGGCGCGCGGCATCCCGGAGGAGGAGGCGGCCGCGATGATCGTGTCCGGTTTCATCGAGCCGGTCGTGAAGGAGCTGCCCATGGAGTACGCGGTCGAGATGAACCGTCTGATCCAGCTGCAGATGGAGGGCTCCGTCGGATGAGCGCGACCCTGTCGAGGACGTCTGCGGCCCCGCTGGGCCAGTGGCTGGAGAAGGCGGTCGTGCGCGGGGCCGCCGCGCGCGAGGCGGCATGGGCGGCCGAGCGGCGCCGCGCCGCGGCGGGCGCGCTGTCGGCGCTCCCGCTGCCGAGGCGCGACGACGAGCTGTGGCGGCGCACCGACTTCGGGGCGCTCGAGCAGTCCCTCGCCGGGCTCGATCCGTTCGCGCAGCCGCCGGCGGCGCGCAACGTGGACGACCTCCCGGCGGCGGTGATCGAGCGGCTGGCGGGCGAGGGCGGCCGCGCCGCGCTCGTGGTCCAGCGCGACGCCGCCTGCGTGCTGGAGCAGACCCACCCGGCGCTCGAGAAGCAGCGGGTCACGGTGTGCTCGCTCGAGCGCGCCACGCGCGAGCACGAGGCCGTGCTCAAGCCGCGCTTCGGTTCGCTGCTCCACGACGACTACGACTGGTACGCGGCGCTCGGCGCGGCGGTCCGCCAGGGCGGGGCGTACGTGCACGTGCCGAAGGGCGTGAAGGCCGAGCTGCCCGTGCGGCTCTTCCACTGGCTGGACGGCTCGGGCCGGCTCGTCGCGCCGCGCACGGTGATCGTGCTCGAGGAGGGCGCCGAGCTCACCGTGCTCGAGGAGATGCTCTCGGCCCCGGCCGAGGGCGTGGCGCTCCACGCGGGCGGCGTCGAGGCGTTCGTGGGCGCGGGAGCCAGGCTCACCTGCGCCCAGATCCAGGACTGGGGCCGGAACGTCTTCCACTACGGCAACGTCCGCGCCCAGGTCGCGCGCGACGCCGAGCTCCAGTGGATGCAGGTCATGGTGGGCGGCCGCATGACCAAGGCGAACGGCTACTACAACCTGGACGGCCAGGGCGCGCGCGCGTTCGTGAACGGCTTCATGTTCGGGGACGAGCGCCAGCACTTCCACCTGCACACGCTCCAGCGCCACCTGCAGCCGCACACCACGAGCGACCTGCTCATCAAGTGCTGCCTCAAGGACCGCGCCCGGAGCGTCTACCAGGGCCTGATCCAGGTGGCCGAGGGCGCGCAGCGCACCGACGCCTACCAGGCCAACCGCAACCTCCTGCTCTCCGACCTGGCGCGCGCCGACAGCATCCCGGGACTCGAGATCCTGGCCAACGACGTGCGCTGCACGCACGGCGCGACCATCGGCCACGTCGAGCCCGAGCACCTCTACTACCTCATGACGCGCGGGCTCCCGAGCGTCGAGGCGCAGCGTCTCATCGTGGAGGCGTTCTTCGAGCCGGTGATCGAGCGCATCCCGCTCGAGACCGTGCGCGACCGCCTGCGCGGTGAGATCGAGCGCAAGCTCGGCTGATGCCGGGCCTCCGGCTTCATCCCGCGGGCGCGCCGGGCACCACCGGCTCGCGCGCGAGGGCGTCCGGCGGGCCCGTGGCGCCCGCGGGCGCCGGGGTGGCGGCGACTCCGGGTCCCGGCCTGTCGTCCGGGACGGATCCGTTCGACGCGCGCGCCGTGCGCGCCGAGTTCCCGATCTTCGCGACACCGCGCGAGAAGCCGCTCATCTACCTGGACAGCGCCGCGACCTCTCAGAAGCCGCAGGCGGTGCTGGACGCGATGCAGCGCTACTACGAGACGTGCAATGCCAACATCCATCGCGGCGTCTACCGGATCGCGGAGGAGGCCACGGCGCTCTACGAGGACGCGCGCCGCCGCGTCGCCGCGTTCCTGGGCGCGGGCCCGCGCGAGGTCGTGTTCACGCGCAACGCCACCGAGGCGCTGAACCTGGTGGCGCGCTGCCACGGGGGCTCGGCGCTGAGCGAGGGCGACGCGATCCTGCTCACGCCCATGGAGCACCACTCGAACCTGGTGCCGTGGCAGATGCTGGCGGCCGAGAAGCAGCTCGAGCTGCGGTTCATCCCGCTCACGGGCTCGGGCGAGCTGGACCTGGACGAGCTGCCGAAGCTCCTCGCCGACGGCCGCGTGAAGCTGGTGGCGTTCGCCCACGTCTCGAACGTCCTCGGGACCGTCAACCCGGCGGCCGAGATCGCGCGCATGGCGCGGGAACGGGGCGCGGTCACCGTGCTCGACGCATCGCAGAGCGCGCCGCACCTGCCCGTGGACGTGAACGCACTGGGCGCGGACTTCCTCGCCTGCACGTCCCACAAGATGCTCGGCCCCACGGGCATCGGCGTGCTGTGGGGCCGCCGCGAACGGCTGGAGGCCATGCCGCCGTTCCTGGGCGGCGGCGAGATGATCCGCACCGTGAGCCTCACGCGGTCCACCTGGAACGAGCTGCCGTGGAAGTTCGAGGCCGGCACCATGGCCATCGCCGAGGCGGTGGGTCTCGGCGCCGCGGTCCGCTACCTGGAGGTGCTCGGCATGGAGCGCGTGTTCGCGCACGACCGCGAGCTGGCGGCATACGCCATGGCGCGGCTCGCCGAGATTCCGGGCGTGCGACTGCTGGGCCCGCCGGCCGGGCGGCGCGGCGGCGTGGTGGCGTTCACGGTGGAGGGCGTGCATCCTCACGACGTGGCCACGGTGCTCGACCGGGACGGCGTGTGCGTGCGCGCCGGGCATCACTGCACGATGCCGCTCCACGAGCACCTGGGCATCCCGGCCAGCGTGCGCGCGTCGTTCCATGCCTACTCGCTGAGCGAGGACGTGGACGCGCTCGTGGCCGGGCTCCACGAGGTGCGCAGGGTGTTCGGGTGCTGACCGCATGGCCGTGACGACGCTCGACCCCTCGGCGCAGGGGATCCCCGGCACGCCGGACCGCCACGCTCACGAAGGCCCGCAGGCCCCGATGGACGAACTCTTCCGCGACCACATCCTCGACCACTACCGCCACCCGCGCTGCCACGGCACGCTCGAGCGGCCGGACGCGACCGTCGAGGACGCGAACCCGCTCTGCGGCGACCGCCTGCGCATGGACTTCCGCTTCCGCGACGGGCGCGTGGCCGAGGTGCGCTTCACCGGCACGGGCTGCTCGATCAGCCAGGCGGCCGCCTCGCTCCTGTGCGAGGCCATCGAGGGGAAGCCGCTCGACGAGGTGAAGGCGCTCTCGCGGCAGGACGTGCTGGACCTGCTCGGCGTCGAGGACCTCGGCCCGGTGCGCAGCAAGTGCGCGATGCTGGCGCTGAAGACCGTGAAGGCGGCCGCGTACGGCGTCCCGACGTGGACCGGCGACGACGAGATGCCCGCGTGAGGACCGCGCGCTGGGTGACCGTGGCGCGCGCCGGCGAGATCCCGCCGGGGACCTCGCGCATCGTGCGGCTGGACGACCAGCCGGTCGCGGTGTTCCATCTGGAGGACGGCTGGTACGCGATCGAGGACGTGTGCACGCACGACGGCGGCCCCGTGGCCGAGGGCCGGCTGGAGGGGAGCATCATCGAGTGCCCGCGCCACGGCGCGACGTTCGACGTGAGGACCGGGGCCGCGCTCACGTTCCCCGCGGTGTCGCCGGTCGCCGCCTACGCCGTGCGCGTGGTGGGGGACGAGGTCCAGGTGGAGTGGTCATGAGCGTCGAGGTCGTCCTGGCGCGGAGCGCGACCCCCGAAGAAGGAGTGAAGCCGTGAGCGACGACAAACCGGCGGTGAACCCGCATACCGGCCAGCCCGTGCCGGAGGGGCCCGGGGCTCGCGCGGGTCCGGCCGGCGCGCCCGCGCCGCCCACGGGCACGCCCGGCGCGGCCGCGGCCAGCGCCGCCGCCGCGCCCGCCGCGAAGCAGGCCGGCCCGCCCCAGTTTTCCAGCATGCCGACGGCGCAGGAGCTGGCCGTGCGCTCCGTGCTCGAGACGGTGATGGACCCGGAGATCGGCCTCTCGGTCATCGACCTGGGACTGATCCGCGAGATCCACTTCACCGGCGGCAGGACGCTCGTGCGCATGATGCTCACGACGCCGTTCTGTCCCTACGCGCCGCAGATGATGGCCGACGTGAAGCAGGCCACCGAGAGCGCCGTGCCGCAGCCCGCCGAGGTGGAGATCCTGCCCGACGCCTGGAGCCCGGACATGATGCCGGACCCCGGCCTGCTGGGGTTCAGCTACTAGGGCGGCCCCCCGGGGTCCCGTCGCCGGTGGAGCGCCCGGCCGGGGAGCTCAGCGGTTCCAGCTCACTCCCAGGTTCACCTTGAGCTGACGGTAGCCGCCGACCAGGTGGCCCTTCACCTCGAGGAAGTTGCCGAGCCGCGAGCGATTGCCGAACGACGCCCCCGCGAGCGCGGTGACGCCGCCCTTCGTGAGCGAATCGTTGGCGTCGTTCACGCCGAGCGTCGGCGCATCCACCTCGTTCGAGAGGAAGTGCACCGCCACGCCGCCGCCGGCGTAGAGCCGCCACATGTCGCCGGGGAAGAGCCAGCGGAGGTCGAGGCTCAGCGTGCCGTCGCGCCGGGTCGTCGCCAGGCCGAAGGCGTCGATGCTGCTGCTGTTCCGCCAGTACTCGACCGTCGGCAGGATCTCGATGCTCTCGACGAGGCGCGGGTCCTTGAGCCGGAACCGGAGCGCCAGACCCGAGAACGAGCTCTGCCCCTCCTGGAACACGGTGGCCGTCATGGCGTCGATGCCGGTGAGGCCGCCGGCGGCCCGGGCGGGCGCGGCGGAGAGGGCGAGCATGGCGGCGAGGGCCGCGCAGTACACGGCAGGTGTGCGTCGCACGATTGGACCTCCTTGTCCAAGGGGGAAGCGCGGAAACTCTAGGGTCGGCCCGCGGGCGGCGCAAGTGGCCGGAGCGTCCCGTCAACTTCCCGTGAGGGCCGGCGCGGGGTCCGCCCGGTTCCGCAGCGGGTCCCGGACGGCTCCGCTCGCCCCCGCCGCCCCATCGAGGCCGACTACCCGCCCCGCACCCGATAGCGCACCAGCCGGTGCTTGAGCCACGACACCCCGATGAGGTCGTGGATCCCCCGCCACAGCCGGTTGCCCATGCCGTACTTGCTGACGCCGCGCGTGCGCGGCCGGTGGCGGACCCGCACCTCGACCACGCGCGCCCCGCGGAAGCCGCAGAGCGCGGGCAGGAAGCGGTGCACGCCCACGAACATGGGCACGCCCTCCAGCACTTCGCGACGGTAGGCCTTGAGCGAGCAGCCGATGTCGGTGACCCGGTCGCCGAGCACGGCCCGGCGGACGCCGTTCGCCACCCGCGAGGAGACCCGACGCAGCCAGTCGTCCTCGCGCGTCGCGCGCACGCCCGAGACCACGTCGGCGCCGTCCAGCGCGGCCAGGAGCGCGGGGATGTCGGCCGGATCGTTCTGGAGGTCCGCGTCCAGGGTCACGAGAACGTCCCCGCGCGCCCGCAGCAGGCCCGCCGCGAGCGCGGCGCTCTGGCCGGCGTTGCGCTCCAGCCGCAGGACGCGGATGCGCGCGTCGGCCGCGCGGGCGGTCTCCATCGCCTCGCCCGTGCCGTCGCCGCTCCCGTCGTCCACGAGCACCATCTCCCACGTGCGCCCGGTGGCGTCGAGCGCGGCGCGCAGCTCGGCGAGCAGCGCCGGCATGCACTCGACCTCGTTGTAGGCCGGCACGACGGCGGAGAGCTGCGGGCGGGAAACGGTTCCGTTGTCCACGGCGGCCGAGGATGCACAAGCGTCCGCGCGAATGGAAGCAGTCGCGACAGCTCCTCCCGGGTCACGGGCGGGAATCACGCGCTCCGCCTCCGGGCGCGCCGGCGCAGTCCGCCCGGAAGGCCCGGGCCGTCCGACCGCGACCCGCCCGAGGGCGACCGCTGCCGTCGCGATCGCGCGAGGCGCTTCGGGGACCGCGCCGGCGGGCCACAGCCGATTGACCTCGCGCCCGACCGTGGCCGAGACTGCCCGGAATGCCCCGTGCCCCGCTCGTCCAGCGCCTGTGGCGCGCGCTCACCCGCCGGAAGCTCGAGCGCGCGCGCCGCGAGCTGTCGCTCGGGGGGCGCGCGCGCCCGGCTCGCGGCGCCCGCACCGCGGCGGCCGCGGTGGAGGCGTTCGAGCCACGTTCCGCGCCGCGCACGCCCGCGCGGGGCCCGAGCGCGACACCCCGGCCGCGCCGCCGCGCCGCGCGGCTCCTCGAGCAGCTCGCGCTCGACCTGGGGCCCGAGCGGCCGCGCTGGACGCTGTCGCGCCGCGTGGAGGCCTCGCCCCACCGGGCGCGCATCCTCGAGCACCTCGAGTTCGCGCGGCGGTTCTACCCCGAGCTCGAGGGCCTCAACATCCGGGTCGGGCTCGCGCTCAAGCGCGGCGTGCTCGGCTGGGGTTCGCTCGACCCGGAGCGCCCGGGCGTGTGGGTGCGGCCGCGGCGGCTCCAGCTGTTCACGATCGCGCACGAGTTCACGCACCTGCTCCAGGCGCGCGGGCTCGTGCCCGGCGGCGAGCGCCAGTGCGACCTGTGGGCGCTCGCCCGCTCGCCGCTCCTCATCGATGCCGCGCCCAACTACCTCAAGCTCCCGCGCGCGCTCCGGCGCGGGCGGCCGACCAACGACCAGGCGCACGCGCTGCACGCCGCGGCGCGCGCCGCGCTCGCCGCGCGCGAGGCGGGGGAGCGCCGCTACCTCGCGCGCTTCGAGGCCGCGCTCGCCGAGAGCTTCGGCGGCACGGGCCGGGCCTGAGGCGGGGCTCCATGCGCCGCATCCGCGTGGCCGCGGCGGTGGTCTGGGAGGGGCCGCGGCTGCTCATGACGCAGCGCGCCCCGGGCGGAGCTTTCGGACTCCAGTGGGAGTTTCCCGGCGGGAAGATCGAGGCGGAGGAGACGCCCGAGCAGGCCATCGTCCGCGAGGTGCGCGAGGAGCTGGGAGTGGAGGCCACGCCGCTCGAGCGCATCCATTCGGTCTCACACGACTATCCGCACGGCACGCGCGTCGAGATCGTGTTCGTGCGCTGTTCGCTGGATTCCCACGAGTTCATCCTCGGCGAGGAGGTGCAGGAGGCCCGCTGGCAGCCGCCCGCCGAGATCGACCTGGCGGGCGTCCTGGAGGCCGACCGCGGGTTCCTGCGCTCGCTCGGCGCGCGGGGCTAGGATCCGCGGCGCCGGCGCCGCGGAACGGACGGGGAGGACGCGCATGGTGCTTCCGGAGGGTCTCGAGTTCCTGAAGCTCGGCTGGTGGGCGGTGCACGTGATCGCGTTCCTGCTCGTCTACCAGTTCGGCTACGCGCGCGGACGCGGCGACCAGCGCCGCGAGCAGCGCCAGCGCGACGTGGCGGCGAAGGGGGATCGGGCGTGAGCGCGCCCGCCGCGCACGGGCGCATGCGGTTCGCGGGCCGCGCCGTGCTCGTGACCGGCGCCTCGAGCGGCATCGGCCGCGCATGCGCCAAGGCGCTCGGCGCCGAGGGCGCACGCGTGGGCGTGGCCGGGCGCCGCCGCTCGCGGCTCGAGGAGACCGCCGCGGCCATCGCGCGCGCGGGCGGCGAGTCGATCGTTCTGGAGGGCGATGTCCGCGACGAGGCCGCCTGCGCGGCCTGGGCGGCGGCGTGCGAGCAGGCGTGGGGCGGCCTGGACGGGCTCGTGAACGCGGCCGGCGTCATCGGTAACGGAGCCGTGGACGCCACGGCGCCCGCCGAGTGGGACCGGGTCATGGACAGCAACGTGCGCTCGATCTTCCTGGTCACGCGCGCGGTCGCGCCGCTGCTCGAGCGCCGGAAGGGGAGCGTGGTGAACCTGTCGTCCGTGGCCGCCACGCGGCCGTACGCGGGGCTCGCGGCCTACTGCGTGAGCAAGGCGGCGGTGGACATGCTCACCCGCTGCGCGGCGCTCGACTTCGCGCCACACGGCGTGCGCGTGAACGCGGTGAACCCGGGCGTCGTGGTGACCGAGCTGCACACGGTCACCGAGGCCGTGGCCGACTACCCGGCGTTCCTCGAGCGCGGGAAGACCACGCATCCGCTCGGCCGCGTGGGGAGCGTCGAGGAGGTGGCGGCGCTGGTGCTGTTCCTGCTATCGGAAGAGGCCGGCTGGATCACCGGAGCCTGCATGCCCATCGACGGAGGCCGGGCGCTCTCCAGCGCGAGGTAGGCCGCTCGCCGGAGCGGGGGCAGTCCGCCCTCAAACCCCATGTCCCGCCTGCCGATGACTCCGGGGACATGGAGCCGTTCATCCACCTGCCGGTGACGCCCGGAGGCGTCCTGCTCGCGGTCGCGCTCGCCGTGGCGGGCGCGCCGCTGTTCGCGCGCGGGCGCCGGGCCTGGCGGCTGAGGCGAGCGCTCGCGAACCTGCAGGAGAGCGCGCTCACCGACGACAGCTCCGGGCTCGTGCGCGTCTCGGGGCGCGTGGAGCTCGAGAGCCCGATGTTCTCCCCGCTCTCCGGCCGTCCCTGCGCCGGGTTCGAGCTGATCGTGCGCGGGGCGGCTTCGGCCGTGGGCGGTGTCATCCGCGAGCGGCGCACGTTCCGGCTGGAGGCGGACGGCGCGTCCGCGCGCGTCCGGCCCGGGCGGGCCGAGTGGCACGCGCCGGTCACCGCCCAGCGCACGCTCGCCGCCGGCGAAGCACCGACCGAGCGCCTGGCCGCGCTCCTCGATTCCTACGCCGAGCTCCGCTGGCTCCGAGGCCGGGGTGTGGCGCTGGAGATGGTCGAGCGCTCGCTCGAAGCGGGCCGGGAGGTCTCGGTGCTGGCCGTGGCGCGCTCGGAGCGCGTGATGCTCGTGGAGTCGTCCGAGTCGCTCGCGGCCACGGGCACCGACGGCGGCGGCTTCACGGCGCCGCGCCTGTTCCCGGGGCCCGAGCTCGAGTCCTTCGAGCTGTGGCTCGAGACGGACGACGTGCTCGACAAGGTCCAGGTGCACGCCGACCCGCCCGGGCGGGCGCCGGTGCCGCCCTCGCGCTGGGAGGCCTCGCTGGCGTGGATCGGGCCGGCGCTCACGCTCTCCGGCCTCCTCTACCTGGCTCGCGCCGCCGAGCCGCTGCTCCGGAGGCTCGCGTGAGCTCGTCGCTGTTCTGGCCCGTGGCCTCCGTGGCCGGCGTGCTCGCGGGCGCGGCCTCCTTCGTGGGCGGCTTCCGCGCGCTCCGGCTCCAGCGGCTCATCCAGAACACGCCCACGGCCCGCGCGCGCTCCGTGGCCATGGGGCTCGTCGAGCTGCAGGGCCGCGTGCAGGCCCGGAGCCGCGTGAGCGCGCCGTTCAGCACCCGGCCGTGCGCGTGGTGGGAGGTCGAGCTCCAGACGATCCGCAGCTCCAACAAGGGCTCGAAGGGCTGGAACACCGTGCATCGCGAGCAGTCGGGCAACCCCTTCTACCTGGAGGACGAGACCGGGAACGTGCTCGTCTACCCGCAGGGGGCCAAGGTCTCCGCCGGGAGCCTGATCCAGGAGGAGACGCGCGGGCTCGGCGTGCCGGAGCCCTACTGGAGCTGGATGGGCTCGCGCGAGCTGCCGCTCCGGCACCTGTGGGCCGTGGGCCCGATGCGGTTCCGCGAGCGCGTGCTGCCGGAGGGCCTGCCCGTCTACGTGCTGGGCCGCGCGCATCCGCGCCCGCGCGCTGTCGCGATCTCGATGGACGACGAGGAGGTGCTCGAGGCCACCGGGACCGACGCGATCGGCGCCGCTCACGTGCGAAGCCACGACGCGCGCTGCAGCGCGGTGATCCGCCGCGGCCCGCGTGATCCGGCGTTCCTGATCAGCGACCGCAGCGAGCGCACGATGACGCTGGAGTACGGGCTCAGGGCGTTCGTCGGCCTCGTCGGCGGGCCGCTGCTCACCTTGTTCAGTCTGTGGTGCCTGGTGGAGTTGGCGAAGAGCGGCGACCTGCCCCTGCCGCGCTGAGCCGGAACGGCGCCCGCGGGCGCCCGGATGGGAGGACGAGATGCACCCGTCGGAGATCCTGTGGACCGCCGTCATCGGCTTCGTCGTGGTCGGGACGGTGGGGTACTTCCTGGCCATCTACAACGGCTTCATCGAGATGAGGAACCAGATCGGCCGGGCGTGGGCCAACGTGGACGTGCTGCTGAAGCAGCGCCACGACGAGCTGCCCAAGCTCGTGCGCACCTGCGAGGCCTACATGCAGCACGAGCGCGCCGTGTTCGACAAGCTGTCCGAGGCGCGCGCGGCGCTGGCCGGCGCCCAGTCGGTGAGGCAGAAGGCCGAGGCCGAGGGGATGCTCGGGCGCGCGCTGGGCTCGATCTTCGCCGTGGCCGAGAACTACCCGCAGCTCAAGGCGGACGGGAGCTTCCGCGCGCTTCAGCAGCGCATCAGCGAGCTCGAGAACCAGCTCGCCGACCGCCGCGAGTTCTACAACGACGTGGTGACGCTCTACAACACGCGGCTCGAGCAGATCCCCGACTCGTGGATCGGGCAGGGCATGCGGCTCGAGGCCGCCGAGCTCTTCAGGATCACCGAGCGCGAACGCGAGGACCCGATGATCGAGTTCCGCATGACCGCCTGAGCGGCGTCCGGGGCGCGCGCGCGGTTGCCGCGCGCGCCCCCCGCCGCTAGCTTCAAGGCCCTGACCCTCATCGGAACGAGGCGACGATGACCCGGAACTCCACCGCAATGGCCGAATCCCAGGCGTCCCAGCCCACGCCGCTCGAGTCGCGCGACCGCGTGATCGTGGCCGGACTGGGCCGGGTCGGGCTCGACTACGCCTGCGCGCTGGCGCTGCACACGTCCGCGGAGCTGGCCGGATTCGTGGAGCCGCGCACCGACCTGCGGCGGTTCGCGCGCGGGGCCGGGTTCGAGGCGCCCTCCGAGACGTCGCTGTCGCGCTGGCTCGCGAAGCGCGGCGCCGACACGCTGTTCGTCTGCGCCCGCGCCCCCGGGGCCGCCGACCTCGTCGAGCAGGGCGTCGAGGCCGGCCTGGCCGTGCTCGTGCACGGGCTCGCGGCCATGCCGGCGGACGCGGTGAGCCGCATCGAGAAGGCGCTCGCCTCGACCCAGCGGCCGGTCGCGGCGGGTTCGGCGGCGATGTTCCTGCCCACGTTCGCGCGCGCGCGGCGGAACGGCGCGCTGTCCGCGGAGCGGTTGCAGCAGGTGCGCGCCTCGGCCTCGGTCTCGCGCGTGTTCTCGCCGGTCGTGGAGCCCGAGGGCGACGTGCTGGAGTTCCTGCTCGCCGACCTGCTGCTCCTGCTCGACGCCTCGTTCGGCCCCATCGCCGCGGTGCGCGCCACGGGCCAGCGGCTCTATGGGGAGTGGATCGACGAGTGCCAGGTCGAGGCCCGCTTCGCGCGCGGCCTCGTGGCGAAGATCGAGGCGTCGTGGAGCGTGCCCGACTACCCGGGCGCCGCCATGGTCATCGAGGGCTCGGGCACGGAAGGGCGCGTCATCGTCTCGGACGACGCGCTCGAAACCGACCTCGCCTCGATGCAGGGCCGGGTGGTGGCCGCCGGCGAGCCGTCGTTCGCGCAGTCGGAGGGCGGCGACGCCCCGGGCGTGGTGGCCGGCTGGCTGCGCGCGCTCTCGGGCGACGACACGAGCGCCGAGGCGCTCTCGGTGGCGCGCGCCGTGCGCGTCGCGCGCGTCGTGGACGCCGTGCGGCAGAGCATCGCCGCCGACGGCTCCGAGCGCGGGGTGAACCCGTGAAGCGCCCGGCGCCCGACGTGCCGCGGCTGCTGCTGGGCGTGACGTCGCTCGCGCTGCCGGTGCGCGCCACGCGCGACCGCCAGCTCGAGGTCTCGGGGCGCTTTCGCGAGTCCGAGGCGCTGGCGGTGGCGCTGGTGAAGGGTGTCGCGGCCGGCGCGGAGGCCGTGCTCGCTCCGCCCACACCGGCGATCCGCGCCGCGCTCGACGAGTTGCCCAAGGAACTGCCGATCCTGGTGCGCGTGCCGCACCTGCTCCCGGCCGACGACCTGCGCTACGAGCCCGCGCTGCTGTTCGACCCGGGCGACGAGGACGACCCGGCCGCGCCCGGCTCCAAGCACCCCGGTGCCGCCGCCAAGGACCTGCTGCCGGTCGGTCTCGGCGGCTCGCTCGCGGGCCGCGTGCTGCCGCGGATCGAGCGCGAGGCGGCGCTGTTCACGCCCGCCTCGCTTCGTGGCATCGTGGTCTCGGCCGCGGCCACCGACCTGGCCGTGGCCGGCAACCAGCCGCGCTTCTTCGAGCGCATCATGAAGTTCGCCCGCCCGCGCCACTGGATGACCGGGTTCGAGACGCGCAACCTCGGCCACCTGCTCGCCCGGCTCACGAGCTGGGGCGTGAAGCCCGACTTCGTCATCGGACCGCTGAACCCGCGCGGCGTTGGGATGATGCCCGACCGCGACACCGTGCTCACCGCCATCGAGCAGGGCGGCATGCGGGTCATCGCGAACGAGCTGCGCGCCGGCGGCATGGTGGCGCTGGAGGAGGGCGCCGCCTGGGCCCGCCAGCACGGCGCGTGGGGCGTGTGCGCCGAGCTCGTGGACATGGACGACGTGCCGAGGGAGCTGAAGGGCCTGGCGCCGCAGGCGGCCGTCTAGCCGGCGCCCGGACTTTCTCCCGGCGGACCTCCGCCGTCGCGGCCCGGCGAGGTCGCTAGAACGACTGCGTCCAGTTGTGCACGGCCTTCACGATCGTGAGGTTCGTGCGGCGCAGCGACTCGGCGTAGACGGCGGCGTTCGGCCAGGAATGGCGGCCGCACGCGCAGGCGAGGTGGCCGTCGGGGCGCTCGATCACGCGGCACGGCCTGTCCTTGCAGTATGGGCACATCGGGCGTCCTCCCCGTGGGATCGGGCTTGTCCAGTCTACCCGAACCGAGCCCCGGGGGAGGATCCAGCCCCGTCACTCGACCGGCGCGCGTCACATCCGGACCCCATGATTCGTGTCTGGGGGACACGCAGTCCGCTCCCGATCCGAACCCCGAGGCGACTTGCCCGAGTCCTCGTCGAACGCGCTGCCGCCCGGCGTACGCCCCGCGGGCGCGATTCCCGGTCGCCCCTGGCGCCGGGACGGCGGGGAAGCCTGGCCCGACCTGGACCGCGACGTTCTCATGCGTGCGCGCGCCGGCGAGCCCGCGGCGCTCGGCGCGTTCTTCGACGCGTGCTTCGACCGGCTCTACGCGCTCGCCCACCGCTTCACCGGGCGCAGGGAGTCCGCCGAGGACATCCTGCAGGAGGTGTTCCTGAAGCTCCGTCGTGGCCTCGGGCGGGTGGATCTCGACCGGGACCTCGCCCCCTGGCTCTACACGGTCACGCTCAACGCCTGCCGCGACCACCGGCGCTCGGCCTGGTGGCGGTTCAGTCGCAGGAGCGTGGACCTGGACGAGGCCCTGGAGGGCGCCGCGCCGACGTGTGGCGCGGGGGAGCCCGAGCAGACCCTGATGCGGCGCGAAGAGCGTCGGCGGGTGCAGCGCGCCGTGGCGATGCTCCCGGAGCCGTTCCGGGTGAGCATCCTGCTCCACGACTTCGAGGGACTCCCGCACGAGAACATCGCGCGTCTCGCCGGAATCAGCCATGAGGCGGCTCGCCAGCGGCACGTGCGCGCGCTCCGTGCGCTCGCCGCGATCCTCGCCGCGGAGGAACGAGCGTGAGCCCGACCCGGCGCCTCGCCCGCCGCGTCCATGGCCCTCTCCGGATCCGGCTGCCCCGCCCGACCGCCGCCCCGGCGTTCCGAAGCCGTCTCCGCGACGAGTTCGTCCGCGGCGTGGTCGCCCCTCCGTCCGGCCGGCGGGCTCGGACGTGGCGACGTCTCGCCCGGTGGCTCCCGGCCGCCGCGGCCGCGGTCCTGGCGGTGCTGGTCGCGTCGAACGCCGGCGAGGCCCCACGCGTCGTGCGGACGACCGGTGACGGGGATGTCCGCGTGGACGGCAGGCCCGAGCCGGCGCTTCGCGGAGGCGCGCCCGCCCGCCCCCTGCGTCCCGGCGCGAGGCTTCACGTTCCCGCGGGGACGGAGCTCGACCTCGAGTGGCCGGGCATCGCGAGGCTCCAGGTGCCGGGAGGGACGGAGCTCACGATCCCCCGAGGCCCGGGCCGCTGGTTCGGGCGTTCGTGCGAGATCGCGCTCGAGGCGGGCGAGTTGCGCCTCACGACCCTGCGCCGGTTCGAGCCGGCCCGGATCGCGGTCCGGACGCCGGAGGCGCGCGCCATCGTGACGGGGACGACGCTCGCGGTGATGCGCCTGGCGGACGCGACCTGCGTCTGCGTGCTCGAAGGCCGGGTCGGGATGGCCGCCGGCGGCTCGACCGCCATCGTGCACCCGGGCACCCGCCGATCCGTGTTCCGCGACGGTCGCGCGCCGCTCGTCGAGCCCATCCTCCCCATGGAGGAGATGAAGCTCGGGATGCTCAGGGACCACTCGGCGCCGGAAGCGACGCGCTGAGGCACGGACGCCGTGCTCGCTGTCACACGCCGCCGCGCCGAGTCGTGCCTCGAATGACCGCGCTGTCGGGACTCGGCCCGCGAGTGCCGCGCGCGGTGATCCTGCCCCCCTGGAAGGAGCACGACATGATCCGCCTGTTCCAGCTTGCCCCACGCCTCGTCCTGGTGATGTGCCTCGCCGTGCTCGTCTCCGGGTGCGGCCGGACGAGCCGACTCGCTTCCCCCTACGAGGAGTCCGTCGCGGGCCTTCCCGCCGGGTCGGACGCCGCCGCGCGAGGCGGGCCGGCGCCCGCGCCGCTCGAGTCGGCCGGGAGCGCCATCGCTCCGGAGGGCGCGCGGGAGATCACCGGGCCCATGACCATCACCGAGCCGGGAGCCTACCGGCTCGCGCGCGACCTCGACGTGGCCTCCGGAGACGGCATCGTCGTCGCCGCGAGCCACGTCCGGCTCTGGCTCGGCGATCACCGTCTCCGGGGGCCGGGGAACAAGCTGGGGCGGGCGATCGTGGTCGAGGGGGTGGAGGACGTGCAGGTCCGCGGTGGCCGGATCGAGAGATTCGGCATCGGGGCGGCGCTCCTGGACGCGCGGCGGTGCCGGCTCCTGGACGTCACGATCCAGGGCGGCGACGAGACGGCCGATCCGGGGGCCGGGAATCCCCCGCAGATCGGCGTGCTCCTTGTCGACAGCCCCATGAACCTGATCGCCGGGAACGACGTGCGCGACGTGAACCTCGGGCTGTTCGTCCGCGGGGCCGGGAGCTATTCGAACCACGTCTTCCGCAACGAGATCGTGGCGGCCGCGAACGGGCTGCTGGCGATCTGCTACAACCCGGCCTCCGGAATGGGCCCCAGCGGGCCTCACGAAGACCTCGTGAGCTCCAACCTCCTGGCGAGATTCCGGACCGGGATCCAGGCCAGCGCCGGCTCGGCGGAGAACCGGTTCACGGACAACTTCATCCGCTACTTCGACTCGGCCTACGAGGACTTCAACGGGACGAACGAGTTCGAGCGGAATCGGACCGAGCAGCTCACCCCGTAGCGCGCGGCCCCCCCGGACCGCGACGCGCTATCCGCCCGAGGCCGGTTCCCGCGCCCCGGGCGTGAGCGCGTTCGCACGGGCGATGCGCGCGAGCACCTCGGCGCTCCGGCGGCGCGTGCGGGGGCGCTCGGGCCGGTCGAAGTCCACGGCGTAGAGGCCGAATCGCCCGTGGAAACCGTCCGCCCACTCGAAGTTGTCGAGCAGCGACCAGTGCAGGTAGCCCAGCACGCTCGCCCCCCCCGCGATGGCGCGGTGCATGGCCTCGACGAAGCGCACGATGCCCGCGGGGCGCAGCCGGTCGGCCGCGTCGGCGAAGCCGTTCTCGGTGACGAGCACGGGCTTGCCGAGGCGCGCGGCGGCGAGGATCGCGCGCTCGAACCCTTCCGGCCACACTTCCCAGCCGAGGTCGTTCCGCTCGCTCCCGGGGCGCGCCACGTGCGGGTCGGGCGTGCCCGAGCGCACCATCCAGCGCGTGTAGTAATTGAGCCCGTACCAGTCCAGCGCACCCGCCAGCTCGTGCACCGCGCGCCGGACCGGCCGTGCGCCGGGGATGGCGAGGTCGATGAAGCCCTCGCGCGTGGCCTGCTCCACGGCCTGGTTGAACACCCGGTCCTCGAAGAACGCCTGCAGCCGGTCGAGCGGGTGCCAGGCGCGGAGCGGCTCGAGCTGGACGCGGTGCTTGGCGAAGCCCACCCGGGCCGCGACGCCGTCGCCGTCGGCGTCCGCGCGGTCCTCGGCGTGGAGCACGCGGTAGGCGCGGCCGTGCGCCTCGAGCTGGTGCGCGATCACCGCGAGCGCGCGCGAGTTGTCGCGCACGGCGGGGGGCCAGATCCCCTCGCTCCAGCCGCGGAACGCGAACACCTCGGGCTCGTTCACGGTGCACCACCAGTCCACCTCGCCGCCGTACTCGCGGGCGCAGAAGCCCGCGAACCGGACGAAGCGGTCCACCGTCTCGCGCGACTCCCAGCCGCCGGCGTCGGCGATCCACAGCGGGTTCGTGAAGTGGTGGAGCGTCACCACCGGCTCGAGGCCGCGCCGCCGCAGCGACCCGAGCACCTCGTGGTAGTGCGCCACCGCGCCCGGATCGAATTGGCCTGGCGCGGGCTCCAGCCGGCTCCACTCGAGCGACAGCCGGTGCGCGTTGTGCCCGTCGGCCTGGGCCAGCGCGAAGTCGGCGTCGAAGAGCTCCAGGTGGCGGCAGGCGTCGCCGCTGCAGCGGTCCCCGCGGATGGCGCCGGGCCGGTGCTCGAATCGCCACCAGTCGTTGCGGGTGTTGCCGCCCTCGACCTGGTGCGCGCTCGTCGCCGCACCCCACAGGAAGCCGGCGGGGAACTCCAGCGTGCTAGCGGGCTCGCCCGGCACGAGAGGCGCTCTGCCATGTGACGTTCACGGCGACGCTCGCGCCGGTGGGTCGGGTCCTGGGCTCGGCCATGGTGCGCACCTCCGCGGCCGCCCCCGCGCCTCGCGGGGTACGGCGCGCGGGCCAGCCTACGCGCGCCGGCACGCGGCACAAAACGGCGGTCCCGCGAACCCGGGGAGCGCGGCGGCCGGCGGCGGACCGTCGTCGCGCCCCGTGGCGGGAGCGCGGCGCTGGCGGGCGCCCCACACCGCCGGTAGCTTCGCCGGGATGTCCATACCCGCGTCCGAAAGCTCGCGCATCCCCGAAGGGCTGCGCGCCCTGCGCCACCGCGACTTCCGGCTGTTCTTCACCGGGCAGGCCGTGTCGCTGGTGGGAACCTGGATGCAGTCGGTGGGGCAGGGCTGGCTCATGCACCGGCTCACGGGCTCGCCGTTCATGCTCGGGGTGCTGTCGTTCGCCCAGTTCGCGCCGGTGCTGCCGCTGGCGCTGTGGGCGGGGGTGATCGCCGACCGCACCGACCGCCGCCGGATGCTGCTCTGGACCCAGGGGCTGCTGCTGTTCCAGGCCACGCTGCTCGCCACGGTGGCGAGCACGGGCGTGGTGCGACCGTGGATGCTCATTTCGCTCGCCGTGCTCTACGGCGTGGCCAACACGTTCGACCTGCCGGCGCGCCAGTCGTACATCGTGGACCTGACCGGCAAGCGGGACCTGCCGAACGGCATCGCGCTCAACTCGGCCGCGTTCAACGGCGCGCGCATCCTGGGGCCGGCCGTGGCGGGCGTGCTGGTGGCATCGGTGGGCGAGGCGGGCTGCTTCTGGATCAACGCCGCCTCGTTCGTGGCGGTGATCGGCGGGCTGCTGGCGATCCGGACGCGTCGCGGTGCCGGCGGGGCGCGGGATGGGGACGCCGCCGGTCCCGCGCCCTCGACCGCCACGGCCAGCACGCTCCGCGAGGGCCTCGCCTACGCGTGGTCCACGCCCCGCATCCGCAATCTGCTCGTGCTGCTCGGCGTCTGCGCGGGGCTCGGGTTCCAATACAACACGCTGCTCCCGGTCTACGCCCGCGACATCCTGCACTCGGGCCCCGAGGCCTACGGCCTGCTGTTCTCGGCGTTCGGCGCCGGCTCGCTCGCGGCCGCGCTGCGGATGACGGCCGCGCACGACCGCTGGGCGCTCCGCCGGCACCTGCTGTTCGGGCTCATCGCCGCAGGGCTCGGACTGGGCGGGTTCGCGTGGGCGCGCTGGATGCCCGCCATGGCGGCGTGCGCCGCGCTCGCCGGGTTCGGTCTCATCCTCTACATCTCGAGCACGAACACGCTCATCCAGCTCACGGTGGACGACCGCTTCCGTGGCCGGGTCATGAGCCTGTACACGCTGTCGTTCGTGGGCACCTCGCCGTTCGGCTCGCTGCTCGCGGGCGGCGTGGCGCAGCGCTGGGGCGCGCCCATCGCCACCAGCCTGTGCGCGCTCATCCTGCTGGGCGGCGCGCTGTGGGTGAGCGTGCGCCTGCGCGCGATCGCGGCGCGCGAGGCGACCGAGCGCCCGCCCGCGCCGGAGCCGGAGCCGACGGGCTAGGGAGTCGCGGCCGGGGCGGCACGGCCGAGCAGGGCCGGACGCCGTGCCGTCATCGCGCGCCGAAGATCCGCGGGCACTCCCGCGGGCGACGGAGCGTGGTGATGCCGCCGCCCGGTTACTCCAGCACCGGCGCGCGCCCGTCCAGCAGGCGTCGGGTGGCGGCGTGGTCGAGGTGCGCCAGCAGGCCGCGCACGGCCGCCCACAGGATCGCGGGGCGCGAGAGCCGCGGGCGCACCGGGCTCGCGTGGAAGTCCGGCCGGCGCTCCGCCAGCTCGAGCGACTCGCGCGCCCACTGGGCGGGCAGCAGGCAGAAGAGCCGGAACCGGTGCACGCGGGTCGGGATCGTCTCCAGGTAGTCCGGAACGCGGTCGAGCGCGGCGTGCGCGAGTCCGGCGAGCCGGAGCGAGAGCTCGCGCGCCCCGGGCGAGGGCCCGGTGAGGTCGGCCGGCACGAGGCCGAGCCGGTCGAGCCAGGCGCGAGGTACGTTGCAGCGGCCGCCGCGGAGGTCCTCCGACCAGTCGAGCACGATGTTCGTGAGCTGGAGCGCCTCGCCCACCACCGGGGCCAGCGCCAGCCGGCGCGCGGCGCGCGCGGGGTCGTCGTCCGGGATCTCGCGCGACACGAGCCGGGTGAGCATCTCGCCCACGCAGCCCGCCACCACGTAGCAGTAGTCGTGGAGCTCCGCGTCGTCGTCCAGGTACGGCGCCGCGGGGCCCCGGGCCGCGGCGCGCGTGGCGTAGCGCTTCATGCCGAGCGCGAGCGTGCGGACGCAGAGCCGCACGTCGGCGGCGTCGGCCCCGGGCAGCGAGTCCAGCACGTGCAGCAGCGCCGGCAGGCGCGCGAGCACGTCCAGCTCGTCGTGCGGCGGCAGCGCCGCGGCCCCGCCGGCGAGCCCCCACGCCGCGGACGGGTCGCCGTCCAGCGCCGCGAGCAGCGCGTCGAAGCGCTCCGCGACCTCGGACTCGGGTCCGGGCCAGGAGTCCTCGAGCGCGTCCGCCGCGCGGCACAGGAGGTAGGCCACGCGCACGGCCTCGAGCATGCGGCCCTCGAGGCAGCGGATGTTGAGCGAGAACGTGCGCGAGACCCGGAGCAGCGCCTCGCGGCACCACGCGCGCTCGGTGGCGAGCGCGTGCGCGACGTCGGGTCCGTTGTCGGGGAGCGGCGTGGCGGCGGGCGGAACGGGGGAGGCGACCGCGGCGGGCATGCGCGCCAGTATAGCGCGGAGCCGCCCCGGCGGACCTCGCAGGTGCTTGGTGAGCAGGCGGTTGCGGAGCCCGCCCGCGGCGGCCGATAACCCCGGGGATGTCCGCCTCCAAGCACACTCGAGCGATCGCGGCGTACCTGCTCGCCGGGCTGGCGGCCGCGACGCACCCGTCGCCGGCCGCGGCCGAAGGCTTCCCGCGGCTCGGCCTCTACGGCTCGGTCGTGGGCGGCGGCTACCCGTACGTCCGGCCGGACTTCTCGCTCGACACGCTCGAGATCGGCAGGGTCGCGCGCTACGGCCAGGTCGTGCTCGACGCGTTCCCGATCTCGCCCTACCGGCCGGACATCGTGCAGGCGCTGAAGGCCCGCAACCCCGAGCTCCAGGTGCTCGCCTACGTGCTCGCCGAGGACATCTGGCAGGTGCACGACACGGACTCGCTCCGGCACATCCCCACGATCATCCGCCGCACCGTGCGCGACCTGGACGGGTTCCTCTACGACCGGCTCTCGGGCGGCGAGTACCCGGGCCTCGCCATCAACATCGCCAAGCGCGACGGCTCCGGCCGGTTCGTGGTGGCCGAGGCGCTCGCGGACATCTTCCGCGACCACATCCTCGCCACCGGGCTCTGGGACGGGCTGTTCGCGGATCTCTTCTGCCACAACGTGGCCTGGACCCAGGGCGACGGCTCCACGGTGGCGATCGACTTCCAGCGCGCGGGCTACGCCTCGCTCGCGGCGCTCGACCTGGCCTGGGCGGCGGCCACCGACACGCTCGCCGCGCGCCTGCGCCGCGACGGCGGACCCGGGTTCGTGCTCGTGGGCAATTGCGGACCGAGCGCCCAGCACGCGCGCTTCAACGGCTGGATGCGCGAGAACTTCCCCCACCAGCAGGGCGGCACCTGGCAGTCCAACGTGCTCGGCGACGTGAGCTCGCGCGGCTACCTCGCGGACGACCGCGACTTCGTGCAGCCGCCCGCCAACTGGATCCTGACCGCGACCACCGGGCCGGCCGGGACCGAGTATTCCGCGGCCAACACGCAGCACGTGCGCTACGGGCTCGCGAGCGCGGCGCTCGGCGAGGGCTGGCACACGTTCCAGCCGGGCCGCAGCGTGCGCGACGCGCTCTACCACCAGTGGTGGTACGACGAGTACGCGGTGGACCTCGCGAGCGGGCGCTCCAGCGAGTCGCTCCGGCACACGGGCTGGCTCGGCCAGGCGCTCGGGCCCGCGCGCACGCAGGTGTGGGCCGGGAGCGCCCCGGACGCCATCACCAACCCCGGGTTCGAGACCAGCGTCACCAGCGGCTGGACTCTCGCGTGGTTCTCGCCCGCGGTGGCCAGCATCGCCCGCGACACCGCGACCGCCGCGGTCGGCTCGGCGTCGGCGAGGATCAGCGTGACCACGCCGAGCACCGTGGAGTGGCACACCTACCTCGCGAGCGCGGGCCAGCTCAACACGTTCGCCGGGACGAGCTACTCGGCCACGTTCTGGTGCAAGGCCGATCCGCCGCGCCGCCTCCGCGTGCTGGCCGGGAACTCGGGCGGGCAGCAGCTGCTCGACGTGGACCGCACCTGGCGTCAGTACCAGGCGGTGCTCCTGCCCACCACGTCCATGCTGTCGTCGCTCACGTTCTTCCTCGGCACCCAGGCCGGCGACGTGTGGCTGGACGACGTCCACTTCCAGGCCGGGGTCTCGAGCGTGTGGCGGCGGGACTTCCAGAACGGGATCGTGCTCGTGAACCCGACCGAGCGCGCGCTCGACGTGCCGCTCGGCATGGCGTTCCGTCGCCTGCTCGGCATGCGAGCGCCCGCGGTCAACTCCGGGGCGAGCGGCTCCACCATGACCGTGGGCCCGTACGACGCGCTGTTCCTGCTGCGAAGCGAGCTGGACGTCACGCGACCGGCGGCGGTGCAGGACCTGCGCGTCGGGCCCTGAGCGCCACAGGCCCGCGGCCGCTCGCGGCGCCACCGGCCCCGAGGGAGGTCGAGCCCCACTTCCGAGGCGCGGGACGGCCCGCCCTGGGGCCCTCCGGGCGGTCGAGACGACCCGACGCCTGTGCTAGCTTCCGTGGCCGGCACGATCGCCGCCCGACGCGAAGGCGGCCGCCACGGCCGCACCCCGGGGGCCCATGTCCGCCGAACGCCGATTCGCCCTGACCGCCCGCCTCGCCGGCGCGACGGCCGCGCTCATGTTCGCGCTCATCGTCGTGGGCTCCATCGTGCGAACGACGGGCTCGGGCCTGGCCTGCCCCGACTGGCCGCTCTGCCACGGCCGGCTCATCCCGCCGCTCCAGTTCAACATCCTGATCGAGTGGTTCCACCGGCTGCTGGCGCTCGTCGTGGGGCTGGGCCTCCTCGGCACGGCGGCGGCCGTGTTCACGGACCGCGCGGCGCGCGCCCGGCTCGGCGGCCTCGCGGCGCTGTCGCTGGCGCTCTACCTCTCGCAGGCGCTGCTCGGCGCGCTCACGGTGTGGAAGCTGCTCGACCCGGGCGTGGTGAGCGGCCACCTCGCCGTCGCGCTGCTCCTGTTCGCGAACCTGCTGGCGCTGGGCCTCATCGCGAGCCAAGAGGCCCGGCCGCTGCCGGCCGCCGCGCGCACGCCGGGGCTCCGCACCTGGTTCGCGCTCACCACCGTGGCCGTCTGGGCGCAGGCCGTGCTGGGCGGCATGGTGAGCACGAACCACGCGAGCCTCGCCTGCCCCGACTGGCCCACCTGCCACGGCGCCTGGTTCCCCGCGCTCACGGGGCTCGTGGGGCTGCAGATGGCGCACCGTTACGGCGCCTACCTGCTCATCCTGCTCGTGGCGCTGGTCGCCTCGCGCGCGCGCGCCGCGGCGGACGCGGTCGTGCGCCGGCTCGGGCCGTCGCTCCTCGCGATCGTGCTGCTCCAGGCCGCGGTCGGAGTGGCCAACGTGCTGATGGGCATCCCGGTCTGGGTCTCGGCGGTGCATCTGGGGCTCGCCACGCTGCTGCTCACGCTCTCGCTCGTGGCCACGTTCCGGCTCTCCGCCAGGCGCGCGACCGAGCGCCCGCTCGAGGGGGCGCTCGCCCGATGAGCGTCGCGGACGACCTGCCCGCCGCCCGCGCGCGCGCCGCGTCCCTCGCCACCTGGCTCGAGCTCACCAAGCCGCGCATCGTGCTGCTCGTCCTGTTCACCGGGGTGCCCGCGCTCCGGCTCGCGTGGGCTCCGGGCCCGGGCGGGACGGGGGCCGGCTGGCCGCCGCCCGCGCTCCTGTGGGGCACGCTCGCCGGGATCGCGCTCTCGGCGGCCTCGGCGGCGAGCTTCAACCACTACTTCGATCGCGACCTGGACGCGCTCATGGTGCGCACGCGCCAGCGACCGCTCCCCTCGGGCGCGCTCGCGCCCGCCGCGGCGCTGTGGCTGGGCGGCACGCTCGGGGTGGTGGCGCTGGTGCTGCTCGCGCTGACCGCAAACCTGCTCGCGGCAGGTATCGCGCTCGCGAGCATCGTCTACTACGCCTGGGTCTACACCGTGTGGCTCAAGCGCCGCACGCCCATGAACATCGTCATCGGCGGCGGCGCCGGCGCCTCGGCGCCGCTGATCGCGTGGGCGGCCGTGGCCGGCCGCGTGGAGCTGCCGGCCGTCCTGCTCGCGAGCATCGTGTTCCTGTGGACGCCGCCCCACTTCTGGGCGCTCTCGCTCTACCGCCGGGACGACTACGCGCGCGCCGGCATCCCGATGCTGCCGGTCACGCACGGCGAGGAGGAGACGCGGCGCCAGATTCTGCTCTACACGCTCGTGCTCGTGGCGAGCACGATGGTGGTGGCGCCGCTCGCGGGGCTCGGCCTCGTTTACACGGCGAGCGCCGGCGTGCTGGGAGCGGCGTTTGTGGCCGGCGCGGTGCGGCTCTACCGCCGGCCCGGGACGCCGGCGGCGCAGGCCCTCTTCCGCTACTCGATCCTCTACCTGTTCCTGCTCTACCTGATGATGACGCTGGACGCGATCGTCACGGCGGGTGCCGGCGGAGGGCGGTGAGCGGCCCGGATCGCCGCGGACGGTGGGGCTGGAGCGGGTCGGCGGCCTCCGGGATCGGCGGCGGCACGTCCCTACCGCGGGGCCACGCGTGACGGAGCCGAGACCGGCAGCGCTTCACACGCCAGGCCGCGCCCATCGGCCATTGACGTCGGCCGCGGCCGCCTGATATCGGTCCGGACGTCGATATCAAGAGAGGCGCAGAGGGTTCTGGCCCGATGAAGCGCCCGGCAACCTGGTGAAAGCCGCCAAGGTGCCAATGCCAGCCCGAAGTCGGGGACGATATGGCTCGCACCGAGCAACGAACGGCGCGAGACCCCTCCCGCGAGGGGTCTTTTCGTTCCTCCCCGATCCCGGCTGCAAGGCCAGAGCCCCCGCCGGGGAGGATCACCATGCAGGACCGCAGCGACCGTGCAGCGTTCGCGATCCGGTCGATGCCTCTGTTCGAGGGCTTCCCGTACCTCGTGACCCGGGTCTCGCCGGCGATGTACCACGTCATCGTGCTCCCGGACGACGTCGACGCCGCCGGGCTCGTCCATCTCGCGCGCGTCCAGGCCACCGCGAACGCCCTGCCGACGGGTCTCGTCGAAGCGCCGGGCTCGGCGCTGTTCATCGATACCGGCGGCGGGGAGCGGCGCGGACCGCCGCCCCGCGGCGGGGTGACGATCACCGGTCGCCTGGTGCCGGGTCGTGTGTTCGCGGAGACGCCGAGCCTCGTCGACCGGCGGCTCGCGCTCGGACGATTCATCGAGCGGTGGAACCCGAAGTCGGGGTACCTGTTCGGCGACCTGTCGAAGGGCGGCCGGCCGGCGACCCCCGAGGAAGCCGCTTGTCTGGCCGGGTTCCAGGCGGATGGCGTTCCCAGGGGTCTCGCCCGATGCGGCCGATGCGGCGAGCGGCGGGGACCCTGTTTCGATCCGGCTCCGCAGTTCGCGGGCATCATGGACGTGCGCTGCCGGTGCGACAACGACAACCGGTGCGCGGCGTGCCACGGCCTGCTCCACGAGCGCAAGCTGAACGCGAATTTCTTCGACGAACGCGACGGCCGGATCTGGCACGTGCCCGGATTCAGCGGCCTTGGCCACCGGTGCGCCCGGGCGCCACGCGATCGGTCCCCGGGAAAGGGACGAGGCCCCCGCGGATCGCTCCGCGAGGGCCCCATTGGTAGCGGGGGCTGGATTTGAACCAGCGACCTTCGGGTTATGAGCCCGACGAG
>CAZSQX010000031.1:0-37426 GCA_964609125.1 uncultured bacterium
CGGTGGGCTCGTCGGCCAGCAGCAGCCGGGGCTTCGCCACGAGCGCCCGCGCGAGGCCCACGCGCTGCTGCTGGCCGCCCGAGAGCTGGCGTGGGATGAGCCTGGCGCGCGCGGCGAGCCCGAAGCGGTCGAGCGCCTCGGCCACAAGCGCCTCGCGGTCCGGCTTCCGGACGTCGCGATACGAGAGCGGCACCTCGAGGTTCTCGGCGACCGAGAGGTCGTCGAGCAGGTGGTAGCTCTGGAACACGAACCCGACGTTCTGGTTGCGGAGCCTGGCGCGGCCCTTCGGGTCGAGCGCACCGACGTCGGTCCCGCCCAGGCGGTACTCGCCGGACCAGTCCCCGTCCTGGAGCCCGATCAGATGGAGAAGCGTGGACTTTCCCGCGCCCGAGGGACCCATCACCGAGACGAACTCGCCCGGCCGCACGTCGAGGTCGATGCGGCGGAGCACGAAGAAGCGTCCCGCGCCGTTGTCGAACGACTTCTCGATGCCGCGGAGCCGGACGAGCGGCTCGTCGGTGGCGGTCCACGGGCGGTTCTCGGAAGCGGTCAGCGGGGTCTGCATGCGGGACTCCTC
The DNA here is from genome assembly GCA_964609125.1 of uncultured bacterium. Lineage (GTDB taxonomy): Bacteria > Eisenbacteria > RBG-16-71-46 > RBG-16-71-46 > RBG-16-71-46 > JAIOPA01. The sequence goes on from CAZSQX010000031.1 coordinate 578, forward strand.
GGAAGAGGTCGGCATTCGAGGCGCTTCAGGTCCTGCTTCGCGTCCTCGAGCCTGGGGTCGAGCTTCACGGCGGCGGCGACGGCCGGCCCGAGCGCGCGAGGCGCCGGCACGGGATGTCGGCCGCCCATCTTCTCACTCCCCGGGGGACACCTCGGGCGGGCTCGCCCGGCCCCGGTGGGCGGGGCTCGCGCCCGGGACGCTCCCGGACGTCAGTCACATCGCAGCACGCGCATGGGGTCCACGCGCGTGGCGCGGTGCGCGGGCACCCACGCCGCGAGCACCGAGGACAGCGCGAGGATGAGGATCACGCCGACGTAGGTGGGCGGGTCGGTGGCCGAGACCCCGAACAGCGTGCTCGTCATGCCGCGGGTCAGCGCGAACGCCGCCGCGAGCCCGATGCCGATCCCGATGAGCGTCAGGCGCAGCGCCTGGCCCACGACAAGACGCACGACGGTTCGGGAGTCGGCCCCGAGCGCCATGCGGATGCCGATCTCCTGCGTGCGCTGGGCCACGGAGTAGGCCATGACGCCGTAGAGGCCGACCGCCGCGATGATCAGCGCCAGGACCGCGAACACGCCCATGAGCGAGCCGAAGAGCCGCTGGGTCCAGACCGCGAACTGGATCGAGGCGCTCATGGTGCGCACGTCGGTGAGCGGCACGTCGGGGGCCTGCTCCAGCATCAGCCGCCGGAGCGGCGCCACCATGCTCAGGGGATCCCGGCCGGTGTGGAGCACCCAGGTCATGGACTGATCCGGCTCCTGGTTGTGCGGAACGAACATCGAGGCCAGGACGCGGTCCGAGTCCTCCAGGTTCTGGGGCACGTCGGCGACGACGCCGATGACGGTGCGCTTGCCGAGCTTGCGCTCATCGAAGACGCGTTCGAGCTGCTGGCCGATCGGGTCCTTGCCCGGCCACATCACCTTCGCCAGGGCGCGGTTGACGATCACCACGGGCTGGCTTCCCGGACCGTCGGCGTCGGTGAAGTCTCGGCCCTGGTCGAGCGAGATGCCGAGCGTCCGGAAGTAATCCGGGCTGCACTCGGTGAGGTTCACCCGCAGCGGCCGCTCCTTGTCGTTGCGGGTCCCCGTCTCGCTCACGATCTCCGCCCCCCAGCTGTTGCGGCTCAGAGGCAGCACGTTGACGAGCGCGATGGAGCTGATGCCGGGGAGCTCCCGTGCGAGCGGCAGGACGCGCCCGGTCCACTCGCGGCGCGCCGAGTCGCTGGGCCAGGTCGCGACCGGGAGGAAGAACGATGCGGTGACGACGCCCTGCGAGCGGATCAGGCGCTCGCTGTCGATCATCCGGAACAGGCTCCGCACCATGAGCCCCGAGCCCACGAGCAGCGTGAGCGAAAGCGCCACCTCGGCGACCACGAGCGAGCTGCGGAGCCGGCCGCGGGCGCGGCCGGCGCCGGCTTGGGCGCTCCCCTCGCGCAGCGCCTCCGAGAGCCGCGTGTCGGAGGCCTGCAGCGCCGGCAGCAGGCCGAACACGACCGCCGAGGCGGCCGCCACCGCGGCGGTGAAGAGCAGGACGGGCAGGTCGATCTGGAACTTCATCCAGAACGGCGTCTCGAGCGGGATCATGCCCAGCCACAGCCGGTTGCCGAGATGGGCGAGCACGGTCCCCAGCACCGCGCCGGCCAGGGAGAGCAGCAGGCTCTCGGTGAGGAGCTGACGGACCATCCGGGCGCGCGAGGCGCCCAGCGCGAGCCGCACGCTCAGCTCGCGCTTGCGCGCCGAGGCGCGCGCGAGCATGAGGTTGGCGACGTTGGCGCAGGCGATGAGCAGCACGAAGGCCACCGCCACCGACATGATCGTCATCATGACGACGATCTCGGACCGCCAGGCGTCCGCCAGCCCCAGGACCCTGGCGCTGTAGCCCTTCATCGGCTCGGGATGCTCCTTCCCGAGCCGGGTGTAGAACGCCCCCACCTCCGCCTGCGCCTGCTGGCGGGAGACACCCGGCTTCAGGCGCGCGGCGATGTTCAGGCTGTGATCGATGCGGCCCTTCGAGTCCTCGACGGCGACCGCGGCCGGGATCCAGAGGTCCTCGACCTCCGGCCAATTGAACCCGGGCGGGGCGACGCCCACGATCGTGCGCACGCGGCCGTTGAGCTTGATCGTGCGCCCGAGCGCGTCGGGCGTGCCGCCGAAGCGGCGCTTCCACAGCCGGTCGCTGATGATGACCGGGACCCAGTTCTGGCCGTAGACCTCCTCGTCCCGGGTGAAGTTGCGACCCAGCTGCGGCCGCACGCCGAGCGCCGGCAGCAGCCCGGACGTGATGTTCGCTGCCTCGAGCTGCTCGGGCTGGTCCCCGATGGTGACCTGCGCGCGGGTCTCCCAGTAGCCGCCCACCGCCTCGAACGACTTCGTCTGGTCCCGCAGCTCCTCGTAGTTGAGCCACGACACGCCGTTCCGGTCGATGTCCTTGGCCTTGTTGGTCTCGTAGACCGTCATCACCCGCGGGAAGTCCGGCAGCGGCCACGGCCGAAGCATGACGCCGTAGACCATGCAGAAGATCATGGTGTTGACGCCGATGCCGAGCCCGAGCACCGCCACCACGACCGCGGTGAAGCCAGGGGAGCGCCGGAGCGAACGGAGCGCGAAGCGCAGGTCCTGAAGCAGGATGTTCATGAGGCCTCCTATTCGTGGCGCAGCGCGACGACCGGGTCCACGCGCGTCGCGCGCAGCGCGGGCACCCAGGCGGCGACGAGGCCCGAGAGCGCGAGCAGCAGGGTGACGATCGTGAACGTCGGCGGGTCGGAAGGGTCGAGTCCGACGAGCACGGTCTGCATGAATCGCGTGAGGGGTAATGCGGCGGCGAGGCCGATGGCGATGCCGGCGACGGTGAGCCGCAGCGACTGGCGCACGACCATGCCCTGTACGGCCGTGGCCTCGGCGCCGAGCGCCATGCGGATGCCGATCTCCTGCGTGCGCTGCGCCACCGAGTAGGCCATGACGCCGTAGAGGCCGACCGCGGAGATGACGAGCGCGAGCACGGCGAACAGGCCGAGCAGCGAGATGATGAGCCGGCGCACCCAGAGCCGGAACCGGAACTCCTCGCGCAGCGAGCGCAGGTCCTCGACCACGAGGTCCACGTCGAGCGCCTTCACCGTGCGGCGGAGCGCCGCCCCGGCGGCCGGCGCGTCGCCGCGCGAGCGCACGAGCAGGCTCACGCGCGCGACCGGCTCCTGGTAATCGGGCACGTACACGGCGTTCAGCGGGTTGGCCGCGCCGTCAACCTCGACGTAGTGGACGATGTCGCCGACGACGCCGGCGACGGTGCGCCAGCCGAGCGAGTCGGGCTCGTCGTGGAACCGGATGCGGCGGCCGACCGGGTCCGAGTCGCCGTAGAGCCGGCGAGCGAGCGAGCGGCTCACGAGCGCGACGCGCGGCGCGTTCTCGTTGTCGGCCGCGGTGATCCCCCGGCCCCGGAGCAGGGGCACCTGGAGCATCTCGAGCGCGCCGGGCAGCACCATGCACTGGGTGGTCTGGAGCCCCTGCCGCGACGGGTCGCTCATGTCGGGCGTCACGACGCGGCGGTTCAGGCGCAGCGTGCCGAGCGGCAGCGAGCTGGCGCCACTGGCCGCCTCGATCGCGGGCTCGACCGGGAGCCGCGCCATGAGGTCGCGGTAGAATCGGCGCCGGTCGTCCGCGGTCGGGTAGGTCCCCTCGGGCAGGCGCATCCGGGCGGTGAGCAGCCCCTCGGTCCCGATCGCCGCGCCCGCGCGGTCCACCTGGAAGTAGGCGCGGACCATGAGCCCGGCGCCCACGAGCAGCACGAGCGAGAACGCGATCTCGGCGACCACGAGCGCGTTTCGGAGCCGCGTGCTCTTCCGCGACGTGCCGGACTGGGCGCTCCCCTCGCGGATGGCCTCCGCGAGCCGCACGTCGGTGCCGTGGAGCGCGGGCGCGAGGCCGAACGTGACGCCCGCGAGCAGCGTGAGCCCCGCGGCGTAGAGCACCACCGGCGCGTCCACGATGAACTGGACGAAGAACGGCGTCTCGACCGGGACCGTGGCCCGCCACACGGCCGTGCCCCATGTGCCGAGCGCCACGCCGAGCGCGCCTCCGAGCGCGGAGACGAGCACGCTCTCGGTGAGGAGCTGGCGCACCACGCGCCCGCGCGAGGCGCCGAGCGCGAGCCGCAGGTTGACCTCGCGCCGCCGGCCCGCGGCTCGCGCCAGCATGAGGTTCGCGATGTTCGCGCAGGCGATGAGCAGCACGAACGCCACCGCCACGAGCAGCACGGTCATGATCGGGCGGGCGCCGAGCGACCACGACTCACGCGCGCGCAACACCTGTCCGCCGAAGTCCTCGAGCTCGGAGTGCCGGCGGCCCAACTCGCGTACGACCGCGTCCACCTCGGCACCCGCATCGGCCACGGACGCGCCGGGAGCCAGCCGGCCGATGAGTGAGAGCAGGTGGTCCGAGTGGCGGGCCTCGGCGGCGTCGAAGCCCGCCGGGACCCACAGGTCGTGCCCCTCGGGCCAGCGGAAACGCGGCGGCATCACGCCGACGACCTCCCGCTCGCGGCCGTCCATGCGGATGGTGCGGCCCAGCACGCGCGGGTCGGAACCGAAGCGGTCGCGCCACAGCCGGTCGCTGATGATGACCTGGCTCCAGTTGCGGCCTCGTACCTCCTCGTCGCGCGTGAAGCCTCGCCCGAGCGCGGGCTTCACGCCGAGCACGTCGAACACGCCGGCGGTCACGTCGGCCGCGAACAGCCGCTCCGGGTCGCGCTCGAGCGTGGCGATCGCCGCGTGGTCCCAGTAGGCGCCGAGTCCCGACAACGTGGTCATCCGCTCGCGCAGGTCGAAGTAGGTCTGCCACGAGAACTCGAGGCGGCCGCCCGCGCGCTTGGTCTCGGTTATGTTGAGGATGACGAGGCGCTCGGAGTCGGGCAGCGGCCACGGCCGGAACAGGAGGGCGTAGGCCATGCTGAAGATGGTCACGTTCACGGCGATCGCGAGCGCCATCACCGTGGCCACGACCGCGGTGTAGCCGGGTGAGCGCCCGAGCGAGCGGAGCGCGTATCGCAGGTCCTGCAACAGCACGTCCATGCGGCCTCCTATTCGTGGCGGAGCGCGACGACGGGGTCCACGCGCACGGCGCGTGCCGCGGGCAGCCAGGCCGCGATGACCGCGCTCGCCGCGAGCACAAGCGTGACGACGCCGAACGTGGGCGGGTCGTCGGGACGCACGCCGAACAGCAGGCCGGTCATGAGCCGGGTGAGCGCGAAGGCGGCGGCGAGGCCGATGCCGATGCCGAGCACGGTGAGCCGCGTGGCCTGGCCGAACACCAGCCGCTGGACGTCGGAGCGCGCCGCGCCGAGCGCCATGCGGATCCCGATCTCGCGCGTGCGCTGCGACACGGTGTAGGCCATGACGCCGTAGATCCCGAGCGCGGCGATGAGCAGCGCCAGCCCCGAGAACACCGCCATGAGCTGCGCGTACAGGCGCGTGTCCCACATCGAGCGCGCCACGTGCTCCTTGAGCGTGCGCACGTTGTAGAAGGGCAGGTTCGAGTCGCGCGCGCGCAGCAGCGAGCGCACGGTTCCGGCGAGCGCGCCGGGGTCGCCGTCGGTGCGCAGCGTCCAAGTGAGGGTCTGGCTCTTGAACTGCGCGTGCGGCACGATCGCCTCGGCGACGCGCTGCTCGCGGGCGCTGATCCGCTGGCGGATGCTCGCGGTCACGCCGACCACCTGCAGCCAGTCGTTCTCGGGTCCGCCGAACCGGATGCGCTTGCCGATCGGGTCCTCGCCCGGCCACAGCTTGAGCGCCGCGGCCTGGTTGACGAGCGCCACCTTCGCGCCCTCGCCCCCGTCGGACTCGGTGAAGTCGCGCCCGCGCACGAGCGCCAGCCCGACCGCGTCGAGGTAGCCGGGCGTGATGACGTTGAACGCGACGGCCGGCTGCTCGGGGTCGTTCGGGTCGTCCACTCCCTCGCGCTGGAGCGACATGAGCCAGTTGTTGCGGCCGAGGTGCAGGTTGAGGACGCCGCCGACCTCGCGCACGCCGGGCAGCCCCGCGAGCGACTGGCGGAGCTCGCGAAAGAACGCCACCCGCTGCGCCTCCTCGGGATACGCCGCCACCGGCAGCGTCACGGTGCCGGTGAGCACGCCTTCGACGCGCAGCAGGTTCCGCTGGTCCTGCATGCGCAGGAAGCTCCGGACCATCAGGCCCGAGCCGATCAGCAGCACCACCGCGAGCGCGATCTCGGCCACGACCAGCGTGCTGCGCATGCGCCGGCGGGCGGGCGTGTCCCCTCCGCCCGGCGTGCCCTCGCGGAGCGGCGTCAGCATGTCGCCCGAGGTCACCTGCCACGCCGGCGCCAGCCCGAACACGATGCCGGACAGGACCGAGACGGCGGTCACGGCCACGAGCACGGTGGGGTCCAGTTCGAAGCGCATCCAGTACGGCAGCTCCATCGGGATGGTCGCGAGCACCGCGCGCATGCCCCATTCGCCGAGCAGCACGCCGAACGCGCCGCCGGCGACCGAGAGCAGCACGCTCTCGGTGAGCAGCTGGCGGATGACCCGACCGCGCGTGGCGCCCATCGCGAGCCGGACGCCCAGCTCGCGCACGCGGCCGCTGGCCCGCGCGAGCAGCAGGTTGGCGACGTTGGCGCAGGCGATGAGCAGCACGAACGTCACCGCGAGCGCCAGCATGGTGAGCATGGGCCGGATGTCGGCGACCAGGTCCTCGCGGTAGGGGCGGGCGCGGAAGCCGGTGAACTTGTTGGTGAGCGGGAACTGCGCGGACAGCGAGGCGGCCAGCGTGCCGAGCTCCTGCTGGAGGCCCCCGTGCGTGGCGCCAGGCGCCAGCCGGCCGATCACGTCGAGGAAGTGCGCGCCGCGGCTGTCGGACGTGTCGTTCATCGCGAGCGGGATGAAGAACTCGCTGATCTCCGGGAACCGGAAGCCGTCCGGCATCACGCCCACGATGGTCCGGGTGCGGCCGTTCATGCGCAGCGGCTTCCCGAGGATGTCCGGGTCGCCACCCAGTCGCTCGCGCCAGACCCGGTGGCCGATCACGACCGGCACCAGGCTCGCGCCGGTGCGCGCCTCGTCCGGGGTGAACCAGCGCCCCAGCTCGGGCTTCGCGCCGAGCGCGTCGGCGAGGCCGTCCGAGCCGAGGGTGGCCGTGAACCGGAGCGGCTCGTCGCCGAGCGTGAGGTAGGCCTGGCTCTCGGTGAACACGCCGATCGCCGAGAACGCCTTCACCTGCTCGGCCACGTCGCGCGAGTCGGGCAGCGACATGGACATGCCCCCCGGCTGGTCGGGCTCGCGCTTGTCCACCGCGTCCACCTTGACGATGCGGCCCGGGTCGGGGAACGGCAGGTCGCGGTAGAGGATCGCGCGCAGGACCGAGTAGATCATCGAGTTGGCGCCGATCCCGAGCGCCATCATCACCACCACCGTGAGCGCGAAGCCGGGCGTGCGGCGGAGCGAACGGAGCGCGTAACGCAGGTCCTGGAGCAGGGTGTCCATGGCGGGTCCTATTCGTGGCGCAGCGCGACGACCGGGTCCACGGCCGTGGCCCGGCGCGCGGGGAGCCAGCAGGCGACCAGCGACGTGACTCCGAGCAGCAGCAGAACGCCGAGATGGGCGTGGAGGTCGAGCGGGGAGAGCCCGTACAGGAGCCCGCGCAGCGCGAAGCCCGCCGCCAGCGCGAGCGTGAGCCCGAGGCCGAGCCCCCACGCGAGCAGGCGCGATCCTTCGGCCATCACCAGCGCGAGGATGTCCGCCGGCCCCGCCCCGAGCGCGATGCGGACGCCGATCTCCTTCGTGCGGCGGCTCGCCGAGTAGGACACCACGGCGTAGAGCCCGAGACAGGCGAGCGCGAGCGCCACCGCCCCTGTCGCGGCGAGCACGCCGCCCGCGAGGCGGCCGGGGACGAGCGATGCGCCGAGCTTGTTCTCGAGTGGCTCGGCCTGGGCGGGCGCCAGGTCCGGCGCGAGCCGGCGGACGAGCGCCCGGAGCGCGGGCGCGACGCTCGCCGCGGGGGCCGTGGAGCGCACGAGCAGCGTGCCCTCGTCGTCGTCGTCGTGATCGGCCGCCACGTAGAGGAACGGCGTCGGGGACTCGGCCACGCTCCGGTAGCGGGAGTCCTTCGCCACACCCACGACGGTGCGCCACGGTCCGCTCGAGCCCTCGAGGCCCACACGCATGCCGAGCGGATCCCGGCCCGGCCAGAAGCGCCGCGCGAACGACTCGTTCACGACCACCTCGCCCGCCGACTGGCCCGTGCGCAGCGGGCGGCCCTTGACGATGGGGATCCGCAGCGTCGCGAAGTAATCCTCGGTGACCGCGTTCACGGGCATGTCCAGGGACCGCCCGCCCGGCTCGCCGCCTTCGCCCGGGGGCAGCCACATGCCGGCTTCCGACCAGGCGAGCCCGAGCGGCACCATCTCGGAGATCGCGACCGACGTGACGCCGGGCAGCGCGCGCGCCTCCTCGAGGAGTCGCGCGTAGAACGCGCGCGTGCGCGGGAGGTCGTAGCCGGAGAAACTCGGGTCGAACTCGACGCTCGTCACGCCGCGCGGGTCGAAGCCGGGGTCGAGCGTGCGCGCGCGCTCGAGCGCCCGCAGGAACAACCCGGCGCCGGCCAGGAGCAGGAGCGAGAGCGCCACCTGGGTCACCATGAGAACGCCGCGAAGCCGCGAGCGGCGGGCCCCGATGTCGTCCGCGAGCGGGCCCGCGAGCGCGGGCGAGACCGTCTGCCAGGCCGGCACGAGCGAGAACAGCACCACGGAGGCGAGCCCGAGCGCCATGGCGAACAGGGCCACGCGGCCGTCCGGCCGGAAGTCGAGCGTGACCGGCACCGGGAGCGGCGGCTGGAACGCGGCGATCGCCCGCGCGCCGAGCGCCGCGAGCGCGACGCCGAGGCCGGCGCCCAGGAGGCCCAGAAGCAGGCTCTCCGAGACGAGCATGCGCACGAGGCGCGCCCGCGTGGCGCCCAGCGCCAGCCGCACGCCGATCTCGCGCCGGCGCTCGCCGCCGCGGGCGAGCAGCAGCCCCGCCAGGTTCAGGCACGCGATCACCAGCACGAGCCCGGTGATCACCTGGAGCAGGCCCAGGAACACGGCCAGCATGGGACGCACCTGGGGGATCGGGCGCGAGTCCTCCTCGCGCGTGACGAGAAAGGCACGGCCGCTGTCGCTGGCCGGATGCTCGCGGCCGAGCTCGGCCGCGAGCGCGTCCAGGCGCGACTGCGCCTGCTTCAGCGACAGGCCGTCCGCGAGCCGGCCGAGCACCATGAAGCTCCGGCCACCGCGGTTCGCGAGCTCGGAGCGGCCCGGCTGGGCCCAGGCCTCCATGCGCGTCGGAACGTAGAGGTCCGGGGTGAGGCCCACGAACACGTTGCGGAAGTCCGGAGGCAGCACGCCCACCACGGTCCACGGATGGCCGTTGATGCGCACCTCGCGGCCCACCACGCCCGGGTCGGCGCCGTAGCGCCGGCGCCAGAACGCGTCCGAGAGCACCACCACGGGCGACTCGCCCGGCGCACGGTCGTCCGAGGGCTGGATCACGCGTCCGAGCGCCGCGCGCGCGCCGAGCGTGGCGAACCAGTCGCCGCTCACCAGCATGCCGAGCGCCTTCTCGCTTCGTTCGTCCTCGGTGAGAAGCAGCGGGGTGAGGGCCGAGGCCGCCACATGGGTGAAGAGATCCTCGCGCGCACGCAGGTCTTCGTAGGCGGGATACGAAGTCGTCCCGAACCCATTGTTGTCCGATTCGCTCGTGAACACGCTCACGAGCGGGGTGGCGCGCTCGCCGGGGAGCGGCCGGAACAGCACCGTGTCCACGAGCCCGAAGATCGTGGCGTTCGCGCCGATGGCCACCGCCAGCGACAGCACCGCCACCAGCGAGAACGCCGGCTGCCGGCGCAGCGCGCGCCACGAGAGCTTCAGGTCGGAGCGGATCCCGCTCAGCGCCATGGGTTCAGTGCCCCCGGTTCTCGTCCACCACTCTGCCGTCGAACAGGTGGATCGTGCGCTGCGCGTACTTCGAGAACCGCGGGTCGTGGGTCACCATGCAGATGGTGCTCCCCTGCTGATGCAGGTCGCGGAGCAGGTCCATGACCGCCTCACCGTTCCGGGAATCCAGATTGCCGGTGGGCTCGTCGGCGAGCAGGATGAGCGGGTCGCCCGCGAGCGCCCGCGCCACGGCCACGCGCTGCTGCTGGCCGCCCGAGAGCTGGCTCGGCAGGTGCTTCGAGCGGTGCGCCATGCTCACGCGCTCGAGCGCCTCGCCCACGCGCCGCTTGCGCTCCGCGGCCGGCATCCCGCGGTAGGTGAGCGGCAGCTCGACGTTTTCGTGCACCGTGAGATCGCCGATCAGATTGAAACTCTGAAAAATGAAGCCGATCTCGCGATTCCGGATGCGCGCGCGCTCGGTGAAGCCCAGGCTCTGGACGGGCTTGCCGTCCAGCCAGTACTGGCCGTCCGTCGGCGTGTCGAGGAGCCCGAGGATCGAGAGCAGCGTGGACTTGCCGCAGCCCGACGGACCCGAGATGGACACGTACTCCCCGCGCGAGATCTCCAGATGCACGCCCGAGAGCGCGTGCGTCTCGACCTCGTCCGTGTAGAAGACTTTTCTGACGTCGTCCAGCCGCAGCAGCCGGCGGTCCGCGCCGGACTTCGTGTCGCCGTCGGGCGTCGCCTTCTCGTTCGTCATCACGGTCATGCTTCCTCCAGGGGAGCGGGTCTGCTCACTGCAGCTTCACTCGGTCCACGGCGTCCCAGCGTGACATCTCGGACAGGATGACCTGGTCGCCGGGTTTCAAACCCTTGCGCACCTCGATGGCGTTGGCCGAGCCGCGCCCGAGCTCGACCTGCACCCGTCGCGCGTGGCGGCCGTCCGCCTCGAGCACGAACAGCCCCACCGTGCTCTCGCTCGAGCCGTCCGCCGGGCGGCCCACGTGCACCACGTTCGGGAGCCGCTCGATCTCGATGGTGGCGTCCACCGAGAGATCGGGTCGGGCTCCGCGCGGCAGGTCGCCGTCAAGCGCCACGTCCACCGCCACGGTGCCGTTCTGGGCCGCCGGGTCCACGCGCGCGACGTGGCCGCGCACGATGCCGTTGCGCGTGTCCACGTCGGCGAGGAGGCCGAGCGCCAGGTCGCGCGCCTGCGTCTCGGGCACGCGCACGACGGCTTTGAGCTTCTCCTGCCCCGCGACCCGCGCCAGCTCCTGGCCGGGGTTCACCCACTGGCCGGGCTGGAGCGGGAGCGACTGGAGCACGCCGTTCTGGCCCGCGCGCACGGTCATCGAGGCCACCCGCTCCTGCTGGAAGCGCGCGATCGCGCGCAGGCGCTCGACCTCGGACTGGCGCAGCGCCAGCTGGGCCTTGAGCGACTCCGTGAACAGCACCAGGCGCTGCTTCTCGCTCTCGTGGCGCTCCTCGGCCTCGGTGACGTTGTCGCGGGCGCGCTCGATCTCCATGGCCGACGTGAGGCCTTCGGTGGCGAGCCGCTCGGCCACTTTCAGCAGGCGCTGCGCTTCGTTGACAGCGCGGCGGGACTCGGCCACGGCCGAGACCGTCAGCAGTCGCTGCGCGTCGAGCGTCGAGCGCAGGCTCGCCAAGTCGGCCTCGGCGAGCTTCACCTGGCGCTGGGCGTCGAGCGCCTGAAGCTGGACGTCCGGGTTGCTCATTTCGAGCAACACCGTGTTGACATCGCACTGGGCGCCGGCGCGAACGAGCACGCGGTCGATGCGGCCCGCGGTGAGCGCCGAGACGACGCGCAGGTCCTCGGGCACCAGCGTTCCGTTGCCGCGCACCTGGCGGAGCATCTCACCCTGCTTGACGGTGTCGATCCAGAGCGTGGCCTTCTCGATCGCGGGAGCAGCCGGGCGGAGGCGCGCGAGCCCCACCGTGCCGACGACCACGAGCACGGCGATGCCGACGAACATCGGCATGCGATTCGACTTGGGCTTGACGCGCGGGATGTCCATGAGCGCTTGGAGGGGACCCCTGTCAGGCTGGTTCCTGCGTGCTTGGATCCGGGATCGCGAGACGCGCGGCTTTCAAGACTCCACCGGTCCCGCACGCGTGCTGCCGGAACGCGTGCAGGACCGGCGTGGGTTCGGAAGACCGGGCCGGAGCCATAGGAAGAAGCGGGCCACAGGCCGCGCTGCGCGCAATCCGTTGCACGCGAACGCCTTGACATCCGGCGTGCTCCGGCGGGAGCGCGCGACCGCGTCCGGGCGTGGGATTGGGAGTCCCAGGAGCGGACACTCGTAGCCGGGTGCGACCGGCGTCACGGCGATTCCGGACCGGTGCACTCCACCCTGGCCGAGACTTCACTTGACGCGTTCGGAGTGCGGAGTGTCGGAAACTGGTTCCGGAACCAGTCGTTCAAACACACTGCTCCGTCGGGCTCAGTGGCCATCGGCGGCGTCTCCCGTGAAGCCGGTGCTGACTTCTCCTCGATCGAGTAGGCTGGCGGCGCACCTGTCGAGTCGAGAGAGCCGAGAGGCGTCGGCGAGTACGCCTGATCGGAGTCGCCGAAATCTGCTTCGCGGCTCCCTGCCCCGGGCCGACCAGAGCCGTCCGGCCCCTCGGGCCGGGTCCGCCCGCTCGCGCCGCAGCGATTCGCGATCCAGGTCACCGTCGGCCAGGCCACTCACGACAGGCTGCGCCGCGCAATGGAGCTGCTCGGCCACGGCGTGCCGCCTGGCGACCCGGAACAGGTGCTCGACCACGCGCTCGACGCGCTGATCCGGCACCTCGAGCACGCGAGGTTTGCGGCCACCGCCAAGCCGCGCGCGGCGCGGTACGTCTCGACTGCCGGCAAGCTTCACGTGCCGGCTCACGTGAAGCATGCCGTTCACGCACGAGACGGCGGCGGCTGCACGTTCGTGAGCGACTCAGGCCATCGCTGCGACGAGCGGCGGGGCCTTCACTTCGATCACATCGAGCCCTACGGTCGCGGCGGCGAGGCCACGGTCGGCGGCATCCGCCTGCTCTGCCCGGCGCACAACCAGCTCGAGGCCGGGCGGATCCGCGGCGCCGGCTTCATGGAACGCAAGCGCGAGGCCTCGGGATGAGCGCTTCGGAGGCGGCGCTCAATCCATCGGCGGCGGTGTCTCGGGCTGGGGGGCCCTCGGGTGCTCGTGGTCGCGCGCCTGCCGCTTCCTCGACTCGAGGTCGCGCGCCCGGGCCTCGCGCATCAGGCGGCGGGCCTGCTCCATCTTCCGGCGGCCTTCGGAGTAGAGCGTCCGCGTGCTGTCGAGAGCGGCCCGGCGGGCGGCGAGGGCTTCGAGCACATCCTGCTGGGAAGCCAGACGGATGAGGCCCGCGAACGACTCCAGCTCCACCTCGGGCGCGGCCGGCGGAGGGCTGGCCTGCGGTGTCCAGGGTGCCCGCGGCGCCCGCGGGCCCCGTGGCGGCGCCGGCGTGGCCGGAGGCTCGGGCACCGCGACGCCGTCCACCAGGTGGAAGCGGTAGCTGTGCCCCTTCGCCCTCGGCGCCGGCACCGGGATGCTGGACTCGACCTCGCCCTGGAACGACAACAGCGACACGTTCACGTTCTGGTCGGTCGGCACCGGCGCGACCACGCGGCCGTTGTGGGACGAGAACGAGTAGCGCCCGCGCGGCTGGTACTTCGACGCGTAGTAGACGCGCCCGTTGACGGTGCTCGCGTCCACGCTGCGGGACTCGATCTTCTCCAGCTGAATGTCTCCGTTGATGGACTGGGCCTCGACCGGGCCCACCACCCGCAGGATGCGCACGACGTTGTTGACCGAGCCGGCGGTGACGTTGCCGTTCACGTCGGCCACGTGCACCTCGCCCTCGACCGAGTTCACCTCGAGCGGCCCCCGGCAGTCCACCACCATGACGTCGCCGCGCATGGACTGGGCGCGCACCGACGAGCGGAGTCCGCTCACCGCGATCTCGCTCTCGATGCCGGAGAGCTCGAGCGGCAGCCACTCGGGCACGGTGAGCGTCCACTCCACCTCGGCCGGCGACGCGTTGCGCGAGCTGACGCCCAGCCTGACCATGGCGTCCTTCAGTTCGGTGAAGAGCCGGTCGGTGCGGTCGTGCTCGGCCTGGACGCGCACCTCGTTCCGGTCCCAGGTCACAACCCGGATGTCGCCGGCGAGATTCGCGAGCGACAGGGTCACGCCGGGGTTCACGCGCAGCAGCGTGTCGGTGCGCGAGAGGAGCCCGCGGCGCAGGCGCTGGACGGGCTCCGCCCACTGGAACCGATCGAGCGGGACCTCGGCGCCGTCCACGAACAGCACCGTGCCGGGCGCGAGCCGGATCGTGCCCGTGCGCAGCGACCTTCCGGACTCGAGGATCCAGCGCGTCTCGCGGATCGTGCGGTCGAGCTCGGCCGAGATGCGCTCGGCGGACTCGCGCGCCGCGGCATCGGGGTCGCGCGTCTCCGCGGCCCGCGCGGGCGAGGCCGCCGCGGAGGCGAGCAGGGCCACGAGCAGGGCGGCGAGCGACGGCAGCCGCTTCATGGCCTCACACCCCCGCCAGCGTCGCTGCGCGGCGCATGAGATCGAGCTTGCCCTGCACGGAGCCGGCCAGGTACTCGCGCAGCCCGACGTTCGCGGGGTCCCGCTCGAGCGCGGTGCGCGCGTCGGTGAGCGCCTGATCGATGATGCGGAGGTTGTCCTCGAGCACCTGCACGGTCTCGGGCGCCAGCCGGCCGCGGCCACGCTCGAGCGCGGCCCGCAGGTCGCGGATCTCCTGCTCGAGACGGCCGGGGTCGAAGTCCACGGTGGAGGCCTGCAGCACGGTCTCGCCGGGAGCCGAGCCGAGCGCCGCCACGCCGTCGTTCGCCGTCCGGCCTGCGATCCGGCCCTGCGCGAGCCACACCGCGCCGGCCGCCACCACCGCGACCGCCGCCGCCACCGCCACCCACTGCGGCACCGACCACGGCAGCCAGCCCGCCGCGGTCCGCGCGCGCGGCAGCTCGATCACGACCGGACGGCGGCCGCCGACCTCGCCGGTGGAACCCGCAGGGCCGATTCGTGACGCGATCCCCGCCCAGAGATCGTTCGGCGCCGGCGGGTCCACGAGCGAGGCCGCGCGGCTCTTGACGGCGGCCAGTTCCGCGAGCAGCTCGCGGCACTCGGCGCACGTCTCGAGATGGCGCTCGAGAGCGGCGCCCTCGGAGCGCGGCAGGTCGTGGTCCAGGTAGTCGGACAGTTGCGCGGTGAAGCGGTCGGTCATCGCTCGCTCTTCGATTCGCTCATCGCCAGCGTCGCACGGGCTTCGTTCATGTTCGCTACTCCGTACGCGGGCCCAGGTGGCCGCGCAGCAGCATGCGAGCGCGGTGGAGCTGGGCCTTGGTGGTGCCGGTGGTGACGCCGAGCATCGAGGCGATCTCCTCGTGCCGGTAGCCCTCGACGTCGTGAAGCAGGAAGATCATGCGCGCACCCTCGGGCAGCTTGGCGATCGCGCCCTCGAAGTCCATCGCGTGCTCGCGGCCGGACTTCCGGGACTCGACTCGCTCGAGGACCTGGTCGTCGGCGATGAAGCGCTGGCGCTCGATCGCGAACGAGGCCCGGCGGCTCAGGAGCACGTTCACCGCCAGCCGATGGAGCCAGGTGGAGAAGCGCGCCTCGCCGCGGAACGTGTGCAGCTTCTGCCACGCGCGCACGAACACGTCCTGCGTCAGCTCGCGGGCGTGATCGTGGCCCACCATGCGGCGGGCCAGCGCGAAGACCCGGTCCACGTTCTCCTCGTAGAGGCGCTGGAAGGCCCGCGCGTCACCGCGCGCGGCCAGCGCAACGTCGCTCGTCTCGAGGGTCTGGGACAGGGCGGATCGTTCCAGGGTCAGGAGCGGTTGCCAGGTGAGGGTGGCGGACATTGCACCGGCTTGGACCCCCCGGGCATGCCCGAAGGTTGGAACAGGGCGGCCCCCGCTGGCGAGGGCGGTAACTCCCTGCGCCGCGCCGGGCGGGACCAGCGCGGCTGGAGGCAGTCGCTGCAACCTGGAAGGGCCCCGGGCCGTCTACATCCCCATGACAGCCGGTCCCGCCCGCCCGTGCGAGCGCTCCCCGCAGCCCCCGGACCCCAGCCCCCGAGGTGCCTCATGACCCTCCGTCCGCTCACCGCCCTGGCCGCGCTCGGGCTTGCCGCGAGCCTGGCCGCGACGGCCGACGCCCGCACCTACACGCTCACCGGCGACGACGTCGCCATCTGGAACCCCGCCGGGGAGGTCCGGATCGAGGCCGGCTCCGGCCGGGAGGTCGAGGTGGTGGTCACGATCGCCGGCCGCGACGCGGGCGAACTCACCGTGAGCACCGAGCCCGTGGCCGGGCGCCCGGCACTGCGCGTGCTCTACCCGGGCAGCCGCATCGTCTACCCCGCCATGGGCCGCTGGTCCAACACCAGCACGAGCATCCACAAGGACGGCACATGGGGTGGGCGGAGCGACGGCTTCCCGTTCACGTCGCGCCGCATCACCGTGAAGGGCAGCGGCGACGGCACCGAGGCGTGGGCCGACCTGGTGGTGCGCGTGCCGAAGGGCCGCAAGCTCGCCGTGTACACTCTCGCGGGCGGCGGCGACATCCGCGGCGTGGACGGCGAACTGCGCTTCGACGGCGGCGCGGGCGGGGTGCGCGCCGAGGGCTGCCGCGGCGCGCTCACGATCGACGTGGGCTCGGGAGGCGTGCAGGTGGACGACTTCCAGGGCGAGCTGCTCGTGGACACCGGCTCGGGCAGCATCCGCTCGAGCGGCGTCCGCGGCCCGAGCGTGCGGCTCGACACCGGCTCCGGCGGCGTGACCGGCGACGGGATCGTGACCGACGACCTCTACGTGGACACGGGCTCCGGCTCGGTGGAGCTCTCCGGCGTGGACGCGAAGCGCGGCCGCGTGGACACGGGCTCGGGGAGCGTCGAGATCGGGCTCCTGACGACGGCGCCCGACCTCAACATCGACACCGGCTCGGGCAGCGTGCGCGTGACCGTGCCGCAGACGCTGAGCGCGCGGCTCCACGTGGAGACCGGCTCGGGCGGCATCCGCTCCGAGCTGCCGCTCACGGTGGACGAGCGCGACCATGGCGTCCTGCGCGGAACGATCGGCGCGGGCGCCGGCCGACTCTCCGTCAACACGGGGTCGGGCGGCGTCGCCGTGCTGGCGGGCGGAACGGCGGCGAAGTCGCGGTCCTCGCGGTAGCCGCGCCACAGGGCGGAACGAGCGCCCGCCCGGCCTCGCGGCCCGGCGGGCGCACGCATGTCAGGACCGCGCCGGATCCCGTTCGCGCACGGCCTTCGCCGCCATCTTCCCGAGGAATCCGCCGAGCAGCGCGGGGATGGGCGGGAGGAACCACGCGCCGGCATTGACGTGGGGCGAGAGCCCGAGTCGCAGGATCCCGTTCACGAGCGACTCGGCGGGGACCCACGCCGCGAGCGCGAGCGACCAGAACCACCAGAGGCGCGGCCGCGCGAAGCCAAGCACCGCCGCGCCCGCGACCAGCATCAGGAGCGCGGGCCGGACCTCCTCGCTCCGCATGTCGGTGATCGCGAGCGCGAGCCCCCACGCCAGCCAGAAGAGCCGCGGCCACGCCGACTTCCACGGCGGAGGCAGCTCCGCGGGCGTGGGGACGAGGCGCGGCGTTCCGATCGCACGGGGGATCGGGCGAGAGAGGGGCACTCCGGGGCCTCCGAGGGGATGGGCACGGGTGGTGGCCGAGCCTAGGCCGGCCAGAGGGTTCATCGGCACGGACCGCACGGGGATTGAGCGGGCGGAGCGGCGGCCTGCGCGCGACGCTCGTGACGCCCGCGACCGCGCCCGGCCGGGCTCCGCCCGGACTCGTCCACCAGCCCGCCGCCGCCCGCGAAGGGAGGCGCACAATGACGTGCGTTGGCCGGGCACGACACGGGCGACACCAGGAAGGACGGGTGCCCGCCGCACGCCGGGAGGGTCGGCGGCGGCGGGATGAAGGGAGCGGCAGGTCGTGAACGGCGAACCCGACATCACGTCGGCTTGATCCCACTCGCGGGTGCGTGCGCCGGGCGCTGCACGGCGACCGCACTGCTGCGGGTCCCGTCGAACCCCGGGCCGCCGGGAGCCCGGGGGTAGATACCCGCGAACCGAACGAAGCGCGCGGCTGCCAGCGACCGGGCGGCCGATGGGCGCCGGCGCCCCGACACGATCCGGCGCCCCGCGCATCTTCACGCGGGACGCCGTGGATGGACCGTCGCGCCCCCGCGGGCGAGGCCGCTCAGGGCACGCGGGCAGGTCGGATCGGTCGTCGTCCTCGCGCCCGCCCCGATCGTCGTCGTCGGCGCGCTCGTTCGCGGCGCTCCCGTCGCCCGGGTTCAGCGGAGGCGATCGCCGAGCACACCCATGTACTCCCGCCACGGTCCGACGGCGTCCGAGTAGCGCTTGGCGAGGACACGCGCGATCTGGGCGACGTGCGTCAGGTCGTGCACCACCCAGCCGGCGAGGAGCTGGCGCACCGTGACCCGGCCGAGCGCGGGGTGCATGCCGGTGCGGTTCAGGTCCACCGGCCGGAGCCCCAGCTCGACCAGGCGGTCGAGGTTCTCGCGCCGCGCGGCGGAGAAACGCGGGAGCAGCCGCTCGAGCGGCCAGTCGGTGAAGCGCTTGCGGAAGCCCTCGCGCTCGTAGGGCTCGAACGGGCGCGCCTCGCCCTCCTGGAGCACGATCTCGAGGCGCGTCATCCAGTCCGTCTCCTCGTTGTGCGCGAGATGCGCCACCACCTCGAGCGGGCTCCACGTGCCCTCGCCTTCGCGCGCGTCGAGCCACGGCTTCGAGAGCCCGAGCAGCCAGCGGTCGAGCAGCTCGGGAGTGCGCTCGAGCACCTCCACGGCCTCGGTCACCTCGACCAGCGGCTTCACGAGCGAGGGCCCGTCACACCGCGACGCGCCGGCGCACGTTGCGCGCGGGCGGCGCCTTCCCCGGCGGCGGGCCGGCCTTCACCTGGAAATCCACCCAGGTGCCCTCGGCGAGCTCGGCGAAGCGCGTGCCGTCGGTGAGGTCGGTCTCGTGGAAGAAGTACTCCGCGCCGTCGTACTCGCCGCAGCCGTCGACTTTGATGAAGCCATAACTCTTGTCCAGACGCTTGTGGCGGACGACGCCGATGAGCGTGGTGTCCACGGGCGCATAGCGGAGGCTCTCGGGCGCGCCGGCGCCGGCCGCGTCCCCGCTGCCGGCGAGGCCGTTCGTGCCGTCGGCGCCGTTCGCCCCCCCGTTCGCGCCGCCGTTCGCGCCGCCGTTCGCGCCGCCCGCCGCCTCGCGCTGGCGCACGAACTCCTCGCGGCAGGCCGGGCAGTAGAAGCGCTCGCCGCGCTTCGGGTAGTACGTCGTCTCGACGCGGCGCTCGCCCCTGTGGAACGGCGACTGGCAGTCGAGCCAGTGGGGGTCGTAGCGGCGGGCGAGCCGCGGCAGCAGGTCCTCGAGCCAGATGAGCTCCGCGTCGCGCACGCGGGCGCGGTCGGCGGGGTCGGAGTACTCGCCGGAGCAGGCGCCGCCGATGCTGGCGATCACCACCCGCTTCCCGAGCCGGCGCACGCTCTGGAGCACGGGCTTGAAGTCCTGGTCGCCTAGCACCGCGATCGCCACGTCGTAGGCGTTCGACATGGCGGCGTTGAACAGCATGCTCGTGGCGAGCGCGATGTCCACGCACTTCTCCTTCGGCTCGAACGTGTCGTTCGGGTCGCGGTCCGTGCGGCGCAGGCGCTTGCCGCGGAAGTCGATGGGGAACGATTCGACTTCGTAGTGGTGCTGCTGCCGGAGCATGGTGAAGAAGTTGAGCCGGCGCTCGACCGGCTCCAGGTCGCGCGGGTCCGCGTTCTGCGCGTGGCTCCCGAACAGGTGGGTGCGCACGACCGTCCAGTCGTCGTGCCCGAGCCGGCGTCCCGCCTCCTCGGCCAGCACGCGCGGGAGCTTCCCGAAGTCGAGCACGAACCCGGGCTCGCCGGAGGCCTCGACGAGGCGGGAGGTGTTGGAGTAGAGCCAGGTGCCGTCGATGAACAGCATGAACTTGATCACGGTGCGGGGTCTCGCAGGTCGGGCCGATGGACGACGTGCAGGAGGCGGAGGACTCGGCCCGCACAGGTTGCCGCATCGCTCGGGCGCGGGCCAGTGCCTCCGTGTGGCCGGGAGCCGGTCACGACTTCATCGATCCGCCGCCCGCGTGCGCCGGGTCCGGTCCCGCTCAGTGCGTGTGCCGCCGCGCCCGGATCAGTTCGCCCACCAGGATCGCGGCCGGGTACGGCACCTGCTCCTCCTGCTGCGCGTGCATCGCCAGCCGCTCGGCCAGCCGCACGGCCTTCGGGATCGCGAGCGCGGTCGCGGGCGTCGCGTGTTCCTGCGGGAGGGAAGGCGCGGCGTAGGGCAGGCCCGCCGCCGCGAACGCGGCCGCGAGCAGGGTGAAGCGAGGGGCGTGGATCGTGCGGATCGTCATGGTGTCGCTCTCCCGGTGCTCCGCGCGGCTCGAGCACCCGGCCGCGTCGTGCATGTGGAAGTTGGTGGCGGGTCGGCCGGGGCAGGCACCGCCTCGGGTGGTGCCGAAGGAACGCTCCTCAGCTTCCGCCCGCCGGCCGCGCGACCTCGCTCATGAGGGCGAGCTGGTTGCCGTCGGGGTCGCGGAACTCGGCGAGCCACAGCTCCGACTCCGGCGTGCGGTGCACGACGTGCGGCGCGGCGCGGAACGCGACCCCCTTCGCGAGCAGCCCGGTGTGCACCGCGCCGATGTCCTCGACCTGGAAGTAGATGGCCGAGCCGCGCTGCGCCTGCTCGCCCGCGGGCATCACGCCCACCAGGAGCCGGATGCCGCCGACGTCGAAGAACGCCATCTGCGGCGGCGCGGCGAACAGGAATCGCAGGCCGAGCGTGTCCCGGTAGAACGCGACGCCCTGGTCGAAGTCCCCGACGCGGACGAGCAGCTGGGCGACCTTCGCTTGGGAGAGATCCATGGTGGCTTCCTCAAGGCGTCATGTCGTTCGCGGACCCGCCGGCGGGCTCAGCCGCCGAGACGCGCCGCGCGACGGTCCGGGGAGAGGTTCAGCATCAGCGTGTGCACGTCATCGTAGGCGAGGATCAGCAGCCCTCCGCCCGAGGCCCTGAAGCGAAGGCGGGTGCCGTCGACCTTCGTGGCGAGGCGGTCGCCGACGCGCAGCCACACCTCGTCGGGGAGCTCGCCCTCCAGCTCCCGGAAGTGGATCCAGGCGATCCGCTTCCGGTCTAGCGCGAGCGTGCCGAAGCGCGTGCGCACGCGGAAGGACTTGACGAGCGCCGTCCCGGACAGCGAGTCCCCCCTCCGGCCGATCACGATGTCCACTCGGCTCCCTCCCGTTCGACGTGCGCGGTGTGCGGTGAAGCTCCGGATTGCGCAGCCTCACCACGCCCAGGCTCTCGACCACCAGGTCGAGCCGGGGCAGGTCCGGCGGGGCCCCGCGGGCACGGCCTGCGACCCGACGGCTCGCCCCCCGGGGGACTGTGCATCGCCGCAAAGCGAGGCCAGTTGGGCGGCGGCGCGCCGGCGCACCGCGCCGCCCGATGCGCGCAGGCGCCGCTTCACGACTTCGCCGGCGCCGTTGCGGCCGACGCCGGCCGAAGCCCCAGCTCCTTCCAGGTCCCGGGCTCGATCGGCCCCGGGCTGCCGTCCATGAGGCTCGTGGCGCTCGCGGTCTTCGGGAACGCGATCACGTCGCGGATCGAGTCGCGGCCGCCGAGCAGCATGATGACGCGGTCGAGTCCGATGCCGATTCCGCCGTGCGGCGGCGAGGCGTAGCGGTAGGCCTCGAGCAGGAACCCGAACTTCTCGTGCGCCTGCTCGTGCGTGAGCCCGGTCACCTTCATCACCCGCTCCTGGATGTCGGGGCGGTGGATGCGGATGGAGCCCGAGCCGAGCTCGTTGCCGTTCAGCACCACGTCGTAGAGCTGCGCGTACACCTTGCCCGGGTCGGTCTCCAGGAACTGGAGGTGCTCCGGGTTCGGCATGGTGAACATGTGGTGCTTGGGCTCCCAGCGCTTGGCGTCGTCGATCCACTCGAAGAGCGGGAACTGGCGCACCCACAGGAACCGCCACTCCTGGTTGCGTACCGATCCGCACGCCAGCCCCTGCTTCTCCAGCTCGGCCTGGCCGAGCTGCGTGCGGAGCACGCCGAGCGCCTTGCAGGTCCGCTCCCACGGGCCGTTCGTGAACACGACGGCGTCGCCCTCCGTCGCCCCCGCGCGCGCGAGGAACTCGTCCAGCAGGCCGCCCGGGAAGATCACGTGCTGTTTCTCGCGGTCGCCGGGCAGCACCTTGAAGAACGTGAGCCCGCCGGCCCCGGCGGCCTTCACCACGTCCTCGTACCTGCGGAGCTGCGTGCCGCTGATCCCGGCGCCGCCCGGGATCGTCATGGCCACCGCGATGCCGCCCGGGGCCTTCGCGCCCTGCGCCACCACGTTGCGCGGCGACTGCGCGCAGATCGCCGTCACGTCGGCGAACTCGAGCCCGAAACGCAGGTCCGGCTTGTCGCTCCCGAAGCGCCGCATCGCCTCGTCGTACGTGACGCGCGGGAACGGCGTCACGAGCTTCACGCCCAGCGTCTCCCGCCAGATCGCGGCGAACAGCCCCTCCACGGCGTCGAACACGTCGTCCTCGGTGACGAAGCTCATCTCGAGGTCGATCTGCGTGTGCTCGGGCTGGCGGTCGGCGCGCAGGTCCTCGTCGCGCAGGCAGCGCGCGAGCTGGAAGTAGCGGTCGCAGCCGCTGATCATGAGCGTCTGCTTGTAGAGCTGCGGGCTCTGGGGCAGCGCGTAGAAGCTGCCGTGGTGGATCCGGCTCGGAACGACGTAGTCGCGCGCGCCCTCGGGCGTGGGCTTCACCAGGATCGGCGTCTCGATCTCGAGGAAGCCCTGCCCGGACAGGTAGCCTCGCGCCGCCATCGCGGCCTTGTGCCGGAGCGCCAGCATCGCCGCCAGCTCGGGCCGGCGCAGGTCCAGGTAGCGGTGGCGCAGCCGCAGGTCCTCGCTCGCCAGCATGTGGTCGTCGTTCACCTGGAACGGCAGCGGGTCGCTCGCCGACAGGAGCTTCATCTCGCGCGCGTCCACCTCGACCTCGCCCGTGGCGAGCTCGGGGTTCACGGCGTCGGCCGGGCGCTCCATCACCAAGCCGCGCAC
Source organism: uncultured bacterium (assembly GCA_964609125.1). Classification (GTDB taxonomy): domain Bacteria; phylum Eisenbacteria; class RBG-16-71-46; order RBG-16-71-46; family RBG-16-71-46; genus JAIOPA01. Next base: position 23,672 of record CAZSQX010000031.1, read on the forward strand.
GGCGATCACGAACTCGTTGCCGAGCCGCGAGGCGCGGTCGAGCAGCGCCCTGCCCCCCGTTTCGGGATGGAACACGACCTGCGTGAGCCCGTGCCGGTCGCGGAGGTCGGTGAAGAGCACCCCGCCGTGGTCGCGCGAGCGGTGGAGCCAGCCCATGAGCGTCACGGTCTCGCCGGCGTTCGCGCGCGTCAGCCCGCCGCAGGTGTGAGTCCGCCGCCAGTCGCCGAGTCCCTCGAGCTCGTGTGCCACGCCGCCTCCCCCGCTCATCCCCGGATCCGCGCCGCGATCTCGTCGGCCAGCTTCTCACGCGCGACGGCCTTCTGCTCGCCGGACTTGGAGTCCTTGAGCGCCACCTCGCCGCGGGCCCATTCCTCCTCGCCGGCGATCACCAGGAAGCGCGCGCCGCTCTTCCCGGCGGCCTTCATCTGCGCGCCGAAGCCCCTGGCCTCCACGTCGGACTCAACCCGGAATCGCTTCCGCAGCTCGCGCACGAGCGCGGTGGCGCCGGCGCGCGTGGCGTCCATCGTCACCACGCACACGGTGTCCGCGGGCTCGGGCGCGAGGCCGCGCTCGGCCAGCACGAGCAGCGCGCGGTCGAGCCCGATCGCGAACCCCACGCCCGGCGTGGGCGGCCCTCCGAGCTGCTCGACGAGCCCGTCGTAGCGGCCCCCGCCGCCGAGCGCGCTCTGCGCGCCGAGCGAGGCGTCGTGCACCTCGAACGCGGTGCGCGTGTAGTAGTCGAGCCCGCGCACGAGCCCGTGGTCCAACTCGTGGCGGACGCCGGCGGCGTCGAGCCCGGCGAGCACCGCGTCCCAGTGCGCCCGGTCCTCCGCGTCCACCAGGTCGAGCATGCGCGGGAGTCCGCCGGCGAGGCCGGCGAGCACCTGCTGGTCGCGCTCGTCCTTCGAGTCCAGCACGCGCAGCGGGTTCTGCTCGAGCCTCCGGCGCGAGTCCTCGGACAGGCTCTCGAGGTGCGGCGCGAGCAGCACGCGCAGGCGGTCGCCGTAGGCGCGGCGCGAGGCGGGCTGGCCGAGCGTGTTGAGCTTCACGGTGAGCCCCGAGAACCCCCACGCCTCGTAGAGGTCCACGAACAGCGTGATGACCTCGACGTCGGCGCCGGGCGCCGCGGAGCCGATCAGCTCGCAGTTCACCTGCGAGAACTGCCGGTAGCGGCCCTTCTGCGGACGGCCGTAGCGGAACACCGGCCCCATGCTCCACAGCCGGTGCACGCGCGCGCGCCCGCCGAGCCCGTGCTCGACGTACGCGCGCATCACGCCGGCCGTGAATTCGGGGCGGAGCGCGAGCTCCCGATCGCCGAGGTCGGTGAAGCGGTACATCTCCTTCTGCACCAAGTCGCTCGACTCGCCGGACGTGCGCGCGAACAGCGCGAAGTCCTCGAACATCGGCGTGCGCAGCTCGCCGTAGCCGTAACGCTCGAGCACCTCGCGCGTCCGCGCCTCGGCCCACTGCCAGCGCGCGGCCTCCTCGGGCAGCAGGTCGCGCGTGCCGCGCGGAGCCTGGTGGCGGGCGGTCATCCCGCTCCCCTCCGGCGCCAGCGCTCGCGCAGGAGCCCGAGGAAGAGCCCGAGCGAGGCGCCGAGCACGTCCGCCATCCAGTCGAAGATCGAGGAGTCCCGCCCCGGCGTGCCGGCCTGGTAGATCTCGTCCGCCACGCCGAACAGCCCGATGCCCACGAGCGAGCCGACGACGCGCGGGTAGGTGCCCGCGCCCGGCCAGGTGCCCCGGACCGCGCGGTGGACCAGCCAGCCGAGCCCGGCATACTCGACCGCGTGGACGATCTTGTCCTTGAAGACGATGTAGCCCGGCATCTTGAAGCCGGGGATCGAGCTGAGGGCGAAGATGAGCACGAGGTAGAGCGCGACCGGAAGCCAGAAGGCTCCCAAGAGCCGCGGCACGTCCATGCGCTCGATCCGGGTCGCCAAACGTCTCCTCCCGTGCGTCGGGGCCGCCAGGCGGGTGCCCCGCGGAACGGGGCAAGTTAGCATGCGCGCGAACGAGCGTCATGGTGCGGGCGGCGCGGGCGCGATGCGCGACGCGGGCCGCGCGGCGCGCGCGTGCGAGCGACGCGCGCGCTTGACGCGTCGCGGTCCCGAGGCTAGATTGCCGCGTCCATTTCGCGGGGTGCTCGACTCCCCCGCGCACGGGCGCCGCTAGCTCAACTGGCAGAGCAACTGACTCTTAATCAGTAGGTTCTTGGTTCGATTCCAAGGCGGCGCACCAGCTCCAGCGACGAGGCCCGCCGCGCACCGCGCGGCGGGCCTTCGTGCGTTCGGGCGCCGGGACTGCGCCCGCGTCAGCTCCCGCCCCACCACCACGCGAGGAGCCCGACGAGCGTCACGCACACCGTCCACAGCGCGGCGCGCAGCGAGCGCGGCACGACGCGGCCGGGCGGCGGCGTGCCGTCGGGGGCTCCGAAGCCGCGGCGGATCTCGTTCGCCGCCACCCCGAACGCGGCGAGCCACGCCAGCACCACCCCGAACAGCAGCCCCGGGTGCCGGAGGTCCGCCAGCGTGCGGGCCGCGTCCAGCCACACGTGCATGCCGGGCGTGCCGGGCGCGCCGGCGAGCGAGAGGAGCGCGTAGCCACCCGCCGCGCCGGTCCAGGGATGGCGGCGGAACAGCACCGAGGGCCGCTCGGCGGGGCCCGCCGCGGCCGGCAGGAAGTGCGAGAGGAGGCTCGCGCCCGTCGCGGCCAGCACCAGGTGGCCGGCCCACGCCGCGAGTCCGCCGTGCTCGGCGAACGGGGTGCGCATGGGCGCCGCCGCAAGCGAGGCCAGCATGAGCCCGCCCTGGAGCGAGACGAGCGCGCCGACGCGTCGCTCGGGCCGCGACTGGTAGCCGAGCGTGGCGGCGCCGCCGGCCAGCGCCACCGCGGCCGCGAGCGTGAGCAGCGAGCGCACGAGCTGGGCCGCGGCCGGGAACGTGGCGATGCCGTCCAGGTGCCGGAGCAGCCAGGCCGCGCCCGCGAGCTGGAGCGTGGAGGCCACGAACGGCGCCAGGTGCGGCCGCGCGCCGTGGAACAGGTCGCCCGGCCAGAAATGGAACGGGGCCCCGCCGAGCAGCACGAGCCCGGCGAGGAGCGACAGCGAGAGCGCCGCGCTCCACAGCGCGTAGGGGTCGAGCGCCAGCGCCAGCGCCGGCCACTGCTCCCGGGGACGGGCGCTCCCCGAGGCGAGCGCGAGCAGTGCGTCGCCCGCCCACGAGAGCGCGAACGCCCCGGCGAGCACCCAGGTGATCTTGAGCGCCACCTCGGTCTGCGGCAGGTCGCGCGGGTCGTGCGCGAGCAGGGCCACCGACAGGCCCGCCGCGAGCGCCGCGCGCGCCGGCGTGAGCGCGTCCGGCCAGGCCACGACCGCGGCCAGCGGCACGATCGTGAGCGAGACGAGCATCGCGTCCAGCCACGGCTGCGGCTCCGCGTGCCGAACGTGCGCGCGCCGCACGAGCGTGGCGGCGGCGAGCGCCGCCAGCGGCCCGAGCCCGGCGACCCACGGCGACCCGAGCGCGACGTTCACCGGAGCACCGGCAGGAGCAGGGCGAGCACGGCCACGCCCACCAGGAACAGCAGGTACTCCTGGGCGTCGCCCGAGTGCAGGTCGCGGGCCGGGGCGCCGAGCGCGCGCGCCACGCCGCCGATCGCGGCCGCGATCTGCCGCTCGATGAGCGTCACCGCTCGAAACGTGGACAGCGCGAAGTCCCGCGTGCCGCCCGGGACCGGGGCGGCCGGCCGCGTGCCCGGCGCCGGTGCCAGGCGGCGCACCGGCCACCACGCGAGCGCGGGGGGGATGAGCGCGAACATCGCGCCGGGCCAGCTCACCTCGAAGCCCTGCCACCAGGCCACGCCGAGCGCGATCGGGCCCGCCAGCAGCGTCGCCACCGCTCCCAGCCGCGAGACGCGCGGCGAGCGGTCCTCCGGCCGCGCCATGGCGCGCCGCTCGGGCGCCTCGACCACGCGCTTGAGCCACAGCGCGCTCGCCAGGAACACCGGGGCGGCGAGCAGGCCGTACTCGAGCGGATGGAACCGTCCGCCCGCGAACCCCATCTCGTTCAGCAGCGGCCAGGCGAGCGACATGCCCGCGAGCCAGCCCGCCACACGCCACAGCCGGGTGAGCCCGGGGCCGCGGCGCGCCGCCTTGCCGCGCAGCTCGGCGGCGAGCGAGATGAGCCGGCCGCCCGCGGCGCCGAGCCAGAGCAGCGCCGCGATCCCGCCCGGCAGGACGTCGCGCGCCACGAGCATGGAGGCGAGCGCCGAATCGTAGACCACGAGCCAGCGGAGCGTGGCCGTGAGCGAGCGCCGGCCGTAGGCGCGCAGCGACGCCAGCACGACCGCCACCATCAGCGCGAGCGTGGCGATCTCGCGCGTGAGCGGCGCCGTCGCCCACAGGCCCGCCTGGCGCCACAGCACGAGGAACCCCGTGACCGGGAGCAGCGCGGTGAGCCACGGCCCGACCGGCCGGGCGGGTCCGGTGAGGTCGGGGAACGGACGCGACAGCGGCAGCGCCGCCATCAGTTCGAGGCCCGCCCACAGGATGGCGAACGAGCTGAGGGTGCGCAGGAGCAGCATCGGGTCGCGCACCATGGGTGGGGGCGCGGCCTGGAGCGCGGGCGGCGCGAACGTCGGGTCCACGGGCGGCAGGGGCACCGGCGTGAACACCTGCTGGAGCTCGGGCAGCGCCACGAACAGGGCGGCCGCGAGCCACAGCGCCATGGGCGGCCGGCGGAGCCACGACCAGCGCGCGAGCTGCTCGCTCCGGTCGGGGAGCGAGCGCGCCCAGAGCCAGAACGCGAGCGCGACGAACTCCAGCCCGAGCGCGGCCCACACCACGCCGGGCAGCATGAGCAGCGCCACCCCGAGCGACGCCGACAGGGCCCCGGACCAGCTCGCGGGGACGGAGAAGCGCGGCGTGGTCACGGGGGTCAGTCCTGGAGCTCGTGCGCGTCGGAGACGAACGACGAGCCGGCGTAGCGCTCGCGTCCCGCCGCGATGCGCGTGACGATCGTGGCCGCGAGCGCGGCGGCGAGCAGCGCCGAGCCCGGCGGCGCGCCCTCGTGCGACACGTCCACCGAGCGCGCGGACGCGGTCAGGAGCTCGAGCCCCACGCCGAGCGAGCCCATGGCGACCGCGGCGCGGCGGACGTGCCGGCGCATCATCAGGTGGAGGAGGCCGAGCCCCACGAGCAGCGCGCCGAGCGAGGCGCGGCGGGCGTCCTCGGGCTGGAACGTCTGCCGCCACACGGCCGCGAGCATGAGCGCGAGCAGCGCGAGCCCGAGCGCCAGCGCCACCGCGCCCGCCTCGAACCCTCGGCGGCGGATCGGGTGCGGCAGCAGGTCGGGCCGCTCCTCGAGCCCCGAGTGCCAGGCGATCGCGAGCCATGCCACCACCCACGCCGAGCGGATCCACCCGTCCACGGCCATCTCGGCCAGGAACAGCACCGCCCCCGCGCCGACCAGCGCCGCGCCGCGCGCCGGCACCCGGCCGGGCAGCAGCGTGGCGACCAGGACCGCTCCGGGCAGCGCGAGGAGCCGGGCCAGATGCAGGGGCCCCAGCGACGTCCATGCCTCGAGCAGGTGCATGAGATGCCCCGTGAGCGGTCGTCCGGGGACCCGCGCGAGGCGTGGGTCCGGCCGCCGCCGGGTACCCGGCGAAGCCGGGTGTGGCTACGGGATGTGCACGGCCTCCGCGGAGCGCAGCGCGCCGAGGAACGCCGTGGCGCCCTCGGCCTCGCGCAGCGACCTGCGCACGGCCTCTTCCTTGAGCAGCCGGGAGATGTTGGCGAGCACCTTCACGTGCATCGCACCGCCGCTCTCGGGCGCCACGAGCAGGATGAACAGCGTGGCGGGCTCGCCGTCCACCGATTCGAAGTCGATCCCCTCGGGGGAGACGCCGCAGGCGGCGACCAGCCGGTCCACCAGGCGCGCCTTGCCGTGCGGGATCGCGACGCCGTTCCCGATGCCGGTGCTCATCATGGCCTCGCGCCGGAGCACCCGGTCCAGGATCTCGCCCTGGCTGTCGAGCCCGTGGGCGCGTTCGAGCAGCTCGACCAGCTCGGCGATCGCCTCGCGCTTCGTGCGCGCGCGCAGCCGGGTGGTGATGGACTGCTCGTTGACCAGCTCGGTGAGGCGCATGGGGTCGTCCCTGCCGTGGCTCGAGGCCACCCTGCCGTGGGCCGTGACGCGAGGTCCGCAAACTAGTTAGGGCACTCCCCAGCGTCAAGCCTGAGGGGCTCGCCCGCGGACGCAGGATCGATGGTCACATTGCGCGCGATGGGGGGTAGTATCGGACGGAGGGCGGCGGCTCGTCGCGAACGCCGCCTCCGGACGAACCGACCCCCGCTTCCGCCGCGAGGTGCCCCCCATGAACCGTCGCCCGCTCACCGCCGCACTGCTCGCCGGAGCGCTCGCCGCCGGCCCGGCCGTGGCCGAGGACCTGCGCATCCGGTCCGATCTCGTGAACGGCGCGGCGCGCATCCTGCTCGAGGGCAGCCACCAGGGCGCCCGCTACTCGGTCGAGCGGTCCGCCGGCCCGCAGCTCGCCGGCGTGGTCGTCGGCGAGCGCGGAGCGCTCTGCACCGGCGACTGCTACGTGATCGACCCCGACGCCCTGCCGGGCTCCACGTGGTGGTACCGGTTCGACGTCACGGGGGCCGACGGCGTGCTGCGGACCTGGGGGCCGCAGGCGGTGGTGATCGGCGGCCGGGAGGCCGTCGGGCTCGCGGCCTCGCCCTCCCCCAACCCGCTCCGGGACCGCGGCACCGTGCGCGTCACGGCCGCGATCGCGGCGGGCCAGCGGGCCGGGAGCCCCGCGAACGCCATGGGGCTGCCGGGCGAGGTCACGCTCGTGGACATGGGCGGCCGCGTGCTGCGCACGCTGTGGCGCGGCAAGCTGGACCGGCTCACGTTCGACGTCCCGTTCGCCGCGCGCGACTCGCGCGGGAACGCGCTCCCGCCCGGGCTCTACTTCATCGTGCTCGCCGCCGGCGAGCACCGGACCATCTCGCGGGTGGCCGTGGTTCGGTGAGCCGGGGCGGTCCGCCCGCACCGTCCGGGCGTCGGGACCGTTCGCGCGTGTGCTAGACTTTCGAGAGTCCTGCTCGTGTCTCTCTCCCCTCGCGCGACATCTCCGAGAGGCTCTCCCCCGTGTCTCAGGGCGACAGGTGTACGGCTGGGCAGCCGGCAAGGAGGCGGGTTCGCCCATGAAGCAGCAGCAGATCGGCTTCCGCGACCTCCTGGAGCGGCTGCTCCCGGTGGACGAGCTGCCGTCCGTGGACCGGTTGAGGGTCCAGCGGGCGCTCCGGTCCGGCATCGCCATCGAGGTCGAGCGCGCGGCGCTGCGCGCCATGGACCTGCTCGAGCAGCAGGGGGCGCTGCGGCGCATCCCGACCGAGGGCGCGGGCGGGCCGCCGGTGGTGCGCTACCAGCGCCGCGACCAGCACGACATCATCACGCTCCAGCTCCCCGGCCCGCGCGTGCGCGACGGGGTCACGATCGTCGCCCGGAGCGCGCTCCCGATGCAGGCCCCGGCCCGGCTCGACCAGGTGCGCCGGCTCGTGCGGCTCGACGACCCGCTCACGTTCTCGGACCCGCGCACGGGCACGACCCGCGCGGGCCTGCGCGAGCAGCTCGACCAGGCCGGGCGCGAGCTGCTCGGCTCGGACCAGGTCCGTTTCGTCCCGCGCGGCGAGGACGAGGCCGGCTCGCCGGAGGTGCGGCCGCTCGACGCCTCGCTCGCCGCCGACGCGCTCAAGCACCACACGATGCTGTTCTACTGCCCCGACACCGAGCGTTCCGGCTCGCTCGCCCACGCGGCGCGCGCCGCCGGCGCCCGGTCGGCGGTGGTGCTCGCGGTCACGGGGAGCGACGGCCAGCCGCTCGGGCTGCTCGAGGTGCTCGCCGCCGAGCCCGATCCCTGGCGCCCGGCCGACCTGGCGCTGGTGGCGCTGCTCGCCGAGTTCGCCGGCGGCGTGCTCGAGCGCGCGACGCGCATCGAGAAGCTCGTGTTCGTGGACCCGCTCACCACGGCTTACAACCGCTCGTACTACGACCTCCAGATCCGCAACGAGATCGCCCGCGCCCAGCGCGAGCAGAGCTCGCTCGCGCTCCTGATCTGCGACATCGACGACTTCAAGTCGTTCAACACCTCGTTCGGCTACGAGGCAGGGAACCAGGTGCTGGTGCAGGTGGCGGCCGCGCTGCGCGCGGGCGTGCGGCCGTTCGACACGGTCGCGCGCTGGGGCGGCGAGGAGTTCGCGGTGCTGCTCACGCCGCCGGTGGTGGAGAGCGACGTGATCGCGATCTCCGAGCGGCTCCGCTCCGCGGTCGAGGACACCGGGATCCGGCTCGAGGGCCTGGACGGCCGCGCGCACCGGGTGAACGTCACCGTGAGCGTGGGCGTGGCCATGTTCCCGGACCACGCCGACAACCCCCAGGACCTGTGGCGGCTCGCGAACCAGGCGCTGCTCGAAGCCAAGCGCCCGCCCAAGAACCAGGTCGTGTTCTACCGGCCGAGGGGCAAGCGCGGCAGCGAGACGGCGTAGCGGCCGGCCTCAGATCGGCGGCAGCACCTTGAACAGGCGCTTCGCGAGCCCGGCGAGGAGCGGATCGCGGCCCAGCAGGTCGAGGTCGTCGCGCACCTTGAACCGGAGCTGGGGGTCGTCCAGATTCTCCTCGATCCGGTTGTAGAGCCGGATCACGACCGCACGCACCTCGGGCTTCATCCGGACCGAGATGTCCTTCATCTGCAGGACGAGCCGGCCGACCTTGGTGGTCGTGTCGAGCTTCTTCGAGCTCACGCGTGGGCGCCCTCGGGGGTCCGCGCGGGCCGGACGGCGAGAAACACGTACTGGCCGGCCTCGTAGCCCACCTCGACGCCCTCGCCGGGCTGGAACGCGCCCTCGAGCAGCTTGAGCGCGAGCGGGTTCTGCACCCGGCGCTGCAGCGTGCGCTTGAGCGGCCGCGCGCCGAAGTGCGGGTCGTAGCCTTCGTCGGCGAGCGCATCGCGCGCGGCCTCGGTGAGCGTGAGCGCGAGGCCACGCTCCTGGAGGAGCTTCCGCAGCGACTCCGCGTGCAGCTCGACGATACGGCGGATCTGCTCGCGGGTGAGCTGGCGGAAGATCACCGTCTCGTCGAGGCGGTTGAGGAACTCGGGCCGGAAGTGCTGGCGCAGCGCGCGCTGCACGAGCGCCTCCATTTCGGCGCGGTCGCCCTCGCCGAACTCGAGGATGGCGTCGGAGCCCAGGTTGCTGGTCATGATCACGAGCGTGTTCTTGAAGTCCACGGTGCGCCCCTGACCGTCCGTCAGGCGCCCGTCGTCGAGGAGCTGGAGCAGGACGTTCAGCACCTCCGGGTGCGCCTTCTCCACCTCGTCCAGCAGCACCACCGCGTACGGGCGCCGGCGGACGGCCTCGGTGAGCGCGCCGCCCTCCTCGTAGCCCACGTAGCCGGGAGGCGCACCGATCATGCGCGCCACGGTGTGCTTCTCCTGGTACTCGCTCATGTCGAGCCGCACCATCGCGCGCTCGTCGTCGAACAGGAACTCGGCGAGCGCGCGCGCCAGCTCGGTCTTGCCGACGCCGGTCGGGCCGAGGAACAGGAACGAGCCGATCGGGCGCTTCGGGTCCTGGAGGCCCGCGCGCGCGCGGCGCACCGCCTCGGACACGGCGCGCACGGCCTCGTCCTGGCCGACCACGCGCGCGTGCAGTCGCGCCTCCATGTGCACGAGCTTCTGCATCTCGCCCTCGAGCAGCCGCGAGACCGGGATGCCGGTCCACTTGGCCACGACCTCGGCCACGTCCTCCTCGTCCACCTCCTCCTTGAGCATCCGCTGCTTCTGCTGGAGTACGGCGAGCCGGGCGGTCTCCTGCTCGAGCTGGCGCTGGAGCAGCAGCAGATCGTTGTTGCGGATGCGCGCCACGGTCTCGAGGTCGCCCTGACGCTCGGCCCGCGCCTCCTCGAGCTTGAGCCGCTCGCGATCCGCCTTGAGGTCGCGGATGCGGGTGACGGCCGTCTTTTCCTGCTTCCAGTGCGCCTCGAGCCCGGACATGTCCTCCTGCAGGCGCGTCCGCTCGGCGTCCAGGCGCGCGAGCCGCTCCTTGGAGCCCGGATCGGTCTCCTTGGCGAGGCCGATGCGCTCGATCTCGAGCTGGCGCACGCGGCGGTGGATCTCGTCCAGCTCGACCGGCATCGAGTCGATCTCCATGCGCAGGCGCGAGGCCGCCTCGTCGATCAGGTCGATGGCCTTGTCGGGCAGATGGCGGTCGGCGATGTAGCGGCTGGACAGCATGGCGGCCGCCACGAGCGCGGCGTCCTTGATGCGGATGCCGTGATGCACCTCGTAGCGGTCCTTCAAGCCCCGCAGGATGGCGATCGTGGCCTCGGTGTCGGGCTCGCCCACGAACACCGGCTGGAAGCGGCGCGCGAGCGCGGCGTCCTTCTCGACGTGCTTGCGGTATTCGTCGAGCGTGGTGGCGCCGATGCAGTGCAGCTCGCCGCGCGCGAGCGCCGGCTTGAGGAGGTTGCTCGCGTCCATGGCGCCCTCGGCGCCACCCGCGCCCACGAGCGTGTGCAGCTCGTCGATGAACAGGACGACCCGGTTGTCGGCGTTCGTGACCTCCTTGAGCACGGCCTTCAGGCGGTCCTCGAACTCGCCCCGGAACTTGGCGCCGGCGATGAGCGAGCCCAGGTCGAGCGCGATGACGCGCTGGTCCTTGAGGCTCTCGGGCACGTCGCCCGAGACGATGCGCTGCGCGAGCCCCTCGGCGATCGCGGTCTTGCCCACGCCCGGCTCGCCGATCAGGACCGGGTTGTTCTTCGTGCGCCGCGACAGCACCTGCACCACGCGGCGCACCTCGTCGTCACGCCCGATCACCGGGTCGAGCTTGCCGAGGCGCGCGGCGGCGGTGAGGTCGCGCCCGTACCTGCTCAGGGCCTGGTACTTGTCCTCGGGGTTCTCGTCCGTCACGCGCTGGCCGCCGCGCACCGTGGCGAGCGCCTGGAGCAGCGCGTCGCCGGTCACGCCCGCCTGCGCGAGCACGCGCTGCGCCGCACTCGGTTGCTCGGCGTCGGCGAGCGCCATGAGCAGGTGCTCGACGCTCACGAACTCGTCCTTGAGCCGCCCGGCGTGCACCTCGGCGCGCTCGAGCACCGACCGCAGCTCCTGCCCCAGGAAGAACGTCCCGCCCTGGACGCGCGGAAGCTTGGACAGGGCGGCGTCGCTCGCGGCCGTGAGCGAGGGGACGCTCACGCCCAGCTTCTGGAACACTGCCCCCACCGTCCCGCCGTCTTCGGTGAGGAGCGCGGCCAGCAGGTGCTCGGGGCGGAGCTCCTGGTGCGAGCGGTCACGCGCGATGCGCTGCGCGCGCTCGAGCGCCTCGCGCGACCGCACGGTGAAACGTTCGAAGTCCATGGGGGCCACCTCCCGGGGAATCGATGCCGAAACTAGCACAGGGATTCCCGGGGCAGGCCACGTCCACGCCAGCGATCGGTCAAGGAGGGCGCGGGCGATGCGGCTTGCATGCGGGCGGCGAGGAGGCGTCGTGAGATGGCCCCGCGTCGCGAGCCGGGGCGGCGGCGGGCGCGGCCTTCAGGCCGCGCGGTCGAACCAGGGCAGCAGCACCGGGACCAGCCGGCGCGCGAGCTCCGGGTGCTCCATCGCGAACCACACCGCCTTCTTGAGTACCGGCCACTCGAGCTCGCCCTTCTCGATGCGGGCGGCGAGGTCCTTGAGCCGCGCGCGCGTCTCGTTGCGGCGGCTGGGCGGCACCTTCATGTCGTCGAGGTCGTCCACCATGGCGGCGATCGCGATGGCATCGGGGTCCTGCCACGCGGACTCGTCGCGTCCACGCTCGCGCTCCCGATCGGGCTCCGGATCACGCGCGCGCTTGACGCGGCGGCCGGTGGCGCCGAGCACGGGTGAGGACTTCATGAAGTCCTCGGTGGCTCGCGCGAAGGCCTCGGGGTCCACGCGTCCGACGGCGGAGTCGGCGCCTTCGCCCTCCACGAGCGGCTCGGGCTTCGCGGCGCGGCGGCGGGGGAGCTGCAGGATCCTCGATCGCGGCGCCATCGGGCCCTCCTCCTCCGTGGGCGCCGGGGCGGCGGCCGGCCCGCTCGAGCCCGTGGCGGAGAGCAACTCCTCGACCGGCGCCCCCATCTCGATCTCCGCGGGAGTGTCCCGATCCGCATCGGCCTCCTGCGCCGCGGCGGGGACGGGGGGGACCGGCGCCTCCTCGACGGGCTCCACCGGCGCGGGGGGGAGGGCCGCGGCTGGCACGGCGGCCACGGGCACGGCGGGCCCCGCGGGCATGGCGGCGGACGACCCGGCCGCCGGTCTCGCCGCCGCATCGTCGGACGGAGCCGAGCCAGGAGCGGACGTCGAGCTGCCGCGGAACTGGTCGCTGAGGAGCGATTCGATCGAAACCTTTTCGATCGCGCCCCGAAGCGTCGTCGGGCGCGACATGACCACCGACACACCGGGCTCGTGTGCGGGCGCCGGGCCGGCGTCGGGCACGGCGCTCGGGGCGGGCGGCGCCTCGTCGGCCGCGGACGCGGAGGTCTCGGTGGGGACCGGCGGCGTGGCCGGACGGGCCGGCGTCCCGCCGCGGCTCGAGGCGTCGGCGGCGACGACCGCGGACCGCGGGAGCGGCCACGAACCCGAAGGACGGGGCGCCGCGCCCGACTCGCCGGCGGCGGGAGGCTCCGCCGGAGAGGCCCCCCCGACCGCGGGCGGCGGCTCGGTCGCCGTCAACTCGAGCGGCTCGGCGGGCGGGGCGCTCGGCGGTGGTGCGACGGCGCCGCCCAGGGGCACGATGTCAAGGCCGCGGGCCGGCTGGGCCAGCGTCGTCGCTGGCAGGTCGAGCGACGGGAGGCTCGCGGAGGAAGGCGTCTCGCGCGTCGGCGCCGACGCCGCCTTGGCCGAAAGCTGCGAGAACCCGAGCAGGTCCATGAGCCGTGCGCGCATGTTGAGCCCCTTCCTGGCGGGACGGGCAGTACCTGCGGCCGACGTGGTCCCCGGAGCCCCAGGGGCCGGCGTCTCGGCTCGGGGCAGCGGCGGCGGCGTCGGGTCCCTCGCGTCGCCCGCCTGCGGGGAGCAGTCCACGAAGTCGGCGAACGGGTTCCGGGTCTCGCCGGAGGATGGAGCCGACGCGCCCAGGTCACCCGCGGGCAGGTCCACGGTCGGGAAGTCCACCTCGAACTCCCCGCTCACGCCGCCGGTGCCGGTGACCTCCTCGTCCGGGACCTCGGGCACGCCGTGCGCGCGGATGTCCTCGACGTAGGAGCCCAGGACGCGCTCGGCCTCCTGGCAGCCGCGGCTGTACCACTCGCGCTGCACGCGCATGTCGGCGCGCGGGTCCACCGGCGAGAACGGGATGCGCAGGAAGCGCTCGAGCCGCGCCCGATCGCCCGGCCAGGCGCGCTGGATCGCGGTGAGCGTGACCTGGCGCCAGTTCTTGAAGATCGGGTCGCGGCACGTGGCGTTGCGGATGCCGCCAAGGTCGGCGCGCTGCCGCTCCAGCCACTCGATGGCGCGAAGCGCCGAAGGGCTCGGACTCACGCGCGCGCTCCCGCGCGGCGCGCGGCCGCGTCACCAGTCCGAGAAGCGCTCCTCGCGCCACGGATCGGCGTCGTTGTGGTAGCCGTTCCGCTCCCAGAAGCCGGGCTGGTCCCGCTCCACGAGCTCGATGCGCGAGATCCACTTGGCGCTCTTCCAGAAGTAGCGCCTCGGCACGACCAGGCGGAGCGGCCAG
>CAZSQX010000032.1:0-34396 GCA_964609125.1 uncultured bacterium
ACGCTGAGCTGGACGCCCGACTTCTCCCAGGCGGGTAGCCACACCGTGACGTTCACCGCCGGCAATGCCCTCTCCGGCTCCGGCACCACGGAGGTCACCGTCACCAACACCGACGTGGCCCCGGTGGTCACCGCGCCGGCCACCGCCACCGTGGCCGAGGGCGTCCTCCTGACCGTGAACGTGACCGTGGCCGATCCTGACGGCGACCCGATCTCCTCGCTCGATGTGTTCAATCTGCCGCCAGAGGCCGAGTTCGTCACCGACTCCGACAACTCCAGCGGCGTCCTGAGCTGGACGCCCAAGTACTCCCAGGCCGGCAGCTACAGCGTCACGTTCACCGCCGCCAACACCCTCACCGGGTCCTCTACCACGACCATCACCGTGACCAACACCGACCGTCCTCCGGTGGTCTCCGCGCCGGCCACGGCCACGGTCGCCGAGAGCGGGCTGCTGACCGTGAACGTCACGGCCGCCGATCCCGACGGGAACCCGATCGCATCGCTCACCGCCGCGAACCTCCCGGCAGGGGCCACGTTCACTCCGGCACCCGACAACAGGAGCGGGTCGCTGAGCTGGACCCCGGACTACTTCCAGGCGGGGAGCTACAGCGTCACGTTCACCGCCGCCAATGCCCTCTCCGGGTCCGACGCGACCGACATCACCGTCACCAATGTGGACCGCGCCCCGGTGGTCATCGCGCCGGCGGCCGTCACGGTGGCCGAGGACCAGCCCCTGACCGTGGACGTCACCGCGGTGGATCCCGACGGCGAGCCCATCACATCGCTCGTCGCCGGCGTCCTTCCCGCCGGCGCCACGTTCACGCCCGGCCCGGGCAACGCCACCGGTACGCTCAACTGGACCCCCGACTTCTCCCAGGCGGGGAGCCACGACATCACGTTCACGGCCGCGAACGCCCTCTCCGGTTCCGCCACCACCGGCGTCACCGTCACGAACACGGACCGTGCCCCCGTGGTCACCGCCCCGGCTTCCGTCACGGTGGCCGAGAACGACCTCCTGACGGTGGAAGTCACCGCGGCCGATCCGGACGGCGACGCCATCGTGTCGCTCACCGCCGGCGTCCTCCCCGCCGGCGCCACGTTCACCCCGGGCCCCGGCAACACCAGCGGGACCCTGAGCTGGACCCCCGACTTCACCCAGGCGGGCGGCCATGCCATCACGTTCACGGCCGCCAACGCGCTCTCCGGTTCGGGCACGACCGACATCAACGTCACGAACACCGACCGCGCTCCGGTCGTGACCGCGCCCGCCACCGCCTCCGTGGCCGAAGGTCAGCTCCTCACCGTGAGCATCACGGCGCAGGACCCCGACGGCGACCCCATCCACTACCTCGCGCCGGCCGACCTTCCGCCCGGCGCGACCTTCACCCCCGCTCCCGACAGGTCGAGCGGCACGCTGAGCTGGACTCCCGGCTTCTCCCAGGCCGGCATCCACCCGATCTCGTTCACCGCCAGCAACGCGCTGTACGGAGTCGGCGCCACCGTCATCACCGTCACCAACACCGACCGCGCGCCGGTGGTCACCGCGCCGGCCACCGCCTCCCTGGCCGAGAACGAGCCGCTGACCGTGGACGTCACCGCCGTGGATCCGGACGGCGAACCCATCACTTCGCTCGGCGCGGCGGTCCTGCCCGCCGGCGCCACGTTCACGCCCGGTCCCGGCAACACAAGCGGCACGCTGACCTGGACGCCCGACTTCTTCCAGGCGGGCAGTCACACTGTCACGTTCACGGCCGCGAACGCGCTCTCCGGCGCCGCCACGACCGACATCACCGTGGCCAACGTGGACCGCGCCCCGGTGCTCACCGCGCCGGCCACGGCGTCCGTGGCCGAGGGCCAGCCCCTGACCGTGGACGTCACCGTGGTGGATCCGGACGGCGAGCCCATCGCCTCGCTCACCACGAGCGCCCTCCCGGCGGGCGCCACGTTCACGCCCGGCCCCGGCAACGAGAGCGGCACATTGAGCTGGACCCCCGGCTTCGACCAGGCGGGGAGCCACGGCGTCACGTTCACCGCCGCCAACGCCCTCATCGCCTCCGGCACGACCGCCATCACCGTGTCCAACACCGACCGCGCCCCCGTGGTCACCACGCCGGCCACGGCCGACGCCGCCGAGGGCCAGCTCCTCGTCGTGAGCTTCACCGCCGTGGACCCCGATGGCGACCCGATCACGTCGATCGGCGCCACCGGTGTGCCCCCCGGCGCCACGTTGACCTCCGGCCCCGGCAACAGCAGCGGCACGCTGACCTGGACCCCGAGCTTCACGCAGGCGGGGAACTACAGCGTGACGATCACGGCCAGCAATCTGCTTGCCGGCTCCGGCACCACCGCCATCACGGTCGCCAACACGGACCGCGCGCCCGTGGTGACCGCGCCCGCCACCGCCACCGTGGCCGAGAACGGGCTGCTCAGCGTGAACGTCGCCGCCACCGATCCCGACGGCGCGCCCATCACCTCGCTCACCGCGGCGGGCCTTCCCTCGGGCGCCACGTTCACGCCCGGCCCCGGGAACACCAACGGCACCCTGAGCTGGACGCCCGATTTCTTCCAGGCGGGCAGTTACGACGTCACGTTCACCGCCGCCAACGCGCTCTCCGGATCCGCCACGACCACCATCACCGTCACCAATGTGGACCGTGCCCCGGTGCTCACGGCGCCGGCGACGGCTTCCGTAGCCGAGGGCCAGCTCCTCACGGTGGATGTCACCGTGACCGATCCGGACGGCGAGCCGATCACCTCGCTCACCGCCGCGGTGCTCCCGGCCGGCGCCACGTTCACGCCCGGCCCCGGCAACGCCTCCGGTACGCTCTCCTGGACCCCCGACTACCTCCAGTCGGGGAGCTACAGCGTCACGTTCACCGGCGGCAACGCGCTCTCGGCCTCCGGCACCACCGAGATCACGGTCGTCCACACCGACCGCGCGCCGGTGATCACCGCGCCTGCGACCGCCACCGTGGCGGAGGGTCAGCTCCTGACCCTGAACTTCACCGTGGCCGATCCCGACGGCGAGCCCATCCTCTCGCTCGGCGCGGCCGGGCTGCCCGCCGGCGCCGCGTTCACGTCCGGCGAGGGCTACGAGAGCGGCACGCTGACGTGGACGCCCGACTTCTCCCAGACCGGGAGCTACAGCGTCACATTCACGGCCAGCAACGCACTCCTCGGCTCCGCCACCACGGTCATCACGGTCACGAACTCGGACCGCGCCCCGGTGGTCACGGCGCCGGCCACGGCCAGCGTGGCCGAGAACGGGCTCCTGACCGTGGACGTCACCGCCTCCGATCCCGACGGTGAGCCCATCACCTCGCTCACCGCCGCGGTGCTTCCGTCCGGCGCCACGTTCGTCCCGGGCCCCGGCAACACCACCGGCACCCTGAGCTGGACGCCCGACTACTCGCAGGCCGGGAACTACCCGGTGAGTTTCACCGCCAGCAACGCGCTCTCCGGCTCCGCGACCACGGACATCACGGTCACGGGCACCGATCGCGCGCCGGTGGTGACCGCCCCGGACACGGTCTCGGTGGCCGAGGACGCGCCGCTGGCGGTGAACGTCACCGCGGCCGATCCCGACGGCGATCCCCTCACGTCGTTCACGGCAACGGGCCTGCCCGCGGGCGCCACGTTCACGCCCGGGCCCGACAACTCCAGCGGCACGCTGAGCTGGACCCCCGGCTTCGCACAGGCGGGGACGTACCCCGTGAGCTTCACCGCGTCCAACGCCCTCTCCGGCTCCGACGGCCTGATCATCACCGTCGTGGACTCCGACCGCGCTCCCGTCGTCACGGCGCCGGCCGCCGTCGCCGTGGCGGAGGGCGACTCGCTCACGGTCGAGGTCACGGCGCTCGATCCGGACGGCGACGCCATCTCCTCGCTCGCCGCCGCGGACCTGCCGGAGGGCGCCTCGTTCACACCCGGCCCCGACAACGCCGGCGGCACGCTCCGATGGACCCCCGGCTTCTCCCAGGCCGGCAGCTACAGCGTCCGGTTCACGGCCGCCAACGCGCTGTCGGGCGCGGACACGACCGAGATCACCGTCGCCAATACGGTCGGCGTCCCGGTGGTGACCGCGCCGGCGGCCGTCGCGGTCGCCGAGGGCGACTCGCTCACCGTGCTCGTCACCGCCGTGGTCGCGTCCGGCGACCCGATCGACTCGCTGACCGTGTCCGGCCTGCCGCCCGGCGCCGTGTTCACGGCGAGTCCGGACAACACCGCCGGCGTGCTCGCCTGGGAGCCCGGCGCGGGCGACGCCGGGACCCACGTGGTCGTCTTCACCGCGCACAACGGGCACGCCGCCTCGGACACGACGGTGATCACCGTGACCGCGCCCACCGCCGACGCGCCTGGCGTCGTCGCCGGGCGCCTCACGCCGCGGGTCGTTCCCAACCCGATCCGCCATTCCGGACAGCTGCGCTTCACGCTCTCCAAGGAAGGCGCGCTGCGCGTGGACGTCTTCGATCTGAGCGGCCGTCTGATCGGGACGCCGATGAACGAGGCCCACGCGAAGGCCGGGATGTACGAGGTCCCGCTCGGCTCGACCGCCTGGAACGGACCGCAGCTGTCCTCGGGCCTCTACTTCTTCCGGATCCAGGGCCCGGACGGCACGAGCCGCGGGAGGTTCATGGTCCGGCGGTGACCTGCCGGTCCCCTCGGCCCAGGCACGGCGTTCCGGGCGGCCACCTTCTCGCGAGGGCGGCCGCCCTGCCGCTCGCCCCTCACGCGCCCCGGAGTCGATGCCCGGAGGCCGCTCTCCCCGCGACGGTGCCACTGCTCCATGCCCACTGGAAGTTGAATCCGCCGAGCCTCCCCTCCACGTCGAGGATCTCGCCGCACAGCCAGAGTCCGGGGGCGATGCGGGACTCCAGCGTGGAGGCGTCCACCTCGGCGAGCGGGACGCCACCCGCGGTCACCTCGGCCTTCTCGTAGCCGAGCGTGCCGGTCACGCCGAGATCGCGACCGGTGAGCGCGCGCAGGAGCAGCCCGCGCCGCTCGCGGGGGATCTGCGACATGGCGGCGCCGCCGATGCCGCTCTCGGTGGTAAGAACGTCGGCGATCCGCTCGGGGAGCCGCCCTCCGAGCCACGTGCGCACGCCGCGGCGGGGATTCGCGGTCGCGTAGGTCATCCACTCGTGCTCCAGCGCGTCCGGCGAGTAGCCGGGAGTGAACGACATCGTCACCCGCCGCGCATGTCCCGCGGCCCGATGCCAGTGTCGCGAGAGATCCAGCGCGGCGGGGCCGGTGACGCCGAAATGGGCGAAGAGCAGCGGGCCGCGCGTGCGCTCCATGACGCGCCCGTCCACCCACAGCGCCAGCTCGGCCTCCAGCGACACGCCCTGCGCCGAACGGCAGAGCGGGTCCACGGCCTCGAGCGGCGCGAGCGCCGGCACGGGCGGGACCAGCGTGTGCCCGAGCGCGAGCGCGAGCGCGTAGCCGGTGCCGTCGCTGCCCGTGCGGGGGAAGCTCAGGCCGCCGGTCGCGAGCACCACGGCGTAGGCCTCGAGCCACTCGTCGGGCTCCGCATCGGGCAGACTCCAGCGGGTCTGCCCCGCGGCCGCCACTCCCTCCCCGAACTCGACGCTCCCGCGCACGTGCCGGATCCCCACGCGCCATCGCCCATCCACGTGTTCCAGCCTCACGACCCGCGCGCCGGTCCGCAGCGTCACGCCGGCCCGCTCGCACGCGGCCAGCAGCGCGTCCAGCACGGTGTGCGCGTCGTCGCTCACGGGGAAGTACTTGCCGGTCTCCTCGAGCTTCAGGGGCACGCCCAGCTCGCGCTCGAACCACTCCACGGTCTGAGCGGCGGTGAACGCGCGCAGCACCCGCCGCACGACGTTGGGGGAGCCGCCACGGAAGTCGCGCTCGGTCACCTCGCCGTGCGTCACGTTGCAACGGGTGCCGCCGCTCATCAGGATCTTGAGGCCCACGCGCGGATGGGCGTTCAGGAGCGTGACGCGGGCGCCGGCCTGGGCGGCGCGGAGCGCGGCGGTGAGCCCCGCGGCGCCGGCGCCCACGACGATCACGGGTCTGGCGGCCATCCGCGCAGCCTACCGTGCTCCGTCGGCGCGCCGCGAGCGGGCTCGCGCAGCCCGGTCCGCCCCTCAGCCGGGACGCGGTTCCTTGCGTCCCCGCCGCGCCCCGGCCGCGATCGCGCGGTAGTGGGGTTCGCCGCTGAAGTTCATGGCGAACTCCTCGGGTTGCACGAGGCGCGCGTGCGACAGCGCGACGAGGGCGGAGGCGGCGCGGCGCGCGGGGATGTGCAGCCGGACCGCAAGCTTCCGCGGCGTCCAGGCCTGCGTGGGCTCGTCGTGCATGAGCCGCGCGACGTGCAGGGTGTCGGGGTAGAGCGGCGCGGCGGGGTGCCCGGACAGGAGCCCGTTCATCACCTCGGCGGCGAGCCACGCGGCCAGCGCGGCGTCGTCGGGGTCGCGGCACTCCACGAACACGTCGTTCCGCTCGGGCGGATCGGTGTACGCGCAGGTCACGCCCGAGAGCCTGCTCGCGGACTCGTCGATGGCGCCCAGGAACTCGAGCGTCAGGTGCTCGTAGATGTGCGCCTGGTTGGCGCTCGCGTCGCGCGGCACGAGCAGGATGCGCGTGCCGGCGCTCTCCGCGGCGCCCTCGCCCGCGCCGGCCCGGCACTGATGGCGCGCGAGGCCGGGGAATGCGCCGGCCAGCTCGGCGAGCACGTCCGACTCGGGCAGGCGCGGCCGGCGCTCCGTGTCCACGGTGACGCGCATCTTCACCTGCCTCGGCCGGAACGCGGGGTTCAGCGGCTCGATGTCGGCGAACGTGCCGAAGGCCATGGACCGGATGTGGATCACGACGCGCTCCAGCGCGCGCTCGTCGGGTCGCGCGATGGGCGCAGACCCGGCAGCGCACGCACGGCGCGGCGGAAGGGAGCCCCGAACCCCTCCCGCCGTGGGTTCGATCGGTCAGAGCTTCTTCGGATCGTTCTCGTCCAGGTCCAGAGTCCCCTGGAGTACGACCCGGTACTCGCCTGTCTCGCTGTTGAATCCTTCCACCTTGGCCCGGCTCGAGATCGAGTGGCTCAGGACGTCCCAGAGGCCCGCGGACAGGGCCGAGGGGGACGCGGGAGTGCGCTCGATCGCGCTCAGGGCGTTGGGATCCATCCTGGGCATGATCGCACCTCCTTGGGGCTCGGAGGCCTAGCCCTCGTCGAACTTGGTCTCCTCCTTGTCGAGCGTGCCCTGAAGCACGATCCGATACTCCCCGGTCTCCGGGTTGATGACCTCCACCTTCGCCCGGGCGTTGACCGAGCTCAGGATCATGTCGCTGAGCTTGTTCCTCAGCGACGCGGGCGACGTGGGCGTACGTTCGATCGCGCCCAGGTCGTGGATACGGAAGCGCGCCATGTACGAGTCACCTCCCTTCCCTGGGAAGGCCGGCCCTGACCGCACGCGCCTCGGGGCGTGCGCTCCGGCCCCGACCGGTCATCCCGTGCTGACCCCGACCTCTATGCGGACGGCGTTCGCTCCGTCGGGGTTTCGCGCGCCTGCATCGAGCAGGCGAACACCGCGCGGTACCGCCTGATGTCCACCACGGGCGCGGCGCGGCGCGCGTCCGGCGTGGGGATGCGGGGGATCATGGGACCCGGCTCGGGTTCCCTGGACGTCGGGGATGCGGCACGTTGGGCGAGCCGCGGCGGCGATCGCTGCGCCGTACCGCCGGCCGGCGCGGCCGCGCCCGCCTCGGGGTCCGCGAGCGCGGGCGAGGCGGGAAGTCCGCCACGCAACGAGGGACCCGAGAACGCGCCTGCCTCCGCCGCGGCTCCCGGCGCGGGGGCCGGCGGCGGTTCCGGCACTGCTGGTGCGGGCCTCACGATCATGCTCGAGGCCTCCTCCGCTCCCGCCGCGACCTCCGCCGCGGCGGGTGTCCGCGAACCTCGCCGGAGCATCTGATCGAGCAACCAGCGGCGCTCGGGCTCGCTCAGGGGTCGCCCGCAGTCCTTTCGAGCCCTGGCGGTCGCCATGTCGCGCCGGCTCCGATCATGCCCGGAAGATGCGTTCCGCGCGCTCGACCTCCACGTTCGAGCAGTGTCCTCCGACGGGCACACGAATGCCCGCAGCGAGATACTCGCCGCGGGCAGCGATGGCACAGCGGATGGATTCGCGCGGAACGGTCACGA
The DNA here is from genome assembly GCA_964609125.1 of uncultured bacterium. GTDB lineage: Bacteria > Eisenbacteria > RBG-16-71-46 > RBG-16-71-46 > RBG-16-71-46 > JAIOPA01. The sequence continues at coordinate 8,158 of CAZSQX010000032.1, forward strand.
TTGGCCTCCTTGGCCGACCGACTACGACCCGGACGCTAGGCGTGGGATCCGGGGAGGTCAACAGAAAAGAGCGCGTGCGGCGATACGCACGTGACAAGAGTGCGCGGGTGGTCGGGTCACCGTCCCGGGAGGGGCCCACGCGCGGTCCGCATCCCGCCGTGGCGCGGGGCGGGCCGGGAGTACGGCGCGCCCGGATGTCCGCATCGAATCGTCCGTTGGCCGGCGGCGGCTCGGCGGCCGTCGTCGCCCGCCCGGACGCCCGGGGCGCTCGAACGCCTAGAAGTCGAACTCCTGCACGTCGCCCTCGTGACCGTGCTTCACACGCAGCGCGGCGGGCTCGCCCGCGGTGAGCAGCACCGCGCCGCACGCCAGGCACACGCGTGCGCTCACCGGGCTCGAGTGCTCCGCGTCCACGACCAGTCGCAGGTCGCTCGCCCCGGCGAACGTGGCCTCGGCCAACTCCGTGCCTTTGCAGCGGATACAGGCGGTGGGCTGGGACATGGGAGCACCTCCGGCATGCGCCCGGCCGGCCTCGGCCGGGCTAGATCGCCTCGCTCGGCCTGCCGCGGAGCTTGTTCCAGATGAGCCGCAGGAAGTCGTAGTGACGATCCACCACGCGCTCCTTGAGCGGGATGATGGCGTTGTCCGTGATGGCGATGCTCTCCGGACAGACCTCGGTGCAGCACTTCGTGATGTTGCAGTAGCCGAGCCCGGCGGTCTCCTTGAGGAACCTCGTCCGGTCGCCGCCGTCCATCGGGTGCATCTCAAGCGCGGCGATCCGCACGAAGAACCGCGGACCGGCGAACCGGTGCTTGAGCTCGTGCGCGCGCAGCACGTGGCACACGTCCTGGCACAGGAAGCACTCGATGCACTTGCGGAACTCCTGCACGCGGTCCACGTCGGACTGCTGCCAGCGCCAGTCCGCGCCGGGCCGCGGCGTGAACGGCGCGATGCTCTTGTTGACCTCGAAGTTCCACGACACGTCGGTGACGAGGTCGCGCACGAGCGGGAACGTCTTCATCGGGCGCACGCTGATCGCCTCGCCCTCGGCGAAGTGATCGAGCCGCGACTTGCACATGAGCGCCGGCTTGCCGTTCACCTCGGCGCTGCACGAGCCGCACTTCGCGGCCTTGCAGTTCCAGCGCACCGCCAGGTCCGGCGCCCGATGTGCCTGGATCCAGTGGATGGCGTCGAGCACCACCATGCCGGGCTCGATGGGGACGCGGTACTCCACCTCCTGCCCGCCGCTCGCGTCGCCGCGGAAGACGCGTACGACGGTCTCGCGGCCGGCGCCCGAGGCGGCGCTCATCGTGCGCCCCCGATGCCCGGTCGGGCACGGTGCCTGCGCTCGCGCACGGCGCGTCGCCCCCTCATCGCGCCGCCCCCGCGGGCTGGGCGGGCTTCGGCTCGAACAGGGCCTTCAGCTCCGCCGGCATCGGCGGCAGAGGCGTCGGGGTCACCCGCATGCCGTCCGGGCCGCGCGTGACGCAGTGGTTCACCTGGCCGAGCGCGGCGTCGGTCGCGGTGAAATCGAGCCGCGAGTGCGCGCCGCGGCTCTCCTTCCGGAGCGCCGCCGAGCGGGCGATGGCCTCGGAGACGACCAGCATGTTGTGCAGGTCGCGCGCCAGGTGCCAGCCGGGGTTGAACATGCGCGAGCCCTCCACGCGCACGGCCGCCGCGCGCGCGGAGAGCCGCGCCAGCTCCTCGACCGCCTGCTCCAGCTCGGCCTGCACGCGGTAGATGCCCACCAGCCGGTCCATGCACTCCTGCAACGCGCGATGCACGTCGTAGGGATTCTCGCCCGAGGTCCGCTCGAACGGCGCGAGCATCGCGCGCGTCTCGGCCTCCACCTCGGCGTCGTTCACCGCCGGCGGGCGCTCGAGCGAGCGCGCGTACGCGGCCGCGCCGGCGCCGGCGCGGCGGCCGAACACGAGCAGGTCCGAGAGCGAGTTCCCGCCCAGGCGGTTCGCGCCGTGGAGGCCGGCCGCGGCCTCGCCGGCTGCGAACAGCCCCGGCACCGTGGCGGCGCCGGTGTCGGGGTCCACGCGCAGGCCGCCCATCATGTAGTGCGTGGTCGGGCCCACCTCCATCGGCGCCTGCGTGATGTCCACGTCGGCCAGCTCCAGGAATTGGTGATACATGGACGGGAGCTTCCGCTTCACGCGATCGGCCGGCAGGTAGCTGATGTCGAGGAACGCGCCGCCGTGCGGCGAGCCGCGGCCATCCTTCACCTCGGTGTAGATGGCGCGCGCCACGTTGTCCCGGGTCGAGAGCTCGGGCGGCCGGCGGGCCTTCGACTGCCTGCCGGCGACTGTGTCCTCGAGCCACTGCCGCGCCTCGGCGTCGTTCTCGGCGTACTCGTGCTTGCGCGCCTCGGGCAGGTACTTCCACATGAACCGCTCGCCCTTCGCGTTCCTCAGGATGCCGCCCTCGCCGCGCACGCCCTCGGTGACGAGGATCCCCATCACGCCCGGGGGCCACACCATGCCGGTCGGATGGAACTGGACGAACTCCATGTCGATCAGCTCCGCGCCCGCGTCGTAGGCGAGCGCCTGGCCGTCGCCAGTGTACTCCCACGAGTTCGAGGTCACCCGGTAGGCCTTGCCGATGCCGCCCGTGGCGATGACCACCGCCCTGGCGCGGAACACCACGAACCGCCCCGACTCGCGCCAGTAGCCGAGCGCGCCGGCGATGCGGTCGCCGTCCTTGAGGAGCCGCGTGATCGTGCACTCCATGTAAACCTCGAGCCCGGAGTGCACGCCCTTGTCCTGGAGCGTGCGGATCATCTCCAGCCCGGTGCGGTCGCCCACGTGCGCGAGACGCTTCCAGGTGTGGCCGCCGAACGCGCGCTGGAGGATGCGGCCGTCCGGCGTGCGGTCGAACAGCGCGCCCCACTGCTCCAGCTCGCGCACGCGGTCGGGGGCCTCCTGGGCGTGGAGCTGCGCCATGCGCCAGTGGTTCAGGAACGAGCCGCCCTTCATGGTGTCCATGAAGTGGGTCTGCCAGCCGTCCTGCGGGTCGAGGTGCGCGAGCGCGGCGGCGATGCCGCCCTCGGCCATCACCGTGTGCGCCTTGCCGAGGAGCGACTTGCACACGAGCCCCACCGAGGCGCCCTGCGCCGAGGCCTCGATCGCCGCGCGCAGGCCCGCGCCGCCGGCGCCGATCACCAGCACGTCGTGTTCGTGCGTCTCGAGATGTTCGCCCAACGGAGCCTCCTCAGAAGAGCCGCACGTCCCGGATCACGCCCATCGAGCACAACCGCACGTAGAGGTCCGCGCCGCACACCGCGAACAGGCTCCACCACGCCCAGGCCATGTGGTGCGAGTTGAGCCAGCTCGACGTCCGCCACACCCGATGCCGCGGGCCGCCCGCGACGACGCACGAGAAGCAGTCCACGCGCCCGCCCACCAGGTGGCGGATGGAATGGCACGAGAACGTGTACAGCGTGAGCAGCGTGTTGCTCACGAGCAGGACCAGCGAGCCTACGCCGACGCCGAACCGGCCGTCGAAGATGAAGCCCTTCACGATGTCCACCCAGAGGAAGAACAGGATGGGGATCGCGAGATAGATGAGATAACGATGGATGTTCTGGAGCACGAACGGGAAGCTCGTTTCGCCCTTGTAGCCGCTGCCGCGCGGCTCGCCCACCGCGCACGCCATGGGGTCGGCGAAGAACGCGCGGTAGTAGGCCTTGCGGTAGTAGTAGCAGGTGCCGCGGAATCCGAGCGGCGCGCCGAGCACGAGCAGCGCCGGCGAGAGCGGCCACCAGTCGGGCTTCAGCAGCGGCGAGTAGAACGGCGAGAGGTAATTGCCGAACTCGTAGTGCACGCCCTGGAACGCGGCCCACGTCGCGTAGAGGCCGAGTCCGATGAGCGCGACGGCCTGCGCCACGGGCTGGAGCCACCAGTTGTCGGTGCGCTCGGTGCGGCCGAATCCCTCACCGAGCCCGCGTCCGCGGTCCTGTCCCGGCGGCGCCCCGAGTCCGCGCCGCGGCGCGGCGGCGGCGCCGCCCACGGCCGTGGCGCTCGGCCGCGCGCCGCCGGCACCTCCGCCCGCCGCGCCGCCCGCGTGATGCGGACCGCGCTCTCCTCCGGCGCCTGGCGACATCGTGTCCCTCCGGTCCCTCGGAGCGCGGCGGGGGCCCGTCCGCGGGACGGGTCCGGAGCCGCGCGGAACGGGTGCGGCGTTCGCGCGCACGAAGCCCGGCGATCGTAGCACCGCTCGCGGCCCGAACGGAAGGGTGTTTCGGCGGGCGGCGCCGGCTGTGGCAGAGTCCACGCATGGAGCGCATCGCGGAGCGCGTCGCGAGCCTCGCCCTGGACCCCGAGATCCGCCGGGCGCGCACGCTGCCGGCGTGGGTCTACTCCGACCCGGACGTGCTCCGGCTCCAGCGCGAGCGGGTGTTCCTCAGGAGCTGGCAGTGGGTGGCGGACGCGGACCGGGTGAAGGTCCCGGGCGCGGTCTGCCCGGTCACCGTGCTCGAGGGCTGCCTCGACGAGCCGCTCGTCCTCGCCCGCGACCGCGACGACGCGCTGCACTGCATGAGCAACGTCTGCACGCATCGTGGAACGCTCGTCTGCGAGCGCGAGGGCGTCGAGAGCTTCCTCCGCTGCCGCTATCACGGCCGGCGCTTCGCGCTCGACGGGCGGTTCCTCTCGATGCCGGAGTTCGACGGCGTCGAGGGCTTCCCGAGCCCCGCGGACGACCTGTCGCGCGTCCCGTTCGGCCGGCTCGGCAAGCTCCTGTTCGCCTCGCTCGCTCCGGCGTGTCCGTTCGACGAGCTGATGGCCGACGTCCGCGCGCGCTGCGGCCACCTGCCGTTCGACCGCGCGGTCCACGACGCGACCCGGTCCCGCGAGTACCTGGTGCAGGCCAACTGGGCGCTCTACTGCGACAACTACCTCGAGGGCTTCCACATCCCGTACGTGCACGGCGGGCTCGCGCAGGCGATCGACTACGCGAGCTACCGCTGCGAGCTCTTCCGCTGGGGCACGCTCCAGCTGGGCGTGACCCAACCGGGTGTCGAGTGCTTCGAGGCGCCGCCGGGCCACGCCGACCACGGCACGCGCGTCGGGGCCTACTACTGGTGGCTGTTCCCGAACACGATGCTGAACCTCTACCCGTGGGGGATCTCGCTCAACGTGGTGCGCCCCCTCGACGTGGACCGCACCAAGGTCTCCTTCCTGTCGTTCGTGTGGGACGACTCGATGCTCGACCGGGGCGCGGGCGCCGGCCTCGACCGGGTCGAGCGCGAGGACGAGGTGATCGTCGAGAGCGTCCAGCGCGGCTCGCGCTCACGGCTCTACGAGCGCGGCCGTTACTCCCCCGCGCGCGAGACCGGCGTGCACCGGTTCCACACGCTGCTCGCGGAGGCGATGCGGGCGGGGTAGGCGCACCGTTCCCCCCCCGGCCGGCGGGCGCCGGCGGAGGCCCGGAGGCCTCCGGTGTCGGTCGGCCGGCGCTTGACCTCCCCCTCCCCCGGCGGGCGATACTGCCCGCAGGGGGTTCCGCGCGGTGACCTCGTGAGGCGACAGCTGAAACATCGCGTCCTCTGACCCTGTTCCACTGGGAGGACGTATGCCCGCCTTCAACGAGATCTCCGCCACGCAACTCGCCCGGCTCCTCGGGCTTCCCGACGCCCCCGTCGTGCTCGACGTCAGGAGCGACGACGCCTTCGCGCGCGACCCGCGCCTGATCCCCACCGCTCTCCGTCGCGACGCCCGCACCGCCGATTCCTGGGCGCCCGCGTTCGCCGGGCGGCGCGTCGTCGTGAGTTGCCAGCACGGCGCTTCGCTCAGCCAGGGCGCGGCGGCGTGGCTCCGGCAGCACGGTGCCGAGGCCGAGACGCTCGAGGGCGGCCACGAAGCGTGGGTCGCCGCGGGCGGCCTGCTGGTGGACGCCGCCAAGCTGCCGCCGCGCGACGAGCAGGGGCGCACGGTGTGGGTCACGCGCGCGCGGCCCAAGGTGGACCGCATCGCGTGCCCGTGGCTCGTCCGCAGGTTCGTGGACCGCGACGCGGTGTTCCTGTTCGTCGCCCCCGCCGAGGTCCTCGCCGTGGCCGAGCGCTTCCGCGCCACGCCGTTCGACGTGGAGGGCGTGCACTGGAGCCACCGCGGCGAAACGTGCACGTTCGACACCATGCTGGCCGAGTTCGGGCTCCGCTCGCCGGCGCTCGACCAGCTCGCGCTCATCGTGCGCGGCGCGGACACGGCGCGCATGGACCTCGCGCCCGAGGCGGCGGGGCTGCTGGCGGCCTCCGTCGGCTTCTCGCGCATGTACAGGGACGACCTGGCGCAGCTGGACGCGGCGATGGTGCTCTACGACGCGTTCTACCGCCGACTGCGCGATGCCGCGGACGAGACGCACAACTGGCCGGCGACCCGGCCGGAGGCGAAGCCGGGCGCGAAGCCGGCGGCGGTGTGACCGGCGAGCCGGACGACGCGCAGGTCCGGCCGGGGTCGGCGAAGGGTCCGGGGGCCGAGGGGGCGCGAGCTCCCTCGGCGGCGGACCGTGCGGGCGACCGCTCCGCGGCCGGGGTCGAGGGGCCCGCGCCGGACGTGACCCTCGCCGAGGCCACGCGCGTCTGGTGGCGCATCGGCTGGCTCTCGTTCGGCGGCCCCACCGCGCAGATCGCGCTCATGCACCGCGTACTCGTGGACGAGCGCCGCTGGTTCGGCCACCGCGAGTTCCTCGATGCGCTCGGCTTCTGCATGCTGCTCCCCGGCCCCGAGGCGATGCAGCTCGCCACGTACGCGGGCTGGCGGCTCCACGGCGTGCGCGGCGGACTCGCGGCGGGCGGCCTGTTCGTGCTGCCGGGCGCGCTGGTCGTGCTCGCGCTCTCGATGGTCTACGCCACGCTCGGCCACGTGCCGCCGGTCCTGGCCGCGTTCCACGGCATCCGCGCGGCGACGCTGGCGATCGTGGTGGAGGCGCTCGTGCGGCTCGGACGCCGGGCGCTCGGCGGCGCCCGCGCGTGGGGCGTGGCGGCCGCCTCGTTTGTGGCGCTGTTCGTGTTCTCGGCGCCGTTCCCGGCGGTGGTGCTGGCGGCGCTCGCGCTGGGCTGGCTGTGGCCCGGCCCGGCGGCGGCGCCCGCCGGGCCGCGGCCCGCGCCCGTGTCGTGGCGACTCACGCTCCGCACCGCGCTCGCGTGGCTCGCGATCTGGCTGCTCCCGCTCGCGGCGCTGTCCGCGGTGCTCGGGCCGCACCACCTCCTCACGCGGCTCAGCTGGTACTTCTCGAAGCTCGCCGTGGTCACGTTCGGCGGCGCCTACGCGGTGCTGGCGTGGATGAGCGAGGAAGTCGTGGGGCACCAGGGCTGGCTCACGGCGCGGCAGATGCTCGACGGACTCGGGCTCGCCGAGACCACGCCCGGGCCGCTCATCCTCGTCACCGAGTACGTGGGCTTCGTGGCGGCGCATGCCGCGCACCCGACGGCGGCGCTGGCGCACGGGACGGCGGGCGCGGCGATCGCCGTGTGGGCGACGTTCGCGCCGTGCTTCCTGTGGATCTTCGCCGGCGCGCCCTACGTGGCGAGCCTCGCCCACCGCCCACGGCTCCAGTCGGGGCTGGCCGTGCTCACCGCCGCGGTGCTCGGCGTGATCGCGAACCTGGCGGCGTGGTTCGCGCCGCACGTGCTGTTCGGGAGCGTGGCCACCTGGAGCGCGGGCCCGCTGCGGGTCCAGGTCCCAGCGCCCGAATCGCTGAACCTCGTCTCACTCTCCATCGCCGCGCTTTCGGCACTGCTCCTCCGTTACCGATGGGGACTCCATCGCGTGCTGGCGCTCGCGGCGGCCGCAGGGGTGCTCGCCGGCCGCTGGGGGTGAGGAGGGGCGCCGAGCCGGAACGCCGCGGCGCGCGGACGTGACCATGCTACGCTCCGACGCTCCCGAGGGACTCACGGGAGCGACGCCATGAACCTCACGCCACCCACCCCGTCCGAATTCCACGACCTGGTCGTGGCTGCGCTTCGGTTCCGCGACGCCGCGCCCTGGAAATCCGTCGGGGATGACCAGGTCTTCGGAATCCTCGACCGCGCGAGCGACGAGATCGTCTATGTCTCCATCCTCGGGAACGGTGGGCTCGAGTTCGGGGTCACGCTGTTCCCCGGCGGCGAGGGACTGAAGACGCTGGACTGGATGCAGTTCGACCTGCTGCCGGCCGACACGCATGATCTGCTGCTCCAGATCCGCAGCATCGCGTGCGTGTTCGTGCCTTCGACCCGGATGACGCCGCAGGACCGCCGGCTGCTTCGAGAGGCCGGCTTCACTCGCGGTCGCGCAGGACTCATGCCCCAATTCGTCAGCTACCTGCCGGGATTCGCCTCCTGGACGGTCAGCGGGGCTGAGGCCCGGCTGCTCGTGACGTGCATGGCGCAGTCGCTCGCGATGGTGCGCGAGCTCGCGGAGGACCCCGACCTACTGGAGCGGGGCCATCCCGGGGAGTACCTGGTCCGCGTACCCGTGGGCCCGCCCGGCGAACCGGAGTGGGTGAGCCGGTGGCTGCCCCGCCCGATCACGCGGAACCTTCGCCCACCCGCGCTCGACGAGGTGACGCTCGCCCGGCTCTCGCAGCTTCCGCGGGCTCCGCTGGAAGAGTGGGAGGTGGACGCGATCACGGGGCTCGGAATGATCGCGGAGTCGCCCTCCGCCCGACCACGAGTATTGCGCTCGCTCATGATCCTCGATCGGAAGTCCTTGTTCATCCACACGGCCGAACCGATCGAGGCGCCGGCGCTCGAAGCGACCCTCACGGCCCGGTTCGCGCGTCAGGCCCTGCGACTCGGCCGAAGCCCAAAGCGGATCCTCGTCCGCGATTACACGATTCGATGCCTGCTCGCTCCGGTCGCCCAGGCGATGGACTGCAAGCTGCTGAAGGTCGGGCGTCTGCCGGGTATCGCGGCCGCGCGCGAGGACATGCTGGCGCGCGTGAAGTCCGGCGCGCGACTCTGACACCTCGCGATCGAACCGTCAGCACGCGGGCCGGACGCGACCCGCGGACGGCTCAGCGCGGCTTCGGCTTCCAGGTCGCGCGCCAGGCCGCGGCATCGGCGAGCGTGCGGAACTTGTGGACGCCGGGCGGGCGCTCGCGCGGGTAGAGGCGGTGTCCCAGCTCGAGCACCCACCCGAGACGCGCGAGGAGGCGTGGATCGCCCGGATCCAGCCATCGCGCTCGATGCGCCTCCTCGTGCGTCCGGTACTTGAATACGGGCATCAGGGATCCTCGAGGTCGAAGCGCTCCCGGAGCGCATGTGCATCCGCCCGGTCCTGGGGACGGATCGTGTCTCGCTTCATCCGATAGAGCATGCGCGGCGTCGCGACGCGAGCCATCACCCCTTCGCCGGCATCCACCTCGTGCCACTCGATGTCATCGAATGCGAAGGCCCCGCCGAGCCTGGAGATCAGGTCCACCGACAGATCGCCCGTCGGCGGCACGTAGTTGATCACTCCGAACTCGCCGGCCATCTCCGAAGCTTCGATCTCGCGGATGGCCGGGTCAGACCAGACCGTCGAGAGCGCCAGCCGCAGACGCTCGATGTTCTCCGGAGTCGGACGTACGAACAGGTCGAGGTCTTCGGTGGCCCTTGCGAGTCCGTTGAATCCGAGCGCCACGGCGCCGACCACGACGTACTCCACGCGGTGTTCATTGAGCGCGCGCAGCAGTCTCAGCAGCAGCTCGAGATTCATTCCCTGTATTCCCACGACGGATCTCCCGCGGGGGCATTCCCACGGGGACGACACGCCGCTGGATTGTCACGGTCGGGCGAAGGTCGCGCAAGCCGTGAGCGCGCTCGCGACCGCCCTTCCGCGCGGCTGCCGGCGACGCGTCCGGTCCCGGGAAGACACACGACGCGAGCGACGCGTGCGCGCCAGGCGCGACCAGCTTGCGGATCCCCGGGCGACCCGCTACCCCTGCGACAGCATCACCACCGTGACGAGCGCCAGCGCCACCCCCCAGCGCTGGGTCGCGGCGAGCCGCTCGCGCAGTACGAGTTGCGCAAGCACTACGGTGGTCGCCGGCGCGAGCGAGACGAGCGTGGCGATGAGGCTCATGGGCGCCCGCTGGACCGCGAGCAGGTAGAGCACGTTGGCGCTCACGTCGCAGACCGCGCCGCCGGCGATGAACGCATGCGTGGAGGCGGGCGGACGCACGGGCACGCGGCGGAGGAAGAGCAACCCGAACGTGAGCATGGTCGCCACGCTTCGGCCCATCACCAGCGGCCAGCCGCCCGAGCCGGGTTGAACGCGGGCGACGAAGACGAGGAAGAGCCCGATGAGCACGCCCGAGGCGGCCGCGGTCGCGAACGCGGCGGCACCGGAGCGGGGAGCGCGCGCCCGCTCCGCTTCGGGTACGATCCGGACATCCCGTTCGCCCGCAAGCCCGCCCTCGCCCGCGCCCGGCTGGCCGCCCGATTGCACACTGATGAGCACGACGGCCACGCACCCGAGCACGATGCCCGCGAGCGGAAGGACGCCGGGCCGCTCGCCGAGCCCGAGCCCGATCACCACCGGCACGGTGAGCGCGATCATCGAGATGAGCGGCGCTGCCGTGCTCACCACGCCGGTGGCGAGCGCGTGGTAGAGCAGCAGCACGCCGAGGCCGCCCGCCGCGCCCGCCGCCGCGCCCCAAGCCAGGTCCGCGCGTGCCGCGGTGCCCGGCGTGAGCAGGCTGTAGAGCACGAGCGGCAGCACGCCCGCGACCTGGAACCAGGCGGTGATCACCAGCACCGGCCCGCGGCGGGAGCCGATACCGCCGAGGAAGTCCGCGATGCCGTAGAGCACCGAGGATGCGACCGCCATCAGGAAGGCCACGCCGTTCCCCCGATCAGCGGCCCGCGGCGGGACGGCGCCGGCACGGGGCGCGCCGCGCGCTCACTCCGCCGCCGTCCATCGCCCGCCCTCGGCGCGCGCGCGGCCCTCGCGCGCGAGCTTCTCCAGGTGCGCGAGCAGGCTGCGTTCCGCCCAGCCCCACAGCTCGCGCGCCGTGTCGTCGTAGACCCGTGGCACGAGCTCCTCGAGCGTGCGCGGCTCGGTCCCGAGCGCGGCCAGCACGCGCCGCTCGCGCAGGTGGCGGTGCTCGATGAGCCCACGGATGCGACGCACGGCCGCCCCCGACGGCGAGCCGTGCGCGGGCCAGAGGGTGGCCGGCTCGAGAGCGGCGCAACGCTCGAGCGACGCGAGATACGCGCTCATGTCCCCGTCCGGCGGGTCGATCACCACCGTCCCCGGGCCCCCGGGCAGCAGGTCGCCGCAGAACAACCCGCGGCGGGCGCGGTGCCAAAGCGAGATCGAGTCGCGCGTGTGCCCGGGCGTCTCGAGCACCTGCATCGTCCAGTCGCCGATCCCGGGCGCGAGCGGCAGCCAGTCGCCGTCCTTCACCACGACGTCGAGCGGCACGTGGTCCGCGAGCAGGCGGTGCCCCACGACGCGCGCGCCCAGCCGCTCCCGGCAGGCCGCCACCCCCCCGGTGTGGTCCGGGTGGTGGTGCGTGGCCACGATCATCGTCACCCGCCGGCCCTCGGCCGCGAGATGGTCGGTGAGCGCGAACAGCTCGCGCAGTTGGTCGGGCTCGCCGCTCCCGGGGTCCACGAGCGCCAGTTCGCGCTCGCCGACGAGGTAGGCGTTCGTGTGTCGCGCGGGCGGGAGCGGCCGCGTCGACATGGGGTGGAGCACGACGCCCCACTGGAGCTCGATCCGCCGGATCGGCGTGGCCGCGCGCGCGGGACCCTCGGCCACCCGCTCCGCGAGGAGCTCCTCGCCCTCGGCGAGCGCGATCAGCGTCCACAGGATGGGTGCCGCGAACGTGAGCTCGCCCCGGCGGTAGCGCTCGAGCGCCGCAAGCGGCTTCACCCACTCGCCCTCGGCCAGCTCGCCGGGGATCACGTCCGGCTCCTGGCCCTCGGGGAGCCTGGCCAGGAAGAACAGCGTGTCGAAGCGGACGGCCGCGAAGACGGGGGTCTGCCAGCGCCCCGCGAACGTGAGCGAATCGGGTGCCAGCCGCCAGCCGTGCTCGCGAGCGACCTCGGTGAGCGTGGCCCGCCCGGAGAGGAGCGCGTCGCGCGCGGCGGCGAGCGACGCGGCGTCCACCGCGCCCTCATGCGCCACGAGCACGCCGGTTTCCTCCAGCGCCTCTCGCACGGCGCACACGCGCGCAGCCCGCTCGAAGTCGTCGGGCACCGAGGGCGCCTCGAACGCGGCGTCGGCCGCGTCCACCTTCCCGCCCGGGAACGCCATGAATCCCGGCTGAAACGGAACCGCGTCGCTCCGGCGCACCCAGAACACCTCGAGGTCGAGTCCCGACCCGCGCAGGAGCACCACGCAGGCCGCGTCACGGAACGTCCGCGGGGCGGTCATGAGACGGGCGACGGTAACCGGTGCGGGGCGGTGTGCGCACGCGGGCGCGTCCAGCCTCGACGACTCCGGGCGGAACCGGCTGGCGGACGTCGCGAGCGCTTCGCCCGGGGCGCGGGCGGCTACTTCCTCCCCGCCCGCACCTGCTTCGCCGCCGCGACGAAGTCCTTCACGGGCACGGCGCCGGCGACCTCGGCGATCACGTCCAACGGCAGGTCGTCCAGCGACTTGAACCGGATGCAGGCCTTGCCCATGTCGAGCTTCTTGCCCGCGGCCCTGAACCCCGCCACCAGCCGCTTCTGCTGCGGCGAGGCCATGTAGGCGCTCATCAGGTAGAGCGCCATGTGGTTCTTCTGGTTGCCGAGCGAGGCGTAGCAGAGCGGTTGGCCGTTGTAGGTGTCGGGGTAGACCTCGAGCGGCACGGACCACGTGATCATGCCCCAGGCAAACGACTCCCGATAGCCCATGGGCAGGTGCTTGTTGATGAGCTTCCGCACCGCCTGGATCGCGGCGCGCCGATCCTCCGGGAGCGACTCGAGGTACTCGGCGACCGTTGTGATGCTGGTCTTCTTCATGGGGAGTCTCCCGGGCGCCGGCTCAGCGTCGCACCCAGCCGTCCAGCGCCACGCCGAGCGCGGCTCGCCACACCACACCGTCCATCCGGCCCCGCTGCGACGTGAGCTCGAGTTCGCCCGCGGCGCGCCGGATGCCGGAGCCGGGCACGTACTCGAGCGGCCCGGTTCCCGTCCAGCGCCCGCCCAGCTCCAGCAGCAGCAGGTCGCGGCGCAGGAGCCGCCACGATAGCGCGGCGCCCGCCTCGAACGCCACGGCGGCGTCCGATCGGTTGGAGTTGCCGACGTCGTTCGTGAACGTGCGGAGCGCGGTCACCGTGCGCGCCCAGGCGACCCCCACGCTCGCGTGCGCGAGCGCGCTGAGCGCGCCGCGCTCGATGCGCGCCTCGGGGCCCAGCGTCCACACGATGAGGTCGCTGCTCGTGCGCGTGTCCACGGTGATGCCGGGGAGCGCGAAGCTCGTGTCCGTGTGGGCGTGCTCCACGAACTGCGCCGTCGTGCGCACGCCCCACGGCCCCCACGCGCGGGGCCGGTGGACGAGGAACAGCTCCCAGTCGGCCTGGTTCGCGGTGTGGTCCGCGAACCCGCCCTGGGGCAGGAACGCGCCCGCGCCGCCGCCCATCCACCACCGCGGGCTCGGGAGAGCGGACTCCTGCGCGGCGACACTCGGGGCCGAGGCGGACAGCAGTAGCAGACAGGCCAGCAAGATCCGGTGCGCGGGCACGGCGAGGCACTCCGGGCGGGACGAGGGCGCGGCTGCGGAGACTCTAAGCGCTCTTCGCCCGGGAGAGTTCCACGGCCCGGCGCAGGATGTCGAGTCCCTCGTCCACCTCGGCCGCCGTGATGTCGAGCGGCGGCCGGAAGCGCAGGCCCACGTGCCCGCAGCCCAGCACCATGAGCCCCAGCTCGTAGGCCTTGTCGAGCACGCGGTCGCGCATGGCCGTGTCGGCGAAGTCCACCGCGCACAGGAGCCCGCGGCCGCGCGCGTTGGAGAGCAGCTCGGGCATCTCGCCCTGGAGTGCTTCCAGCTTCGACTTCAAGTGCGCTCCGACCTTCGCCGCGTGCTCGACCAGGCGCTCCTCCTCGATGATCTCGAGGTAGCGCATGCAGCGCACCATGTCCACGAGGTTCCCGCCCCAGGTCGAGTTGATGCGGGAGGAGACGCGGAACACGTTGTCCGGCTCCTCGTCGAGCCGCCCGCCGCCCAGCATGCCGCACACCTGCATCTTCTTGCCGAACGCGAGCAGGTCGGGCTGCACCTCGAGCGCCTCGTGCGCCCAGAACCGGCCGGTGAGCCCCACGCCCGTCTGGACCTCGTCGAAGATGAGCAGCGCGTCGTGCTCGTGCGCGACGGCCTTCAGCGCCGCGAGGAACTCCGGCCGGAAGTGGTGGTCTCCGCCCTCGGCCTGGATCGGCTCGAGGAGGATGGCGGCGATGTCGTCCTTCCGCTCGGCGAACGCCTTGCGGATCTCGGCGAGCGAGGCCGCCTCGGCCTTCTGCACACGCTCCAGCTCGGCCGCGTCCACCGGGAAGCGCAGGTGCGGGTTCGACACGCGCGGCCAGTCGAAGCGCGCGAAGTACTGGTACTTGCGCGGGTCGGCCGTGTTCGTCATGGACACCGTGTAGCCCGAGCGCCCATGGAACGCCTCGCGGAAGTGGAGGATCTGGTGCCCCTTCTCCACGCGCAGGCCCTTGCGGAAGTTCTGCCGCACCTTCCAGTCCATGGCGGCCTTGAGCGCGTTCTCCACGCCCAGCGCGCCGCCCGCCACGAAGAACGCGTGCGGCAGCCACGGGCGCATGGCGACGCGGCCGAACACCTCGACGAACTCGGCGAACTCGCTGCTGTAGATGTCGGAGTTGGTGGGGTTCACCAGCGCCGCGCGCGTGAGCTTCGCGAGGAAGTCGGGGTCCTTCAGCTTCGGGTGGTTGAGCCCGATGGGCAGCGTCGCGAAGAACGAGAAGAAGTCGAGGTACTCGCGGCCCGTGCGCGCGTCGTGCAGGCGCCGGCCGCGGCTCTTCTCCAGGTCGAGCACCAGGTCGTAGCCGTCCGCCAGCATGTGGCGGGCGAGCGTGGCGTGCACCGCGGCGGGTGCGATCTTCGGCGTCTTCATGATTCGTCTCCCGTGGCCGTGGTGCCGACGAACGTCTCTTCCTTCACCGTGGACAGCACCATCACCGTGCGAGTCTGCCGCACGCCATGGTGCCCCGAGAGCTGCTCCAGGAGCAGCGACTGGAGCGCCGGCATGTCGGGCACCCGGACCTTCAGGAGCAGCGAGAACTCGCCGGTGATGTGATGGCACTCCTGCACCGCATCCAGCTCCTTCACCCGCTCGAGGAAGCCCTTCTCGAACTTCGGGTGCTCGAAGAACACCTCCACGAACGCGCACACCTGCGCGCGCACCGCGGCCGGGTCCACCAGCGCCGTCCAGCGCCGGATCACGCCCGCGGCCTCCAGCTTCTTGACGCGCTCGTGCACCGCGGCCGTGGAGAGGCCGACCCGGCGGGCGATCTCCGCCTGGGCCAGCGAGGCGTCGCGCTGGACAAGGGCGAGGATCCGACGGTCGGTGCCGTCGAGTTCGCGGGGTGTCGCGGTTCTGGTCACCATCGCACCAGTATATTTTCGGCAGAATGCCAATGCAACTTTATTTTTTGCGGTCTTTATGCTGCTTGTCAAGCA
The DNA here is from genome assembly GCA_964609125.1 of uncultured bacterium. GTDB lineage: Bacteria > Eisenbacteria > RBG-16-71-46 > RBG-16-71-46 > RBG-16-71-46 > JAIOPA01. The sequence goes on from CAZSQX010000032.1 coordinate 23,754, forward strand.
ATCGTCCGCACTCAGAGCCGTCCTTCCGCCCCGGGGCGGATGGAAGCGCAGGTCCGTTCAGGCACCGCCTCCGCCACCCGGTCGCGCGCGTCGCGGGCCCCCCGTCGGCCACCGCGCATCCCGCTGGCGCACAATGAAATGTCGCTCGTGCTACCTTGCCGCGCCGTGATCTTCGCCCTCGACCTGGAGGGGGTGCTCGCGCCCGAGATCTGGCCCGTGCTGGGGGCCCAGTTCGGCGTCCCCGAGTTCTCGCTCACCACGAGGGACGTGGCCGACTTCAGCTCGCTCATGCGCCAGCGCGTGGACGCCGCGGCCCGCGCCGGGCTCCGGCTCGCCGACCTCCAGCGCATCGCCCACGCCGTCGAGCCCTACCTCGGCGCCCGCGAGTTCATGGCCCGACTCCGCAACCTGGGCAACGTCGTCATCATCTCGGACACGTTCCACGAGTTCAGCGAGCCTCTCGCCGCCAAGCTCGGCCACGCCTCGCTGTTCGCCAATCGGTTCGAGCTGGACGCCGAGGGTCGCATCACCGGCTTCAAGCTCCGGATCCGCGGCCAGAAGGAGCGCATCGTCTCGGGCTTCCACAGCGCCGGCTACAAGGTGGCGGCGATGGGCGACTCGCTCAACGACCTCTCGCTCCTCAAGAGCTGCGACTTCCCGGTGCTCTACCGGCCGGTGCAGGCGCTCATGGACGCCTTCCCCGACGTGAAGCCGGTGCACAACCTAGACGACGCGCTCGCGCTGCTCGAGGAGGCGAGGCGGAAGCTGGAGGAGAACGGGGGGTAACTGGCGGGCGAACGGTCGGATCGATCCGGCCCCTCGCTCATTGTTCGGGGAATGAGTCGCCGAGAGCTTCAGCGAGAGCGACCAGGGCCTGAACTAGGCGGATCGTTCGAGCCCCGCGGCCAGAAGAATTGCCTGTCGGACCAGCCGCGCATCGCTCGCGCTCAACTCAATTTGGGAACGCTGTAGGACCTGACCCCAGTTCGACTGATTCGTCCGTCGGAACAGATCCAACTCGGGAATGAGATTCTTGAATAGGATGCCGCGTTCGGGATCCGCCAGTGGGACGAATGGTATCCGGAATGGATAGGGACGATCCTCCCATAGCGGCTCGCGCGCCTCGAAGACCGGCCCCGTGACGAGAGCCAACATGCCCAACTGATGCAGCCTCGTGACGTAGAAGACGAGCAAGTCGCCTGTCCGGATGCGCGACAGGCGAGCATCGCGATTGTCGCCCCAGATCCTGGCCTTCTGACAGAGCAGGTAGTTCTCGGGGCTCGTGACCATGAGCCAGGTGCGCCTCCCAGCACCCTCCCCATAGGTCGCGAGCGCCTCGGCGACCGCCAGGTCGAGTCGATGGCGAGCCTTCTCGAAGTCGCGCTCACTCCTGAGGTCGGACTCGATTGCCAGTCGTCGGTCCTGGAGGCGCTCGTAGGTCTCGCGAAGCGACGGGGAGACGGGAACCGCAAGCGGGGCCGCCCACAACCGATCGTGGAACTCGAGAAGCTCACGAACGGCGGGCTCCTCGATCGACCCTTGAATCAGGAGGTTCGATTCAACGTTCCGGCTCAGTCCACCGGCCGTGAAGTTGGAGGAGCCGACGAGGGCGCTGACCTCGGCACCATGGCGCATGAGGTATAGCTTGGGGTGGAAGTTCCGCACCACAGCTTGCGCGCTCGTCTGTGCCCAGAACACACGGCTCTCCGCCGTGGGCGGAGCGTGCAGTCGCTCCAGAAGCCCGAGGTCCGTGAGCTGGAAATCAACTCCGGCGAGGAATCGAAGGCCGCGCCCACTTCGGGCGAAGCTCTCAAGCGCTGGCAAGGCCTCGAGACCGCTGGAGCGGGCGAATGCGACGGCGACACGCGCCTCGTCGGCGCCGGCCAGCGCCCCAGCGAGGGCATCCCTGACGGTCTCACGTTCGTTCCCGATGAACCGGACTTCCAATTCAGCCTCCCGTGGTGCGCAAGCGTGGCCACGTTGGCGCTCCGAGGGTACGCGTGAACGTGGCTTCAAGCGACACGCGACCGGACCTCCGGGACTCAGGTCGGGGTTTCTGAACGCCCACAGCGGTAGTCAAGATGGTCAGTTGGAACGGCCTCGGGCCGTTTGGGCGAGTCCTCTTCCCCACTCGCGGAGCAGCGCGTGCTCCCGCAGGTCGTCCAGCAGCAGATCCGGCGCAAGCGCGGCCAGCTCCTCGCGGGGTGCGCCTCCGCTCGCCACCGCGACGACGCGCGCTCCGGCGGCCCGCGCGCAGGCGATGTCGTGGCGCGTGTCGCCCACCACGACGCAGCGCGCGGGCGGCGCGCCGTGGCGTTCCGCGGCGCGGGCGACGGCCAGCCGCGCGAGGGCGTCGCGGTCCGGGCCCTCCTCGCCGAACGTGCCCCAGGCGAAGTGGCGCCAGGCGCCGAACGATTCGAGCTTCACGCGGGCCATCGTGCTCACGTTCCCGGTGAGGAGCGCGCAGGCCCAGCCGGGCTCGGCGCCGACCGCCTCCAGCAGCTCCGGCACGCCGGGGAGCAGTCCGCCGCGCGGCGGGTCCATCAACGCGCGCATGTGAGCGGTGACGCGGTCCCAGAATCGGGCCCGCTCGCCGTCCACGAAGCGGAGTCCGTGCCGTTCGAGGATGTCGCCAAGGATGAGCGTGTCGGTGCGGCCCTGGAACGGCACGTCCCGCAGGTCGTCGTCCACGCCGAACTGGTCGCGGAGCGCGAGCGAGATCGCCTCGCGGCCGGCGCCCCTGGTGAGGAGCAGCGTGCCGTCGATGTCGAAGAGCCAGACGAGGGAGGTCGTCGGACGGGTCATCGTGGGAACAGGATAGCGGAGCAGGGGTAAAAGCTGGACGCGACCGCGCCACGGTGGTTTGCTCGCGTGGAACGCCCGCCGTTCTCCGATCCACCCTGAGGCGAGCTCCTCCTTTGAACGGGAACCCGTCCGACCGCGACGCTTCACCCAGCCCCGCGCTCCCCGCCGCCCGCCGGCTCCACGCCCACCTCGCCGCGCGACACCTGCACGAGGGTCGGCTCGCGGGCGCCGACCAGGGGGTGCGCTGGAACATCCGGGTGTGGCGGTTCGTCAAGAGCTACCTGCCGTCGCTCCGGCCGCTCGAGTGCTACTACTTCATCCAGGGGCAGGCGTACTGGGCGCTCGCCTCATGGACGCTGGGCGATCTCACGGGTGAACCCGCGTACCACGACGCCGCGCGCGCGGCGACGCGGGTGATCGCGGCCACCCAGCGACCCGACGGCGCCTGGGACTATCCGCTGCCGGAGCGGCGCCACCTCGTGGCCACCGTCGAGGGCGACTTCGGCGCGGTGGCGCTGCTCGAGGGCTACCGCCGCGACGCCGAGCGCACGTGGCTCGAGGGCGCGCACCGCTGGTACGAGTACGTGGAGCGCGAGATCGGCTATCAGGAGCATCCGGGCGGGCTCGCCGTCAACTACTTCCAGAAGCCGCGCGGGCTCGTGCCCAACAACACCTGCGAATGGATCTGGGTGCTGGGCCTGCTCGCGAGTGCCACGGGCGAGTCGCGCTACCTGGAACGCGTGCCTGCGCTCCTCGGCTTCCTCGAGGCGGCGCAGCTCCCCAGTGGCGAGCTGCCCTACGAGCTCGCCGGCGTGGGCGAGCCGCGCACCCGGGTCCACTACCTCTGCCACCAGTACAACGCGTTCCAGTGCATGAAGCTCGCATGGTTCGCCGAGGCGCACGGAGACGCGCGCGCGCGCGGGCTGGCGGTGCGGGTCTCGGACTTCCTCGCCACGGGCGTGCTCGACTCGGGCGCGGTGCGGGCGTCGTGCTCGAGCGCGCTGCCCGAGGTGATCTACTACGCGGACGCGGTCGCCATGGCGCTGCACGCGGTGAGCCGTCCAGGCTGGCGCGCGCACGGGGCGCTCGCCGACCGGGCGTTCGGCTGGGTGCTGCGCCAGCAGCGTGCCGACGGCGGCTTCCCACGCTTCTCGCGCGGCGACTACTACGTGTTTTCCGATCGGAACGAGTATCCGCGCTACCTGGCCATGACGCTCTTCCACCTGGCGGAGCGGGCGCGCGAGCCGGGGCCGGCCGCATGAAGGTGCTCGTCGTCACCAACATGTGGCCCTCGCCGGAGCGGCCGCATTGGGGAGCGTTCGTCAAGTCACAGGCCGACTCGCTCGCGGCGGCCGGGTGCGAGAACTCGCTGTACGAGATCCACGGCTGGCGCTCGATGGGCGAGTACTGGCGCGCGCTGTGGGAGCTTCCGCGCGTCGCGCGCGAGCGGGGCGCCGAGCTGGTGCACGCGCACTACGGCTACTCGGGCGCGGCGGCGATGCGCGTGCGGCTGCCGCTGGTCGTGAGCTTCTGCGGCGACGACCTGCTCGGGCGGACGGCCCCCGGCGGGCCCCGCGCTGCCGGGCCGAAGCTCACGCTCAAGAGCCGGGCCCTCATTCCCGTCTCGCGCCGGGCCGCGCGGCGTGCCGACGGCGTCATCGTGAAGACCGAGGAGATGCGCCGGGTCCTCCGCGACGTCCCGGACGTGCACGTGATCCCGAACGGCGTGGACCTCGCGCGCTTCGTGCCCGAGCCGCGCGAGGCGGCGCGCGCGGCGCTCGGCTGGCGGACCGCCGGGCACGTGCTCCTGTTCGCCGCCGACCGCGCCGAGGAGCGCAAGAACTGGCCGCTCGCCGAGGCCACGCGCGCGGCACTCGCCGCACGCGGGCTGGACGTGCGGCTCGAGGCCGTGCACGGCCGGCCGCAATCCGACATGGTGCGGGCCATGAACGCCGCCGACGTGCTGCTGCTGCCCTCGTTCCACGAGGGCTCGCCCAACGTGGTGAAGGAGGCGATGGCGCTCGGCCTTCCCGTGGTCGCCGCGCCGGTGGGCGACTGCGCCGACCTGCTGCGCCACGTCACGCCCTCGGCGGTGGTGCCGCGCACCGTGGAATCGTTCGCCGACGCCGCCGCGGCGGCGCTCGCGGCGGGCGCGCGCTCGAACGGGCGCGAGGTCATCGAGCGGACGCTCACCGTCGAGGCGGTGGCGCAGCGCGTGCTGGCGGTCTACCGCGAGGCGGTCGAGCGCTGGAAGGCGCGCGCGCGATGAGCGCGCTCGCGCTGATCGCGCTCGCCGCCGCCCTCGCCGGCTGCGGCCGTTCACCGCGGCTCCTCGCGCAGGCCCGCGTCACGGGCGCCGAGGACGTGCGCTGGGTGCTGGGCGACAGCGCGCTCGCGCTCTCGCTCCTCGGCCACGGCGTGACACTCGTGGACGCGGCCACGGGGCGCGAGCGCGCTTCGTGGCGCTCGCCCCGGCGTCCGGCGCGCGCGGTGCACGGGCTCGCCGCGAGCGCCACCGGCGAGACGCTGGCGGTTGCCACCGCCGAGAGCGTGCGCGTGTTCGTGGCGCGTGACCTCACGCCGGTGCTCGGCACGCCGGGCGACGCGAGGGCGCTCGCGCTCTCGGACGACGGCACGCTCCTCGGCTGGACCGACGGGACGCTCGGCCGCGTCGTCGAGGTGCGCACCGGCGCGATCTTCTCGCAGGGCGAGTGGCGCTGCGAACGCGACGCGCTCGCGTGGGGGCCGCTGCTCCGGAGTTTTGCGGTCCCGGCCGGCACCCACGTCCGGTTCCCGCGCGGGGACTCGCTGTCCGAGGTCACGCTGGGCCCGTTTGCCGAGGGAACGCCGTTCCAGCTCGCGTTCTCGGCGAGCGGCGCGACGCTCGCGGTGCGGGAGTCCTCGGGCGCCGTCTCGTTCTGGGACCTGCGCGGCGACCGCATGCGCTGGCGGCTCGCGCTCGCGGGCACCGCGGTCGCCGACGACATGGCCATGTCGGGCGACACCCACTACCTCGCCACCTCGCAGGGAGGGCGCGCGCGGCTGCTGTGGGCCTACACCGGCAAACCGATCGCCGACTGGTCGCCGCACGGCGGCGCCGACGTTCGCGACCTGGCGTTCTCGCGCGACGGACGCCGGCTCGCCACGGTCGGCGCCGAAGGTCGCGTGCGCGTCTGGGCCGTGCCCTCCCCGCGCAGGGAGCGTTCCTGATGTGCGGCATCGCTGGCTGGTACGCGCGCGGCGGGCGGCCCGTGCCCGGGACCGTGCTTCGCGCGATGTGCGACACCATCGTCCATCGCGGCCCCGACGACGACGGCTACCTGGCCGACGGCGACTTCGGCTTCGGCATGCGCCGTCTCTCCATCGTGGACGTGGCCGGCGGCCACCAGCCGATGACCGGCGACGACGGCCGCCACACCGTCACGTTCAACGGCGAGATCTTCAACCACCCCGAGCTGCGATCGGAGCTCGAGAAGCTCGGCCACCGCTACCGGACGAACTCGGACACCGAGAGCATCCTGCGCGGCTTCCAGCAGTGGGGACCGGCCGTGTTCGCGCGGCTCGAGGGCATGTTCGCGATCGCCGTCTGGGACCGCGCCGCGCGCACGCTGCACCTCGCGCGCGACCCGCTCGGCATCAAACCGCTCCACGTGACGCTGCAGAACGGTGGCCTTGCCTACGCCTCGGAGTTGAAGGCCCTCTCGCCCGTGCCCGGCCTCCGGTTCACCCCCGACCCGCTCGCCATGGACCAGTACTTCGCGTTCGGCCACGTATTGGCGCCGCGCACGATCTACGCCGAGGTCACGAAGCTCGAGCCCGGCTGCGCGCTGGAGCTGGGACCCGAAGGCGAGCCGAAGGTCTCGCGCTTCTGGCGGTTCGAGTACCGAGCCTCGCCCGCCGCCTCCGAGGGCGAATGGGTGCAGCGGTTCCGCGACACGTTCACCGCCTGCGTCCGCCGCCACCTCCAGAGCGACGTGCCGCTCGGCGCGTTCCTTTCGGGCGGCGTGGACTCGTCGGCCGTCGTGGCGGCGATGGCGCGGGTCACGACCGAGCCCGTGCGCACGTTCACGATCGGCTTCTCCGACCAGGCGTTCGACGAGGCGCCCTTCGCCCGGCGCGTGGCCGAGCACCTGCGCTGCCGGCATACCGAGCGGCGCGTCGAGCTGGAGGACGCCGCCACCATCCTGCCGCGGCTCGCCGCCGCCTACGACGAACCGTTCGCGGACCCCTCCGCCATCCCCACCTGGTACGTGTCGCGGCTCGCGCGCGAGCAGGTCACGGTCGCGATGTCGGGCGACGGCGGCGACGAGCTGTTCGCGGGCTACGAGCGGCACCTGAACGAACGGTTGGTCGCCACGCGCCGGCCGCTGTTCGCGCTCGCCGGCGCCGTGGCCGCGCTGCCGCCGCTGCCGATCGCCCGCTGGAACCACCTGCGCCAGCGGCTCGCCAAGATCACCTCCGACGCCCGGCTGCCGACCACGTTCCAGCGCTTCTTCAGCAAGTACCAGCTCGCCCCGCGCGCCGTGCGCGCCGCTCTCTACCGGCCGGAGTTCGCCGCCCGGTTGGAGACCGGCGACGAGCTGGAGCGCCTCGCCGCCGCCTACTTCCCCGCCTCCGTCTCGCCCGACCCGGTCGAGAACCTGCTCTACGCCGATACCGTCGTGCGGCTCCCCGACGACATGCTGACCAAGGTGGACCGCGCCAGCATGCAGCACTCGCTCGAGGTCCGCGTGCCGTTCCTGTCGCATGTGTTCGTGGAGTTCGCCGCGGGCGTGCCCGTGGATCTCAAGCTCCGCGGCTCGACCGGAAAGTATCTCGTGCGGCGGGCCGTGGAGCCGTGGCTCCCGCCCGGCATCCTCGACCGCCCCAAGCAGGGCTTCGCGGTGCCGCTCGCGCGCTGGGTGAGGGGCGACCTCGGCGCCTACACCGAGCGCGTCTGGCGCGACGCCCGCGCCGACGAGGCCGGCGCGCTGCGCCCCGAGGCCGTCACCGCGCTGCTGGCCGAGCACCGGAGCGGCCGCGCCGACCGCTCGCAGATGCTCTACGCGCTCGCCATGTTCGCGCTGTGGTGGCAGGGGCGGCCACGGTAGCCGCAGGGCCGAGCGCCGCCGAGGCCGGGAGGTCGCGAGATCGGCGATCCGCAGCCCCGGGTCGCGTCCCGTCAGCCGGCCAGCGGGTCTCCCGGCGGCACCCGCTGGACCACGACCCCCCACGTCCCGGGACCGGTATGGGTGCCGATCACTCCGGTGAAGCTGCCGCGCACGGATTCCACGACATCCAGACGCCGCTCGAGTTCGCGCTCGACCGCGTCGAGCCGGGCGTCGGCGTCGTCGCCGATGAGCCCGAGTCGGACCCGCACCCGATCCCCCGCGGCGGCGACCGACTCTTCGAGGACCTTCGCGAAGGCTTCCTCGTCGCCGCGCGCCTTCGCGACCGGCCGGACCGCCTCCCCGCGCCACTGCAGCACCGGCCGCATGCCGAGCAGGTTCCCGAAGAGCGCCTGGCCCGCGGAGATGCGCCCGCCACGGCGCAGATAGTCGAGCGTCTGCACCGTGAACGTGATCACCGTCCCGTCGCGCCAGCGCCCGAGCCACTCGAGGATCGCGTCCGTCGGAATCCCGCGCTCCGCGAGCCGCGACGCGCCGAGCGCGAGCAGTCCGGCGCCGACGGACGCGCTGCGCGAGTCGAACACCTCGACGCGGGAGTGCTGCACGATGCGCGCCGCCGCCCGGGCCGATTCGTAGGTGCCCGAGAGGTTCGCGGCGAGCACGACCACGATGACGTCGCGGTCGTTTCGGATCCCGCCGAGGGCCTCCACGAACGCGCGCGGCGGGGGCTGGCTCGTGGTCGGGGCCTCGCCCCGGCGCAGGCGCCGGTAGAACTCCGCGCTCGAGAGGTCCACCTGGTCGCGGAACACCTCACCCCCGAACAGGACCTGGAGCGGCACCATCTCGATGCCGTGCTCGCGGCGAAGCCTCTCGGGAAGATCCGACGTCGAGTCCACGATGATCGCGGGCGTCCCGGGCTGGGCGAGGAGCGCGCGCTGCAGCGCATCGCGGTCGGGGTGCGTGGCCGCCTCGGTCTGACGCCGCATGTCGTCCACCTTCCGCTCGACGATCTGTCCGAGGCGGGCCGCCTTGCGGAAGACCTCGTCGGGGTGGTCCGAGTGCACGTGGAGCTTGAAGACGGTCCCGGTCGTCGCGACGAGCAGGCTGCTGCCGGAGCCGGCGAACACGCGCCGCAGCTCCTTCGCGTCGAACCGCTGCCCCCGGCAGACGAGCTCGGTGCAGTACCGCTCGCCGAACGCGCCGGCCTCGACGATCGGCGGGTGTGCCGCCGTCGCGAGGAGCGTCTCCTCGGTCCACTCCGGCGGTGGAAGCCCCCGGATCGCCCGATGGACCCCGCGCATGAAGTTCACCCAGCCCGCGGCGCCCGCGTCCACCACGCCGGCCTCGCGAAGCACGGGCAGCAGCTCGGGCGTTCTCTCCAGCGCCGTCTCCGAGGCCCGGACCACCTCGTCGAGCAGGCTTTCGACGTCCGCGCCGTCGCGCGCGACCTCGAGCGCCCGCTGGCTCGCGGCACGCATCACGGTGAGGATCGTGCCCTCGACCGGATCGTCGACGGCGCCGTACACCTCGCGCGCGGCGACGTTCATGGCGGCGGCGAGCCCGGCGTGGTCCACGCGGGCCTTGTCCCCGACCGACCGGGAGATCCCCAGGAACCAATGGGCCATCAGAAGGCCGCTGTTGCCCTTCGCGGAGAGGATCCCGGCCTCGGCCACCGTACGGGCCACCCTGCCGAGGTCGCGCTCGTCGAGTCCGCGCACGGCCGAGGCGGCTGCCGAAAGCGAGAGCGCGAGGTTCGTCCCCGTGTCGCCGTCCGGCACCGGAAAGACGTTGATGCGATCGAGTTGATCGCGGGTGTGGAGCACCCAGTCCGCGCCCGCGACGACCGCGCGCGCGTAGCGGCGGCCGTCCACGTAGCCGATACCCATGGCGCCATCCTACAACGCACCCGGCCGGATGAGGCTCGGGACCGCCGACCTCCTCGGCCGGACCCGCGGATGACTCCTGCGCCCGCTTGCCCGGGACTCCGGTTCAGCCGTCGAGGGCTTCCGTCGCCGGCATGTGCCATCGGGCTTCTGGCGATCGCCGCGGGAATCGAGCCTCCGGTGATCCCGGCACGATCCGCCTCGAGTCTCAGCCCTTGAGCGCCCCGAGCACCTCGTCCAGCATCTTCTTGGCGTCGCCGAACAGCATCCGGTTGTTCTCCTTGTAGAAGAGCGGATTGTCCACGCCGGCGTAACCGGACGCCATGCTGCGCTTCATCACGATGGACGTCTTCGCCTTCCACACCTCGAGCACCGGCATGCCGGCGATGGGGCTCGCGGGGTCGTCCTGCGCCCCCGGGTTCACGATGTCGTTGGCACCGATCACCATGGCCACGTCGGTGTCCGGGAAGTCGGCGTTCAGCTCGTCCATCTCGAACACGATGTCGTACGGCACCTTGGCCTCGGCGAGCAGCACGTTCATGTGGCCCGGCATGCGGCCGGCCACCGGGTGGATGCCGAAGCGCACGTTCACGCCCTTCTCGCGCAGCAGCTTCGTGATCTCGTGCACGGTGTGCTGCGCCTGCGCCACCGCCATGCCGTAACCTGGCACGATGACCACGCTCTTCGCCTCGCGCAGGAGCTCGGCGGTGTCGCCGGCGCTGATCGGCGTGACCTCGCCCGCCGGAGCCGCGCCCGCGGCGGGCGTCGCGCCGGCTTCGGCGCCGAAGCCGCCGGCGATCACCGACAGGAACCACCGGATCATGGCGCGGCACATGATGTACGAGAG
>CAZSQX010000033.1:0-31836 GCA_964609125.1 uncultured bacterium
GATCGTCCCCACGTTCACATGCGGCTTCGTGCGCTCGAATTTCGCCTTCGCCATCTCGACGGACTCCCTAGGGTTCTGGACCTGTTCGTGTTCGCTGCGGACCGCCGTTCGCCCGACCGGCGAACCTGGAGTGCGGGTGGAGCCCACGACCGGAATCGAACCGGTGACCTTCTCCTTACCATGGAGATGCTCTACCGACTGAGCTACGTGGGCGCGCACGACGGCGACCATCCCAGCGGACAGCCCGGCTCGGATGAAGACGGGAGGTTTGGAGTGCTGGCCGGATCGGGAGGGCTCGGCGAGCCCCGGGTGTGCTCGAGGAAAAGACACACCACCCCGAGGCGACTTCCTTAGCGAAAGTCGTCCGGGGTGTCGCGCGAATCCGGGAATCTAGTCGCGCGGCTCCGTGGCGTCAACCCGAAATCGCCGGCTCCCCGGAGGTTACGGCCTCGATCGTGAGCCGCGCCCGTCCCTGGGCGGACCCCGCTCCCACCGGCGTGCGACGGCAATTCGGGCGCAAAGACATTGTCAAGGAACGCCCCCGGCCTCTCCTATTTCCCGCTGGTCAGGCGAACCCGGCCGTGACGGGGCCGAGTTCGCCGTCCAGAGAATGGAGCGGGAAACGGGATTCGAACCCGCGACCCTCGGCTTGGAAGGCCGATGCTCTAGCCGCTGAGCTATTCCCGCATGGGCGCTTGCGCGCGATCGAGTGGTGGAGGGGGAAGGATTCGAACCTTCGAAGGCGTACGCCGGCAGATTTACAGTCTGCTCCCTTTGGCCGCTCGGGCACCCCTCCACGACTGCATCGTGCCCCAAGGTCCGCCGGCCCGGCCGCGAGGATCCGCCGGGGCGCCGGGGACCCGGCTCCGCCGGCAGCGCCGGCGGGTTTGCTGAGCTGGCGAAGGGACTCGAACCCCCAACCACCTCATTACAAATGAGATGCTCTACCAGTTGAGCTACGCCAGCAGTTCGCGAGGCATTCGGGCCCGGGCAACATAGGCAGGAGCACCGGGGACGTCAAGAACCGCGCGCCGTGAGCGACCGCCGGCCCGCCCGACGGAGCGCGTGCCGAACCTCCGCACGAAGCCGGGGCATGGTGCGGGACGCGCTCTACGCGGTTGCGGGCGGCGCGGCTTCACGGCCTCGCCCAGCGCGATCAGGGCTTCCCGGCCAGCTCCCGCACGTGGGCGAGTACGGCCTGCATCTCGGCCTCGCTCAGGATGCCGCCCCACTTCGGCATCACGCCCTTGCCGTTCCGGATGATCTCGAGGAGCTGCGCGTCCGTGCGCGTCTTCATGTAGGCCTGGTCGTGGAAGTTCCTCGGCTTGGGGTTGAGCGCCGCGGAACCGGGCCCGTCACCGTGCCCATCGGGGCCGTGACAGAGCGCGCACCGCACGGCGAACACCTTGGGGCCGAGCGCCGTGACGGCGCCGCCCGAACCCGCCGGGGGCGTGGCCTTCGGTGTCGTGTCGGGAGACGCGGTCGCTCCGGACGAGCTGCCGGCGGTCCCAGTCGAACCGCCGGGCGCCTGCTCCGAGCCGACCGGCTTGCCGCCACCGCAACCGAGCCCGAACCCGAGCACGAGCGAGCCGAGCGCCACGAACATCAGCGGCACAGCCGCCAGCGGTCGGCGGACGTCCGCGCGAGGGGTCCGGGCTCGGGGCATGGCACGCAAGCTAGCACCCGCGGCTCGTGAGGAGCAAAGGCGAGCGAGGCGGCGACGGTCGCGAAGGACGCATGAGGCGGCCGGCCGCCCGCGGGCGAGGCGCGCGGCGTGCTCCGATCGCGTCCTGACATCCCGATGTGAACGTGGACGGACCCGAGGACCGATAATCCCGGGACCAGGCGGGCTCGGCCGACGAGGCCGGCGCCCGTCCGTCCCCCGCCCCTGGAGACGCTGATGCGGAACGCCGGGCTGCTGCTGCTCCTCGCGCTGGCTTCGTGGACGGCGCCCGTGACGGCCGCGGACACCGCGCGACCGGCGCGCGTCCCGATGTCGGCGATCCTCGACGGCTACGCCCGGCAGGCGCGCGACGCCTACGCCGGGGCCGTGCGCGGCCTCGAGGAGTTGCGGCTGGCGGTCCGGGCGCTCCTGGCGAGCCCGTCGCCCGCGTCGCTCGCGAAGGCGCGCGAGGCCTGGCGCGCGTGCCGTGCCGGGTACGGGCGCACGGAGGTCTACCGCTTCTCCGGCGGCCCCATCGACGACCTTCACCCCATCACCGGCCGGCAGGGGCCCGAAGGGCGCATCAACGCCTGGCCCGTCGACGAGGCGTACCTGGACCATGTCGCCGGGGATCCGCGCGCGGGTCTCGTCTCGGATCTCTCGGTCCCCATCGCCGAGTCCACGCTCGTGACGCGGAACGCCGCCGCGGACGAGGCGCAGGTGACGCTCGGCTACCATGCGATCGAGTTCCTGCTCTGGGGACAGGACTCCAGCCGGGTCCACGCCGGGGACCGACCTCACGAGGACTACGTTCCTGGCGACCCGGTCCGCGAGCGCCGTCGCGCCTGCCTGGCGCTGCTCGTGGACCTGCTCCTCCGCGACGTGAGCCACGTGGCGGACGAGTGGGTCCCGGGGCCGGACCGCTACGCAAGCGTGTTCCGGGCCATGCCGCCGGCGGAAGCGCTGGGCCGGGCGTTCTCCGGTCCCGCGACTCTCGCCGCGTTCGAGCTGGCCTCGGAGCGCATCGGCATACCGCTCTCGACCGGGATGCAGGAGGACGAGGAGAGCTGCTTCAGCGACAACACGCACCGGGACATCGCCGAGAACATCGCCGGCATCGCCGCGGTGCTGGAGGGCGACGCCCGGGTCCCGGGCCTGCTCGCGGCGCTCGAGCCCGGGGAGGCCCGCGCGATCCGGGCCGCGCTCGGGCGCGCACGGCAGCTGGCAGGCGACATCACGCCTCCGTTCGACGCCATCCTCGGCTCCCCCGCGGACGATCCCCGCCGGCGCACGCTTCAGGCGCTCGCGGGGGAGCTGCTGATGCTGGCCGGCGCGCTCCAGCGGGCGGGCGAGGCCGCCGGGACGAAGGTGTTCATCGGAGGAGGCGGCTGATGCGCCGGGCGGCCCCGGTGGTGATGGCGGTGTACGCAATCGCCGGAGTCGCGGCGGCGGGCCTCCCGGACGCGGACCTCGCGCTCGCGCTGCTGGAGGCCCGCTCGGGAGGCGACGCGACGTCGCCGGACCGCTCCCGCAGCGCGTTCACGCAGCACGCGCCGGGACTCTCCGGTTCCGAGCTCGCCGCGTTCGCGCTCGGCAACCGCGTCTTCAGCACGCCGTGGGTCGAAGCGGGCGCGTCGGTGGCGCACTTCGACGGACTGGGGCCCTTCTACAGCAGCCGGTCGTGCTCGGGCTGCCACCTGCGGGACGGCCGCGGGCGGCCGCCCGGGGGACCGGACGACATCGGGGAGACCATGCTCGTGCGACTCGGCGCGGCGGATGGCCCGCGCACGGGGCTCCCCGATCCGCGCTACGGGAGGGTCTTGAGCGGGCGGGCCGTGCGGGGGCTCGCCGCGGAGGGCCGTCTCGAGGTGCGGTGGGAGGAGATCGAGCATCGCTACCCGGACGGCACGCGCGCGCGGCTCCGGCGGCCGCGGGCCCGGGTGGCCGACGCCGCGTACGGCCCGCTCGCGCGGGACACCCGGATCTCCGCGCGCATCGCGCCCGCCGTGATCGGCGTGGGCCTGCTCGAGGCCATCCCCGACTCGGTCCTCGCGGCGCTCGCGGATCCCGACGACGCCGACCGGGACGGCATCTCGGGCCGGGTCCACTGGCGGAACGACGACGCACTCGAGGCGTTCATCGCCGTGCGCCACCCGGCGGCCGCCACGAAGCCCGGACCGCTCCCCCGCGCGGGGCGCTTCGGATGGAAGGCCGCGCAGGTCACGTTGGCCGCGCAGGTGACCGCGGCGCTCGCGGAGGACATGGGCATCACCACGCCCTCGCGACCCCGGCCGGAGCTGTCCGCGGCCCAGGTCGTGGCGCGCGGACGCGCGAACGGGGGCGAGCCGGAGCTGGACGGCGAAGCGCTGGAGGCGTTGCTCGCCTACTGCCGGCTGATCGCCGTGCCCGCGCGTCGGGACGTGGACGACCCTGCGGTGCGGCGAGGGGCGGAGCGATTCCGCGAGCTGGGTTGCGCGAGCTGCCACGTCCCCGCGCTGACCACCGGGGAGGCGCCCGCGCCGGCGCTCGCGCGCCAGGTCGTCCACCCGTTCAGCGACCTGCTGCTCCACGACATGGGACCTGAGCTCTCCGACCGGATGCCGGAGGGAGCCGCCCGCGCCTCGGAATGGCGGACGGCGCCGCTGTGGGGCCTCGGCCTCGCCGCGACGGTGAACGGATACCTCTACCTGTTGCACGATGGACGGGCGCGCACCACCGAGGAGGCCATCCTGTGGCACGATGGCGAGGCGCGCCGCAGCCGGAACGCGTTCCGGTCGCTGCCCGCCTCCGGCCGCAGCGACCTGCTCCGCTTCCTCGATTCGCTCTAAGGTGTGCCGGGCCGGTCCGCCGCGTGGCAGGGGAGCGCGGCGGTGCCGGCCCGGGCACCCGACGGGAGTGTCCGCATGAACGCACGCATCGCCTCGAGCGGGATCCTGCTGCTCCTGGGCCTGTCGCTGCCGGCCGTGCCCTTCGCCGCCGAGGAGTTGCCCGACGCGCTCGAGCTGCTGCAGGAGTCGGAGCGCGTGTTCGAGCGCCTCGCCGGAACCGTCCGGCCTGCGGTCGTCAACATCCGGCGGTTCACGAAGGACGCCGCCTGGTGGGAGAAGGTCCGGCCCGAGCGCCGCGGAACCGCCGGGTGGCGGGTCCTGCCCACGACCGACCTCCTCTACCCCGGGCACCGCCCCGGAAGGGGGGCGAGCGGGTTCCTGGTCTCGGCGGACGGCTACATCGTGACGCTGCGCCGGGTGATCGTGGATCCCGCGACGGGACGCGAGGCGCCGATCGTGGATGTCGAGGTGGGCTCCGACCACTTCAAGGCCGACGTGATGGGTCTCGAGCCCACGCTCGACCTCGCCGTGCTCAAAATCACCTCGGCCTCGCCGCTCCCGTTCCTCCGTTTCGGCGACAGCGGAAAGTCCAGGCCCGGGCACTGGGCCATCGCGTTCGGCAACCCGGACGGGAGCGAGCAGACGCTGCTGCCCGGGTTCGTGTCGTTCCAGCCGACGCGCGAGTGCTACCAGGATGACCTGAGCGCGACCTACCTGCAGACCTCCGCGCCCGTGGGCGACGGTTCCCTCGGCGGTCCGGTGGTCAATCTCCGCGGCGAGGTGATCGGCGTCAGCGCGCGTCTCGGGCGACCCGGCGCGACGGGCGGAACGGCGCCGGCGACGGGGTCCGGGCACGCGCTTCCGTCCAACATCGCGAACGCCATCCTCCAGAGCCTGCTGATCCGCGAGAACAAGGAGTCGCCCTGGCTGGGGATCTCCGTGCTCGCGCTGACCGAGGAGACGCGCACGAGGCTCGGCGGCCACGCGGCCGGCGGCATCGAGATCGACAACGTCTTCGACCCCAGCCCGGCCTCGGCGGCGGGGATTCTCGTCGGCGACATCCTCCACAGCCTCGCGGGCGAGCCCATCGCCACCGTCTACGACTTCCAGCGGCTCCTCTACCACCACGGCCCGGGGTCGCGGGTGCTGCTCGGGATCGTTCGGGGCGGCAAGCCGCTCGAGGTCGCCGCGACCATCGCCCGGCGGCCGCCGGAGGCCACGACGCGCTAGCGATCGCACCGGACTGCGGACGGTCGACCCGATCCCGGCGGGCGTGTGCTCGAGAGGGCGACGAGCCGCAGGCGCCACAAATCGAAAAGGCAGCCGGTGGTCGAGTTTCCTCGACTCCGACTGCCTCTTCCCGAAAGAACTGGGAGCGACCGGGATGAACTCCACAGTCCTTACGGCTTCGTTGACCGGGCGTATTCAGTTGTGTGTTGCGTTGCGTTGCTACGAACCACTTCACCTGCTACTGCACAGTTCCTGGTGCGTCCATCCCCCCTTGTGTCCTGCATCGGCCCCGGGGCGGGCCGGACTGCGTTCGGAACCTCCCCGGGGAGTGAATGAGGGTACGAGCCCCCCGGGCGCATGCGCGCCCGATACCGCGAACCGCCTGGAACCACTTCGGAGATCGCTGGGGAGTGGAGTCCGGGAAGGCCGCGCGCCGATGGAGGTGCCGACCTGCGCGCGGACCCTCCGAACTCTTCCTACCCCCCTCAGGGATCTCCGTCCCCCTGGATCGCGAGCGTCTCCGCGCACGACCCGTATCCGGGAGACCTGCTTGAGCACGCGTCGTGCCAGAAGCCGGCGATCGCGCCGCCCGCGGCGGCCATGACGACCATCGCCATGTCGCACATCGCGATGCGGTCCGCCCGCGCGCGGACGGCTCGCGCGTGCGCTCGGGGCCCGTCCGCGAGGTGTCACCCCCACGGGGAAACACCCTCGGACGCCTTCGGACGCCGAACGAGCGACACACCAAGGCGTTCGCGACTGTCACCTCGAAGGTGACACTGCCCGCTTCGGTGACAGCCCGTTGACAGGTGAGCCGCCCGGCGCGGGGCCGCGACGAGCGCGTCCCTTCCGAGGCCGCTCCCTGCCGGCCAACGCGCAGGTCATGGTATCCAGGGTGGTCCGGGCTGGGCTCGGCCTGAGAGCACCAAGCGAGCGTCGTGCTCTCAGACCGGGCCCGGTTGCCGTTCACTGGTTCCGCATCACCGCCGGCCCGGTCCGGGATCGATTCACTCGCGGGGACCCCGCTTCGCGGGCCCACTCGCGAATCGACGCCGGCCCGACCCGGCTTCCGTGGTGCCGAATCGATGAGAGCCGCTCAGCGTGACCGCGGGAATTCGAGCGGTTCGCCCTGCTCCTTCTCACCGAGCTTCCGGAAGCGCTCGCGGGACGCGCTCCCCTCGCCGCCATGCAGCTCGATGGCCGGTTCGAGCGCCGTCGCGGCGCGGTCGAGCATGAACCGGGTCGCGAGGCCAAGGCCCATGAGCGGCTCGGTGCGGAACTCGCTCTCGGTCGCGTTCCCGGAGCAGATGTCGCCCCGCTCGGCCCCATGCCATGCGGGAGCGGGTCGGAGCAGGCGTACACGACCTTGCGGTCGAGCGCCCGCATCGGCTCCGTCCCGGTCCGTGGCGCCGATCCCCGGGACTGCGCTTTCGCGTGGGGAGGGTTCGCTCGCCGTGTCGCCGGCGCGCGAGCCGCGCGCACGGGGTGCCTGCCCTGGAACGGCTCAGAGCGTCAGGTCGTGCCGCTTGAGCCGCGCATACAGCGTCTTCCGGCTCACGCCCAGCAGGGCCGCGAGCCGGCTCTTGTTGCCGTGCGCCTGCCGCCACGCCGCGACGATCTCGTCGCGCTCGTGGGTGCGCCGGTCGGCGTTCTCGGCCGCGCGCGCCGGCGGCTCGGCGAGGAGCGGGAGCAGCGCGCCCGAGTCCACCTCGCCCTGGGCCGCGTGCAGCGCCGCGAGACGCTTCATCACGTTCTCCAGCTCGCGCACGTTGCCCGGCCAGGCGTAGGACGCGAGCAGCGTCTCGCCGTCGTGGCCCAGGCGCGGGCCCTCGAGGCCGCCGTAGAACGACAGGAAGTGCCGCGCCAGCGGCACGATGTCCTCGGGGCGCTCGCGGAGCGCCGGCAGGCGGATCTCGATCTCGTTCAGCCGGTAGAGCAGGTCGCGCCGGAACAGCCGCTCGGCCTCGGAGCCGCGCAGCGGCCGGTTCGTCGCGGCGATCAACCGCACGTCGGCGCGGCGCACCTGCGTCTCGCCGAGCCGCAGGTACTCGCCACTCTCGAGGAAGCGGAGCAGCGTCACCTGCACGTCGAGCGGCAGCTCCCCCACCTCGTCCAGGAACAGGGTGCCGCCGTGCGCCGCCTCGACGAGGCCGATGCCCTCGGCGTGCGCGCCGGTGAACGCGCCCTTCCGGTGCCCGAACAGCTGCGACAGCGCGAGGTCGGCGCGCAGCGCGCCGCAGTTGACCGCGAGGAACGGTCGCGCCGCCCGCGGCGACTGGCCGTGGATCGTGCGCGCGACCAGCTCCTTGCCGGTGCCCGTCTCGCCGGTGATGAGCACCGAGAGCTCGGTGGCCGCGGCGCGGCGCGCGAGCGTCTCGACGTTGCGCATGGCGGCGGAGGCCGCGACCAGCCCCGGCGCACGGTGGCGCTTGCCGAGCAGCGAGTCGGACCGGGTCGGCGCCGTCACCGCCGCCGGGCCCAGGAGGCGCGTGAGCTCCGCCTCCGCCTGCTCCTGCCAGAACACGACGCCCAGCTCGGCGAACAGGGCGCAGGCACGGGTGGCGTGCGTGCGGGCGCTGCGCGGCTCGTCGGCGACGCGGGCGAGCGAGAGCTGCACGCGCGCCAGCTCGTGGCGCTCGCGGCAGGCGGCCAGCAGCTTCGCGGCCTGCTCCCAGCGCTCGCGGGCCTCGAGCCTGCGCCCGCGCGCGAGCGCGAGGTCGCCCGCCACGCGGTGCGCGGCGGCGTGCTCGAAGCGGTCGTCGGTCAGGCGCGCGAGCCGGGTGGCGCGGTCGAGCGCCTGCTCGGCCTCGTCCAGCCTGCCGATCGCGATCAGCGCCTCGGCGCGGCGGCGCTCGAGCTCGACCACCAGGTCGCCCTCGGGCGCGGTGCGCTCGGCGAGCGCGAGCGCCTCGCGGTAGCGGCCCAGGGCCCGCTCGGCGCGCCCGCGGTCGAAGTCCAGCTCGCCCAGGAACTCGATCGCCAGCACCTCCTCGCGGTGTCCGCCGTGGCGGCGCGCCCGCTCGAGCGCGGACAGAAGCCGCGTCTCGGCGTCCGCGAAGTGCCGCTGCAGGCGCGCCACGTTGCCCAGCCCGATGTCCACCAGCGCGAGGTGGAAGTCGTCCCCGAGCTGCACGAGCACGTCCTCGCAGGCGCGGTAGTGCTCGGCCGCGCGCGCCCAGTCGCCCATCTTCTGGTGGACGATGCCCAGGTTCTGGAGCGGGATCGCGGTGTCCGCGAGCCGCCCGCGCGAGCGGTGATGCGCGAGCGCCGCCTCGAGGTGCGCGATCGCGGGCTCCCACTCGCAATGCTGCTTGTAGACGAGCCCGAGCGTGTTGCGCGTGCGCGCCGCGCTGTCCTCGTCGCCGACGCGGCGGAACAGCACCAGCGCCTCCTCGCCCATCTCGCGGGCGAGCGCGAGGTCGCCCTCGCGGTACGCGGTCACGGTGATGGTGGCGAGCGCCTGCGCGCACAGCCCGAGGTCCCCGAGCGACTCGGCCACGCCCAGCGCCTGCTGCGCGTTGGTGCGGGCGTCCGCGATGCGGCCGAGGTGGTGCAGCGCCTTGGCGAGCGCGAGCAGCACGCGCACCCGGGACTCGGCCAGCTCCGCGGGCAGCGCCTGGAGCAGCTCCCTCGCCTGGGCGGCGGCCGCCTGCGGCTCGCCCTTGGCAATCCGGCAGTTCACGGCCTTCAGCTCGATGGCCGCGCGGCGCGCGGCCGAGAGGCCACGCGCCGCCGGCAGCGACAGCAGGCGGTCGATGGTCTCCAGCGCAGGCACGTGACTGTCCGCCTGGAGATAGAGATCCGCGAGCATCTCGAGGTCCTCGAGCGCCGTGGCCGGCAAGGCCGCGGAGCCCGCGAGTCGCTGCTCGAGTGACGCGATCCTGTCCGAATCGCCCATCAACACGCCCGTTCTCCGATGACTACACGACAAACCGACGTCAGGCTCCCCGGTCGGCGCCCGCACGACTTCCGTCGACCCCGACGCCGAGCGTCAGAAGCGGAAGAAGATGCGGTACACCGAAGCGAAGGCCATGCGGAAGCCCCACACCCACTTGCCCGACCAGGTCACCTGGACCTGCTCCCGAGGACCGGGCCCGCCGACGCCGCGTACCGGCGAGGGCTTGGGCGACTTGGCGCTCGGCGAATCCGGCCAGTCCGGGTCGCCCGTTCCCGTGTCGGGCGCGGGCGACGGCGCGGGCTCACCCGGGTACTCGTCCGCCCAGATGGAGCGCGGCGTGATCGCCGTGCCGCTCGCCACGAGCGCAAGCGCGAGGAGGAGACTCCACAGCCTCATTCCAGCTCTCTGCCGCATGTTCCCTTTCTGCTCCCGGTTCTCATCACCGCCCCTTGCCAGAGCAAAAGACCCGAACGTGCATGCCGTCGCCACGGTTCGCGAGGTGGATACAGGGGGGCCCTCGAACGTGACTGCGGCGCGCTTCCGCCCGGGTCGACACAAGGCTAGACCCGGGCTTCACACCCGTGCAAGTGCTTTGCTTGTGCGGCGAAGCCCGTCGATGGCGGGTCGGGAGGCCCGGTTCGCCGGCCGGGGCCAGATCCACAAGCACTTGCGCCGCCGCCCGCGCCCGCCAACGATCTACACCGCACAACCCAGGTCGTTGGCATTCTGAGGCCTCAAGGCGACGCGGCCGGCCATGACGGTCGCATCCGCGGGCTTCCGTGCACCTATCGGGGCCTGAGTCTCTGCCCCTGCGGGGAGTCCTCGACCGCCACGCCCAGCGCCGCCAGCCTGTCCCGTAACTCGTCGGACAGCTTCCAGTTGCGCTCCTTGCGGGCGGTGGCCCTCGCCTCCGCCAGGGCCAGCACGTCGGGGCCCCACGTCGGCTCGCCCGTGGGACGCCAGAAGAGCCCCAGGATCCCGCCCAGCCGGAGCAGCGCCCGGGCGCCCTGGACGGCCTCGGCGGCGCCGCCCTCGTCCAGCGAGCGGTTCACCGCCCGGGCCAGGTCGAACAGGTGACCGAGCGCCCCGGCGGTGTTGAAGTCGTCGTGCATGGCCTCGTGGAACAGCCGCCCGGCGTCGGCCACGGCCTCCCCCAGCGCGCCGCCCGGGGCGGGCCCGTCGGACGCCGTCCATGCGTCCGCCCGCTCCAGCGGGCCGCGCAGGCGCGCGTAGGCCACGCCCGCCTCCCGCAGCCGCTCCATGCTGAACTCGATCGGGCTCCGGTAGTGGGTGCTCAGCAGGTAGAAGCGCGTCACCTCGGGGTCCCAGTCGCGCGCGATGTCCTCGATGAAGAAGAAGTTCCCCACCGATTTGCTCATCTTGGCGCCGGACAGGTTCACGAGTCCGTTCTCGGCCCAGAAGTTCGCGAACGGCTTGCCGCAGTAGGCCTCGCTCTGCGCGATCTCGTTCTCGTGGTGCGGGAAGATCAGGTCCTGCCCGCCGCCGTGGATGTCGAACGTCTCGCCCAGGTACTTCATGGCCATGGCCGAGCACTCGATGTGCCAGCCCGGCCGGCCCGGCCCCCATGGGCTCTCCCACGCCGGCTCGCCGGGCTTCGCGCCCTTCCACAGCGCGAAGTCGAGCGGGTCGCGCTTCTGCTCGCCGGGCTCGATGCGGTAGCCCTCGCGCAGCTCGTCCACCCGCCGGCCGGAGAGCTTCCCGTAGTCGTCCTTCTTGCGGACCTCGTAGTACACGTCGCCGCCCGCGGCGTAGGCGTAGCCCTTCTCGATCAGCTTCGCGATCATGGCGTGCATCTCGGCGATGTGCCGCGTGGCACGCGGATAGTGCGTGGCGCGCTTGATGTTGTGCAGGTCGGCGAAGCGCAGGTACGCTTCGATGTTGCGCTCGCTCACGCTCTCGTACTGCACGCCCTCGGCCGCCGCGCGCTCGATGATCTTGTCGTCCACGTCCGTGAAGTTGTAGACGTACGTGACCTCGTAGCCGAGGTGCTCCAGGTAGCGGCGCATGACCTCGGCCGAGAGCGAGGCGCGGATGTGCCCCACGTGCGGCTTGTTCTGCACGGTCATGCCGCATACGTACATGCCCACCTTGCCCGGGTTCACGGGCACGAACTCGCGCTTCTCGCGTGTGAGCGTGTCGTAGATGCGCAGTACGGGCACGATGATCCTCCTCGAGAGTTCGGTCCGGCGGAGCCTCGGGCCCGCCGTGCGGGAGCCCAAGGTACGCGATTCAGGGCTCCGGGGCCGGCTCCGGGGGCGCGGGTCCCGGGGGCCGGGCGAGCACGGGCTCGGCGGCGGTTCGGATGCCCTCGTCCCGCCAGCGCTGCAGGAGCCGCAGCCGCAGCTCGCGCGCGAGCCGCGCCGAGTCGCCGCCGGGGCGGGCGCGCGCCACCAGGCGCAGCGTCGCGCCCTCGGCCGCGGCGCGCTCGAAGCCCATCACCGCGAACGGCTCGATCAGCAGCTCGCGCCAGGCGGGGTCGGCGTTCACCTCGGCCGCCACCGCCTCGGCCGAGCGGAGCGCGCGGCCGAGGTCCTGCCCCGGCGCCACGGGCAGGTCCACCACCGCGCGGTTCCAGCCGCGGCTGTGGTTCACGACCACCTTCATCTCGCCGTTCGGCACGTGCAACTCGCGGCCCTGGAAGTCGCGCAGCCGCGTGCTCCGGAGCGTGACCGCCTCGACCGTGGCGGCGATGCCGTTCACCTCGATCGTGTCGCCCACCACGAACTGGTCCTCGATGAAGATGAACGTGCCCGCGATCACGTCGCGCACCAGGAACTGGGCGCCGAAGCCGACCGCCGCGCCGAGGATGCTGGCGCCCACGAGCAGCGGCTTCACGTCCCAGCCCAGGATCTCGAGCCCGTGCACCACCGCCCAGCCGCCGACGAGCGCGGTGACGCCGTTCCGGAGCAGCTGGCCGATCGTGCGCCCGCGCTGAACGGCGTGGCCCGACTGGCGGGAGGCCCGCTCGAGCCACATCTCGCCGCGGCGGACGAACAGGAACAGGAGCCGCTGCGCCACCCACGCGGCCAGCGCCGTGAGCGCGAGCCGCACCAGCACGACGCCGGCGCGCTCGGTGTCGGGCGCGAACATCCACGGGAACCCGCGCGCGGAGTCCGCCGCGGCGGCCGCGGGCGCGGCGAGCGCCTGCGCGATCATGCGACGCGGGCGGCCGGGCTCCCGGCCCGGCTCACGTCAGGCCCTCGACCGTCTTCCGGTCGAGGCGCTGCACCACCGCGACCAGCAGCTTCACCGCGGCCTCGAAGTCGCGGCGGTCGATGATGCTGACGTGGCTGTGGATGTAGCGCGCCGGCACGCCCATCGAGATGCACGGCACGCCCTCGCCCGAGAGGTGGATGCGGCCGGCGTCGGTGCCGCCGCGCTCGACCGCCTCGAACTGGAGCGGGATCTTCGCGGTCTCGGCGGTGGAGACGACCAGGTCCAGCAGGCGGCGGTTCGGGATGCTGCTCGAGTCGTAGATCACCACCAGCGGCCCGCCGCCCAGCTTCTCGTCGCCCTCGGTGCCGGGCGTGTCGTGCGCGATGCCCACGTCCAGCGCGAAGCCCACGTCGGGCCGGAGCTTGCTCGCCGAGGTCTTGGCCCCGCGCAGCCCGACCTCCTCCTGGGCCGTGGCCACGACGTGCAGGACGTTCGGGTGCTTCACGTCCGCGAGCCGGTGCGCCGTCTCCGCGGCGAGCGCGCAGCCGATGCGGTTGTCCCAGGCCTTCGCGAGGAGCAGGTTCGGGTTCGCCATCACGGTGAACGCCGAGTCGGGCACGATCGGGTCGCCGGCGCGGATGTCGAGGTTCTGCTTCACGTCCCAGTCGCCCGTCGCGCCCACGTCGATGTACATGTCCTTGATCTCGAGCACCTTCTTGCGGTCCTCGTCGCGCAGCTCGTGCGGCGGCTTGCTGCCCACCACGCCCAGGACGTCGCCCTTGCGCGTGCGGATGATCAGCCGCTGGCCGAGCACGACGTGGCCCCACCAGCCCCCGAGCGGCAGGAACTTGACGAAGCCCTCCTTGGTGACGGAGCGCACCATGAAGCCCACCTCGTCGAGGTGGCCGGCGAGCATGATGCGCGGGCCCTTCGGGTCGCCCACCTTCTCGCAGATGAAGCTCCCGAGCCGGTCCCGGCTGAACGGCCCCACGCCCTCCAGGTGCTTCTGCATCACCTTCGCGACGTCGTCCTCGAAGCCGGGCACACCGTGCGCCTGCACGAGCTCCTTGAGGAAATCCAGCGTGCGGTCCATGGGGTCTCCCACCGGGATGGTGCTGCGTTCGTTCGTGACGTCGTGCCCCGCGCGGCCGGGGTTCAGTGCGCGGCCGCCCGCGCCGCGCGGGCGTCGGCGAGCGCCAGGTCCAGCATGCGGCCGACGAGCTGGTCGTAGCCGATGCCCTTGGCCTGCGCCGCCATGGGCACGAGGCTGGTGGGCGTCATGCCGGGCACCGTGTTCACCTCGAGCACCTGCGGCTCGTCGTCCTCCGACAGCCGGAAGTCCACGCGGGCCACGCCGCGGCAGCCGAGCACCGCGCAGCACTCCACGGCCAGCTCGCGAACGTGGCGCGCCAGCTCGGCGTCGAGCCGCGCCGGGCAGGTGTACTCGGTCTTCCCCTTCGTGTACTTGGCCTCGTAGTCGTAGAAGCCGCTCTTGGGCTCGATCTCGACGATCGGGAACGCCTCCTCGCCCACCACCGCCACGGTCAGCTCGCGGCCCGGCACGAACTGCTCGACCAGGATCTGGTGGTCGTGGCGGCCGGCCTTCTCGAGCGCCGCGTCCAGCTCGGAGGGGTGCCTGACGATGCTGAGCCCCACCGTGGAACCCTCGGCGTTGGGCTTCACCACGAGCGGGAAGCCGCCGAGCAGGCTGGTGTCGATGGTGCGGCCGGGGACGCCCGATTCGAGCAGCACCCAATGCGGCGTGGGGATGGCCTCGCGCTCGAAGACGCGCTTGCTCATGGCCTTGTCCATGGCCAGCGCGCTCGCGAGCACGCCCGAGCCCGTGTAGACCTTGCCCGCCAGCTCGAGCGCGGCCTGCATGATCCCGTCCTCGCCGTAGGTGCCGTGGAGCGCCACGAACACGACGTCCGCGTCCCTCACCGCGGCGCACTGCACGCTCGCCAGCATCGCCGAGAGCGGCAGCTTGAGCACGGCCTCGCGCCTGGCGGCCGAGGCCTCCTCCCTCCCCGCGGTGATCGTGCTTCCGTCGGCGGCGTCCACCGAGGTCACGTCGTGGCCCAGGTGCCGCAACGCCTGCGCCACGCCCTGCCCCGTGCGCAGCGAGATCTCGCGCTCGCTCGAGCGCCCCCCCATGAGCACCGCCACCTTCATCGCCGCTTCCTCCGTGAATGGATGATGGGTCGCTCCGCGCGCCGCCCGCGGCGCGCGGGGTCCTGCGCCATCTAATGAGTGGCCGCCCGGCCGGCCGCGCGTTCGAGCCGGGCGACGCAGCGCTCGCGGCCCAGCAGCTCCGCGAGGAGCGGCAGCTCCGGCCCGTGCGTGCGCCCGGTGAGCGCGGCGCGGATCGGGAGGAACACGTCCCTGCCCTTGAGCCCGAGCGCGGGAGCGAGCGAACGGACCGCGGATTTAACCCCGTCGGCGCTCCAGTCCGCAAGCGCAGCCAACGCGTCCGCCGCCGCCGCGCACACGCGGCCCGCATCGGCCGTGGCCAGCGCCCCGGCGGCCGCCGGCTCGGGCGCGACCGGCTCGTCGAGGAACGGCGACAGCTCGCCCGGGAGGTCGGCCAGCGTGGCGAGGTTCCCGCGCACCGCCTCGAGCACGCGCGCGAGCGTCGCGGCCGGCCAGCGCGCGGCGGCGGCCGGCAGGAACGCCGGCGCGTCGGGGCCCGCGGCCGCCGCCCACGCCGCCAGCGTGGCGCCGTCGGCATGGTGCAGCCAGTGGGCGTTCATCCACCCGAGCTTCGCCGGATCGAAGACCGAGCCGCTCCGCCCCACTCGTTCCAGCGCGAACGCCTCCAGCAGCTCCGCGCGCGTGAGCACCTCGCGGTCGTCGCCCGGGTGGAACCCGAGCAGGGCCAGATAGGCGAGCAGCGCCTCGGCCACGACGCCCGCGCGCCGCCAGTCCCCCACGGCGACCGCGGCCTCGCCGTCGCGCTTGCTCATCTTGCTCCGGTCGCGGTTCAAGATGAGCGGCACGTGCGCGTAGCGCGGCGGCGGCCAGCCGAACGCCTCCATGAGCATCCGCTGGCGCGGCGTGTTGGCCAGGTGCTCCTCGGCGCGGATCACGTGCGAGATCGCCATGTCGTGGTCGTCCACGGCGCACGCGAAGTTGTAGGTCGGGAGCCCGCTCGAGCGCAGCACCACGAAGTCGCCGACCATCCCGGCCGGGAACGTCACGTCACCACGGACCAGGTCGGGAAGCGTCCAGTCACGCGGCTCCACCGCGAAGCGGAGGCTGTGGGGCTCGCCCGCCGCCGCGCGGGCCGCCGCGGCGGCGGGCGCGAGCGCGCGGCAGCGGCCGTCGTAGTGCGGCGGCCGGCCCGCGGCGTGCGCCGCGGCACGCCGCACCTCGAGCTCGGCGTCGGTGCAGAAGCAGCGGTAGGCGCGGCTCGCGGCGAGCAGTCGCTCCGCGTGCCCGCGGTAGATCGCGAGCCGCTCGCTCTGCCGGTAGGGCCCGTGCGCGCCGCCCGTGTCCGGCCCCTCGTCCCAGCCGAGCCCGAGCCAGCGGAGCTCGTCGAGCACGGCCCGCTCGCTCGCAGGGTCCGAGCGGGCCACGTCCGTGTCCTCGACGCGCAGCACCAGCACGCCGCCGTGCTTCCGCGCGAACAGCCAGTTGAAGTACGCGGTGCGCGCGCCGCCCACGTGCAGCCACCCGGTGGGACTGGGCGCGAACCGGACCCGGACGGGGGAGCCCGCGCTCACGTTCGCTCCACCAGGGCCACGGCCATGGCGGCGAGCCCCTCGTGCCGGCCGATCGCGCCGAGCGTCTCGTGGGTGGTGGCCTTGACGCTCACCTGGGCGGGAGCGATGCCGAGCGCGCGGGCGATGTGATCGCAGATCGCGACCCGGTGCGGCGCGAGCTTCGGGGCCTCGGCGACGAGCGTCGCGTCCACGTTCAGGATACGCGCGCCGCTCCTCCCGAGCAGCGCCGCGATGCGCGCGAGCAGGTCCATGCTCGAGGCGTCCTTCCAGCGCGGGTCGCCCGGCGGGAAGTGCTCGCCCAGGTCGCCCAGCCCGGCGGCGCCGAGGAGCGCGTCGCCGATCGCGTGCGCGAGCACGTCGGCGTCGCTGTGTCCGTCGAGGCCCCAGTCGCTCTCGAACCGCACGCCGCCCAGCACCAGCGGCCGGCCCGGCTTCACACGGTGCACGTCGTACCCCAGCCCCACGCGCAGGTTCACGTGGCGCCTCGCTCGGGGGTCGGCGGCGCGGACCCGCGGGTCACGGCGGTCGCCGGCGTCACGCCGCGCCTCCCCCGCGCGCCGCCGCGGCGCGGTGGGCGAGCCAGGCCTCGGCCAGCTCCAGGTCGGCGGCGGAGGTGATCTTGAAGTTGAGCGGGTCGCCCTGCGCCAGCCGCACCGGGTGCCCGAGCCACTCGACGAGCGTCGCGTCGTCGGTGGCGACCTCCGTGGCCTCGCGGTGCGCGCGCTCGAGCCAGTCGCGGCGGAACACCTGCGGCGTCTGCGCCGCCCAGAGCCCCGCGCGCGGCACGGTGGCGGTGATGTTCCCGAGCGTGCCCTGCTTGAGCGTGTCCGCCTGCGGCACGGCCGCGATCGCGGCGCCGTGCTCGACCGCCTCGGCCACGGCGCGCGCGATGACCTCCGGCGTGACGAGCGCACGCGCCGAGTCGTGAACCGCCACGTGCGTGAACGGCTCCGGCACCACGTGCAGGCCGCGACCCACCGAGTGCTGGCGCGCGTCGCCGCCCTCCGTGTATGCCACCACCTTCGCCGCGCCCACGCCGCTCGCGGCGACCAGCTCGCGCAACGTGCGCACCGGGCCCACGAGCACGACGCCGCCGATGGCGTCGCAGCGCTGGAACGCCTCGAGGCTCCAGGTGAAGAGCGGCCGGCCGGCGAGCGGTACCAGCGCCTTGGGCACGCCCGCGCCCAGCCGCTCGCCGCGGCCGGCGCAGAGCAGGATGGCACAGGTGCTCAAGGGCGCTGCCTCCACGCGGAGGCCCGTGCGCGACGTCGGCGACGCTGCCGAGCGGGCGTCACTCCGCCACCTCGGCCACGCGGCCGCGCGTCATGCGGACGAGTTCGTCCGCGGTGAGCGGGAAGAGCGAGTTGGGGTGCCCCGCCGCGGCCCACAGGCCGTCGAGCGTGAGGAGGTGCGCGTCCACGACCGTCTCGAGCGCGCCCGGGTGGCCCACCGGCGGGATGCCGCCGATGGCGAAGCCCGTCACCTCGCGCACGAAGCGCGGGTCGCCCATCGCGAGCTTCTCGCCCGCGAGCGTCTCGAGCTTCGCCTCGCTCACGCGGTGCCGGCCGCTCGCCACCACGAGGAGCGGCGCACCGCTCGAGGCGCGGCGGAAGACCAGTGACTTCACGATCTGCTCGGGCCGGCAGCCCACCGCCTCGGCGGCGGCCGCGGCCGTGCGCACGGGGACGTCCAGCTCGCGCACCGCGTTCGAGAAGCCCGCGGCGCGGAGCGCGTCCTGCACGCGCTGCGCCGCGTCGCTGAGCGCGCGGGGGGCGGGCGCGGTCACGGGTCCGTCCGATCGGGCGGCGGGCCGGCGGGCGCGTCGCGTCCCGGGAGCGCGCCTTCCGTCGCCGCCGCGCGGCCGCGGTGGCCCGGCGCGTCCGGGTGAACGCGCTCGCCGGTCCGCCCCCGTACCACGCCCGCGAGCTTCTCGACGGGTCGCGCGTCGGCGCGCGGCGCGGCCGCCTCGGCCCGCGGCACCTCGACCTTCTCGCCGAGGAGCCGCTCGCACGCCTCGCGGAGCGTCGCGAGCGGCACCAGCTCCAGTCCCGCCCCCTCCGCGTCGGCCTTCTGCGCGGCCGGGAACCCCGCGCGCGCGAACCCCATCTGCGCCGCCTCGCGGAGCCGCGCGTCCAGGCGCGGCACGCGGCGCAGCTCGCCCGAGAGGCTCACCTCGCCGAGCGCGAGCGTGCCGGCGAGCACCGGGCGGCTCCGGAAGCTGGACGCGATCGCCAGCGCCACGCCCAGGTCGGCGCCCGGATCGTCCAGCCGGAACCCGCCCGTCACGGTCACGAACACGTCGTGCCGGCCGAGCCGGAGGCCCACGCGCCGCTCGAGCACCGCCAGCAGCACCGCCAGCCGGCGCGGATCGCAGCCGCTCGTCACCCGCTGCGGCGTGCCGTAGAACGAGGTGGAGACCAGCGCCTGCACCTCGACCAGCAGCGGCCGCGCGCCTTCGAGGCTCGCCACCACCGCCACGCCCGGCACGTCGCGCGCGCCGTCGGAGAGGAACGCCTCGCTCGGGTTCGCCACCTCGCGCAGGCCCGACTCGAGCATCTCGAACACGCCCAGCTCGTGCGTGCCGCCGAAGCGGTTCTTGGCCGCCCGCAGCACGCGGTAGTGCTGGTAGCGCTCGCCCTCCAGGTAGAGCACCGCGTCCACCATGTGCTCGAGCACGCGCGGCCCCGCCACCGCGCCGTCCTTGGTGACGTGGCCCACGAGGAACACGGGCGTGCGCGACGCCTTGGCGTAATGGAGCAGCGCGAGCCCGCACTCGCGCACCTGCGTCACCGTGCCCGCGCCGCCCTCGAGATCCGCGCGGAGGAGCGTCTGGATGGAGTCGGCGATGAGTGCGTCGGGGGACTCGGCCGCGGCCACCTCGAGCACGCGCTCGAGGTCGGTCTCGCACAGGAGCAGGAGCCCCTCCGGCACGTCGCCGAGCCGGGTCGCGCGCAGCCGGATCTGCTGCTCGCTCTCCTCGCCCGAGACGTAGAGCACCTTCCGCCCGGCCGCCGAGAGGGCGAGCGCGAGCTGCAGCAGCAACGTGCTCTTCCCGATCCCGGGGTCGCCGCCCACGAGCAGCAGCGAGCCCGGCACCAGGCCGCCGCCCAGAACGCGGTCCAGCTCGCGCATGCCGGTGTGCGTGCGCGCGGTCTCGTCCGGCGACACGTGCGCGAGGGCCACGGGGCCCTCGCGACGGACTCCCGATGCCGGGGCCCAGCCGCGCGGGCCGCGAGCCACGGCCTGCGCGGACGACCGTGCGCCCGCCGGCGCCTCGGCGGCGGTGTTCCACTCGCCGCACGCCGGGCAGTGGCCGAACCAGCGCGGCTGCTCGTTGCCGCACGCGGAGCAGAAGAAGGAGGCGCGGGTGGCCTTGGCGGGTCGCTTGGGGCTGGTGCGGGGTGCCATGCGTGCCTCGCGCGGGTGGCGGGGGTCGAGTCCGGCCCGCCCGCTCGCGGGTCGGGTCCGGACCCGGCTAGAACACCTTCAGGTTGATGTACTTCTTCGGGTTCTTCTTGATGTCCTCGATGAGCGCCCGCAGCTGCGCGACCGTCTCCTTCGCGTCGTCGTAGAGCCGCGGGTCGTTCACGAGCCGGCCGAGCGACCCGTCGCCGCGGTCCACCTTGTCCGTAACGTTGTGCAGCGCCGCGCGCAACGAGTCGAGGCGGATCGTGAGCCGCTCCATGCCTTGCGCCGAGCGCTCGAACGAGTCCAGCGTTCGCCGGAGCTGCGCCTCGCGGTCGGTGGTGAGCGCTTTCGCCGTGCGCGAGGCCGCGTTCAGGTTGTGCACCGTCTCGCGCAGCGTCGCCCGGTTCTCGGTGACGGCCGCCTTCAGCTGCTCGCTCGTGTCGTGGAGGTTGGCGAGCGTCTTGTCGAGGCTGCCGCTCTTCTCCATCACGCGGGTGATCGCGCCGAGCTGGTCGGCGAGCCGGGCGATCGCGTCCACGGTGGTCCCCAGGCTCGCCAGCACCTCGGCCACGCCCAGCTCGTAGATTCCCACGATGGTGTCGCGCTCGGTGTACGCGCGGCCGCTCGAGCGCAGGTCCACCGCGATCACCTTCTCACCCATGAGGCCGATGTTGCGGATCGAGACGCGGCTGTCGGTGGTGAGCCTGATCTCGGAGGCGAGCGCCAGGTCCACGACGACGTGGTCGTCCACCAGCGCCACCTTGTTCACGCTCCCCTTGCGCAGGCCGTTCACCTGCACCTCGTCGCTGCTCGCGAGCCCGCCGGTCTGCGGAAACGTCACGTGCCACACTCGCACCCTGCGGGCGAGCGTGAACTCCTTGAGCCACGTGATGCCCCACAGCGTGATGGCGAGCGCCACCAGCACGGTGGCTCCGACCTGCATCTCGGTTCGACGGCTCAACTCCGGCTCCTCGCTCGCTCGGGGTCCGACACGGCACGGGCAGCCGGGCAGTCTACAGGAGACGGGCCCCGGCCGGCGGAATCGCCCGCTTCAACCCACACTGATCGGCCCCTCGCTCGAGCCCTCGACGAACTGCCGCACCAGCTCGTTGCCGGTGGTGCGGGCCTCGTCCGGCGTGCCCGTGAACACCACCCTCCCGCCGTGGAGGAGCGCCAGCAGATCGCCGAGCTGCCAGGCGCTGTGCATGTCGTGCGTCACGATGATGGACGTGGCGCCCGTCCGGGTCTGGAGGCTGCGGACCAGCCGGTTGATGACGTCCGACATGATCGGGTCGAGGCCGGTGGTGGGCTCGTCGTACAGGATGTAGGCCGGGTCCATGGCGATCGCGCGCGCGAGCCCCACCCGCTTGCGCATGCCGCCCGAGAGCGAGGCCGGCTTCATGTCCTCGACGCCCCGCAGTCCCACCCACTCCAGCCGCTCGGAGACCCGGGCGCGGATCTCGGGGTCGGCGAGCTTCGTGTGCTCGCGCAGCGGCAGCGCGATGTTCTCGCCCACGGTCAGCGAGTCGAACAGCGCCGAGCCCTGGAACAGCATGCCGAAGCGCTTGCGCACCTCGTTCCACCCGCGCTCGTCCAGGCCGGTCACCACCTGGCCGTCCACCTCGATCGTGCCCGAGTCCGGCGTCATCAGGCCGATGATGTGCTTGAGCAGCACGCTCTTCCCGGTGCCGCTCGGGCCCAGGACGACCGTGTTGCGGCCGGTGGGGATGTCGAGGTCCAGGTTCTGGAGCACCTGCTTGCGGCCGAGCTGCTTGGACAGGCCCCGGATGCGGATCACGACGCGAAGATGAACTTGAACAGCACGCTCGCGAGCACGTAGTCGCTGATCAGCACGAGCACGCAGGACGAGACCACGGCGCGCGTGGTGGCCTGGCCCACCCCCTCGGCGCCGCCTTCCGTGCGGAAGCCGTGGTAGCAGCCCATCCATCCGATGATGCCGCCGAACACGACCGCCTTGATGAGCCCCGAGTACAGGTCCTTCATGTAGAAGAAGTCCTGGAGCCCGGTGACGTAGGTGTGCGTGCTGACGCCGATGCTCGTGATGCACACGACGTAGCCGCCGAAGATGGCCACCGCGTTGGCGATCATGACCAGGATGGGCAGCATCACGATGGACGCGACGACCCGCGGCACCACCAGGTAGCGCACCGGGTTGATCGCCATGGCCTCGAGCGCGTCGATCTGCTCGGTGACGCGCATCGTGCCCAGCTCGGCCGCGATCGCCGCGCCCACGCGGCCGCCCACGATGAGCGCGGTGAGCACGGGGCCCAGCTCGATGATCACCGAGCGCAGGATCACCGAGCCGATGTACTTGAGCGGGACCACGTTCGAGAACTGGTAGGCGGCCTGCACGGCCGCGACCGCCCCCGTGAACAGGCTCACGATCAGCACCAGGACGAGCGACTGGACGCCGATCGCGTGCATCTGGTCCACGACCAGCCGGAACGAGCTCAGCCCCCGCCCGAGCTTGCGGAGCGTGTCGCCCACGAGCAGCGCGATGCGCCCCACGTCGGCCATCCACTCCGCCGCGCGGTTCCACAGGAACCCGACGCCGCGTGCGGTGAGGCTGTCGTCGTTCAAGGCTCTAGAACCCCGGCTCGGTCTCGCCCGACATCACCGGGCTGTACGGCACGAACTTGGTGCACTCGCGCAGGAACGTCATGTCCACGTCGTCGGTGGGGCCGTTGCGCTGCTTGGCGATGATGAGCTGCGCCTTGCCCGGCTCGGCCGTGTCCGGCTTGTAGACGACCTCGCGATAGACGAACAGCACGACGTCGGCGTCCTGCTCGAGGCTGCCCGACTCGCGCAGGTCCGACAACTGGGGCCTGCCGCCGCCGCCGCGCTGCTCGACGGCGCGCGAGAGCTGCGACAGCGCGAGGATGGGAATGTCCAGCTCCTTCGCAAGCGCCTTCAGCCCGCGCGAGATCTGCGCGATCTCCTGCACGCGGTTCTCCGCGGGGGAGCTGCTGCGCATGAGCTGGATGTAGTCGATCACGACCAGCCCGAGCTTGCCCTCGGCCTTGAGCCGCCGGCACTTGGCGCGCACTTCGAGCACGGTCTGCGCCGGCGAGTCGTCGATGAGGATGGGCGCCGCGGTCAGCAGCCCCGCGCCCGTGGTGAGCCGCGGCCAGTCCTCGTTGCCGAGGAAACCGGTGCGCACCTTGTGCAGCGGCACCTCGCTCTGCGAGCACAGCAGACGGAGCGCGAGCTGCTCCTTGCTCATTTCCAGCGAGAACACCGCCACCGGGACGCCGTGCCGGATGGCCGCGTTCTCGGCCATGTTGAGCGCGGCCGACGTCTTCCCCATCGCCGGGCGCCCGGCGAGGATCACGAGGTCGCCGGCCTGCCAGCCGCTCGTGAGCTTGTCGAGGTCGTCCCAGCCGCTCGGCACGCCGGTCACCTGGACCTTGCGCTCGAACAGCTTCTGGATGTTGTCGAACGTGGGCTTGAGCAGCTCGCGGATGTTCGTGAAGCCCTCGCGCACGCGCTGGTCGGTGATGGCGAAGATGCGGGCCTCGGCGCGGTCGAGGATGTCCGCCGTGTCCTCGCTGCCGGCGTAGGCCTGCTGCTGGATCTCGCCCGTGGCCTTGATGAGCTGGCGGAGCACGGACTTGGCCTGCACGATGCGCACGTATTGCTCGACGTTCGCGGACGTCGTCGCGTACTCCATGACCTGTGCCAGGAACGCCGGACCGCCGATGGCCTCCAGGTCGCCGCGCTCGCGAAGCTTCTCCGACACGGTGATGAGGTCGGCCGGCTGGCTGTCCTCGTAGAGCGCGACGATGGCCTCGAACAGCTTGGCGTGCGCGGTGCGGTAGAACGCCGAGGCGTCGATCAGCTCGACCGCGCGGCCGATGGCGCCCTCGTCGAGCATCATGGCCGCGAGGATCGAGCGCTCGGCCTCGAGCGCCTGGGGCGGCGTGAGGCCCGGCGGCCCGCTGGAGCCGGTCTGGATGGTGTCGGACATGGTGGTGTTCCTCTCTGCGCCGGGGCGCGTCCGTCGTGAGCGACGCGGGGACGGATCAGCGGGTGGTCGGTGATCCCGCATCGCGGTGATGCCGGCCCGGCATCACCCGTGCGAGACCGATGCGATGCGATCAGTCGGTCAGGTATTCCTGCGCGAGGCGCTGGAGGTCGTCCCACACGGGGCGCTTGGCGCTCGGGCTTCGCAGCAGGTAGGCCGGATGATACGTGACGATGAGCTTGGCGCCCCGCCAGCGGTAGGTGCGGCCGCGCATGCCGCCCACGGAGCCCTTGATCCGGAGCAGCAGCTCGGCCGCGAACTTGCCCAGGCAGCAGATGATGCGCGGCTGGAGCGCCTCGAGCTGGCGGAGGAGGTAGGGCGAGCACGACTCGATCTCGTGCGGGAGCGGGTTGCGGTTCTCGGGGGGGCGGCACTTGAGGACGTTGGCGATGTAGACCGTCTCGCGGGAGAGCTTCACGCCGGGGATCAGCTGCTTCTCGTCCATGGCGGCGATCATCCGGGTGAGGAGTTCGCCGGCCCGGCCCACGAACGGCTCGCCGCGCGCGTCCTCGTCCGCGCCCGGGGCCTCGCCCACGAACACGATCCCCGAGCGCGCCGAGCCCACGCCCGGCACCGCCTGCGTGCGCGTGTCGCAGAGCCCGCACCTGCGGCAGGCGCGCGCCTCGGCGGCCACCGTGTCGAGCACCGCGAGCGAGGCCTCGGCGAGCGCGTCGCGCCCGCCCGCGAGCGCCGATGGGAAGAGGTCGTCGGTGAAGCGCGGCAGGTCGAACTCCTCGGGCTCGGGTGTCGCCGCGGAACGGCTCGCGCCGCGCTTCGGCGCATGCGGAGCCGGCTCCGGCGGCGTGAGCGAGAAGCCGCTGCCGGCGGCGGGTGGGTTCGCGGCCGGCGGCGTGTCGAGGGCCGCCGAGCCCTCGGCCGCGCGGTTGCGCGCCCGGGCCACGCCGCTCGCCAGAAGCTCGCCCCCGCCGCCCGCGCGCACGCGCTCCACCGTGCGCCGGAGCGCGCGGGTGATGGCGGCCGCCTCGCTGCGGATCTCGTCGCTCATGCCTTCCGGCTCCCCGGCTTCCGCCGGGCGGGCTTCTCCCCCGCCTCCGCCAGCTCCAGCTTCGGCTTGCCCGCGCCGCCGCCGCGCAGCTCGAGCACGCGGTCGAGGATGCGCTCGGCCACCTCGCGCTTGCTCGTCTCCGGCAGCTCCACCGCCGCGAGTGCCTCCACCAGCGTCACCTGGTTGGTCCCGCCGCCGATCCCCTGCTCGGGCGTGTTGAGCACGATCAGGTCGGCGTGCTTCCCGGCGAGCTTCTTCCGCGCGTTGGCGACGCCGTTCTCGGTCTCGAGCGCGAATCCCACGATGGTCTGGTCCCTGCCCTTCGCAGCCCCGAGACCGGCGAGGATGTCCGGATTGGGCTCGAACGTCACCGTGAGCGGGCCGCCCGCGCGCTTGAGCTTCTGCGCCGAGGGCTTCGCCGGCCGGTAGTCCGCCACCGCCGCCGCCATCACCACCACCTGCGCCTTCGGCGCGTGCTCGCGCATGGCGCGCTCCATCTGCAGGGCCGTCGTCACGTGCACGACCTCGACGCCGTGCGGCGGCTCCACGCTCACCGGGCCCGCGACGACGGTCACGGCGGCGCCGCGGTCGCGCGCCGCCTCGGCGAGCGCGAACCCCATGCGGCCGCTCGAGCGGTTCGTGAGCACGCGCACCGGGTCGAGCGGCTCCTCCGTGCGTCCCGCGCCGACCAGCACGCGCACGCCCTTCATGCTCGTGCGGACGCGCAGGACCTCCTCCAGCTCGGCCACGATCGCGCCCACGTCGGCGAGCCTGCCGGGCCCGGAGAGCCCCGAGGCCAGCGGCCCCGAGTCGGGCCCCACGAACCGGAACCCGCGCGCGCGCAGCGTGCGGACGTTGTCCTGCGTGGCGGCCGCCTGCCACATCTGCAGGTCCATCGCCGGCGCCACCACCCGCGGCGCTGGCGTGGCCAGCACCAGCGACGTGAGCGCGTCGGGCGCCTCGCCGTGCGCGAGCCGCGCCATGAGGTCGGCCGTGGCCGGCGCCAGCACCACCACGTCGGCCGCCTCCGCCACGTCCACGTGCTCGACGTGACCGCGCACCTTGCCGAGCGACTCGAGCGGCAGCTCGAAGCGCGGCTTCTGGTCGCCCCAGAGATCGGTGACCACCGGGTTCCCCGACAGCGCCTGGAACGTGAGCGGCGTGACGAACTCGCAGGCCGCCTTCGTCATCACCACCAGGACCGCGGCGCCGCGCTCGCGCAGCCGGCGCACCAGCTCGCAGGCCTTGTAGGCGGCGATGCCGCCCGAGACGCCCACGACCACCACGCGGTCCCGCAGCATCGGGCTACGCTCCCTTCGGATGCACCCGGTCAGGGCTCACGGCGCGCGCGCGTGGTCCGGGGCGCCCCCGACCCGTCCGCGCACCGACGTCGAAAGCTAGTCCAGCGTCGGCTCGGTGACGTTGTTCTCCGGCTGCGCCAGGAGCGCCATCGGATCCTCGTAGAAGTACGGCACGTCGTCGTGGATCACGCGCTCGAGCGCCACGGCGGTGACCTTGCCGTGCAGCGTCTCGCCGCTGCGGCGGACCCAGTCGTTGAGCCGGCGCGCCTCGCGCGCGGCCACGATGGCCAGCTCGTACTTGCTCTTGCCCGGGGGCGGGACCAGTGCGGACAGCTTCATGGGAACTCCGTTCGGTTGGGGTGGATCGCTTCGTGGGTCAGCTGGAGAGCCCGGCGCCGCGCACGCGCGCGAGCTCGGAGTCGTGGATCGCGAGCAGCGCCGCCGTGGCGCGCTCGAGGTCGTCGTTCATGATGATGTAGTCGTAGTGCACCGCCTCGGCCAGCTCGCCGGGGGCGTTCCGGAGGCGTTCCGCGATGACCTCGGCGGAGTCGGTGCCGCGGGACTCCAGCCGCGCCCGCAGGGCCTCGAGCGAAGGCGGGTAGACGAACACGGTCACCGCCCGCGGCCGCGCGCGCCGCACGCTCGCGCCGCCCTGCACGTCCACGTCCAGCACCACGACGCGGCCTGCGCGGATCTGCTCGTCCACCTGGCCGACCGGCGTGCCGTAGAGCTTGCCGTGCACGTTCGCCCACTCGAGGAACCAGCCCCGATCGACCCGCGCCATGAACTCCGCATCGTCGAGGAACACGTACTCGCGCCCGTGGTTCTCGTTGTTGCGGCGCGGCCGCGTGGTGGCCGAGACCGAGAACACGCAGTCCGGGCGCTGCTCGAGCAGCCGCGAGACCAGCGTGCCCTTGCCCGCGCCGGAGGGTCCCGTGACCACGAGGATGAACCCGCCCGGCGGCGTCGAGCCGCGCGCGGCCGGACCTGGCTCACGTGCGGGGCCGCCCGCGCCCGCCGCGTCGTGTCCCGCTCCCGGCTTCGGGGCCTCTGCCATGGGCGCCATGCTCATTCGACGTTCTGCACCTGCTCGCGGATGCGCTCGATCTCTTCCTTCATCACGATCACCGCGTGGCCGATCTCGACGTCGTTCGCCTTGGAGCCGATCGTGTTGGCCTCGCGGTTCATCTCCTGGAGCAGGAAGTTGAGCTTGCGCCCGGCGAGCTCCGGCCCCTCGATCAGGTGCCGGAACTGGTCCAGG
The DNA here is from genome assembly GCA_964609125.1 of uncultured bacterium. Lineage (GTDB taxonomy): Bacteria > Eisenbacteria > RBG-16-71-46 > RBG-16-71-46 > RBG-16-71-46 > JAIOPA01. Next base: position 27,540 of record CAZSQX010000033.1, read on the forward strand.
TGCGCCGCGAGCCGCACGCACTCCTCGGTGCAATCGAGCCGGTCGGCGAGCAGGGCGACCTCCTGCGCGATGCGGATCGGGTCCATCTCGACGTCGTCGAGGAGCGGCTTGATGCGGGCGACCATGCGCTCCTTGGCCTCCACCGGCCGGAGCGGCGCCCGCTCGGAGACCTTGTCGAGCTGGGTGCGGATCGCGTGCAGGCGCTTCTCGAAGTCGCGGGTGAGCGCGTCGCCCTCGCGGTCCTTCATGAGGATCATGTTCTCGCACGCGGCCTCGACCACGCCACGCACCAGCGCCCAGCTCTCCTCGTCCGACATGGCCGTGTGCTCCCACGTGAACAGGTCCGGGAGCGCCGCCACGGTGGCCAGGTCCACGTCGCCCTTGAGGCCGAAGCGGGCCTTGAGCTGGGCCATGAGGTCCACGTAGCGCTGCGCCACGCCCTCGTTGAGCTTGAGTACCTCGCCCTTCTCGCCCGCCCCCATCCAGGTGATCGTGAGGTTGAACTTGCCGCGCGAGAACCGGTCCTGGATGAGCTGCCGGATCTGGTCCTCGAACGCGAGCGCCACCTTGGGGCCGCGCACCGAGACCTCGCAGAAGCGGTGGTTGACCGACCGCACCTCGGCCGTGAGGCGCTGCCCGGATCGCTCGAGCTCGGCCGAACCGTAGCCGGTCATGCTGCGGATCATGCGGGTCCTCCGGGAGCGGACGATGGCTCGCGACCGGGCGGGAAGGCGGCGGAGCCCGGGACGGCGGGGAAGGACCTGCGAAGGTAGGCGACCTGGCCGCGCCGCGTCAACGCAGCGGGCCCCTCAGGGCCGCGATTGGCAAGGGGTTGCGGGGGTTCGGGGTTCTTTGCACACGTCGGTGAAGCACCGCGCCATGGTCCACCGGGCATCCACGGAGCGGTGTGGAGACGCGGCGCAGGAGAAGGCCAGCGAGTCCGGTGCCGTGAGTCCGCGAGATTCCGCGACCGGTCGCCTGGGCGAACTCCACCCCGATGCGTCACGACATGGCGCTGCGAGTTCGAATGACGACGGTCGATCGGGGATCGGCCATCGTCCGGACTTTGCAGAGATTTCATTTGACCGCTTCGCGTTCGCGAACGAGCGCACTTCGAGAGTGCTCGCCCGGGGTCGCGCGTGCGTGCGCAGGCTGCGCGTCAGGCGCATCGGGGCATGCCAGGCTCGAAAGTCTCGTCGCGGCCCTCGTTCGGCCGCGTGCGGGGCCCGGAGAGCGTCGCGAATCCCCATGCGATGATGCGTGCGCCCTCGAGACCACCCGCCCCCGCGGAGTCTCGCCCGTGCGCACCTGCTCGCTGTCGCACCTCGCCGACGACGTCCTGCTCCGCGACCTCGCTGCGATCGTCGCCCGCGACCGCTCCACCACCGCCGCGCTCCTCGCCCACCTGGCCGAGGTCGAGGCCCGCAAGCTCCACCTCTCCGCCGCCTACCCCTCCCTGCACGCCTACTGCGTCGGCGAGTTGCGCATGTCCGAGGACTCCGCCTGCCGCAGGATCCGCGCCGCCCGGGCCGCCCGCGACTTCCCCGTGCTCCTCGCCGCGCTCGTGGACGGCCGGCTCCACCTGAGCGCCCTGGTCCTGCTGGCGCCGAAGCTCACCGCCGCCAACGTGGACGAGCTGGTGGCGGCCGCCTCGGGCCGGAGCCGGGCCGGGATCGAGACGCTCCTGGCCGAGCGCTTCCCGCAGGCGGACGTGCCCACCCGGGTGGAGCCCGCCGGGCAACCGCCGACCCTCGAGAACGCGAATAAGGGCCCCGTGACGGGGCCCGTTCTATCCGCGCCAGCGCGGATGAATGACGGAGCCACCCCGCGCGTGGCGCCACTCGCTCCGGAGCGCTACGCGCTGCAAATGACGATGGGGCAGGAACTTCACGACAAGCTCCGGCATGCGCAGCGGCTGCTGGGGCATGTCGTCCGCCCGGGCGATGTGGCAGCGGTGCTGGAGCGGGCGCTGGACGAGCTCATCGAGAAGCTGGAGAAGCGGAAGTGCGGCGCGGGCTCGGGGCCGGGGCCCCGGCGGCCGAGCCGGAGCGCGCGGCACATCCCGGCGCACGTGCGGCAGGTGGTGTGGGCCCGGGACGGGGGCCGGTGCGTGTTCGTGAGCGAGGCCGGGAAGCGGTGCGACGCGCGCGAGCGGCTGGAGTACGACCACGTGGAGCCGGTGGCGCGCGGCGGTGAGGCGACGGTGGACGGCGTGCGGCTCCTGTGCCGGGCGCACAACCAGCTGGAGGCCGAGCGCGTCTACGGGGCCGGATTCATGGAGGAGAAGCGCGAGGCGGCGCGGCAGGCGAAGGAGGCGAAGCAGGAGTCCGCGAGGAAGGCGGCGGAGGCGAGGCGCACACGGGCCGAGGCCAACCGGGCCGCCGAGTCGGACCCCGACGCCAGCGTGATCCCTTGGCTGCGGTCGCTCGGCGTGCGGGCCGACCAGGCGAAGCGCGCGGCGGAGGCCGTTGCGCACCTGGTGGACGCACCCCTCGGGGAGCGGGTGAAGGCAGCGTTCGCGTTCCATGCGAGCGTGCGCTTCCCAAGCCTGCTTCACGGCATGGGCGACGCGGCGGCTGCGACTTGAGGCCCGGAAGCAGGTCTCAGCGCAAAGGTGGCGGCGCCTTCAGGCTGCGGAGGGGATCCCGGGGGCAGCGCAGGGGGAACGCCGTCGCCTCCGAAATTACCGAACGCCGCCGGAGCGAGCGGCGGCGCGGACCGAGGAGCACGGAGGCAAGCGGTCGTGCTACCCCGGGATCCCGTAGCGCTTCATCTTGCCGAGCAAGGTGGTGCGCGACATGCGAAGTATACGCGCCGCGTCGGCCCGGACGTAATGGGATTTTTCGAGGGCCTCGAGGATGCGGGCCTTCTCCTGCGACTCCATCTCCTCGCTGAAGTTGCGGGGCGCCTCGGCCGTCTCGGCGAGCGGGATGTCGCGGGGCGTGACGACCTGGCCGTCGGGCGTCTGGACGACGAGCCGCTGGACGAGCGCGCGGAGCTGGCGGACGTTGCCCGGCCAGGTGTGCGACGCGAGCCGTTCGCGAGCCGCCCCCGTGAGGGAGATGCGCTTGCGCGCCTCCTGCGAGAACGCGTCGAGGAAGTGGTCCACGAGCAGCGACGCGTCGTCGCCACGCGAGCGGAGCGGTGGCAGCGTGAACACCGCGTGCGCCAGCCGGTAGTAGAGGTCCTGCCGGAACCCTTCGCCGCTGCTGAGCCGCGAAATCTCGCGATTCGTGGCGGCGATGAGCCGCGCGTCCACCCTGCGTCCGGCATTGGCGCCGATGCGCCGCACCTCGCCCGTCTCCAGGAAGCGCAGGAGCTTCGACTGCAGGTCCACCGGCATCTCCCCGATCTCGTCGAGGAAGATGCTGCCCTCGTGCGCCTCCTCGAAGAGTCCCGCGCGGTCGCGCGTGGAACCGGTGAACGAACCGTGGACGGAGCCGAAGAACTCGGCTTCCAGCATCGTCACCGGCACCGCGCTGCAGTTGATCTCGACCAGGCTCCCGGTGCGGCCGGAAAGCGAGTGCACGCCGCGAGCGATCAGCTCCTTGCCGGTGCCCGACTCGCCCAGCACGAGCACCGGGATGTCGCTCACCGCGACCGTCGCGACCTGTTCCAGCAGGTCGAGGATCGGCCGGTGCCGCGTGACGACCCCGAAGTTGTCGAACGCCCACTGCACGCGCCGCTGGAGCTCGCGGTCCATGCTGGGCTTGCGGCGCGGGCGCGGCTTTTCGCCGGCCGCCGGCTCCGCGACGCCTTCGTCGCGCAGCCGCTGCTCGAGCTTCGCGAGCCGTGCGCGGGCGTGCGACAGCTTCAGCTCCGCGCCCATGTGCTCGAAGTGCTCGCACGCTGCCCGGTACGCCTCGCGCGCGCCGGGGAGGCTCTCGTAGGTGCCGGCGTGCGGGCCGCTCAGCCAGTCTCCGTACGACATCCAGAGCTTGCCCCATTCATAGGGCGTCTCGATGTCGTCGTACATCGCGAAGCCGTGCACGAAGTGCTTCTTGGCTTCGTCTTGCCGGCCGAGCGCGGCGGCCGCCAGGGCGAGCGTGCGATAGGTGGCGGCTTCCTCGTAGCGGTCGCCGAGTTCCAGGCAGAGCTCGAGCGCGAGCTTGGCCTCGGCGTCGGCCTCGGCGTGGCGCCCGAGATGGAAGTAGCACTCCGCGCGGCGCCGGCGAAGCTCGGCAACGACGTCGCCCCGCGGGATCAGCGCGAGCGCATGCGGGAGGACCTCTTCGTAGCGCCGCAGCGCCGCTTCGAAGTGACCCTGCTCCAACTCGACGTCGCCGAGATACTCGAG
>CAZSQX010000034.1:0-30509 GCA_964609125.1 uncultured bacterium
CACTGCGCCGCGCAGTCCGCACGATTCCCGCGCCAGCGGCGCGCACCTACGCCGTGTATCCAGTTAGCCTGCATCGTATCCCTTTCGCGACCGACTACGGCGGTGCGTGCACCGGGCTGCGGATCCCACGCCCGCTCCCGCCTCGATTCAGCACCTTCGTGCACATCAGGGTCACGCTCACGTCGCGATGCCCGAGCAGCTCCTGAGTCCTCCGGATATCGTTGCCGACTTCCGGCGGGTCGGTCGCGAAAGAGTGGCGCAGGCCGCTTTCGTGCTCGTACGCGACCCCGCGTCCGCCCGCTACTCCCCGTTCTCGTCGTCCCTGTCGGTCATGCGCTCGAGCCAGCGGTAGCCCTCGAGCACGATCAGCGCCAGCACGCTGCCGATCGCGGCGAGCGGGTAGGCGTGCACGCCCACGGCGACGCCAATCGCGGCCACCATCCACACGCTCGCGGCGGTGGTGAGCCCGAACACGAAGCCCTCGGTGCGCATGATGCTGCCGGCGCCGAGGAAGCCGACGCCGGTCACCACGCCGTGCACGATGCGCGTCGCGTCCATGGCGCCGGCCCCGCCGAACGCGATCACGGCGTGCTTCGTGGTGAGCACGAACATGGTGCTGCCGAGGCAGACGAGCACGTGCGTGCGGAGGCCGGCGGGCTTGCGGCCCATCTGGCGCTCGAGGCCCACGAGCGTGCCGAGGACGAGCGAGACTACCATCGGGATGAGGTCGTCGCGCACCCAGTCCATGGCGAGGCTACTTCCGCCGGAACGCGGCCGGGCGCTTGTCGAGGAACGCCTGCAGGCCCTCGTGCATGTCCTCGCTCGAGGCGAGGATGCCGAAGCGGCCGCTCTCGAAGCGAAGGCCCTGGTCGAGCGGGAGCTGCATGCCGCGCACCACGCACTCGAGCGCGGCCTCCACGGCGAGCGGCCCGTTCCTGAGGATGGCCTGCGCCAGCTTCACGGACTCCTCCAGCAGCGAGGCGAGCGGCACGACCCGGTTGACGAGGCCGATCCGCTCGGCCTCCTCGGCCTTCACGTTCCGGCCGGAAAGGATCAGCTCGAGCGCCCGTCCGGGGCCCACGAGCCGCGGCAGGCGCTGGGTGCCGCCGTAGCCGGGGATGATGCCCAGCTTCACTTCCGGCAAGCCGAGCACGGCGTTCTCGGACGCGAGCCGCATGTGGCAGGCGAGCGCCAGCTCGCAGCCGCCGCCGAAGGCGTAGCCGTTCACGGCGGCGATCACGGGCTTGGGGCTCCGCTCGAGCAGCTCCACGACGGCCTGGCCGAAGCGCGAGATGTCCTCGGCGGCGGCGGGCCCGAGCGGGGCCAGCTCGTTGATGTCGGCGCCCGAGATGAACGCCTTCTCCCCCGCCCCGGTCACGATCAGCGCGCCCTGGGCGGGGTCGGCCACGAACGTCCGCGCGGCCTCGCCGATCTCGGCCAGCGTCTCGCGGTTGATGGCGTTCAGGACGCTCGGCCGGTCCACCGTCAGGATGGTGACGGCGTCACGCCGCTCGAGCCGGAGGTTCTTGAACGAAGGCAACGTGCTGGTGCTCATCGCGAAAGCCTCGAGGGAACCGGTGGCGGAAGGGGTGAATCGGCGACTATAGGACCGGCCCCACGGGCCATCAAGGACGGCTGCGGCGGGGCGCGCGACCAGCGCGCCGACTCCTCCGTACCGCGACCGACCGGGAGCGGCTACTCTGCCGGCAGCCTGCGTAACCGCGGCGCGGGCGCCTCGCCGGCGCCCGCCCGCCCCATGTCCCGTCCACCGGGCCGCACGGCGGCGATTCGCCGCCACCCCCGCACCCTGGAGCCCCCATGCGACGTCCTCTGACCTCCATCCTGCTCGCGCTGGCCGCGGCGTTCACGGTCGCGCTGCCGGCCGCACTCGCCGCCGAGGCGGCGAAGCCCACGATCCAGCAGTTCCTCAAGATCCGCACGCCGGGAGCGCCGGTCATCCTGCCGGACGGCTCGCTCCTCTACCGCGACTGGCCGGACGGCGTGTTCCAGCTCTACCGCGCGGTGCCGAAGAACGCGGCGAACCCGAGCTACGCGCCGGGCGAGGTGACGGTGACGAAGCTCACGAACTATCCGGACGGCCTCTCGAGCTTCTCGTTGTCGCCCGACGGCAGGCGCGTGGTGCTCATGCACGCGCGCGGCGGTAACGAGAACACGCAGCTCACGCTGCTCGACCCGCTGAGCCCGGGCGGCTCGGCCACGAGCCCGATCCTCGCCGACCCGAAGGTGCAGGCGAACGTCAACCTGTGGCACCGGGACGGTTCGGCGATGGTCTATTCGGCCAACGCCGAGAGCCCCGAGGACTTCTACGTCTATCGCTGGGATTTCGCGGCCGGCAAGGCCACGCGGCTCCTGGGCGAGAAGGGCGCCTGGGGCGCGGCGGACGTGACGAGCGACGGCAGCCGCATGCTGGTCGTGCGCTTCGTCTCGGCCTCCAACAACGAGGTGTACGAGCTGGACGTGGCGAGCGGCAAGCGCACCGACATCACGATCCGCCCCAAGGACGGCACGGCGGCCTGCGAGCCGGTGGGCTACGCGCCCGACGAGAAGAGCGTCTACATGATCTCGGACTGGAAGGACGGCCGCGCGCGGCTCTACCGGCGGGACTTGAAGTCGGGCGCGGTCAAGGAGGCGCTGCCGGCGCTCTCCGCGTGGGAGCTGGACGGCGCGAACATCGACCAGGACCGCCAGTTCCTGGTCGCGGCGGCCAACGAGAACGGCTACAGCGTCCCCTACGTCTACACGCTCCCCGACCTCAGGCCGCTGCCGGCGCCCACGACCGAGAAGGGCGTGCTCGGAGGCTCGAGCTTCCGGAACGGCACGCTCATCTGGACGCTCTCCAACGCTCGCCGGCCGAGCACGGCGTTCGCGACCACGTTCTCGAAGACGGCGAAGAAGCCCGAGGACCACGTCACGCGCCAGCTCACCTGGACCGACGACCAGGGCATCGACTTCAGCCGCTTCTCGCTCCCGGAGCTGATCACCTACAAGGCGTTCGACGGACGCGAGATCTCGGCGTTCGTGTTCCTGCCGACCGGCCACCAGAAGGGCACGCCGGTGCCGTTCATCGTCAACTACCATGGCGGCCCCGAGTCGCAGCACCGCCCGGGCTTCAACGCCGCCGACCAGTACCTGCTCACGCGCGGCTTCGGCATCCTCAAGCCGAACGTGCGCGGCAGCACCGGCTACGGCCGTGAGTTCCAGATGGCGGACGACTACAAGAAGCGCTGGGACAGCGTGAAGGACGGCGTGGACGCCGCCGAGTGGCTGGTGCAGAACGGCTACGCCGAGCCCGGCCGCATCGCCACCCTGGGCGGCTCCTACGGCGGCTTCATGTCGGTGGCGTGCATCGTCGAGGACCAGGAGCGGGTCGAGCGCGGCCAGCGCAAGGAGCGGCTGTTCGGCGCGTCCGTCAACATCGTCGGCATCGCCAACCTGAAGACGTTCCTCGAGCGCACGAGCGGCTACCGCCGCGCGCTGCGCGAGGTCGAGTACGGCCCGCTCTCCGATGCCGAGTTCCTCGAGAGCGTCTCGAGCCTGAACCGCGTGGACAAGATCCAGGTGCCGATGTTCATCGCACACGGCTTCAACGACCCGCGCGTGCCGGTCGAGGAGGCCATGCAGCTCGCGGCGGCCCTGAAGCAGCGCGGCCGGAACCCGCGCGTGTTCATCGCGCCGGACGAGGGGCACGGCTTCGCCAAGCTCGACAACCGGATCTACTTCAACGAGCGCTCCGCGGCGTTTCTCGAGGAGACGATCGGGAAGGCCCCGCCGCACGCATCGTCCGGTCGCTGAGCGAGGGCCGATCGCGACCGCGCCGCCGCGGGGACCTCCTTCGGCGGCGCGGTGCGTTCCGGGGGCGCTCGTCGCCTACTCGTAGCGGAAGTCCACGAGTCGCTGCTCGCTGCGGCTCATCGCGCCGGTCATCGGGTCGCGCGCCTCGGTGAAGCGCTTGACCCAGCCCGGGGGCGTGCCCTCGTAGCGCCACACCACTTCGCGCCGCGCGAACTCGCCCGTCTCGGTCTCGACCCGGCGCGTCACCACCCAGCAGTCGTACGTGCGGCCGTTCACGCGCACCGGCTCGTGCAGCGTCTTCACGGTCTCGGTCCAGAGCCCCGGCGTGCGCACGCGGCGGCCGTCCCGGTAGCGCGTCTCGGTGCCGAGGTCCACCCAGCGCAGCACGCGCCCGGCGAGCGCGCGGTCCATGGCCACCCAGCGCTTCTGGCGCACGACCCATTCGCGCACGTAGGGGTTGGACCCGAACGGCTCGCCGGTCGCCTCGAGCTCGACCACGCGGCAGCGGATGGTGCGGCCGTCGAGCCGGAGCGCGGCCGTGCCGAGCGTCCGCTGCTCGATGCGGGCGCGCGCGGGCAGCGCGGGTTCGGCCTCCATCCGCCCGTCCTGGTCCACCCACGGCCGGCCCGCGGGGCCCCGGTGCTCGAACCACGCGGAGCCGCCCTCGCGCCGGACGAGCGTCGTGGTCTGGCGCTCGACCTGCTTCCGCCCGAGCGCGTGGTCCCAGCTCTCCACGACCACCCAGCTCCCGGGCGAGGCCCGCGTCCACGACGCGCGGGCCGGTTGCGCCGGCCCGCACGCGAGCAGGACGACTCCGAGCAGGGCGGCCGCGACCGGACGGCGGGAGGCTTCCATCCGGTCCGCATCGGCCGCCCGGGGCGCGGCCTTGAGTCCCCGCGGTCCGGACGTCGCGCCCGCGCCGCGCCACTTCCCGCCCGCGTCCCGCGCGGTTAGGCTCGGCGCTCCGCTGCGCACCCCTCGCGAGGCCCCATGAACCAGCCGAGCCCCGGCGCCACACCCTCCCCGCCGCCGCCCGCGGCCGCGAGCGGCCCCCTCCCCGGCGAGCCGTCTCCCCAGAGCGAGCTCGAGTTCATCTCCGAGCTCTGCACCGTGGTGGCGGAGACGTCCCAGCTCATGCCGATCCTCGACTGGCTCGTGGGCAAGTGCACGCGGCTCCTGTCGGCCGACTTCTGCAGCATCAAGCTCCTGACCGGCGAAGCGGGCACCGCCCAGACGCTCGTCCTCGGCCGCCGCGAGCAGGGGATCGAGGCGGGCAACGCCACCTGGCACCCGGCGGTGAAGGCCTCGGTCATGGGCTTCCTGCTGTCGCAGCCGGGCGAGCTGGCGAGCGTCGACCTCCAGGCCGACGCGCGCTTCCCGGGGCTCAGGCGGGTGCCGGGGCCGGTGCGCGCGGTGCTGGCGATGCCGCTCAAGGTGGACGGCCGCATCACCGGGATGATCGCGGTGAGCAACTCGCAGCCGGGCCGCGAGTGGTCGCGGCACGACGTGCGGCTCCTCGGCATCGTCGCCTCGCACTCGGCGAGCGTCATCGAGAAGGCGCGTCTCCGCGAGGAGGCCGAGATCAAGCGCCGGCTCGAGCTCGAGCGCGAGGCGCTCGAGAAGGAGCTGCTCGTCGCGCACGACATCCAGATGCGGCTCGTGCCCGCCGCGCCGATGGCGATGGGAGCATGGCGCGCGGAGGGCCGGCTCGTGCCCGCGCGCCAGGTGGGCGGGGATCTCTACGACTACTTCGCCATCGACCCGGGCCGCGCGGCGCTGCTCATCGCCGACGTGGCCGGCAAGGGCGTGCCCGCGGCGCTGCTCGTGTCCACGGTGGCGGGCACCGTGCGGGCGTTCGCCGACGGCAGGCTCACCCCGCGCGAGGTCGTGTCGCAGGTGAACCGGGCCGCGGTGCGCTCCTCGGCGGCCGGCAAGTTCGTGACGTTCTTCTACGCCGAGCTGGACCACGCGAACGGGCGGCTGCGATTCGTGAACGCGGGGCACAACCACCCGCGGCTCCGCCGCGCCGACGGCACGCTCGAGCCGCTCGCGACCGGCGGCCTGCCGCTCGGGCTGTTCGAGGACGCGGCTTTCGAGGAGGGCGAGCGGACGCTCGGTCCCGGCGACGGCCTGCTCCTGTTCAGCGACGGCATCTCCGAGGCGCTGGACTCGTTCGAGCAGGAGTACGGCGAGGACCGCCTCGAGGCGGCCTGGCGCGAGCACGGGCCCGGGCCGTGCGCCGCCGTCCTCGACCGCGTGTACGACGACGTCATCGCGTTCCGCGGCGCGGCGGCCCAGAACGACGACATGACCATGGTGGTGGTCGCCCCGTCCGCGTGAAGCAGGCGTTCCTCTGGCTGGTGAGCGGCCTGCTCGCCCTGCTCGGCCTGACCGCGATCTGCGCCCTGGTCGCGCTCGCGCGCGTGGCGCCCGTCGACGTGCGCGCGCTCGCGCGCCGCGCGCCCGCCCGCAGCGCGCTCATGGAGCAGCGCGAGCGCGAGGCGCGCCAGAGGGACCGCCCGTACGCGGAGTCGCGCCACTGGGTGTCGCTGGACCGCATGTCCCCGCACCTGCGGAACGCGGTGCTCGTGGCCGAGGACGCGCGCTTCTTCTCGCACGAGGGCTTCGACTGGAACGAGATCCGCCAGTCCGCGAGCCGCAACCTGCGCGAGCGGCGCATCGCCCGCGGCGGCAGCACCATCACCCAGCAGCTGGCGAAGAACCTGTGGCTGTCCACCGCGCAGACGCCGTGGCGGAAGTTCGAGGAGATGATCCTCGCCGTGCGGCTCGAGCGCTCGCTCGGCAAGCGCCGCATCCTCGAGCTCTACCTGAACACGATCGAGTGGGGCGACGGCATCTACGGCGCCGAGGCCGCGGCGCGCCATTGGTTCGGCGTGAGCGCCGCCTCGCTCGGCGCCGGCCAGGCCATCCGGCTCGCCGCCGTCATCATCAATCCCCGGCGCTACTCCCCCATCGAGCCCTCGCCGCGGATCGAGAACCGCGTGCGCATCATCGCCGGGAGGCTCCGGCGGCGCGGCGCCATCACCGAGGCCGAGTACCGCGTGGCCGTGGGGCTCCCGCCCGAGGCGCCGGCGCCCGCGGTGGACTCCACGTTCCTCCCGCCGCCGCCCGACTCCGGCGTCGTCGCCGAGCCCGAGATCGCTCCCGCGCCCGGTCCGAGACTCCCGGTGGACCCGGCGCCGCCCTTCCCCGAGCCGGGCCTCGAGCCTCCGGCCACGGACTCGCTGGGCGATCCGGGGCGGCTCGTCACCTCCCCCCTTCCCCGCCCATCCCCGCGCCCCGCGGGGGCGCGCTAACACCGGGCGCGCGAGATGCGTCCCCAGGGCACCAGGTCGCGCCACCGCGGCACGGCCTCCATGGAGAGCCCGCAACTGTCCCGTTCCCGCACCGCCCTCTTCCGGTCGCGCCCGGGCCATGCCCGGCGTCCCTGAGGCAGGCTCGCCCGCGGATGCCGAGCTCGTGGCGGCCGCGCGAGCCGGGAGCCGCGACGCGTTCGGCGCACTCTATCGCCGGCACGCGCGGATGGTGCAGGCCGTGCTCCTCGCGCGCGTCGCGCCCGACGGGGTCGCGGACCTGGTCCAGGACGTGTTCCTGGTCGCGATGGGGAGGCTCCACACGTTGAGGGACGACGCCGCATTCGCCGGCTGGCTGGCCACCGTGGCGCGGCGGCGGGCCGCCGACTGGCGCCGCCGCCGGCGCGACACCGTGCCGCTCGACGACGTGGCCGCGGAGCTCCCGTCCGCGGCCGGGCCCGGCGAGGACGAGCGCGCGGGGGCCGGCCGGGCGCTCGCCGCCATCGCAGCCCTGCCCGAGGCCTACCGCGAGACGCTGCTGCTCCGGTTCGTGGCCGGGCTCTCGGGCCCGGAGATCGCGGAGCGCACCGGGCTCACGCACGGCTCGGTGCGCGTGAACCTGCACCGCGGCGTCGCGATGCTGCGCGAGCGGCTGGGAGGAGGTGGCGCGGATGCGTGAAGACGACGCGCTCTGGACCGCTCGCGGCGGGCTGCCCGCGGACCTGGCGCGGATCGAGGCCGGGTTGTCCGGGCTCCCCCTGCCGCCCGAGCCCGACTGGAGCGCCGTGCCCCGCGGGGCCATCCGCGGGCCGCGCACGCCGTGGTGGCGCCTCGCGCCCCCGCCCCGGCTCGTGTGGGCAGCGGCGGCGGCGATCGCCGTGGTGGCGCTCGCGGGGCAGTGGCTCGTGCGCGACGCGTGGCGGGTGGAGGTGCTCGCGGGCCGGGCCGCGTTCGGCGGCGCGGCCATCGCCGGGCGCGTGGCGCTCGGCGGCTCCTGCGCCACCGGGCCGGACTCGCGCCTGCGGCTCGAGGTGAAGGGCATGGGCCTCGTGGAGCTCGAGCCGGGCAGCGCGCTCCGCCGCGTGCCCGGTCGCCGAGGCGAGACCCGGCTGGCTCTCGACCACGGCACGCTCCACGCCAGCATCCTCGCGCCGCCGCGACGGTTCGTGGTCGAGACGCGTGTCGGCGTGGCCACCGACCTCGGCTGCGAGTACACGCTGAGCCTGGACCGGGAGGGCCGCGGGCGGCTCGCGGTGACGAGCGGGCGGGTGGCGTTCCGGGACGACGGCCGCGAGTCGTTCGTGCCGGCCGGCGTGTGGTGCCCGCTCTCCCCCGCGGGCGTGGGCCTGCCCCGGCGCGAGTGGGCCGCCGACGACTTCCTCGCCGTGCTCGAGGCCTACGACCAGCCGGATTGCGCCACGGGCACGCTCGACACGGTGCTCGCGCTCGCCGAGCCGAGCGACGCGATCACGCTCTGGCACCTGCTCCCGCGCGTCCAGGGCGCAGAGCGGGAGCGGGTCGCCCGGAAGGTGGCGGCGCTCGTCCGGGTCCCCGCGGAGGTCCCGTTGGAGCGCGTCCTCGCGCTCGAGCCCGAGGCGCTCGACGCCTGGTGGGCGGCGATCGGCATGGGCCCGGCGGAGGAATGGCGCTCCGGGCCCGGCGCGAGGAAGCGGCTGTTCGGCGAGTGACCGGGCGGTGAGGGGCGCGCGCGCCCCCCGCTAACACCCGAGGCCGTCGTGGCGACTCCTCCCCTGAAGCGCCCCGGCCCGCCGCCGGGCGCGGAAGCCCCGACCGAGGAGGACGCCATGAAGAACCCGCTCCGCCCGCTCGCGGCCGCGGCCGCGCTGCTCGTGACCCTCGCCCCCGCCGCGCTCGCCGGCGGCGCCCACGTCAAGGTCTCGGGCCCCGGCAAGGACGGCCGCACCTACCTCGTGCACGCGTACGCCTGCTCGAACCCGGCCGCGCTCAGGGTGACGGCATGGGCCGAGGGCCTCGTGGACGGCAGGCGCGAGACCGTGGCCGTGAAGGTGCGCAGGACGAGCACGAAGGGCGTCTACGAGTTCACCCGCACGTGGCCCGCCGGCGGGCAGTGGGCGCTCCGCATGGCGATCGGCGGAAGCCATACGCCGGTGACCGTGGTCGCGCTCGAGCCGGACGGCGCGGTGCGCGCGAACCAGCTCATCTGGGAGGGCGACGGCCGGCGCGAGTGCGCCGCCATCCTCGCGGGCGAGGACGACTGCTGAGGCCCGGGTCGTGACGGCGCCCGGGGGCCTCGGCTCCCGGGCGCCGTCGCCCGCGCGCCGGCGGCGCTTCAGCCCCCGAGCACCGCCTTCACGAGCCGGGAAACGGTCGCGCCCTCGGCCCTGCCCTTCACCTTCGCCATCACGGCCCCGATCACCTTGCCCATGTCCCGGGGGCCCGCCGCGCCTGTGCTCGCCACCGCTGCCTTCACGATCTCGGCCAGCTCGGCCTCGGACAGCATCTCGGGCAGGAAGCGCTGCGTGACGGCGATCTCGCGCTCCTCGGCGGCGTTCAGGTCGGCGCGGCCCGCCTTCGCGTTGATCTCGATGGTCTCGCGCCGCTTCTTCACGTAGCGCTGGAGCACCTCGATCTCCTCCTCGCGCGAGAGCGTCGCGTCCTTCGGCTTCGCGGTCTTCGCCTCCATGAGCGCGGCCTTGAGCATGCGCACGGTGGAGAGCGTGTCGGCGTCCTTCTCCTTCATGGCCTTCACCATCTCGGCCTGGATGCGGTCGAGGATGCTGGCGTCCGTCATCGGGTCCTCGTGCTTGCTGGGGGGGGCCATTCCGTTCACCGCGGTCAACGTGAGTTCGATACGGAGAATCTCCTGTGTCATACGAGTGTGATATTGACACTCGTCGCGTGATTCGGGGACGATTTCATCTCAGGAGGCCCATCATGCCCACGTCGGACATCCCCCGTCTCAACGCATCAGCGAAGCAGGATAGAGGCCCGGACGCGCGCGCGCGAGTCCGCGGGCGCCTCGCCGGCCGCGCGCTCCCCGTGTTCCTCGCGCTGTTCCTCGCCACCCCCGCGGCCTCGGCCGGCAGCCGGTCCGCCGAGTCCCCCGGCGGCGAGGTCGCCCCGGTCCTCGATCCGGCTCCGCGCGCGCCGCGCTCCGGGCGGGTCCCCCGGCTGCTCGGACCGTCCCGCCGATCGAAAGCGGCTCCCGCCGCCGGGATCGGCGCGTCGCCGACCGAGGGCGGCGGCGAGTGCGCGACCTGCGCCCCGCTCCGCTCGCTCGATCCCGCGGACTTCGAGCATCCCAACCAGATCTCCGGGGACTGGCTGCCGCTCGCTCCCGGCCCAGCGGGCGTGCTCGCGGGAGCACCGGACCCCGCTCCCAGGGGACCGGGCCACTGGCCCTCCTTCACGAGCCCGGGCGCCGCCGCGGCCGGCGGCAGGACGCTGGCCGGCGCCTCCGCCGTGATCGGAGGCTGGATGCCGATCGTGCGGGGCCAGCAGCACGTCTACCAGGGCCGGTCCAACGCCGATGGCGCCATGCTCGACCACTTCGTGAGGTTCACGGTCACGGATCTCCTCAAGGACATCGGCGGCGTCCCGAGCGCCGTCGTCTGGATCGAGGACGTGGACGGCGGGCAGCTGGTCGAGTCGGTCCTCTCGTTCTTCGCGATGGATCGCGGCGGGGATGTCTGGCACACGGGGGAGTACGCGGAGGAGTACGAGCTGGGCCAGTTCGTGACCGCCGAGGCCAGCTGGATCCACGGCGTGCATCTGGCGAGGGGAGGTGTGCTCACCCAGCGGCGGCCGACCCCGGGCGCATTCCGGGAACTCGTGCGAGCGCCGAGGATCGGCCAGCTGGACTGCGGAAGCGTGATCCTGGTCGAGATGGGCCGGGAGGCCTCGGTGCCCGGCGTCTGCGTACCTGCCGGCTGCTTCCGGGAGACCATGACGCTCGAGGAGTGGGCCCCGATCGAGGGCTGCCCGGAGTTCCTGCACCGCGTCTACGCCCGCGGCGTGGGCCTCATCCAGGCCGGGGCGCCGGACGACGAGGAGGGCGAGACCCTGGTGCTCACGCAGACCCGACAGCTGGGCCCCCGGGAGCTGGCCGCCGCGAGGGACGCGGCCCTGGCCCTGGACGCCCACGGCCTCCAGGTGAACGAGGCCTACTCCTTCACCCAGCCGGTCCACCCCCTGCCCAGGAGCCTCACCGACGCTCGCCCGGCGCCGACAGCCACCGGGACGGTCGCGGGAGCGGGCGTCTCGCCGCCCGCCCTCCACCCGTTCCTAAGGATCGGACGCGACCCGCTCCGGGCGGGGACGCCGATCGCCTACGGTCTCGCCGAGTCCGGTCCGGTCGAGCTCGGGGTGTTCGACCTCGCGGGCCGGCGCGTGCGGACGCTCGTGAGCCGCGACGAGTCGGCGGGCGTCCATCGGGCCGAGTGGGACGGCTGGGACGACGCCGGCCACGAGGTGGCGCGCGGGGTCTACTTCGCGCGCCTCAGGCTCGGCGCGCGGGCGCTCCACCGGACGATCGTGCTGACGCGGTAGCGAAGGCGGACGTCACGGCCGGGCCTGCTCGCCGAGCGCCGGCAGCTCGAATTCGACGCCGGCCGTGAAGATCACGTTGTCGCGGGTGGTGAAGTCGAAGCGGCTGTTCTGTTCGAACCCGAGCCGCAGCCAGCGGAACTTGACGTCCGCCGCCCAGCCGAGCGAGCGGCGGCTCGCCGGGGCCACGGTGACCTGCACCCAGTCGTTCGACTCGTTCGCGAGCCGGAGCCGCATCGGCACCACCCACAGGTCGTCGCCGCGAGGATCGCGGATGACGTCCACACCCGCGAAGCTGTACGACCTCCAGTAGACATCGAGGCCCGCGCTGCCGACGAACTCCGTGCTGTCGCGGTGGACGAGCGCGGCGAGCGAAGCCTTGCCGACGAGGTGGTCCGAGAGCACCTGGCCCGTGCCGAGCGTGAATCGTTCGGTCTCCAGCTCGTGCCGCCACTGGAGGTCGTAGGACGAGCGGCGCCGGTCGCGCAGATGCACGCCCAGCTCGGGCCGGAGCTGGTCGCGGCCCTCGAGGTAGTCCCACGCCTCGAGCTGGACGTGGAACGGCCCGGGCACCCAGTAGACGATCGGGTTCCGGTTGTCGTCGCCGTCCTCGAACGACCAGTAGCGGAACTGCGCCCCCAGCCGCCCAGGCGCGGCCCACGCGGCGGCGGGTCCCGCGAGCGCCACGAGCGCGAGCGCCAGCGTGAACGTCCGGCGCGGGCTCACGCGGGCACCCGGTCGCGCGCGTCGCGCCGCGGCCGCATCGAGCGCGTCGCAAAGCGCAGCCACGCCCACACGAACAGGCTCGCCGAGCGCGCCAGCGTGTTGAGCGCGCCGTACACGGGGTAGAGCAGCAGCACGGCCACCGGCGCCCGCCGGCGCGAGCCCGGGATGCGCACGACCCACCACGAGTAGAGCTCGAACGCCAGGTAGAGCAGGTACACGAACAGCAGCCAGACGCGGAGCCCCGGCGTGATCGCGAGCGCCGCGAGCGACCAGACCTTGAGCGGGTCCGAGAGCACGGTATAGACGTTGTAGGCCATCTCGTAGCGGAGCCGCCAGCCGTGCCCGCGCGCGAACATGAGCCGGACCAGGTTCACGAACTGGTGGTAGAAGCCCGGGTACCAGTTGAGCATCCTCTGCCGCAGCCACCGCCCCCACGTGTGCGGCGCCACGGTCCACACCGGCTCGTTCGCGAACACCATCCGCTTGCCGTGCAGCAGGTGGATGATCGTGCGCTGGAGGTCCTCGCCCTGGAACACGGTCGTGTGCTGGTGGTGGAGGTCGTTCAGGTCCGCCGTGCGGAACAGCCCCGCCGCCCCGGAGATGCAGCTCACGGACTGGGTCGTGTCGTGGAAGCGCTTGCCGATCTCCATGGACTTCCCGTACTCGTAGCGCTGGAGCGCGCCGAGGAAGCCGTTCCCCCGCGCCCCGTTGCGGCTCCTCCGGTCCGGGAGCACGTGGAACGCGACCGCGTCGCAGCTGCCGTCGGCGAGGAGCTCGGTGGGGATGCGCGCGTTGCCCATGCGCGTGTCGTCGTCCAGGAGCAGCGTGAACGGCGTGCTCACGCGGAACACCGCGTAGTTGACGGCCGAGGCCTTGCCCTTGGAGCGCTCGAAGCGGTACACGCGGCAGCCGAGCCCGCGCGCCACCTCGGAGGTCCGGTCGGTGCTCCCGTCGTCCACCACGATGACCCGCTCGGGCGGGACCTGCGGCGCCAGCTCCGCGACGGTCGAGGGCAGGAGCCCGGCGCCGTCCCGCGACGCGATCACGGCCGTCACCTGCGAGGGGTCCGAGCGGAAGCGCCGGTCCTCGGCGCGCCCGAGGAGCTCCACCAGGAGCTTGACGAAGTCCACCGCGGCGCAGAACAGGACCAGCCAGACGAGCGCCGGGAGCGTCCCTGCGGGCGGCGGCAGCCACGGGAGCTGGAGCTGGAGCAGGTTCATGCCGGGGGACTCCGGGCGGGGGAACGGGCGGTGCGGCAATGGCTTGGCCGGTGGGCCGTCCTTGACCCGCCTCGGCGAGGTTCCTAGGCTCCCCCGACCTGTAGCCCACCATATCAGGAGGGACCCGTGAACCGCGAGCAGCGACTGGCCGAGCTCGGCCGCCGGCGCGAGGAGGCCCTCGCCGGAGGGGGCCCCGAGCGCGTGGCGAAGATCCACGCCAAGGGACGCCTCACCGCGCGCGAGCGGCTGGAGCTCCTCTACGACGCCGGCTCGTTCGTCGAGGTCGGCGCGTTCGTCACACACCGCTGCGCCGACTTCGGCATGGCCGACAAGCGCGTCACCGGCGACGGCGTCGTGGCCGGCTGGGGGCACGTGGACGGGCGGCTCGTCTACGCGTTCGCGCAGGACTTCACCGTGTTCGGCGGCACCATGAGCGAGGCGAACGCGCGGAAGATCTGCGCCATCATGGACCTCGCGCTCGAGAACGGCGCGCCCGTGGTGGGCCTGAACGATTCCGGCGGCGCGCGCATCCAGGAGGGCGTGCTCTCGCTCGGCGCCTACGCCGACGTGTTCCTGCGCAACACCCTCGCCTCCGGCGTCGTGCCGCAGATCTCGGCCATCCTCGGGCCCTGCGCCGGCGGAGCGGTCTACTCCCCCGCGATCACCGACTTCACGATCATGGTGGACGGCACGAGCCACATGTTCGTGACCGGGCCCGAGGTGATCAAGGCCGTGACGTCCGAGGACGTCAGCATGGAGGATCTGGGCGGCGCCACGGCGCACAACTCGAAGAGCGGCGTGGCGCACTTCGCCGCGCGTGACGACGCCGACGCCATCCGCCACGTGAAGCGGCTGCTGTCGTTCATGCCCGGCAATTGGGCCGAGGACCCGCCGCGCCGGCCGTGCACCGATCCGGTGGACCGCCGCGAGGCCGCGCTCGCCACGCTCGTCCCCGAGGCGCCGGACAAGCCCTACGACATGAAGGACATCGTGCGGGCCGTGGTGGACGACGGCGACTTCTTCGAGGTGCACGAGCAGTTCGCGATGAACCTGGTCGTGGGCTTCGCGCGGCTGAACGGCCGCCCCGTGGGCGTGGTCGGGAACCAGCCCAAGGTGCTGGCCGGCGTGCTGGACATCGACTCCAGCGTGAAGGGCGCCCGGTTCGTGCGCTTCTGCGACGCGTTCCAGATCCCGCTGGTGACGTTCGAGGACGTGCCCGGGTTCCTCCCCGGCACGCGCCAGGAATGGGGCGGCATCATCCGCCACGGCGCCAAGCTCCTCTATGCCTACTGCGAGGCCACCGTGCCGAAGCTCACCGTGGTCGTGCGCAAGGCCTACGGCGGCGCCTACGACGTCATGTCGAGCAAGCACATCCGCGGCGACTACAACGTGGCGTGGCCGTCGGCGGAGATGGCCGTGATGGGCGCCGACGGCGCCGTGAACATCCTCTACCGCGACGAGCTGGCGAAGGCGAAGGACCCGGTGAAGGAGCGCAGGCGCCTCGTGGCCGAGTACAACGACAAGTTCGCCTCGCCCTGGGTGGCGGCCGAGCTGGGCTACCTGGACGACGTGATCGACCCCACCGACACGCGGCCACGGCTCATCGCCGCGCTGGAGATGCTCCGCAACAAGCGGCAGGAAGTGCCCCGGAAGAAGCACGGGAACCTGCCGCTCTAGCCGGCCGCGCCGGGGGCCGCGGCGCGGAGCGCCGCGGGGCGACCCGTGAGCGGCGCCTCGGGCCCGGAGGCCCCATGAGCCAGCACGCTACGTCCCCGGCCGCCCCTCCCCCCTCGGCCCGCCTCTCCGCCGCCGGCCAGCTCTGGCTCTCGCTCTACTGGCTCGCGTACAACCTGCAGTGGGCGGCTCTGCTGGCGATCGTGCTTCCGAGCCAGGTCGCCGCGATCGTGGGCGAGCCGCGGAAGGAGCTGGCGACGGGGCTGGTGCTGGGGGGCGGGGCGTTCCTCTCGCTCGTGCTCACGCCGCTCGCGGGCGCCTGGTCGGACCGCTCGCGCTCTCGCTTCGGCCGGCGCCACCCGTTCCTCGTCCTGGGCACGCTCCTCAACGTCCTGTTCCTGCTGGCGATGGGGCCCATGGCGGCGGGGACCCCGCTCGCGTGGTTCATGCTCGCCTACCTCGGCGTCCAGTTCGGGAGCAACCTGGCCGGCGGGCCGTACGCCGCGCTCATCCCCGACCTCGTGCCGGAGTCGCAACGAGGTGCCGCGAGCGGCTGGATGGCGCTCATGAGCACGCTCGGCATGCTCGCGGGCGTCGTGCTGGCGGGCCAGCTGGCGGGCCCCGGCCGCTATGTCGCCATCGATGGACTCCTCTCCGCCGCGCTCGTGCTCGCGATGCTGGCCACGGTCCTGGGCGTGCGCGAGCGACGCCCCGTGCCCGGGAGCGGGCGCGACTCCATGGCGCCCGCCCGGCGCGGGTTCTTCCCCGACCCGCGGGAGCATCGCGACTTCTACTGGGTGCTCGGCACGCGCACACTCGTGGGCATGGGGATCTACACGGTGTTCTCGTTCTTCCAGTTCTTCCTCGCCGACGTGCTCCGCGTGGCGCGGCCCGAGCAGCAGACCTCGTACCTGATCGGCGCCATCGTCGCCGCCGGCATCCCCACGAGCCTCGTGGGCGGCGCGCGCTCGGACCGGGTGGGGAGGAAGCCGATCATCTACCTGAGCGGCGGCGTGATGGCGGCGGCCTCGGTCCTGTTCGTGGCCGCCGGCGCGCTCCAGTCGCTCCCCGCCATCTTCGCGGTCGGGGCGCTGTTCGGGCTGGGCTACGGCGCCTACCAGGCGGTGGACTGGGCGCTGGCGGTGGACGTTCTGCCGGGCGGAGGGGAGGCCGCCCGCGACATGGGGATCTGGCACGTGGCGCTGGTGCTGCCGCAGGTGCTCGCGCCGGCGCTCTCGGGGGTGCTGCTCTCGGCGCTCAAGCCGCTGTCGCCGATGACCGGCTACGTGGTCGTGTTCGCGGTCACCGCCGCGTGGTTCGTAGCCGGCACGCTGCTGGTCTCGCGGGTGCGCGGGGCCCGCTGAAGTCCCGCCGCCGACGGACCCCGGGACTCGGGCACCGGCCTCCAGCTCGCGCCGTCCCAGTGGCCGACTCGCCCTCCCACCGCCCGGGCGTCCGCGGGCCGATGGCCCGACGGTACTCCTCGGACCGGCGTGGACCCCGGCGGGCCTGCCCTGGCCGGCCGGATCGGCCCCAGGCGTGCCAGGCCGGGATCGCGTCCCGGTCCACGACGCTCGCGAGCGCGGCCGACCGGCCCGCGCGGCCACCCCGTCGCTCGCGAGCGGCTATGCTCGCGGCGTCGGACCTCGCACGAGCCCCGGGAGGTGCCCATGAAGCGACTGCTGATCTTCGCGCTGGTTTGCGCCGCCGCGTGGTACGGGTGGAAGAACTACGAGAAGCTCCGTCCGGAAGCCGCCCACGAGGTGGTGGTCGTGAACCACTCGGGCTACCCGATCGAGCGGCTCCGCGTCACCGGCGGGCGCGAGACGGTCGTGGTCGAGACGCTCGCGGACGGGGCGACGGTCCGCCACCCGATGCCGGCGACCGGCGAGGGGACGTTCCATCTCGTCTGGAAGTCCACGCGGCAGGTCGGCGAGCGCGAGTGGAGCGGCGGGAAGCTATCCCCCGCGCCCGCGCTCACGACGTTCCGGTTCGAGTTCGACCGCGAGGAGCGCGTGAGGTGGTCGAGCGCGCCGAAGCCGGAGCGCTGACGGGGGCGGCACGGCGCTCGACTCCGGACCTGCCGAGCTCCGACGGGTGCGGCCGGGGACCAGGCTCGGGGAGCAGGACGAGCGGACCGTTCGGTCGGACCGAACCTGGTTCATCGCACGAGCACTTCGCGATATCGCTTGAGGTGAGCGCGCTCTCGGGCGGAGAATAATTCGGATTCTGGCGAACACGCCGGATCCCGGTCGCATTCCACCTCCCTCCCTCTCCGTGGATGCCATGCGCCTCGTCGTCGCCTGCCGTTCCATCGCGCTGGGCGTCGCGTGCCTCGCCGCGCTGCTCGCCGCCCCCGCCCACGCCCAGCCGGGCGCCGTCCTCGGCTTCAGCAAGCTCAGCAGCCCCTCGCTGGCCCCGCTCGGACTCACGCTCCGGGATGGCGACGAGTTCGGCGACGCGGTCGCCTGGCTCGGCGACCTCGACGGCCCGGGGCCCAGCGTCGCGGCGCTGGCCGTGGGCGCGATCGGCGACGACGACGGCTCGAGCCATGCGGGCGCGGTCTACATCCTGTTCCTGGACGGCGCCGGGGCGGTGCTGTCGCACCAGAAGATCAGCGCCACGCAGGGCGGCTTCACGGGCACGCTCGAGTCGAGCGACGAGTTCGGGAGCAGCGTGGCGTGGCTCGGCGACCTGGACGGCGCGGGTCCGGCCAAGGCAGCGATCGCGGTCGGCACGATCGGCGACGACGACGGCGGCACCGATCACGGGGCCGTCTACGTCCTGCTGCTCGACGCCTCCGGCCAGGCGATCTCCACGCAGAAGGTGACGAGCGTGCAGGCCGGCGTGCCCGCCGACGCCACCGCCGACGCCGAGGAGTTCGGCGGCTCGGTCGCGGGCCTCGGCGACCTGGACGGCGCGGGCCCGAGCGCGGGCGCGATGGCGGTGGGCGCGATCGGCGACAACGACGGCGGGGTCAACCGCGGCGCGGTGTTCATCGTGTACCTGGACGCCGCGGGCGCGTTCCTCTCCTCGGCCAAGATCAGCGACACGGCGGGGAATTTCACGGCGGTGCTCGAGAACAACGACGGCATCGGCGAGGACGTGGCCGACCTCGGGGACTTCGACGGCGTGGGCCCCGGCGTGCGGAGCCTCGCGGTGACCTCCGTCGAGGACAACGACGGGGGCACGGCGAGCGGGGCGGTCTATCTGCTCCATCTGAACGCGAACGGGACGGTGAACAGCTGGTCCAAGATCAGCCGCACGTCCGGCGGGCTGACGGCGCCGATCACGAACTACGACAACTTCGGCACGGCCGTCGTGGCGCTCGGCGACCTGGACGGGACCGGCCCGAGCCACCGGGCGATCGCGGTCTCGGCCGGGAGCGACGACGGGCTGGGGTTCAACCGCGGCGCGGTGTATGTGCTGTTCCTCAACAGCTCCGGCTCGGTGCTCTCCCACCAGGAGATCAGCAGCACCGCCGGCGGCAGCATCGGCGGCCAGTTCGACGACGACGACGAGTTCGGCTCGGCGCTGACGGCGCTCGGCGACATCGACGGCTCGGGCGGCGCCGGGCAGGTGCTGGTCTCGGGCGTGGGCTACGACGACGACGGCGGCCTCGAGCGCGGGGCGACCTACCTCGTCTCGCTCGTCGGCGGGACGACCGGCCCGAGCGCACCGGTCGTGACCGCGCCGGCGACGGCCTCGGGGCCGGAGAACGCGCTGCTCACCGTGAACGTGACTGCCGTGGACCCGGACGGCGACGCGATCACGTCGTTCATCGCCTCGGGCCTGCCCGCAGGCGCCTCGTTCACGCCGAACGGCACCAACACTTCCGGCACGCTCAGCTGGACGCCCACGTTCAGCCAGTCGGGCGTGCACATCGTGACGTTCACCGCCAGCAACGCGCTGTCGGGCTCGTCCAGCACGCAGATCACCATCACCAACGTGGACCGCGCCCCGGTCGTGACCGCCCCGGCGGCGGCCTCCGGGCCGGAGAACGCGCTGCTCACCGTGAACGTGACCGCGGCCGACCCCGACGGGCAGTCCATCACCTCGCTCACCGCCACCGGCCTGCCCACCGGCGCCACGTTCACCCCGAACGGCAGCCGGACCGCGGGCACGCTGAGCTGGACGCCCACGTTCAGCCAGTCGGGCGTCCACAACGTGACGTTCACCGCCACCAACGCGCTCTCGGGCTCGTCCAGCACGCAGATCACCATCACGGACCTCGACCGCCCGCCGGTGGTCGGCGCGCCTCCGAGCGCCGGCGTGGCCGAGGGCACGCTGCTCACCATCCACGTGACGGCCACGGACGCGGACGGCCAGGCGATCGCCTCGTTGACGGCCACGGACCTGCCGCCCGGAGCGACGTTCACGCCCGACGCCGGCAACGCGTCGGGCACGCTCGAGTGGACACCCGCGTTCGGTCAGTCGGGGGTCCACACCGTGACGTTCACCGCAAGCAACACGCTCGCCGGCCTGGCCACAACCGAGATCACGGTGTCGAACGTGGATCGGGCTCCGGTCGTGATCGCGCCGGCGTCGGCGCCGGCGTGGGAGGGCCTGCCGTTCTCGCTCGAGGTGCGCGCCGCGGACCCGGACGGGGAGCCCATCACTTCCTTCACCGCGACCGGCCTGCCCGCCGGCGCGACGTTCACGCCCGGACCCGGTGACAGCACCGGCAGGCTCCAGTGGACCCCGGCCGTGGGGCAGGCGGGTGATCACACGCTGACGTTCACCGCCAGCAACGCGCTCTCGGGCTCGTCCAGCACGCAGGTCACGGTGACGGTGCCCTCCACCGGCGTCGGCCCGTCGGAGGCGACGCTGCTGCGACCCACGCTCGTGCCGAGCCCGCTCCGGACCCGCTCCACGCTCAGCTTCCGCACCACGGAACCGGGCCCCGTGGAGGTGGACCTGATCGACCTCACCGGACGCCGCGTGCGCAGGTTGCTGAGCGTCACGGACGCTGCGGCCGGCGTGCACCAGCTCGTCATCGACGGCCACGGCGACCGCGGTGAGCGGCTGCCCTCGGGCGTCTACCAGTACCGGATCCGGGCGGCGCGCCGGGTCTGGACGGGACGGCTGGTTGTGACCCGCTGACCGCCCGCCGGCGGTCGGTTCCGGCGCGTGGCTACCAGTCGCGGCGCCGGAACGTCCGCACCGCCAGCACCGCGGGCAGCACCGTCTCGAGCGCCAGCACCGCCAGTCCGAGCGCCAGTCCGGTCTCGCTCCCGAACAGCCGCATCAGCACGGCCGAAGTGGGCCCGAACATCGAGCCCGAGCCCAGGGCGAGCGTCGTGAGCACGCGCGAGAGGTCCACCGGGTTCACGAGCAGCGCCGGGAACAGCACGCTCTGGAGCGGTAGGCCGCGCAGCAGCGTGGTCGCGCCCAGGACCGCGAGGTCGTAGGCCACCACCATCAGCAGCCACAGGAGCAGCGCGGTGGCCGTGGCGCGCAGGCGGTCCGGCCACGTCACCGCGATGAGCAGCGCGGTCGAGATCGTGAGCCAGCCGAGCACGATCGAGAGCCCGGTGAGCGCGGCGAAGCCCCCGACCTGGGCGGCGCCCGCGTTGAGCGCCACCACCAGGCCGCCGCCGCCGAAACCCACCAGCTGGACGAGCGTGAGCGCGCCGCCCAGGCCCGCGAGTTTCCCGAGCAGCACCTCGGTGCGGGAGACCGGCTGGGCGAGGAGCAGCGGCAGCGTGCCGGAGCTGCCGGTGAGGCTCGTCACCCCGAGCAGGAGCCCGGCGAGCGGCACCACGAACAGCACCAGGTTCATGAGGCTCAGCGTGACGCGCGCGAAGCCCTGGTAGCCGACCTCGCGCGACTGCGCGAGCCCGAAGAACGACAGCCCGAGGACGAGCGCGGTGAGCAGCGCCGCGAATCCGAACAGCCAGCGGCCCTCGAGCGCGACGCGAAACTCCTCGCGTGCCACGACGGCGATGCGGCGCGCACGTCCGGCCACGCTCATCGGTGGCCCTCCTCGAGGTGCGAGCCGGTCACCGCGAGCCGGCCGACGGGGACGCCGTCCGCGAGCCAGGCGAACGCCTCGCCGGGGCGGTCGGCCAGGAACTCGCCACGCCAGGTGCCCCCGGGGGCGATGGGGCCGGCGAGGAAACGGTCGTCGTAACCCTGGAGCACGATCGTCGCCGGCAGGCTCCGGCCGTTGCGCAGCTCGAGCGTCACCCGGTGGCCCTTGGGCACGGCCGCGTCGGCCGGCTCGAGGCCGGCCTCGCCGAGCGCGAACGTGAGCGAGACGACCGGGACCGGCGCCTCGCGTTCGGGCTCCGGCGCCCGCCAGCGCACCGTGCGCGCCGCGATCACCCCGCCGCCGCCCAGCACGAGCGCGGCGAGCAGGAGCCATGCGTAGCGCCTCATCGCGGCCCCTCCCCGCGCACCACGCTCAGGAACGTCTCCTCGAGCGTGGGCCGAACCAGCTCGAAGCCCCGAACCTCGAAGCCGCCGGCCCGCAGCACCTCGAGCGTCTCCAGCACCCGCCCGTTGCGCGCCTCGACCTCCAGCCGCTCGCCGTCGCCTGCCCGGGAGCGCAGGCCCCGCGCCTCGAGCAGCGACGCGGCGCGAGCCGCGTCCCCGCGCAGCTCGACGGCGAGCCGCGTGGCCTCCGCCTGTCGCGCCCTCAGCGCGTCCATCGGCTCGAGCGCCGCACACCGGCCATCCACCAGGATGAGCACCCGGTCGGCCACGCGCTCGACCTCGGCGAGCAGGTGCGAGCAGAGGATGACCGTGGTCCCGTCGCGGCGGAGCTGCTGGACGAGCGTGCGGAATTCCCAAGTCGCCTGCGGGTCGAGGCTCGCGGTCGGCTCGTCGAGCACGAGCACGTCGGGCTCGCCGAGCAGCGCCTGCGCGAGCGAGAGCCGCTGGGTGTAGCCGCCCGAGAGCTCGTTCGCGCGCCGGGCGGCGAGCGGCTCGAGGCCGACCCGCGACAGCGCCCGGCCCACCGCCGCGGGCGGCAGCGCGCGCAGCTCGGCGAAGAAGCCCAGCACCTCCGCGACCGTGCGGCCGGCGGGGAACTCCACGCGCTGCGGCACGTAGCCGAGCCGCCGGCGCGCCTCGGGGTCGTGCGGCGGCAGCCCCTGCTCGCCGATCGCGATCCGGCCCGAGTCGGGCCGCGAGAGCCCGAGCAGCATGCGCAGCGTGGTGGTCTTCCCCGCGCCGTTCGGGCCCACGAGCGCGAACGTCTCGCCCGGTTCGACCGCGAACGTGAGGTCGTCCACCGCGGTCACCGGCCCGTAGCGCTTGACGAGGCGCTCGGCGCGGACCTTCACGGCCGTCTCCGCGCGGCCGCGAGGCCGGCCAGCGCCGCGGCCCACGCCGTTCCGAACGCCGCCGCGAAGCCCCACGCGCGCGGCTCGGGCTCCGCGGGCCGCGCCGCGGCGCGGCCGCCCACGGGCGCCACGAGCGGGAAGCGGTCCACCACCGTGCTCGGCGAGAGCGCCGGGAACACGCGCTCGGCCGCGCCCAGCACCGACACCGCGGGGCTCCCCGCGAGCACGCCGAGGTCCGGATACTGCTTGGAGACGAACGAGAACGCGGTCACCGGGCCGTGCGGCGCGTCGCCGACGCCGTCGCCGTCCAGGTCCCAGGCCCGCGCCTCGCTCCAGTGGTTCCCGCGCTCGCCGTCGTCGAACCGGTTGTCGGTGCGGCGCATGTCGAGGGCCACCGGATGGTCGTTGGCGATGAAGTCGTTGCGCGTGAACACGTTCTTCGCGCACGAGGCGAACAGCAGCACGCCCCAGCCGTTGTCCTGGACCAGGTTCTGCTCGAACCGGTTCCGGTTCGAGCCGTCGAGGAACAGCGCGACCGTGTTGTCCACGAGCTGGTTCCCGGCGAACCGGCCGTCGGAGCAGTCCCGCAGCAGCAGTCCGTACGTGCGCGAGCCGCGGTTCCGGACGATGCGATTGCCCGTCACGTCGAGGCCGTTCGAGAACATGATCGCGATACCGGCGACGTTGCGGTCGAACTGGTTGTCGCGGAGCACGGAGCCGCGGCAGTACATGGTGTGGAGACCGTACCGGCCGCTGTCGTGGAAGCGGCCGCGCTCGATGCGCGCGGCGTGCGCGAACGACAGGTAGATGGCGTCCAGGAAGCCGCTCGCGTCGCAGCCCGTGACCGATGCGTCGGCCGAGGTCCACAGGTGGACGCCGTTCCCCTCCCCGGTCTCGTTCATGGGCCGCACCCGCCCGCGCAGGAGGCAGTCCTCGAGCGCGAGCCGGTCGGAGCGCTCGCCGTAGACGCCGTAGAGCACGTCCTCCAGGCGTACCCGGCGGAGCGCGACGCCGGGCGAGTTGACGACGTGCACGCCGGCGTCCACCGACAGCACGCGCGCGCCGCTCGCGCGGATCGTCAGGTCCTCGAGCGTGGCGCCGGGGGCGCTCACCGTGACCACGCTCCCCTGCCCGCCGCCGTGAACGACCGCGCCCGGCTCGCCGCGCACCACCACCGCGACGGCCACGTGGAGCGGTCCCGGGTGGGTGCCGCGGGCGAGCAACACGGTGTCGCCCGGGGCGGCCGCCTCGAGCGCGCGCTCCGCCGCGCCGGCGGCCGCGGGCGCCCGCAGCGTCCGGGCCCCCGCCGGAGGGGCCAGCAGCGCCGCCGCGAGCGAGCCCGCGGCGACGATGCGGACGATCGCCCGTTCAGCCCGCATGCCCGGTCCCGAGCGCGCCGCCGGGGACGCGGGCGGGCGCGGGAGCGCGGCCCCGGCGGTCGAGCCACACGACCACCGGGCCCAGGAACCACGCGAGTCCCAGCAGGTACGTGCCGAGCCCCGGGAAGCTCCACACCTTGAAGTTCGCCATCTGCTTGAAGCCCACGAGCGGCGGCGTGAACGCTTCGAGCTTGATCGCCGCGCGGGGATCGAGCTCGTGCCCGTAGCGGTAGAGCCAGCCGCCGAATTGCAGGAACATGTACGCGGCGAACCCCGTGAAGGCGAGCCAGCCGAGGATCGCGAGCCAGCGCCGGCCCAGCAGGGCCGCGAGCAGGGCCCCGAGACCGAACAGCGACAGCGCCTGCGGCATGTAGCGGAACTCCCGGAAGTCCGCGGCGGAGATCGCCTTCATGCCGACGTAGTGGTTGAGCGTGTTGATCTTCTGGACATCGCCGCGGATGTCGTTGGTGTAGATCGTGAGCGTGAGGCCCTCCGGATACTGCGGGGCCCGCATCTTCATGCTCCAGATCGGGATCACGGGCAGGAAGAAGACCGGCAGGAGCAGCAGGGCGGCCACCAGGATCAGGCCGCGCTGGGCGGGGGGGAATCGCCCTCTCAGGTATCTCGTCATGGTCCTCGGGCCTCCGCCGCGGGGGCGGACCGGCCGCACGGCCGGTCCGCCCTCCCCCGGCTAGCGCTTGAGCTCCAGCGCCACCGCGGCCACCTGCTCCGGCGACGGCCTCTGCACCGACGCCACCGGCGTGCCGCGTGGGCGCACCTCGATGTAACCCTGCATCTCCTGGTGCAGGGCGCTGCAGAAGTTCGAGCAGTAGAACGGCACCACTCCGGCCTTCTCGGCCTTCCAGCGCATGGTCTTGGTCTCGCCGGGCTCGATCTGCATGTTGCAGCTCGACCACAGGATGCCGAAGCCGTGCGCGATGTCGTCGTCCTGCTCGAGGTTCGTGATGTGGAAGTACACGTCGTCGCCCTCGTTCACCCGGACGATGTCGGGCGTGAAGTGCGTGCGCACCGCGAGCATGTAGACGTCCACGCGGTTCCCCTTGCGCTCGACCCGGGCGTCCTCGGCGCGGGTGATCTTGCTCTTGTGCTGGTTCTGGTCGAGCGGGTAGACGGTGAACGGCTTGAGCTTCTCGGCCTTGATCATCTGCGCGTAGTGCGGCTCGAGGTACGTGGGGAAATCGTACAACAGCTGCATCTTGGGCCCGCGCAGGTCGATGAGCTGCGCCGCCTCGGGGTGCGTCGGCCCCACGTTGAGGTAGCGGTCCTTGGACAGCTTGTCGAGCGCGATCACGTATTCGCCGGTGGGGTTGCGGGTGTCGCCCTCGGACGCCATCAGGTGCCCGATCGAGTAGTAGACGTCGATCTTGTCCACCACGTCCCACGGCGGGCCCACCTTCCACTTGGCGATCTGCGAGTCCAGGAACAGCGACGTGTAGGCGTGGCCCTTGTCGTCGAACTGGGTGTGCAGCGGCCCCAGGCCGACCGGGACCTTCGCCTCCACCACGTCCTCGTACTTGAGCACCGGCACGCCCAGCCGCTCGCCGTCAAACTTGGCGGCGTCGATCGCGGCCTTCATCTTGGCGAAGCTGTAGACGGACACCTCGGCCTGCAGCTTGCCCGAGGCGCAGATCCACTCTCCGGTCGGGTTCACGTCCACGCCGTGCGGGCTCTTGGGCACCGGGATCAGGTAGACGATGCCCTTCACCTCCGCCGGGTCCAGCACCGGCGCGCCGCCGATCGTCTTCGCCTTGCCCGCGTCCACGGCCGCCTGCGCCGCGCGCCAGTCCACCGCGGCGACGTAGTCCATCTCGGCCTGGGAGGCCTTCACCTCGAGCGAGTCGTACGCGTTCTCGCTGTTGTAGCAGGTGAAGAACGTCCAGCCGTGGCTCGGGCCCTTGCCGGCGTCGGCGAGGTCCCAGTCGAACGGCGGCATCAGGATCTCGAACCCCATGGACATCGTGCCGTCCTTCGGGTCCACCTTGATGCCGGCGATGATGCCGCGGAAGTCCTTGCCGTAGTCCTCGATCCGCACCGGGCGGTTCGGCACCGGCACCGAGAACCGCGACGCGGCGAACACGTACTCCGTGTTCGGCGACGGGAACGGGCAGGCGTGTGCCGCGGACAGGTTGGGGATCGGGCCGTAGATCTGCCGGGTCTTGAAGTCGGACAGGTCGATGCGGGCGATGCGCGCGCTCACCATGTCGTTGATGAACAGCCAGCGCCCGTCGTAGTCGCCGTCGGTCTCCGACAGGCCGGGATGGTGCGCGTCACCCCAGGTCCGGCCGCCCAGCATGGCCTTCGAGTCCTCGTCGTAGCCGTAGCCCACCGCCGGCTCCGGCGTGAACACCGGGATCGTCGTGATGTGCCGGCACGACGGGAACCCGTACACGTAGACGTTCCCGTGGTGGCCGCCCGACAGGAACCCGTAGTAGGCGTCGTGCTCACCCGGCTTCACGTAGACCTTGGACGCCGCGTCGGCCGCCGCGCCGCCCGCCCCGCCGCCGCCCGCGCACCCGGCGAGCTGGGCGCCCCACCCGATCACGCCCAGCACGGCCGCGAGCCCGAGCCATCCAGACCACCTCTTCCACGTTCTCATCTCGATCCCTCCTCCTTCGTCTCGGACGCGGCCTTCGCGTCCTTGTGCTTCAGGTACTCGATGACGTCCCTCGCCTCCGCGGGCGAGAGCCCCTGGTTCGGCATCTGCAGCGCGTGCTTGGCGAACAGCTCGCGCGAGATCGGATCCTCCTTCACCATCACGTCCGGGGTCAGGATCTGGTGCTCCATCCACACCGCCGTGCGCCGCATCGAAACACCTGCGAGATCGGGGCCCGACATCTTGGTCCCGAACGCGTGGCAGGCGGAGCAGGCCTTGGTCTGGAACAGCTTCTCCCCGCGCTCGGCCGCCTCGCGGTCCACGGGCGACTCGCCGGCGCGGGGCCCGGCGTCGTACTTGGAGACCCTGGCCACGCCCCCGCTCGCGGACGGCGCCGACGGCGCCGGCGACGGCGTGGACGAACCGGACGACGTGCCCGCGGATTTCTG
This sequence comes from uncultured bacterium, assembly GCA_964609125.1. Classification (GTDB taxonomy): domain Bacteria; phylum Eisenbacteria; class RBG-16-71-46; order RBG-16-71-46; family RBG-16-71-46; genus JAIOPA01. The sequence goes on from CAZSQX010000034.1 coordinate 27,006, forward strand.
GCCGCCGCAACCCACCAACGCGAGCGTCGCGACGAACGCGGCGACCCGGACGATCGTTCTCATGCCCTGCGACTCCTGGCTGTGCGCCGCCCTTCCGGGCGAGACGCGTCCGCGGGGAGGAACGGGACCAGCCGGCGTGCGAGCCCCCGCAGCTCGCGCGCCTGGAGCACACGCTCCGAGACGTCGAAGACCGCCGATTCCTCCTTGCGGATGTGGATCCGCAGCAGGTCGGCGAAATCCCGCGCCTGGATCACCACCTGCTCCTCGCGCGCGCGCGAGGGCGGCCGCTGCAGCGTCTGCACCAGCGACGCCAGCATCGCCCGGAGCTCGACGTGCTCGCGGTGGAGCGGGCGCAGGAGCGGTGCGGATTCCGGCAGCGCCCGCTCGAGCGCCGGGAACAGCACCGCCTCCTCGGCCGCCATGTGGGTCGCGAACTGGCGCTCGAGGTGCGCGAGGAGCGCGCGCAGCGGCGCCTCGCGCAGCCGTCGCGAGCGGCGGCCCGGCAGCGAGGCCTCGAGCGACTCGAGCCGGGCGAGCACGCGCGCGTGGTCGCGGCGGAACGCGCGATACGGGCTCGGCCCGGGCGTCGCGGGCGCGGGCCGCGCCACGCGGGCGCGGGACCGGCGCGTCGGCTTCGCGGCGGAGGTTTTCGCGTGGCGCGGGCCGGATGTCTTCATGCGGGCAGCATCGGTGACGACGCGGGCGCGCGGCATGACGTGCGTCATACGCCGCCTCGAACCGTGGAACCGGATGTGGCACAAGGCGCTGGCGGCCGGCGCTCACGCGGCACGGGAAGCCTGCCGCTCGCGATCCCGGCCGCGGTCGAGGATGCCCCACGCGCCGGCGCCCAGGATGAAGCCCGCGTCGAACCAGCCGCCGCTGCTGTGCACCTCGTAGATCGCGACGTGGGGGTGAACAGCGAGGCGACGATCGCGATCGGGCGGATCATCCCGTGCCGGAGCCCGAACCAGAGCCCCGCCACGCCGCGCGCACCGGGCGTGCCGGCGAGGGGATCGTTCCCCGCGGCGCAGCCGGCGACGACCAGCGCGAGCACGACGATCGAGAGCACACGCGTTCCCATGGGACCTCCTTCCGGCGCGGAGCCGCGCGACCGACGTCGGCGGCATCGCGCGACAGGGCCGAGGATGGGGAGGTGCGGTGCGCCGCGCGATGGTCCGAAGGGTGAACCGGGGCTGCGCCCCGGGGAGCGTTTCGCGGTCCGCTCGCCTGCGGCTATCCTGCGGGCGTCATGACGCTGCTCCACACGCCGCAGTTCTCGGGCTGGGCCCGCGGGCACCTGCTCTGCCGCACGGACAGCGTGCGCGACCGGGTCGCGCTCACGTTCGACGACGGGCCGAACCGGAGCGCCACGCCCCGGGTTCTGGACCTGCTCGCGCGCCACGGGGCGCACGGCACGTTCTTCACGCTCGCCCCCAACGTGGACCGTTCCCCGGAGATCGTCCGGCGCATGGTCGCGGAGGGACACGAGGTGGCGCTTCACGGCGACCTCCACTGGCCGCTGTTCATGGTCACGCCGGGCCTCCTGCGGCGGGAGGTCGAGCGGTCCGCCGAGTCGGTGGCGCGCGCGGCCGGGATCGGGGCCCGGCACTACCGGCCGCCGTTCGGGTTCATGGTGCCGTCGCAGGCCCGCTTCGTGGCCGGCCTGGGCTTCCGCTCCGTGCTCGGCGACGTCTACCCGGAGGACTCCCACCGCCCCGGCGTGGAGCGCATCGTCGGCCGGGTGCTGGCGAGGCTCGCCGGCGGCTCGATCCTCATCCTCCACGACGGGAGCCCGTTCGGAGACGTGGACCGGGGCCAGACCGTGGCGGCGCTCGCGGAGATCCTGGGCCACATGGACCGGAACGGCCTGCGCGGGGTGAGCGTGGCCGAGTTGCTCGACGCCGCGCCCGGGGAGGCGCGGCTCGCGGATGTCGGACTGGACATCGGTACGCGTATGAAAGGGGGAGGTTCATGAAGGCGGCGACGAGGACGCGACGCCCGGTGCGAGGCGCGCCGGCGAGGAGACCGGTGGTGGCGAGGAGCAGGGACGGGGCCCCCGATCCGCGGGCGAAGGCTCGGATCGTCCAGCGACAGCCGCGGCCGAGCCTGCAGGCCGGCCGGCCGCCGGTCGCGGCGCGCACGCGCGGCCTCCGGGAGCCGGCGGTGTGCGAGCGCTGCTTCGCCGTCTACCGCGACCGGGCGTGGCGCGCCGCGGGGCCCGGGCGGCGCGTGCCGGCGGACGTGACCTGGACGTTGTGCCCGGCCTGCTCCCAGGTCGAGCGCCAGGAGTACTTCGGCCGCGTGCGGGTGAGCGCGCCGCTCGCGCCCGAGCGCGAGTCCGAGCTGCGGCGGCGGATCTGGAACGTGGAGCGGCGCGCGCGCGCCACGCAGCCCGAGCGCCGGCTCGTGAGCCTCGGCCGCGCGGGCGGCCGGCTCGAGGTCCTCGCCACGTCGCAGAAGCTCGCGCACCGGATCGCGCGCGAGCTGGAGAAGGCGTTCGGCGGGCGGGCCTCGTACGTGTGGGCCGAGCGTGACGGACTGCTTGAGGCCTCGTGGGACCCGGAGGGCCGGCGTCGCGACGAGACGCCGAGGGCGCGCCGGCACGCGAGACGCTGAGCCGGCGGCGCCGCCGGGGACGTCAGATCACCAGCATCGCGTCGCCGTAGGAGTAGAAGCGGTAGCGCTCGCGCACGGCGTGCGCGTACGCCCCGCGCAGGTTCTCCTCGCCGGCGAACGCGGCCACGAGCAGCAGCAGCGTCGTGCGCGGCAGGTGGAAGTTCGTGACCAGCGCGTCCACCGCACGGAAGCGGTGGGGCGGCAGGATGTACTTGCGGGTCCACCCCGACGCGGGGGCGATCTCCCCGTCGTGCGCGTCGGCCATGGATTCCAGCGCGCGCACGGTCGTGGTGCCCACCGCCACGACCCGGCCGCCGCGCCCGCGCGCCTCGCGCATCGTCCGCGCGGCGTCCTCCCCCACCTCGAACCACTCCTCCTCCATCACGTGCTCGCGCGGGTCGGCGGCCGTGACCGGGCGGAACGTGCCGGGGCCCACGTGCAGCGTCACGGCCGCGCGCCGTACGCCGGCCCCCGCGAACCCGGCGAGGAGCGCGTCCGAGAAGTGAAGCCCCGCGGTGGGCGCCGCCACCGCGCCTTCCACGCGCGCGTAGACCGTCTGGTAGCGCTCGGCGTCCTCCGCGTTCGGGGCGCGCTGGATGTAGGGCGGCAGCGGCAGCTCGCCCTGCTCGCGCAGCACGTCCTCCAGCGAGCCACGCACCACGCGCACGACGCGCTCGCCGTGCGCGCCCGCGGCGACGACCTCCAACTCCAGGGCTCCGTCCGCGGTGCCGAGACGCGCGCCGGGGCTCGCGTGGCGGGCCGGCTTCGCCAGCACGCGCCAGCCGGGGTCGCCGCCGGCAGCCGGCCGCACGAACAGCAGCTCCACGCGCCCGCCGCTCGGGCGGCGGACCCGGAGCCTCGCCGGCCGCACGCGCGTGTCGGTCACCC
>CAZSQX010000035.1:0-30057 GCA_964609125.1 uncultured bacterium
TGCTGCACGAGGGCAAGATCGCCGAGATGGCCACCGGTGAGGGCAAGACGCTCGTGGCCACGCTGCCGCTCTACCTGAACGCGCTGACCGGCCAGGGCGTGCACCTGGTCACGGTCAACGACTACCTCGCCCGACGCGACAGCGAGTGGATGGGCGAGATCTACCGGTTCCTCGGGCTCACGGTGGGCTGCATCCAGCAGAACATGGAGCCGGCCCGCCGGCGCGAGCAGTACGCCTGCGACATCACCTACGGCACGAACAACGAGTTCGGTTTCGACTACCTGCGCGACAACATGGCGGTGCGGCCCGAGTACCGGGTGCAGCGCGGCTTCACCTACGCGATCGTGGACGAAGTGGACTCGGTCCTGATCGACGAGGCGCGCACGCCGCTCATCATCTCGGGCCCGGTCGAGGATCGCGGCGACGAGCTGTTCGACCAGATGAAGCCGCTGGTCGAGCGCGTCGTGCGCGCCCAGCAGCAGTGGGCCGCGAACGCGCTCGCCGAGGCCGAGAAGCTGCTCGCCGACCCGGAGAAGGAGTGGGAGGCGGGCGAGAAGCTGCTGCAGGTGCAGCGCGCGGCGCCCAAGCACAAGCGCTTCATCAAGCTCCTGTCCGACCAGCCGGCGCTGAAGAAGCTGATCACCCGGGTCGAGCTCGAGTACCTGCGCGACAAGCGCATGCACGAGCTGGACGAGAACCTGTTCTACACCATCGACGAGAAGTCGCGGAACGTGGACCTGCTCGAGCAGGGCCGCCAGCTCATGTCGCCGTCGGACCCGGAGCGGTTCACGGTCCCGGACCTCACCGCCCAGCTCGCCGAGCTCGAGGGCCGCGAGGACCTGGACCCGGACCAGCGCATCGCCGAGCGCGACCGCGTCTACCAGGCGTACGGCGTGGCCAACAACCGCATCCACAGCGTGCACGCGCTGCTCAAGGCCTACTCGCTGTTCGACCGCGACGTCGAGTACGTGGTGCAGGACGGCAAGGTCGTGATCGTGGACGAGTTCACGGGCCGCCTCATGCCGGGCCGACGCTACTCGGACGGGCTCCACCAGGCCATCGAGGCCAAGGAGCAGGTCACGGTCGAGGGCGAGACCCAGACGCTCGCCACGGTCACGCTCCAGAACTTCTTCCGCATGTACAGGAAGCTCGCGGGCATGACCGGAACGGCCGAGACCGAGGCCGGGGAGTTCTGGCAGATCTACAAGCTCGACGTGGCGGTGATCCCGACCAACCGTCCGGTGCGCCGCAGCGACCACAACGACGTCGTCTACCGCACGAAGCGCGAGAAGTACAAGGCGGTGATCGACGAGATCGCCGACTGCCACGGGCGCGGCCAGCCGGTGCTGGTGGGCACGATCTCGGTCGAGGTGAGCGAGCTGCTGAGCCGCATGCTCAAGATCCGCGGCATCCCGCACAACGTGCTGAACGCCAAGTACCACCAGAAGGAAGCCGAGATCGTGGCGGGCGCCGGCCAGCGCGGCGCGGTGACCATCGCCACGAACATGGCCGGGCGCGGCACCGACATCAAGCTTGGGGCCGGCGTGCCCGAGCTGGGCGGGCTGCACATTCTCGGCACCGAGCGCCACGAGTCGCGACGCATCGACCGCCAGCTGCGGGGCCGCTCGGGCCGGCAGGGCGACCCCGGATCGTCGCGGTTCTTCCTCTCGCTCGAGGACGACCTGATGCGCCTGTTCGGCGCCGAGCGCATCTCCGGGCTCATGCAGAAGATGGGCGTGGAGGAGGGCGAGGTCATCGAGCACGGCATGGTGACGTCCGCGATCGGGCGGGCGCAGAAGCGGGTCGAGGCGCACAACTTCGACATCCGCAAGCACCTGCTCGAGTACGACAACGTCATGAACAAGCAGCGCGAGGAGGTCTACCGGCAGCGCGACGAGGCGCTGCTGTCCCAGGACATCAGCGCGCGCGTCGTGGAGGACCTGCGCGACGCGGCGGCGGAGCGGGTGGAGCGGTTCGCGGACGACAAGATGCACCGCTCCGAATGGAACCTGCGCGGGCTCGCGGACGAGCTGTCCTACCTGTGCATGTCGCCGGTCACGCCCGCCGAGCTGGAAGGCGGCTCGCGCGAGGAGGTCATCGAGAAGGCGGGCGGGTGGGCGGAGCGGGCGTACCGGATGCGCGAGGCGCAGTTCACCGCGCCGATCATGCGCGAGCTGGAGCGCCACCTCTACCTGTTCACGCTCGATGAGCACTGGCGCGAGCACCTGCACGAGCTCGACTACCTCAAGGGCGGCATCGGGCTGCAGGCCTACGGCCAGCGTGACCCGCTCATCCAGTACAAGAAGGAGGCGTTCTCGCTGTTTCAGACCATGCTGGGCGAGGTGCGTGAGGACTTCGTCCAGCGCCTGTTCCGCGTCCAGCTCCAGCCTTCGGCGGCGCGACAGGTGATCGAGGAGGCGCCGCGCGCCCCGCGCCAGATGGTGGCACAGCACGCGCAGGCGGAGAGCTTCGGCGGAAGCGCGGCGGCCGAGGCGCCGGGCCCGCGCGCGTCGGGCGGACGCGGCGCGCGGGGCGCGGAGCGGGAACGCGCCCCGGTCGCCGCTCCGGTCCGCGCGATGCCCCGAGTCGGCCGCAACGACCCGTGCCCGTGCGGCAGCGGCAAGAAGTACAAGAAGTGCCACATGCCCGCGGACGAGGGCGTGGGGACGCACTCGTGAGCCTGCACGACCCGGAAGGCGCCGCGCGAGTGCTGCGGCTGCTCGCCCGCAAGCTCGAGGAGTACCTCGAGGGCGACGACCTCGCGCTGGCGACGCTGGCGGAGGCGCTGGAGCAGGAGGGCGCGACCCCGGACGAGATCCAGGCCGCGGTGCTCGGGCTGCGCGGCGTGGCCGGACTGCAGCCGCCGGGCGGCTGGGTGGCGGGGATGCCGGGGCGGAACGTGCAGCGCGTGCTGTCGGCCGAGGAGCGGGACTCGCTCACGATCGAGGCCTGGGGCTACCTGCTCGACCTGCGCTCCAGCGGCACGCTCGACGCCGACCAGTTCGAGCGGGTGCTCGAGGCGCTGACCGCGTCCGGCGAGCGCCCGGTCGAAGTGGAGCGGGCGCGCGAGACGGCCGCGCGCGTCGCGCTCGAGTCCCAGGACGGAACCCCTCCCGCGGAGTACCCGCATGGCGACCAGGAAGTCGCGCACTGAGGCTGCGAAGCCGGAGAAGGCGCTGAAGCCCGGCGCGAGGAAGACCCGTACCGCTCCGGCCGCGGCGCCGGCCGGCGGCGCTGCGGCCGGGGCCGGCGCGAAGTCCGCCGCGGCCGGTGCCGCTCGCCCACGGCGGGCGGCGCGCGCCGCGCCCGCGGCGGCGGCGCTGCGCAAGGGCCGTCGCGCCGCGAGGCCCGAGCCCGCTCCCGAGCCCGAAGTGGACGAGGCCGCGCTCGAGGCGAGCGTCGGCGAGAAGGCGACCGGTAAGAACCTGGTGGTGGTGGAGTCGCCCACCAAGTCCAAGACGCTCACCAAGTTCCTCGGCCGCGACTTCATGGTGCTCGCGTCCAACGGACACGTCATGGACCTGCCCAAGAGCCAGCTGGGAGTGGACCTCGACAACGACTTCGAGCCCGAGTACGTGCCGATCCGCGGCAAGAACGCGGCGCTCGCCAAGATCCGCGTCGCGGCGCGGAAGGCCGCGAACATCTACCTCGCGCCCGACCCCGACCGCGAGGGCGAGGCCATCGCCTGGCACCTGGCGGGCCAGCTGAAGGGCGTGAAGCGCCCGGTGCGCCGGCTCACGTTCAACGAGATCACCCAGCGCGCCGTCCGCGAGGCGCTGGAGCACCCGCGCGAGCTCGACATGAACCTGGTCAACGCGCAGCAGGCGCGGCGCGTGCTGGACCGGCTCGTGGGCTACAAGGTGAGCCCGTTCGTGTGGAGCACGGTCAAGTACGGGCTCTCCGCCGGGCGTGTGCAGAGCGTGGCGCTGCGGCTGATCTGCGACCGCGAGACCGAGATCCTGGCGTTCGTCCCCGAGGAGTACTGGACGCTCGAGGTGGACTACGCGACGCCCGCGGGCGAGCGGTTCACCGCGCGGCTGGTGCGGGTCGGCGACGAACGGCTCGAGAGCGGGCAGCTCCGCGGCGCGGTCGCCGCCGCCCGCGCCGCGGAGCTGGCGCGCGAGGTGGCCGCGGCGCGCGCGCGCGTCGCGGGCCTCGAGGTCAAGCCGCGGAAGAAGGGCGCGGTGCCGCCGTTCATCACCTCGACGCTCCAGCAGGCCGCGAGCAATCGCCACGGCTTCACGAGCCAGCGCACGATGCAGGTGGCGCAGAAGCTCTACGAGGGCTTGGAGCTGAAGGGCCAGGGCAGCGTCGGCCTCATCACCTACATGCGCACCGACGCGCCGCGGCTCTCGAACGAGGCGCTGGCCGAGATCCGCGGCTGGCTCGCGCGCGAGTTCGGCGCCGAGTACGTGCCCGAGAAGCCGAACCTCTACCGGAGCAAGAAGGGCGCGCAGGAGGCGCACGAGGCGATCCGGCCGACCGCGATCGAGCGCACGCCCGCCTCGCTCCGCCCGTTCCTCACCGACGAGCAGTTCAAGCTCTACGACCTCATCTGGAAGCGCGCGGTCGCGTCGCAGGCGACGGCGGCCGAGTTCGACCAGACCACCGTGGACATCGAGGCCGGCCGCCTCGGCCTGCGCGCCTCGGGGAGCGTGCTGCGCTTCCCGGGCTGGCTCAAGGTCTACGGCCGCGACGAGGACGACGAGGCGGAGGAGGGCCGGCTGCCCGAGCTGCAGGAGGGCTGGGCGCTGAAGGTGGCGGAGGCGCGGGCCGCGGAACCGGCGGAGGACGGCGAGCCGGCCGGGCCGGTGCGGCCGGAGCAGCACTTCACCCAGCCGCCGCCGCGCTACACGGACGCGTCGCTGGTCAAGGCGCTGGAAGAAGAGAACATCGGCCGGCCGAGCACGTACGCCACCATCGTCTCGACCATCACCAAGCGCGACTACGTCGAGCGCGAGGGCCGCTCGCTCAAGCCCACCGAGCTGGGGATGCTCGTGACGCGCCTGCTCGTCGAGCACTTCCGGGACGTGTTCAACGTCGAGTTCACCGCCGGGATGGAAGAGGAGCTGGACGAGGTCGAGGAGGGCAAGCGCGAGTGGCACGCCGTGGTTCGCGACCTGTGGACGCCGCTCTCCAAGGACCTGGAGGCGGTGAAGCAGCGGACGAGCCAGATCAAGCGGGAACTGCTCCCCAAGACCGACATCACCTGCCCCGCCTGCGGCCAGCACAAGCTGGTCAAGAAGTTCGGCCGCAACGGCGCGTTCCTCGCCTGCCCCGGCTACCCCGAGTGCAAGCACACGCAGCCGCTGGACGACTCCGAGCGGCCCGTGCCCGCGGCGGGCAGGTGCGACCTGTGCGGCGCGGGGCTCGTGGCGCGGCAGGGGCCGTACGGACGCTACATCCACTGCGAGCGTCGGCCCGAGTGCAAGTTCACGAAGCCGTTCACGCTCGGCATCGCCTGCCCGCAGTGCGGCGAGGGCGAGATCAAGGAGGTCCGGAGCCGGCGCGGCAAGATCTTCTACTCGTGCACGCGCTACCCGCAGTGCGATTTCGCGCTGTGGGACAGGCCCGTGGCGCGCGCCTGCCCGAACGGCGACTCGCCGCTCATGGTGGAGAAGACCACGAAGGCGGGCACGGCGCTCGTCTGCCCGAAGTGCCGCACGCGGCTCGCGGCGGAGCCCGCCGGTGCGTGATGCGCTCGAGGGCTTCCTCACCGAGCTCTCGGCCGCCCGCCGCTACTCGCCGCTGACGGTCGCCGCCTACCGCCACGAGCTGACCCGGGTGCTGGACCTCGCCTCCGGGGCGGGCAGGCCGGTCGCGCCCGCCGCGTGGGACCGCGCGCTGCTGGAGCGCGCGCTGCGCGAGCGCTTCCGCGCCGGCCACACGGCAAGCACCGCCGCGCGCGCGCTCGCCGCGTGGCGGAGCTTCGGCCGCTGGTGCGTGCGCCGCGGCGTGCTCGCGGCCGACCCGGCGCGCGACCTGCCGTTCCCGCGCCTGCCGCGCCGGCTGCCGCGCACGCTGCCCCGGCTGGACCTCGCCGCGGCGCTCGACCGGCTCGCCGGGGCCACGGACCCGCGCGCCGCGCGCGACCTGGCCCTGCTCGAGCTCACCTACTCCTCGGGGCTCCGGCTCTCGGAGCTCGTAGGCCTGCATCGCGGCGACCTGGACCGCGGCGCGCGGCTCCTCCGCGTGCGTGGCAAGGGCCGGAAGGAGCGCGTGACCCCCGTGGGCGAGCGCGCGCTGGCAGCGCTCGACCGCTACCTCGCCGCCGAGGGCCGCGCGGCGGGACCGCGCGACGAGCCGCTGTTCGTGGGCAGGGCCCGCGCGACCGCGCGGGCCTCCGGACCGGCGAGCCGGGCGGGCATGCGGACCGCCGCGCTGTCGCCGCGCACGGTGCAGCGGCTGGTGAGGCGGCGCCTGGCCGAGGTCGCGGGCGGGCTCGGCGTCACGCCGCACGCGCTCCGGCACTCGTTCGCGAGTCACCTGCTCGATGCCGGAGCGGACCTGCGCGCCATCCAGGAGCTGCTCGGCCACGCCTCGCTCGCGAGCACGCAGGTCTACACGCACGTCTCGCGCGGCCGGCTGCGGCAGGCCTATGACCAGGCCCACCCGCGCGCCTGAGCGCGGCGCGGACGCCCCGGGCGCGGCACCTGCGGTCGGGCCGGGGCGGCCGCGTGGCCCGCGCGCCGCGATCCTCCTGCTCGCCGCGCTCGTCGCGCTGGCCGCCGGCTGCGCGCGCAAGTTGCCTCCGAGCGGCGGGCCCCCGGACCTCGACCCTCCCACCGTGATCTCGGTGGCGCCGGACTCCGGCGCGACCGGCGTGCCGCGCGACACGCGCGTCACGGTCGAGTTCAGCGAGGGGATGGACCCGCGCTCGGCCGCGCTCGCGGTGGAGATCGCGCCGCGCGTGGACGTGCGGCAGCGGCGCTGGAGCGGCCGCCGGCTGACGCTCGTGTTCGCCGACTCGCTGGCCCGGGACCACACCTACACGCTGTTCGTGGGCGGCGACGCGCGCGACCGGCATGGCAACCTGCTCGGCGTCGGCCGCGCGGTCCCGTTCACGACCGCGGGCACGTTCCCGCCCGGGATCCTCGAAGGCGAGGTGGACGCGGTCGGTTTCGCCGCGCCGGGCACCTACCTGTGGTGCTACCCCGAGGGGCGCGAGCCCGACAGCACCGCGCGCGACTTCGACGCCGTCGGCCTCGCCGGCCACGGCGGGATGTTCCGGATCACCGGGCTCGACGTCCCCGGCCGCTACCGGCTGTGGGCGTTCGCCGACCTGAACCGCAACCACTCGTTCGAGCCGGGGCAGGACCTGCTGGCCGCGGCGGAGACCACGCTGGCGCTCACGGAGGGCCGCGCGCTGGCCTCGGGCGTGCGGCTGCGGGTCGTCAACCCGCGCGCCCCGGGACAGGTGAAGGGCACCGTGCTGGACTCGCTCCAGGACGAGCGCGGGCTGCTGCGGCTGATCGTGCTTTCGACCACCGACTCCACCCGGCGGCTCCTCTATGACGTGGACCCCTCGGGCGCCTACGACTTCAAGTGGGAGCCGGGCACGTACCTGGTGCGCGCCTACCGCGACCTCGACCGGAACAAGGCGTGGAAGCGCGACGAGGAGCCGGCGAGCGAGGAGGCGCGCGTGACCGTGACCCCGGCCGGCGAGCTGGAGCTCCCGACGCTCGTGCTCGTGCGGCCCTCGCCTCCCGGCGCCGCGCGCGGAGGCCCGCCATGAACGTCCTGTTCACGAAGATGCACGGGGCGGGCAACGACTTCGTGGTCGTGGACCACCGCGAGCCGTTCCTGCCCGGGTCGCCCGGGGCGCTCCGCGCCCTGTTCGCGCGCTGGTGCGACCGCCGGCGCGGCATCGGCGCCGACGGCGTGCTGCTGCTCGAGCGAGACCCGGAGCACGACTTCGCCATGCGCTACCACAACGCCGACGGCGGGCCCGCCGACTTCTGCGGGAACGGAGCGCGCTGCCTGGCGCGCTTCGCGCTGGAGCGCGGCCTCGGCGCGGGCGGGGAGGTGCGCTTCCGCACCGAGGCGGGCGTGATGCGCGCACGCGCGCTCGCGGACGGCCGCATCGCACTCGCGTTCGGGCGGGTGACGGGCGGCGAGCCGGTGACGCTCGCCGCCGAAGAACGTTCGTTCACGGGCCGGCGCATCGTGGCCGGCGTACCGCACCTCGTGATCCCGGTGCCGGATGTGGCCGCGGTGCCGCTCGCGGGGTGGGCGCCGTCGCTCCGCTCGCACCCGGCGCTGGGCCCGGGCGGCGCCAATGTGGACTTCGTGACCCGCCTGGCCGATGGTCGGGTGGCGATGCGGACCTGGGAGCGTGGCGTGGAGGGCGAGACGCTCGCCTGCGGCAGCGGCGCCATGGCCACCGCGCTGTGGGCGGTGCTCGAGGGCGCCGCGCCGCCGGTCACGGTGCGCACGGCGGGCGGCGAGGACCTGGTGGTGGAGCTGGCGGACGGACCCGGCGGTCGCGACGCGACGCTCGTGGGCCCGGCGGTGAGCGTGTTCACGGGCGAGTGGCGCGAGCCCTGACCCGGGAAGGAGGCGTCATGTTCGAGGGCCTGTCGGTGGCGATGGTGACGCCGTTCCGGGGCGGCGCGGTGGACCGCGACGCCGTCGAGCGGCTGGTCGAGCACATGCTCGGCGGCGGCGTGCAGGGGATCGTGGTCTCGGGCTCCACCGGCGAGGCGGCCACGTGCACGGTCGAGGAACGCCGGGCGCTGTGGTCGTTCGTGCGCGAGCGCGTGAAGCGGCGCGCGTGGGTCGTGGCGGGCACCGGCACCAACTCGACCGCGGACTCGATCGTCCTCACGCGCATGGCCGAGGAGCTGGGCCTGGACGGCGCCATGGTGGTGACGCCGTTCTACAACAAGCCCACGCCGAAGGGGCAGGCGGCGCACTTCGTCGCGGTCGCGAAGAGCACGAAGCTGCCGCTCATCCTCTACAACGTGCCGGGCCGCACCGGCACGAACACTACGCCCGACGTGCTCGCGATGGTGCAGGACCTCCCGAACGTGAAGGCGGTGAAGGAGGCCTCGGGCAACCTGGACCAGATGGCGCAGGTGAAGACGCGCACCCGGCTCACGCTGCTCTCCGGCGACGACTCGCTCACCTTGCCGTGCATCGCGGTGGGCGGGGAGGGCATCGTTTCGGTCGTGGGGCAGGCGGCACCCGCTCCCATGCGCCGGCTCACCGACCTGGCGCGGGCGGGGCTCGGCGCGGAGGCGCTCGCGATGCACCAGTCGCTGATGCCGCTCTTCAAGGCCGCCTTCCTGGAGTCGAACCCGGGGCCCATCAAGTACCTGCTGAGCGAGATGGGGCTCGTCGCCAACGAGCTGCGGCTGCCGCTCGTGCCGGTGGAGCCGGCCACGGAGAAGGGCGTGCTCGAGGCGGCGCGCGCGGTGGGCCTTCCGCTCGCGGGCGCCGGGACGCGCGGGTGATGCGGCTGGTGGTGGTGGGAGCGGCCGGCCGCATGGGCCGCGCCATCGAGGCCGCCGCGGCCGGCCGGCCGGAGGTGGAGATCGGCGCCCGGGTGGACCAGCGCGAGAACTTCCCGGCCGGTGGCGGGGTATGGACGGAGGACGTCGCGTCGGTGACGCGGCCGGGGGACGTGGTGGTGGAGTTCAGCAGCGCGGCGGGCGCCCGGGCGGCCGCCGCGGCCTGCGTGGCGAACGGGGCGGCCCTGGTGAGCGGCTCCACCGGGCTCTCGCCCGACGACGAGGCCGCCGTGAGCGCGGCGGCGGCCCGGGTGGCGGTACTGCGCGCGAGCAACTTCAGCCTCGGCTTGGCCGCGCTCCGGCTCGCGGTGCGGGCGGCGCTCGGGGCGCTCCCCGAGGGCTGGGACGTGGAGATCGTGGAACGGCACCACCGGCTCAAGAAGGACAGCCCCTCGGGCACCGCGCTCACGCTCGCGGACGACGTCCGCGCCGTGCGCGGCTGGCCCGAGTCCGCGCTCCGGCACGGCCGCCACGGGGCCGCCGGCCCGCGGCCCCCGGGCGAGCTGGGGGTCCACGCCGTCCGGGGCGGGACCTGGGTGGGGGACCACCAGGTCCTGCTGGCGGGGGAGGGAGAATGGCTGGAATTGCGCCATGTCGCCCAGGACCGGATCGCATTCGCTCAAGGCGCGCTGGCGGCCGCCCGATTCCTGAAAACGGCGGCACCCGGGACGTACACACTGGAGGACGTGCTCCGCGCACCGGGACCGCGCGCACGCTGACCCGCATCCAACCCGGAGCCCGCATGCGTCCCGCCCGCCCGATCCTGTGGCTCCTCGCCGCGCTGCTCCCGCTGGCCGCCCCGCCCGCCGGGGCGCAGTCGTTCGGCAAGAACAAGGTGCACTACGACGCGCTGGACTGGGCGGTCATCGAGACGCCGCACCTGCGCCTGCACTACTACGCCGCCGAGGAGAGCCTGGCGCGCTCGCTGGCCGCGTTCGCCGAGAGCGTAGCCGTGGAGTTCGACGGCCGGCTGAACGTGGTGCCCAAGTCGCAGGTGCCGCTGCTGCTCTACTCCACGCACCACCTGTTCCAGCAGACGAACGCGACGCCGTCCCTGCTCGGGGAGTCGGTGGGCGGCCTGACCGAGCTCATCAAGGGCCGCGTGCTGGTGCCGCACAACGGCTCGTGGGCGCGGCTCCGCTGGGTCACGCGTCACGAGCTCGCGCACTGGTACATGCTCGAGAAGATGCGCATCGTGATGCGGGAGCACAAGCGGCCGCAGTCGTGGATGCCCGATCTCTGGTACATCGAGGGCTTCGCCGAGCACCTCGGCACCACCTGGGACGCCGACGCCGAGGGGCTGCTGCGCGACATGGTGCTCACGCGCAACGCCTACCCGCTCACGCGCAGCGAGCCGATCACCGGCTCGGTGATGATGTACAAGGAGGGCCAGTCGTTCATGCTGTGGCTTGCGGAGCGCTACGGCGAAGCGCGCATCTTCGAGCTGCTCGAGAACGTGTGGCGCGCGGACGACTTCGCCTCGGCGTTCCGGATCACCTACGGCGTGTCGCTGGAGGACGCCGACCGGGAGTGGTTCGAGGGGCTCGAGAAGCGCTACTTCCCCGCGGTGGCCACCACCGACCGGGCGCGGGACGTGGCGCGGCCGTGGAAGCAGTCGAGCCGGTTCAACCTCGCGCCGCGTGCGCTCCCGCCCGCGACGCCGGGCGACACCGCGCTCCGCTTCTGCTGGTTCGAGGTCACGGACGAGTCCGTGGACCTGATGCTGAGCGAGCCGGTCCGCGACTCGCTCCGGCGCGTGCGCCGGCTGCTGCGCGGCGGCACGAGCGCGTCGTTCGAATCGTTCCACCTGTTCCAGAACCGCCCCGCGACCTCGGCCTCGGGCCACATCGCCGTGACCGCGAAGCGCGGCGGGCGCGACGCGCTCTACGTCATCGACGCCGCCACGGGCGAGATCGTGCACCGGTTCGAGTTCCCGGACCTGGTGGCGATGCACAACCCGGCGCTCGCCCGCGACGGCCGCTCGGTCGTGTTCGCCGCCCAGGGCTACGACGGCAACCAGGACCTCTACCGCGCGACCTGGCCCACGGGCCGCGCCGTGCTCGAGCGCATCACGCGCGACGCCTACGACGATGTGGAGCCCGCGCTCTCGCCGGACGGCCGCTGGCTGGTGTGGTCCTCGGACCGCGGGGACCTGGGCGGTCGCTACTCGCTGTTCCGGCTCCCGCTCGCGGGCGGGAAGCCCGAGGCGGTGAGCCACCCGGCGGCCGGCGACGACCGCCAGCCGGCCTACTCGCCGGACGGGCGCTGGCTCGCGTACCGCTCGACGCGCGGCGGCACGAGCGATCTGTGGCTGCGGCCCGCCGAGCCCTCCCGCGAAGCGCGCCGGCTCACCCGGCTGCAGGGCGTCGCGACCGACCCCGACTGGCTGCCGGACGGGAGCGGGCTCCTGTTCACCGCCCAGGAGGCGGTCACGTTCCGCACCTGGTCGCTCCGCTTCGACCCCGACACGCTGCGAGTCGAGGCCGAGGCCGAGCCCGTGCGCACGCCGGCTCTGCCGCTCGTCGCCGACCGCTCCACGACCCGTGACTACCAGCGGCGGCTGAGCTTCGACCTGGTCCAGAACGGCGTCTCCTACGATCCCGGCTTCGGCGGCGCGGGGATCGGCCAGGTGGCGCTCTCCGACCTGCTCGGCAACGAGCAGGTGGTGTTCACGCTCGCGAACGACTCCGAGCAGTTCGGCAACTTCTGGGACGGCTGGGAGGGCGGGCTCACCTACCTCAACCGCTCGCGGCGGCTCAACTACGGCCTCGGCTTCTTCCGCCTCACCCGGCTCTACGACCCCGACTTCGACATCATCCGCCGCGAGAAGCGGCTCGGGCTGCTCGGGCTCGTGAGCTACCCGTTCAGTCCGTTCACGCGGCTCGAGGCCTCGCTCCAGGTGCGCCACGCCACGAACCACCTGCTCCGGGACGGGAGCGCGCAGACCGTGGACCTGGTGTCCAACTTCGTGAGCTTCGTCCACGACGACTCGCGCTGGTGGTGGGACGGGCCCGTGGGCGGCACACGCTTCAACCTGACCGCCGGCTTCACCCGCGACATGACCTCGGGCCGCGCCGACTACGCCACGCTGCTGTCCGAGGTGCGCCACCACCGCCGGCCGTTCCGCGCGCTCGTGCTCGCCTCGCGCGTGCAGGCGATGGGCAGCTTCGGCGCCGACGCCCAGCGCGGATACCTGGGCGGCCCGTTCCGACTGCGCGTCGACGAGCGCCGCGTGATCTCCGGGCTGCGCACGGTGAACGCGCAGGTGGAGGCTCGCTTCCCTCTCCTGCGCCGCGTCGTGCTGGGCGTGCCGGTGCCGTGGCGGCTGCCGACGCTGCACGGCGCTCTGTTCATGGACGGCGCGTGGGCCTGGGGCCAGGCGAACATCCCGCGCGTCGCCGACGGCGGCTTCGCGCTCTACCTGGGCGGCGGCCTCTACCCCCAGCTGCGCTGGAACTGGGTGTGGCGGAGCGACGACTTCAAGACGCTCACGTCCCCCGTGCCGGCCACCTACTTCACGATCGACTTCACGTACTAGGGCGGACCGCCGCTCGCCGGGCGATGCCCGCCCGCGCTCACGGATACCCGCGGTCCAGCCGCAGCTCGTAGAGGTCGCCGAGGCCGTCCCGCCGAGCGAGCAGCCCTCCGGATGGCGAGAACCGGTACACGGTCCCCGACAGCCTCGCGGCCACCCACGCCTCGCCGCGGTCCAGGTCCACGGCCACGTCGCGCGGTTCGAGCGGCGCCGCGTGCCGCGAGCGCACGGCGCACGTGGCCGGGTCCACGGCCACGAGCTGGTCGGCGTCGGCGTCGGCCACCCACACCGTCCGCCTTCGCCAGTCCACGGCGATGCCGATCGGCGCCTGGACGCGCACCGAGTCCATCACCCGGAGGGCGGTGTCCACCCGCCACACCCAGCCGGTCGAGAGCGACGTGACCCAGGCGTCGCCCGTGAGCGAGTCCACCGCGACGCGGGAGGGGAGCGAGAGCGTGCGCGCGCCGAGCGGCGTTCCGTCGCGCGCGTAGCGCCTCAGCCGGTTCCCCGCGCGCTCGGACACCCATACCGCGCCGTCGCCCGGGTCGGTGGCGACGCCGTAGGGCTCGATCAGCAGCGAGAGCGTGGGCGGCACAGCGGGCGCGCCGTCCAAGGCCAGGTGGCGGACGAAGCCGCCGAGGTCGCCCACCCACACGCTCCGGTCGAACGGATCGAGCGCCATCGTGAGCGGGCTCGAGAACATCCCGAGCGGCGCGCTCGTGAGCGTCTGCGGGTCCACGAGGTGGACGATGCCGCTCAGGAAGTCGCTCACCCACACCGGGCCCGAGCCGGGCGTCACGGCGAGGCTGGCGGTGAAGCCGAGCCCGCCGAGGGTCGTGACCACGTCGCGGCCGTCGGGCGACAGCTCCACGAGCCGGCCCGCGTCCGCGTCCACGGTCCAGGGCCGGACGATACCGGGCGCGGCCACGTCCTCGGCCGGCCGCTGCACGAGCGCGCCACCCGCCACGTAGTGGAGCCGGTAGCGATGGTCGGCGCCCTGCACGACGGCGCCGTCGATGTACCCGGTCGAGGTCGGCGGCTGCAGGCCGCCCAGCGGCCGGTAAAGCGAATCCCCCGGAGCGAGCTTGAGGACCTGGAAGCCGTCGATGGCGAGGTCGGGACGCGGCGTCCAGCGGAGCTGGACGAACGCGAACCCGGCGATGGCGTTGAAGCCCCCGGGCGCGCCGCGCGAGTCCGGGTTCGCGGGGTCGAGCGGGTTCAGGCGCTCGCGCCGGCTGCACGAGGCGAGCAGCGCCACGCCGAGCGCGAGCGTCAGTAGCGCAGGGCCAGGCCGCATCGGTCGGGCCGGATCTCCACCGCGACCCCCCGGCGCTGCGGTTCGCGGACGAACCGGAGCCAGACCGCGGTCGCGAGCAGAGCCTCGCCGGTGAGGAGCGCGGCGGCCGAGTAGTGGTCCATGCGCTCGGCGCCGCGGAAGTGCTCGTCCATGCGAGCGACGTCCACCTCCGCGAGGTAGCGCTCGTAGCGCCGGTCGGCCTCGGCCGAGAGCGGGAACGAGGCGCCCACGAACGCCGCCCCCGCCAGCGCGGCGTAGAGCGCCAGCCGCTGGGAGGGCCTCTCGTCCGGAGGCCGGACGACCCGCTCGAACGGCGTGGCCGGCGGAAGGGAGGGCTCCTCGAGCGCCGCCGGCGCGACGGACGGGCCCGCGGGCGCGCGCGTGAAGGCGGGGGCAGGGTCCGTCCCCGCGGGCGTCGCCGGCAGGACCGTCGGGAGCCGGGCGGACGCGCCCGGCAGGGCGGCGCGCGCCGCCGGGGCGCTCGCCAGCAGCAGCACCACCGCAGCCGCCGTGAAGCGGGCGGCCGGGCGGGACGTCATTCGGGACCCCGCGTCAGGCCGGGAGGGACTGGACGAACTTCGCCAGGCGGGACTTCTGGCGGCTGGCCGTCTCGCGCTTGATCACGCCCTTGGAGGCGGTGCGGTCGAGGATCGCGACGGTGCCCTTGAGGGCGGCTTCGCCCGCGGCGCGGGTCCGAGCGCCGCGCACGGCCTTGACCGCCGAGCGCATGCGCGTGGTGGCGGCCACGTTGCGCTGGCGCCGCAGCTCGTTCGTGCGGACCCGCTTCTCGGCGGACTTGTGGTGCGGCATGGGTTGCCTCCGGGAGGGGAACAGTGTGGTGAAGAGCCGGAGCACCATAGGGTTCCGGCTGCGACCCGTCAAGGGGGACGGGCGGAAGTCGGGCGTTGTCCCTCGCACGGTCCGGGGGTAGTCTGCTTTCCTCCGGTATCCCCGAAGGTGTGTCTGGAGGCTCCATGACCGATTGGCGCCAGAAGATCGCCGATCTGCCCGCCCTGCCAGGAGTCTACCTGTTCAAGGACGCCCGGGGCGAGGTCCTCTACGTGGGGAAGGCCAACCAGTTGGCGTCCCGCGTCAGGAGCTATCTGACCCACGACCCGCAACGGCCGCTCCTGGACGAGATGCGCGAACGGGTCGCCGACCTGGACACCATCCTGACCGGGTCCGAGGTCGAGGCGCTGCTGCTCGAGTCCACGCTCATCCGCCAGTACCGGCCGCACTACAACGTGCTGCTCAAGGACGACAAGAGCTTCCCGTTCGTGAAGTTGAGCCTGCAGGAGGAGTGGCCGCGACTGTCCGTGACGCGCCGCGTGCTGGACGACGGCGCTCGCTACGTGGGGCCGTTCACCGACGTGAAGGCGCTGCGCCGCACCCTCCGCGACCTGCGCCGGGTGTTCCCGCTCCGCACCTGCCGGAACTTCGACGAGCACCGGCGCCAGGACCGGCCCTGCCTCTACTACCACATCCGTCGCTGCGCCGGCCCGTGCTACTCGCGGGCGCGGGTGGACCGGGCCGAGTACCGGGCGATGGTGGACGGCCTGCTGCTGCTGCTGGCCGGGCGGAACGACGAGCTGCTGGCCCGGCTCCGGCGCGAGATGGGCGAGGCGGCGACGGCGCGCCGCTACGAGCTGGCCGCACAGCGCCGCGACCAGATCGGGCTGCTCGAGCGCGCACGCGTGCCGCAGGCGGTGGTGAGCGCCGACCCGCGCGACACCGACGTGCTCGGGACCGCCCGCCACGGCGACCGCGGCGCGATCGCGACGCTGTTCGTGCGCGAAGGCCGGGTGATCGGCAAGGAGACGCGCATCGTCGAGCGCGCCGCGGGCCTGGACGACTCGGCGCTGCTCGAGACCTGGGTGACGCAGCACGCGCTCACGCGCGACGACCTGCCGCGGCGCGTGCTGGTCGCGGCGCTGCCCGCGCGGCACGCGCTCCTCGCCGACGCGCTCGCGCGCCGCGCGGGCCGCGCCGTCGAGCTGGCGGCGCCCGCGCGCGGCCGTCCGCGCCGGCTGGTGGAACTGGCGCGCAGGAACGCCGAGGCGGCGCTCGAGCAGCTCGAGGCGCGTCGCGCCGGCCGGCGCGCCCGCTACTCGGCGGCGGTCACCGGGCTCCAGCGCGAGCTGGGACTCGCGACGCCGCCACACCGAATGGTGTGCTTCGACATCTCCAACTTCGGCCCCGACCAGGCGGTGGCGGCGGTCGTGGCGGCCGAGGACGGGCGCGCGCGGAAGGGCCTCTACCGCCGCATGCGCGTGCGCCGGCCGGGGCCCGACGACTTCGCCATGATCGGCGAGGCCGTCGAGCGCTACTGGACGCACGTGGAGTCGGGCGAGCTCCCGCGCCCGGACCTGGTGGTGATCGACGGAGGCGCGGGCCAGGTGGGCGCGGCCCGCTCGGCGCTGGACCGGATCGCGACCCGCCCGGTCTCGCTGGTGGGGCTCGCGAAGCGCGAGGAGCTGGTGGTCCGGGAGAACCAGCCCGACCTGCGGCTCCCGCGCCGCTCCGAGGCGCTGCGCGCGCTCCAGCGCCTGCGAGACGAGGCGCACCGGTTCGGGCTCGACTACCACCGCAAGCTCCGCTCGCGAGCGCGCATCGGCAGTGCCCTCGACCGCATCCCCGGTGTGGGCCCGGCCCGGCGCGCGGCGCTGCTCAAGGCGTTCGGCTCGGTGGACGGCCTGCGCTCGGCGGCGCCGGAGGTGATCGCCGAGCGTGCGCGCGTGCCGCTGGCGCTCGCCCGGCGCGTGGCCGAGGGCCTGGCGGAACGGGAGGGCGCGGCGTGAGCGCGGCCCCCGCCACTCCCCGTCGTGGCGCCGGACGGCGCGCTCCCGCGACCGGAGCCGGCGACGAGCAGGCCCCGCCGCGCGCGTTGCTGGCGCCGGTGGACGGCTGGCTCGACGAGCTCCGCCGCGGGCGCCGGCTCTCGCCGCGCACGGTGGACGCGTACGGGCGCGACCTCGCCGACTATCTCGCGTTCGCGCGCACCCACCGGCTCGCCGGCTGGGGCGAGGCCACGCTCACGTTCGTGGACGGCTACCTCGCCTCGCTCCAGCGTCGCGGGCTCTCCTCGGGCACGGTGTCGCGCCGCCGGAGCGCGCTGCGCGGCTTCCACGGCTTCCTCGCCCGCAGCGGGCAGCGCGCCGACGACCCGGTGGCGCTGCTGCCGGCGCCGCGCCGCGAGCGGCGGCTGCCGCACGCGCTCGCGCGCGGCGACGTCGAGGCGCTGCTCGCCCACCCGCAGGGCGAGGGCCCGCTCGCGCTCCGCGACCGCGCGCTGCTCGAGCTGGCCTACGGCAGCGGGCTGCGCGTCTCGGAGCTGGTCGGGCTCCCGCGCCGCCAGGTGGACCTGCGCGGCCGCACTCTCCTCGTCTCCGGCAAGGGCGACCGCCAGCGCGTCGTGCCGTTCGGGCGCGCTGCCGCCGCGGCGATCCGCGACTGGCTCGAGCGCGGCCGGCCGCTGCTCGCCCCGCACGCCCGGCACGACGCGGTGTTCGTCAACGCGCGCGGGGGCACGCTGTCACGCATGGGCTGGTGGAAGATCCTGCGCGGGCACGCCCGCGGCGCGGGCGTCGGCGCGCGCGTCCACCCGCACGCGCTGCGGCACTCGTTCGCCACCCATCTCCTCGAGGGCGGGGCCGACCTGCGCGTCGTGCAGGAGCTGCTCGGCCACGCCAACGTCACCACCACCGCCATCTACACCCACCTCGACAGGACCTACCTGCGCGAGGTGCACCGGCAGTTCCACCCTCGCGCCTGACCCCGCCGGGGCGGGCGCACTCTCACGACCGGGGTCGTGGAGGAATCATGGATCGCAGGTCGCACGCCGTCACCGCCGTCTCGCTCGCCCTCCTCGCCGTGCTCGCCGGGGCCGCGCCGCCCGTTCGGGCGGCGAGCAACGTCGTCCTGCCGCGCTCGGGCCAGGTCGGGCTGAGCTTCCAGGGGCAGGTGGGCACGCTGTTCTCGAGCGGCGGGCTCGGCAGCGAGTTCGACACCGGCGCCGGGCTGTCCGTGCGCCTGCGCTACCGCATGCGGTTCGAGCGCGCGATCGGACTGTCGTTCGACCTGCAGCGGCTCTCGGCGCGCACGCCGTCCGGCCGCGCCGGCGCGTTCGACGCGCTCACCGACGCGCCCGCCGTGCTGCGCGAGCGGCTGCAGATCAACACCGCGGGCATCGAGCTCTACCAGCTGTTCGACACCCGCGAGCGCACCGTGAAGATGCTCTCGGCCGGACTCGGGCTCACCCAGGTCTCGGCGAGGCTCTCGAACGGGGAGACGCAGTACCCGATCGCCGGCGACGGGCTCTACCTGAGCCTCGGCGCCGGGCTCGAGCGGTTCATCTACCGGAGCTGGGCCTGGGACCTGGGGGCGCGCTACATGGCCATCCTGCACGACCAGCGCGTCAACCACGACGTCCAGCTCCAGGCCGGCCTCATCTTCTACGCGGCCTACTGACGGATGCCCGGGCCCCTGAAGATCGCGTTCCACGGCGCCGCCCGGACGGTCACGGGCTCGCGGCACCTGCTCGCGTTCGGCGAGCACCGCTGGCTCGTGGACTGCGGGCTCTACCAGGGGCACCGGGACGAGGCCGAGGCGGTGAACCGCACGTTCCGATTCGACCCCGCGGCGCTGGACCGGGTGATCGTGACGCACGCGCACCTGGACCACACCGGCAACCTGCCCACGCTCGTGGGGCAGGGCTTCCGCGGGCCGATCCACGCCACCGCGCCGACCGTGTCGCTGTCGCGGGTGATGCTCGAGGACAGCGCGTTCCTCATGGAACGCGACGTGGACCACGTGAACCGCCACCGCCGGGGCCGGCCGCCGCGCGTGCCGCTCTACACGCCGGCCGACGTGAAGGCGACGCTCGAGAGCCTGGTCCCGCAGGCCTACCACGAGCCGTTCGAGCCGTTCCCGGGCGTGCGCGCCACGTACCACGACGCCGGGCACATCCTCGGCTCGGCGACGGTGTCGTTCGAGTGCTCCCGGAACGGCCGCCGGTTCCGGCTGTTGATGGGCGGGGACCTGGGCCGCCCGCGGCGCCGGATCCTGCGCGACCCCGAGGTCCCGCCCGGCCCGGACGCGCTCGTGCTCGAGAGCACGTACGGCGACCGGCAGCACGGCGACGACGAGACCACGGAGCGCGACCTGGTCGCGATCGTGCAGCGTACGGTGAAGCGCGGCGGGCGCGTGGTGGTGCCGGCGTTCGCCGTGGGGCGCACGCAGGAGCTGGTGGCGGTGCTGCACGGGTTGATCGAGCGCGGCAGGCTCGCGGAGCTGCCGATCTACGTGGACAGCCCGATGGCGCGCGAGGCCACCGCGGTGTTCGTGCGGCACTCCGAGGTGTTCGACGGGGAGACGCGCAAGCTGTTCCGGGAGGGCAACGGCGCGCCGTTCGGCTTCGGACGGCTGCGCTACGTCGCGAGCGTGGACGAGTCGCGCGCGCTCAACGACGTGACCACGCCGTGCATCATCATCTCGGCCTCGGGCATGTGCGAGGGCGGCCGCGTGCTCCATCACCTGCAGCACGCGCTCGGGGACTCGCGCAACACCGTGCTGTTCGTGGGCTACCAGGGGGACGGCACGCTCGGCCGCCGGCTCAAGGACGGCGCCGAGACGGTGAACGTGTTCGGCGAGCCCGTGCGCGTGCGCGCCGAGATCGCGGCGCTCGACGGGTTCAGCGCGCACGCCGACCAGACCGAGCTCCTGGCCTGGGTCGCGCGGCTCGACCCCCAGCCGCGCGACATCTTCCTCGTCCACGGCGAGCCCGGGCCGATGGACCGGCTGGCGGCGCTGTTGCGCGAGCGGACGAGCGCGAAGGTGCACACGCCCGCGAGGGGGGAGGAGTTCGAGCTGTGGACGTGACCACGCGCCGCTACCAGATCGGCCAGCGCCTTCACCATCCGCTGTTCGGGGACGGGCTCATCGTCGAGGTGCACACCGACCGGGGCCGCGAGGTGCTCGAGGTGGTGTTCGACGGCGAGCTGCGCCGGCTCTCGGCGGCGCGGGAGTGGGAGCTGGTGGACGGATCGGCCCCGGCGCCGGCGGCCGCGGACGGCGACGGCGCCGAGGATGGCGAGGCCGACGGCGAGGCGCCGCCCGCCCCGCGCGCCGCGCTCCCCCGCCGGCACTGGCACCCGCAGGGTGACGCGCTGCTCCGCGCCTGGCTCGACAACGCCGCCCAGACGCAGGGCCGCTTCGACCTGCGCGCGGACGCCGAGGCGTGGGCCGGCTGGGCGAGCGCCGACCGACTGCTGTCGCTCGACTCGCTCCGCGGCGTCGAGCGCTTCCCGCACCAGGAGGCCGCGTGCCTCAAGGTCCTGCGCGACTTCGGCGGGCGCGGCATCCTCGCCGACGAGGTCGGCCTCGGCAAGACCATCGAGGCCGGCATCATCCTCAAGGAGTACATCCTGCGCGGCGCGGTGCGCACCGCGCTCGTGCTGGTGCCGGCGTCGCTGTGCGAGCAGTGGCGCGCCGAGCTGTGGGAGAAGTTCGAGCTGGACTTCGTCGTCTCGCGCGGGCCCGCCGGGCAGTGGGGGCGGCACCCGTTCGTGATCTCGTCGCTCGAGACCGCCCGCCACGAGCGCCACCGCAAGCGCGTGCGCGGCGCCGATTACGACATGGTGGTGTGCGACGAGGCGCACCGGCTCCGCAACCACCTCACGCTCGGCTGGCGTTTCCTGAACGACCTGAACCCGCGCTACCTGCTGCTGCTCACCGCGACGCCCGTGCAGAACGACCTGCGCGAGCTCTACAACCTGGTCACGCTCGTCCGCCCGGGCACCGTGGGCACGTTTTCCCAATTCCGGCGCGACTTCCTGTCGGGCCACGACAAGCGCACGCCGCGCAACACGCCGCGGCTCCGCCGGCTGCTCAAGTCGGTGATGATCCGCACCCGACGGAACGACACCCAGCTCACGTTCGCGCCGCGCCGGGTCGAGACCCTGTGGGTCCCGCAGAGCGCGGCCGAGCGACAGCTCTACCGCCAGGTGAGCGAGTTCGTGGCCCAGGCCGTGCACGCCGACCAAGCCCGTCCCGGCCGCCCGCACTACTTCACGCTCATGGTCCTGCAGAAGGAGATGGGCTCGTCGTGGGCTTCGGCCGTGGGCACGCTGGAGAAGCTCGCCTCGCACCCGGACGGCCTGGACCCGAAGCGGGTGCACGCGTTCGCGGAGCGGGCGCGCGCGGTGTCGGACCAGGCGACCAAGCTGGGCACGCTGCTCCGCTGCGTGGCGTCGCTCAAGGGCGAGAAGGCGATCGTGTTCACGCAGTTCCGCGCCACCCAGGACGCGATCGTGGCCGCGCTCCGGGCCGAGGGCATCGGCACCTCGGTGTTCCACGGCGAGCTGGGCTGGCGCGAGAAGGAGGAGGCGCTCGAGCAGTTCCGCCACCACGAGCAGGTGCTGGTGAGCACGGAGGCCGGCGGGGAGGGGCGGAACCTCCAGTTCGCGCGGGTCGTGATCAACTACGACCTGCCGTGGAATCCGATGCGCGTCGAGCAGCGCATCGGCCGCGTGCACCGTCTCGGGCAGGAGCACCCGGTGCGGGTCGTGAACCTGGTCTCGCGCGGCACGGTCGAGGCCTACGTGCTGGAGATCCTCGAGCGCAAGATCCGCATGTTCGAACTGGTTGTGGGCGAGATGGAGGAGATCCTCGGCGCGTGGCAGATGCAGGGCTCGTTCGAGGACGAGGTGTTCCGGCGCTGGACCGAGTCCGGCTCGCCGCGCATGCGCAAGCGCCGCTTCACCGAGCTCGCGCAGCACCTGGTGACCGCGCGCAAGCTCTACCAGCAGCAGCGCGACAGCCAGAGCCTGCTGTTCCACGGCGCCCACGAGGCCGAGGAGGAGCGCTCGTGACGCCGGTCGCCCGGGCGGCCGGGCGCGCCGCCAGGATGGCGCCGGGCGCGGCGGCGTCCGGGGCGCGCGCGGCTGCGAAGGCACGCACGGTCGGCGGAGCCGCGGCCGACGTTTCGGCCGCTCCGCACGGCGAGACCGCGGCCGAGTCGCCGGAGTGGCGGCGGTTCGTCGGCCGCTGGCTGGAGGCGCACGAGTGCCGGGTCGAGGCGGCGCCGCGCGGCGACTGGGAGGTGGAGCTCTCGCCCGCGCTCCAGAAGCGCTGGCGGCGCCAGCGCGTGCGGCTCGTGTTCGACCCGACCCGCGCGACGGTGCCGCGCGGGGGCTGGTTCATCGCGCCGGGGAGCGCCGGCGGCCGGCGCATCCTCGAGGCGGCGCTCGAGGAGCCGATCTTCACGCGGCGCACGGCGCTCGCGCAGGTCCCGGGCGCGCCCGAGGACGGGCTCGCGGGCGTGTGCCGCGTGCGCGGGCTCACCTGGGGACCGCCCCGGCTCGGGCCGGTGCGCTACGAGCGGCGCGTCGCGTTCCACGCGGTGATCACGCGCTGGGGGGGGCTGCCGTGGCAGGAGCAGTGGGTGGTGCTGGTGGGCGCCGGGGGCGAGGTGCTGGAGCGCGCCCAGGCGGAGCAGATGCCGGAGGTCCGCCGGCGCGAGGGGCTCTATCAGATGGCGGAGGAGCTGGAGCCCGAGCTGCGCGAGCGCTGGCTGCTCTCGGCACGCGAGACGCTCGAGGCGCTCGCGGAGGAGCGCGAGCGCGAGTGGGCGGTGTCCGTGGGCCGGCTGCGCGACGACGAGTTGGACCGACTGGGGGCGTTCTTCTCGGCGCGCATCGAGGAGGAGGAGGAGCGCCAGCGCCGGCGGGCCGGACGCGAGGAGAACGAGCTGGATCAGGGCGACGCCACCTCGCTCAAGCTCGAGTGGGAGCGGCGCGCGGCGGAGGTGCGGCAGCGCTGGGAGATGCGCACCGAGGTGCGGCTGTGGGGCATCGAAGAGTGGTCGTGGCCGCTGGCCGACCTCGAGCAGGAGCTCCGCTCGGGCGCGATGCACGTGAAGCTGAAGGTGACCGTGGACGTGGCGCGCGGCCGGCCCGCGCTGCCCGCCTGCCCCGGCTGCGGCCGGCCGGCCGAGATGCTCGTGCGCGCCCGCGGCACCGCGTGCTGCGCCGCTTGCGCGCCGTCGTGAGCGCCCGGGCGGGAGCGCCGCGGAACGCCCGCCTCGGCCGTCGAGCGCAGGAGCGGCGACCGGCATTCGAGCCGTGAAGTGGCCGCGCGCTTCCGCTTGACGGGCTCGCGAGGCGGCCCGTAGATTCCCCCGTCCTTCGCGCTCGGAGCCGACCCGGTCCCGCCGGCCCCGCGCCCTCCGCGCCGCCAGGTCGCACCCAGGAGGCCTTCTGTCGCTGGAATCACGCAAGAACGCCATCGAGGACCCGGGCGCCGAGCTGCTCGACCGGGCCACCGGGTTGTGGGCGCGCTTCGGCCGCATCGCACTCATCGTGCTGGTCGCGCTCGTGACCGTGGGGGTCGGCACCTACTACGTGCTCGCCGGCCGCGCCCGCCGCGAGAACACCGCGGCGGAGAAGCTGGCGCAGGCGAACGACCTGTTCTGGCGGGCCGATTACGACCGCTCCCGCCAGATCGCGCTCGAGGTGAGCCGCCTGTACGCGGGTACGCCGAGCGGCACCGACGCGCTCCGGATCGCGGGCGACGACGCCTACTGGCGCGGCAACTGGAAGGACGCCATCACCGACTACCGCGCCTATCTCAAGAAGAACGGCTCCGGGCTGCTCGCGATGACCGTCAAGCGGAGCCTGGCGTACGCGCTGGAGAGCGACGGGCAGCTCGCCGAGGCCGTGACGTTCTACGACCAGCTCGTGGGCGCGTTCGAGCGGGAGACGAGCGGCGAGATGCTGTACGCCGCGGCGCGCTGCCTGATGGCGCAGGGAAAGAACGACGAGGCGAAGCGGCGCCTGCAGCGGATCCTGGACGAGTTCCCGGACTCGAGCTTCCAGGTCCAGGCGCGCCTGGAGCTGGCCCGGATGGCGCCCACCTACCTCAACTGACCGCGGCGGCCCGCCTCTCCGCGGGCCCGGTCGGTCGCTCCGCCCGGGCGCGGGCCGCCGTCACCCCGTCCAGATGGTCTTCGCGTTGACGAACTCCAGCAGCCCCCAGCGGCCCAGCTCGCGGCCGTGCCCGGAACGCTTGACGCCCCCGAACGGGAGCCGCGGATCCGATCGCACCGCGGCGTTCACGAACACGTTCCCGGCCTCGAGCGCCCGTTCGAGCTCGCGCGCCGCGGCGGGGTCCGAGGTCCACACGCTCGCCCCCAGGCCGTACCGAGAGCGGTTCGCGAGCTCGACCGCGTGCGCCGTGTCGCGGGCGCGCGTGACGGGGGCGAGCGGGCCGAACGTCTCCTCGTCGAACGCCGCCATGCCCGGTTCCACCCGGGTGAGGAGCGTGGCCGGGTAATAGGAACCCGGGCCGGCCGCGGGCTCGCCGCCCAGCTCGAGCCGGGCGCCGGCGTCCACGCTCGCGCGCACCTGCCGGTGGAGCTCGGCGACCAGGTCGGGCCGGGCGAGCGGACCGAGGTCGGTCTCCCGGTGGAGCGGGTCGCCC
This sequence comes from uncultured bacterium, assembly GCA_964609125.1. Lineage (GTDB taxonomy): Bacteria > Eisenbacteria > RBG-16-71-46 > RBG-16-71-46 > RBG-16-71-46 > JAIOPA01. The sequence goes on from CAZSQX010000035.1 coordinate 24,821, forward strand.
ATGCGGAGCGCGGCGAGCGCGGACCTGAGGTCCCGCTCGAACTCGGCGGCGACCTGCTCCACGACGATGAACCGCTTGGCGGCGATGCACGACTGCCCGTTGTTGACGACGCGGGCGAGTGCCGCCTGTCGCGCGGCTTCGCCCACGTCGGCGTCGGCCAGCACGACGAACGCGGCGGAGCCGCCCAGCTCGAGCACGCACTTCTTGAGCGCGCGGCCGCACGCGGCCCCCACCGCCGCGCCGGCCGGCTCGCTCCCGGTGAGCGTGACGGCAGCCACCGCGGGGTGGTCCACGAGCGAGCCCGCGCGCCCGCCCGGCACGAGCAGCACGGTGAACGCGCCCTTGGGGAGCCCCGCGTCGCGCCACAGCCGCTCCATGGCCAGCGCGCAGCCGGTCACGTTCGAGGCGTGCTTCAGGGCCACCGCGTTCCCGGCCGCGAGCGCCGGCGCCGCGGCGCGGAACGCCTGCCAGTAGGGGAAGTTCCAGGGCATGATCGCGAGCAGCACCCCGAGCGGGTCGTAGCGCACGGCCGACACGCGCGCCTCGGTCGCCACGGGCTCGCGCTCGAGCAGGAGGGGGGCGGCCCGCGCGAAGTGCTCGCACACCCAGGCGCACTTCTCGACCTCGGCCTCGGCGGAAGCGAGCGTCTTGCCCATCTCGAGCGTGGCGAGCCGGGCGAGCTCGTCGCGCCGCTCGCGCAGGAGCGTCGCGGCCCGGGCCAGCACCTCCGCGCGCGCGGCCGCCGGGCGGCGCGACCAGGCGGCGAACGCCTCCCCGGCGCGGGCGAGCCGGGCGTGGAGGCCGGCGTCGCTATGGGCCCGGTACTCGGCGAGCGGCTCGCCCGTGGCGGGGTTCACGGAGTGGAGGAGGTTCGAGCGATCCATGAACCGGACGATGCCGCAGGCTTAGGGGGGCGCGCCAGCGGACAGCTCCGGCCGGCCGCTTGCCGCGGCGCCGCGGGGCTGCGAGCCTTGGGAAGCGCCCGGGCGGGCGGCCGTCCGGCCCGCCTCCGGGCCGCGGCCCGGGGCGGGCCCCGGGTGGGCGGGAGGGACCCGAATGATCCGCAGGCTGCCCGATGGCCGGTACCGGCTGTACTCGGCGAGCGTGGACCCGCGCACCGGGCGGAGGCGGAACCTCGGCACGTTCCGCACCCGCGCCGAGGCCCTCGCCCACGAGCGCGCGATCCAGTTCTTCAAGCATCGCTCGAGGCGCCCCGGCCGGGCCCCGCGGCCCCGCGCGTGAGGCCCGCGCGATGAACCGGAACGCGCTCGCCGTGCTCGAGCGGCGCTACCTGCTCCGCGACGCCGAGGGCCGCGCCGTGGAGACGCCCGAGCAGCTGTTCCGCCGCGTCGCGCGCGCGGTGGCCGCCTCCGACCGCCGGCACGACGGCGAGGCCGCGGGCGCGGCGATGGAGCAGGCCTACTTCGAGGCGATGCGCTCGCTCGAGTTCCTGCCCAACTCGCCGACGCTCATGAACGCCGGCACGCCGCTCGGGCAGCTCGCCGCCTGCTTCGTGCTGCCGGTGGGGGACAGCCTCGACGAGATCTTCGGCGCGGTGCGCTCGGCGGCGATCATCCATCAGTCGGGCGGCGGCACCGGGTTCTCGTTCTCTCGCCTGCGCAGGAAGGGCGACCGCGTGCGCGAGACCGGCGGCGTGGCCTCGGGGCCGGTGTCGTTCATGCGCGTGTTCGACGTCGCGACCGAGGTCATCCGCCAGGGCGGCCGGCGGCGCGGCGCGAACATGGCCGTGCTCGACGTCTCGCACGCCGACGTGCTCGAGTTCATCCACGCCAAGGACGACGCGCACGCGCTGCTCAACTTCAACCTCTCGGTCGGCGTGACGGACGCGTTCCTCGCGGCGCTGGACCGCGGCGAGCCGTGGCCGCTCGTGAATCCCCGCGACCGCCGCGTGGTCCGGCAGGTGGACGCGCGCGAGGTGTGGCGCGAGCTCGCGGCCGCGGCGTGGCGGAGCGGCGAGCCCGGCGTGCTGTTCCTGGACGAGATCCAGCGACACCAGCCCACGCCGGCGCTCGGCCGGATCGAGGCCACGAACCCGTGCGGCGAGCAGCCGCTCCTGCCGTACGAGGCGTGCACGCTGGGCTCCATCAACCTGGAGCGGCTGGCGGCCGGGGAAGGTCTCGACTGGGAGCGGCTCGAGTCGCTCGCGCGGCTGGGCGTGCGCTTCCTGGACGCGGTGCTGGACGTGAGCGAGTGGCCGCTCCCGGAGATCGCGGCCATGGTGCGCGCGAACCGCAAGATCGGGCTCGGGGTGATGGGGCTCGCCGGGGCGCTCGCCCGCCTCGGGATCCCCTACGCCTCCGAGGCGGCGCTCGAGTTCACCCGCCGCGTGATGCGGACGATCCGCGCTTCGGCCCGTGCCGAGTCGGCGGCGCTCGCCGCACGCCGCGGCGCGTTCCCCAACTTCGCCGCCAGCGCCTGGCCTGGGCGCGGTTCGCCGCCGCTGCGGAACGCCACCCTGACCACCGTGGCGCCGACCGGGACCATCAGCATCATCACCGGGACCTCGAGCGGCATCGAGCCGCTGTTCGCGCTGGCCTTCGTGCGGCGGGCGCTCGACGGCGGCGAGCTGCCCGAGGTGAACGCGGGCTTCGTCGCCGAGCTCGGGCGGCTCGGGCTGCCGGTGGATGCGATCCTCGAGCGGGTGGTCGCGACCGGCTCGGCGCGCGGCGTGCCCGGCGTGCCGCCCGGGCTCGCGGAGCGGTTCCCGGTCGCGCAGGACATCGCGCCCGAGTGGCACGTGCGCATGCAGGCCGCGGCGCAGGAGCACACCGACAACGCCGTCTCCAAGACCGTGAACCTTCCCGAGGCCGCGAGCGTGGAGGACGTGCTGGGCGTGTTCGACCTCGCCCGCAGGCTCCACTGCAAGGGGATCACCGTATACCGCACGCACTGCCGTCCGGAGCAGGTGCTCGACGTCGCGAACGTCCCGGGCTTCGCCGTGCGCGAGGCGAAGGCCACGGCGGCCGCCGAGTTCGCGGGCGAGTGCCGGCGTTGCTCCACCTGAGCCGGACCCCGCTCAGGTGCGGGCGCGATCGCCGACCGGATGGACGCGCGGGGCCTGCAGCCCCTTCTCGCCCTGCTCGATCTCGAACTCCACCGGCTGGCCGGGCTCCAGCGTGTCGAAGTCGAGCCCGCTCAGCGCGGCGCGGTGGAAGTAGACGTCGCGCCCGGGCATGTAGTGGATGAACCCGTAGCCGCTCTCGCGGAAGACGCGCTTGATGCTGCCCTGCACGCACTCGGGGGCGCCCTTGGTGGGGATGCCCCGTTCCTCGTGGCGGCGCCGGAGCTCGTGCTCGAGCGCCTCGAACGCGCGGTGGATCGCGTCGTGGGGCCGCTCACCGGACTTCTCGGCGCGGAGCGCGCCGCCCTTGACGGTGGCGAGCAGCGCCACGGAGAACGTGCCGGTGCGATGGTGTGGCGCTCCGCGCACGTTCACGTGCAGGCGGAGCAGCAGGTCCGGGTGGCGCTCGGCGAGACGCGCCGCCGAGCGCTCGATCAGGTCGCGGGACGCGGTGTCGAGCGTCAGGTCGTGGGATTGGAGCTCGAGTTCCATGACGGGTCACGCCCTCCCGGGTGGAGGTCCTGCTCCGGCTCCGGGACCTCGTCGGGTTCGGGTCGCGGGATCTCGCGCGGGGGCACGGGGACCTCGGCGGGCGGCGTGGGCACGATCTCCGGCCGGAACGGGATCTCGACGGGCGGCGGGGGCGGGATCTCTCCCGGGGGACGGGGGATGCGCCCCGTCTCCGGTTCCCGGGCCGAATACCGCATGCGGTCCACGACGCGTCCCTCCCCGGGCCCTCCGCGGTCACCTCGTCACACGGAACGGTACGCCTCGGGGCGCGTTCCGGCCAGCGCCGAGACGGGCGGCTCCGGCGTCCCGCGTCGGGCGGGAGGCCGCGCCCGGCCCGTGCTTCAAGTGACTTCTCAGGTTCGGACGGGACTCGAGGCGTGGCCAGGCTCGAGCGCCAGGCCGAGCTGGAGCGCGAACCGGGGCGGCTCGGGCTCGATCGCGGGAGGCAGCCCCGCGGCCCGCGGGTGCGCGCGCGCGAGCGCCGCGACCCGGGCCCGGTGCGCGCGCGCCTCCGGCTCGGGCGCATAGGCACGTCCCGCGTAGGCCCTCGCCAGCCGCCCGGCCTCGGCGGGCCACACCGCCGCGAGCGTCTCGAGGAAGTGCTCGCGTGTCCCGGGCTTCAGGTGGAGGAGCTCGGTCCAGAGCTTCGCGGCGCCCGCGTCGCGGGCCGCCTTGACGGCGTCGGCGAGGAGCCCCGGACGGTCGGTGAGTCCCGGCAGGATGGGCGCCAGCGCCACGCCCACGCGGATCCCCGCCTCGGCGAGCTTCCGCACGGCGCGGAGCCGCTGGCGGGGGGGAGCCGTGGCGGGCTCGGTGAGCCGCCAGAGCGCCTCGTCCAGCGTGGGAACGGAGAGGCTCACCGAGACGGCCGCGACGCGGGCGGCCTCCTGGAGGACGTCCACGTCTCTCACCACCAGCGGCCCGCGCGTGATGATCGAGAACGGCGAGGCGTGGCGCGCGAACGCCTCCACGCAGCCGCGCGTGAGCCGGAATCGCGCCTCGGCGGGCTGGTAGGGGTCGGTGGCGGCGCCCACGAGGACCATCTCGCGCCGCCAGGCCGGCCGGGCGAGCTCCGCCTCGAGACGCTCGACCACGTTCGTCTTCACGCGCACGCTCCGGCCGTAGCGGTCGTCCGAGGGACGGTCCGCGCGGCGCTCGAACGCGCGGACGTAGCAGAACGTGCAGCGGTGCGCGCAACCCATGTAGGGGTTCAGGGACCACCGGAACGGCATCCCGGCCACGCGATTGAGCGCGGCCCGGCACGGTTCCAGGCGGAGCTCGGCGGGCATGCAGGTATCCTGCACCACCGTTGACAACTGCACAAGCGTGCAGTAGGATTTTGCGAGCCGGACAGACCAGGCCGGTGCTGGCGAGGCTGGGCATGCACAGCGGGAGCGCGAAGCAAGCCCCGCCGGGCGGCCGGGAGCTCTACGCGGAGCGGTTCCTGCCTTACCCGCCGAACGAGCCACGCCGCGTCCCGGAAGGCGGCTCGCTCGTCACCTGGCGCCAGACGATCGCGAACCGAACGGCGAGAGACCTGTTGGCAGGGGTCCGCATCCCGGGGAACCAGGAGAACCTCGACAGGCTCGCGGTCCACATGGCCGGCGGGCGGGCCTGACGGGCCACTGCGCCGGACCGCTTCATG
>CAZSQX010000036.1:0-26676 GCA_964609125.1 uncultured bacterium
TCGGCGAGCGGCTGACGCATACGTTGGACGGACAACCAGCTGGAGAACTTGATGAGCGCGACGAAGCGACTCGGTAGTGTCCTGCTCGTGCACTGGGATGAGCCGGAGGCTCGCAAGCTGGCGGCCGGTCTACGCGAGCACGGTTGGAAGGTCGCGCTGTGGAAGCCGACGATCAAGCTGGGTGACATCAAGAAGAGTCCCCCCACAGCGGTTGTGATCTCGCTCCGCCGACTTCCGTCCCATGGCCGAGAAGTGGCGGATGCTCTGTGGTATTCGAAATGGGGACGGACGATCCCCATCGTCTTCTTCGACGGCGTCCCGGACAAGGTGGGTGCCATTCGCGCGAAGTTCCCCGCGGCCCACTACACTGCATGGGAGTCGCTGCCCGACGTGCTCGGTGAGATCGTCGCCGGTGGTTGAGTTCCTCGTGTTCCCGGCGAACCTTGCGAAGAAGCGGCAAGCCCGGCGAGGCTTCGCGCAGGTTCCCGGCGGACTCGAACCGCGATACTTCATCCTGAACCGCGCCGGGTTCTCTGGAGGGCTTGTCTGGTGAGTGTTCGAGGATCCCTGCTCGGCTGAACTCGAGCTTGCCCGTCGGACCCGCCGCTACCTCCCCGCCGCCGCTCCTTCCAGTTCAGCCAGCACCAGGTCGCCGACCTGGTCCGTGCCCACGCCCGAGTCTGTGCCGAGGCTCGGGAGCCGGCGCGAGCGCAGGAGCCGGGCGACCGCCGCTTCCACTCTCGCGGCTGCGGCCTTCTCGCCCAGGTAGTCGAGCATCATGCTCACCGCCATGATGGTGGCGAGCGGGTTGGCCTTGTTCTGGCCGGCGTACTTGGGCGCTGAGCCGTGGATACTCTCGAACAGGCTCACCTTTCCGGGGTGCAGGTTGGCGCTCGCGGCGATCCCGAGCCCGCCCACGAGCGCGGCGGCCAGGTCGGTGATGATGTCGCCGAACATATTGCTCGTGACCACGGTGTCGTACTGCTCGGGGTGGGTCACCACGTACATGCAGGCGGCGTCTATGTACTGGTGGTCGCGCGTCACGTCGGGATACTCGGCGCCGACCTCCTCGAAGGTGCGGGTCCACAGCTCCATGGCGCGGACGGCGTTCGCCTTGGTGATGAGCGTGAGCTTCTTGCGCCGGTTCCGCGCGCGGCAGGTCTCGAACGCGTGGCGGATCACGCGCTCGACGCCCTTACGCGTGAAGATGATCTCCTGGGTCGCGACCTCGTCCGGGGTGCCCTTCTTGAACTGGCCCCACATGCCGGCGTAGGCGTCCTCGGTGTTCTCGCGCACCACCATGAAGTCCAGATGCTCGGGCTTCCGGCCCTTCAGGGGCGTGAGCGACTCTTCGTACAGCCGCACGGGGCGCATGTTGGCGTAGAGGTCGAGGCCGAAGCGCATCCGCGCGATGATGCCGAACTCGAGGAACCCGGGCGCCATGCGCGGGTCACCGATGGCGCCGAGCAGGATGGCGTCGTGGCCCCGGATCTCGCCGAAGGCGGCGTCCGGGAGCACCTCCTGCGTCTTCAGGTAGTGCTCGGCGCCGAACGGGAACCGGGTGAGCTTCACGCCGAAGCCCTCGAGCGCGGCGACGCGCTCGAGCACGCGGAGTCCCTCGCGCACGACCTCGGGGCCGATCCCGTCGCCCGGGATGACGGCGATGTTGTGCGACCGCGGCATGTCGCCTCCTCTTTCACCCGATCGGGCTGCCCGTCGTGGCGACGGGTCCGCCGGCCGGCGGTGGTTCAGGGTTGCAGGACGTACTCGACCGAGACCCAGGCCCGCTCCGGCTGCTGGAACTTGAGCGCGGGCAGGAACCGCCAGCGCCCGATCTGGTCGAGCACCTGGTTCACGACGGCCGCGGGCATGCGGTCCTCGGTCACGTAGGGCAGGTCCATGAGCAGCGCGTGCCCGGTCTCGCTCACCAGCACCTGCACGTAGAGCTGCGTCGGCTTCTGGAGCTTCATGAGCCTCCGGAGTGAGTCCGGCGGCTGCGGCTGCGGATTGAACAACAGCATCGCGTTCCGGTCGAACTGGGTGAACTCCTCCTGCTTGGGCCGGCGCGCCGAAGTGAGGAGCGCGCAGGCGCGCGCGCCGTTCAGGAACCGGACCGGGAGCGAGTCGGCGCGCGTGCCCGGGAGCGACAGGCGCGCGAGCGCGAGCACCGGCTCGCGCCACGTGGAGTCGATCGCGGCGGCCGTCTCGAGGTACTCGCGCGCCTCGGCGCGCCGGCCCGCGCGCCACGCCCACAGGCCCGCCAGGTGGTGCGCCTCGGGCAGCCACGGCTCCAGGTACGCGGCCCAGCTCGCCGCCGCCTCGCCGAGCGCCGCGTCGCCCGCGTGGCTGGCCGCGAACGCGAGCAGCAGCGCCTCGCGCCCCGAGAGCGGCCGCGCGGCCGCGGCGCGGCTCGCCATGGCCACCGCCTCCTTCCAGTCGCGCCGGGCCATCGCCAGCTCGGCGCGCGCGCGCGCGACGTACCAGTACCAGCCGTCGAAGCGGCCGTTGATCCACAGCCCCTCGCGCTGGAACGGGTAGTCCATGCGCCGCTCGAACCCGGCCGTGTCGGCGAGCGCGGCGGAGAGGAGCGGGCCGTGGAGCCGCACCCAGGCGGAGTCGCCCTGCCCGGTGCGGGCCTCGTCGAGCGCGATGGCCAGCTCGAGGTCGGCGTCCGGGCCCTGCATCCCGCGCAGGCGCTTGAGCTGCGCGAGCGCGCTGGCGTAGTCCCCGTGCTCCTCGAGCGTGCGCGCCTGGAGCGCCACCTCCACCGGGCGCACGGACGTCGCGGGCTTCGTCGCCGCGGGCTTCCGCGCGGGCGGGGCCGCTGGCTTCTGCGCGGGCGCCGCGGCGAGCGTTGCGAGGGCGAGGCCCAGGAGCAGCGCCGTGGACGCTCGCGTCACGACACCCGGGTCTCGTCCAGCGCCGCCAGCACCGAGCGGATCTCGTCGTCGGTGAGCACCCGGTCCACCGACTTGGCGCGCTGGAACACGGCCTGGACGCGCTCGGGGGTGGCGGCGATCTTCCGGCTCTCGAGCCAGTAGACGACGTTGCTCTCGCCGCTCATCGGCCCGACCTCGATCTCCTGGTGCCGGCCCACCCACTCGGCGGGCACGCCCGAGTAGACGCGGTCGGCGAGCCAGTGGTCGCCCTTCTTGAACGCCTTGATGACCGCGGCCGCGTGCACGCCGGTGCCGGTCCGGAACGCGTCGGCGCCCACGACCGGGTAGTTGACGGGGATGGGCACGCCCGTCGCCTCGCTCGTGCGCGCGCAGTACTCGGGCAGCGCCGTGAGGTCGTTGTCGATCCAGCCGAGGAGCTTCAGGTTCACGAGCAGCTGGTCCATGGGCGTGTTGCCCACGCGCTCGCCGATGCCGATGGCGCAGCCGTGCACGCGCGTCGCGCCGGCGCGGATGGCGGCGATGGTGTTGACCACCGCCAGCCCGCGGTCCGAATGCCCGTGCCAGTCGAGCCCCACGTCGGCGCCGCTCTCGCGCACGACCTCGCGCGCGAACCGCACCAGGTTCGTGGCCCCGGTCGGCGTGGCGTGCCCCACCGTGTCGCACAGGCACAGCCGCTTCGCGCCGCACTCGATGGCGGCGAGGAACAGCCGCCGCAGCGTCTCGGGCCGCGCGCGCACGGTGTCCTCGGTCACGTACATCACGGTGAGCCCTTCCTTCACCGCGAACGTCACCGCCTCGCGCGTGTGCGCGAGCATCATGTCCTCGGTCCAGTTCTCGGCGTACTGGCGGATGGGGGAGGAGCCGATGAACGTGCACACCTCGATCGGCAGCCCGGTCTTCTGCGAGATCTCCGCCACCGGCTCGATGTCACGAAGCATGGTGCGCGCGGCGCAGTTGGCCGAGATCGCGAGCTTCGATGAAACGATCTCCTGCGCGAGCCGCGTGACGTCCTTCACCACGTGCGGCCCCGCGCCCGGGAGCCCGATGTCGGCGGTGTCGAGCCCGAGCCGGTCCATCAGGTGCAGGATGCGGATCTTCTGCTCGATGGTGGGCGTGCGCACGGACGGCGACTGGAGCCCGTCGCGCAGCGTCTCGTCATCGAACTGGATACGGAACGCCGGCTTCTCCCAGCGCTCGCCGGCTTCGTTCCAGTCGTGGATGAGGTCGTGCTCGTGCGTCATGGAACGTCCTTTCGCACCGCGCGCTACGCCCGCTCGATCAGCACCGCCATGCCCTGGCCACCGCCGATGCACGCCGAGGCGACGCCGTACTTCTTGCCGCGAAGCCCGAGTTCCACGACGAGCGTGTAGATGAGCCGCGTGCCGGTGGCGCCGAGCGGGTGGCCGAGTCCGATGGCGCCGCCGTTCACGTTGACCTTGTCGCGGTCGAGGCCGAGGTCCTTCTCCACCGCCAGGTACTGGCCGGCGAACGCCTCGTTGATCTCGAACAGGTCCACCTGCTCGAGCTTCAGGCCGGCGTTCGCGAGCACCTTGCGGATCGCGGGCGCGGGACCGAAGCCCATGATCGTGGGGTCCACGCCCACGTAGGACCAGCCACGCACGTACGCGAGCGGTTTCTTCCCGTCCTGCTTCGCGCGCTCCGCGGTGGTCATCACCACGGCGGCCGCGCCGTCCACGATGCCCGAGGCGTTGCCCGCGGTGACCATGGACTCGGGCCCGAACGCGGGCGGCAGCGCGGCGAGCTTCTCGAGGCTCGTGGTGGGGAAGAGGTGGTCGTCCTTGTCCGCGACCGCGCTCTTCTTGCCCAGCTTCACCTCGACCGCCACCACCTCCTGGGCGAAGCGGCCGTTCGTGTTCGCCGTGTTCGCGCGCTCGTGCGAGCGGAGCGCGAACTCGTCCTGCGCCTGCCGCGTGATGCCGTACTTGCGCGCCAGGTTGTCGCTCGTCTGCGCCATGTAAAGCCCGCAGTAACTGTCGCGGAGCGCGGCGAACAGCGAGTCCTCGAGCGCGGGCCCGGGCCCGAGCTTGATGCCGCCGCGCGCGCCGCGCAGCACGTGCGGCGCCTGGCTCATGTTCTCCATGCCGCCCGCGAGCACCCAGTTGGCCTCGCCGAGCTGGAGGAGCTGGGCGGCGGTGGCCACCGACTGGAGCCCCGAGCCGCACAGCCGGTTCACGGTGAGCGCGGGGCACTCCTCGGGCACGCCGGCCTTCAACCCCACGTGCCGCGCGCCGTAGATGGCGTCGGCCGAGGTCTGGAGCGCGTTCCCCATGACGACGTGATCGATGGCGCCGGGCGAGACCTTCGCCCGCTCGAGCGCGCCGCGCGCCGCGACCGCGCCCAGCTCGATGGCGCTCACGCTCGCGAGCGCGCCGCCGGCGAGGCCGTCGCCGCGCTTGCCGCCCACCCACTCCGCCATGGGCGTGCGCGCGCCCGCGAGGATCACGACATCGGGAAGTCCTTTGCTGGACAAGGGGTTGCTCCTTGGTTCGTAGGTCGGGTGCGAAGCGTGGGGCGTCGGCGCCGGAGGCGCGAGCAGGCTGGATGCCGTGGCGGGTCCGGGGGATTCGGAGGAATGACGCTAGCACCGTGAAAGAGGGCCCTCAACCGGGGCGGAACGCAACGCCGGCCGCGGCGCGAGTTGAGCGCGACGCCGCGGCCGGCGAGTCGAGCCCGCTCAGGGCGTGGGAGGGTCCACGACGATCGCGGGGTCAAGGCAGTACCGTCTGGCCGGGAAGTCGCAGATCATGTACTCGAAGCTCCCTTCGTTCACCACGTCGATGAACCCCACCAGTTCATTCGGGTTGAGCTCGTCCTTCTCGAACGGGCTCCCAGTCTTGAACTTGATGCTGTACTCCTGGGGTCCACGAGAGTCCCACTTCACCCGGTCGCCCTTGAACGTACGCAGTGAGTCCACGGACAGGATGATGCGTTCGCCGCCCAGGTGGACCGCGATCTTGTGATCCATCTTCTTGGGGGTCACCTCGGTGGTCTTGGGCTCGTCGTTCATCAGCGGCCTCCACTCGTGGGGGATGGGGTGGTCTGTGACGCCTGGCTCACGGGCGTGAGCAGGGCGGTGAAGCGCTTCTGCGTGCGCCAGTCGCGATGCACCGGCGAATCTCGGAGCCAGGCGCGCGGATAGCCGGCCGCCACCGCGCGCTCGAGCCAGGTCAACGCGAGCTCGCGTTCCCCGAGCTGCCAGGTCGTGAGCGCCGCGCAGTAGAGGACCATCGCGTTGGCGCTGTCGGCCGCCAGCGACCACGCGAGGTGGACGCGGGCGCTGTCCGGAAGCCCGAGCTTCGGGAACGCGGTGGCGGCATGGGCGGGGATCATCGGGTCGAGCGGATCGCCTCGCTCGGCTGCCCGGCGCATCTCCTCGCGCCCCAGTTGCAGCATCGTCTCGTAGGCTGGTCGCGCGAGGAGCGAATCTCCGCGGAGCCAGTAGTAGGCGTCGCCCAGGTTGAACCAGAGGAGATACGTTGCATCGCCGAACTGGAGGGCCTGGTTGTACGCGTCCACGCAGCGGTCGAACCGGTCCGTGAGGAAGTACGCCGTCCCCAGGTTGCTGTAGGCGCTCGGCAGCGGGCGGAGGGCCACGGCGCGGAGCAGCGTGTCCACCGCGCGCTGGTACTCGCCCTGCAGGACGAGGATGGCGCCCAGCCCGGAGTAGCACTTCGCGAAGTCGGGGGCCCGCTTGAGCACCTCCCGGTAGGCAGCGACGGCCTCGTCCGCGCGTGCCTGACGGTACGCCCAGTGAGCGAGCCACCAGCGCGGTCGGAACGCGTGCGGCCGGCGTTCGGCCGCGGCGACGTAGACCGCGCGCTCGCCGGCCGGGTCGCCCAGCAGGCGCAGGCACTTGCCCTGGCCCATCCACACGTCGTCCCGGCTCGGGTCGAGCTCGCTCGCCCGGCGGAACTCGGCCAGCGCCTCGGCCGGGCGCTTGCGCAGGACGAGCGCCTCGCCCAGCAGCCGGTGCCCCTCGGAGCGCGCCTCGTCCAGCGCCACCGCCCGGCGCGCCGCGGCCTCGCCGAGCTCGAGCCAGTTCGGGGCCTTCGTGCGCTCGAAGGCCTGGAGCTGGCTCCAGGCCATCCAGGCGCGCGGCACCGCCGCCCCGGGCTCCGCGCGGCAGGCCAGCTCGAGGGCGTCGCGGGCGCGCGAGAACTCGTCCTCCGATCTCGCGAGGCGGGAGCGGCCGATCCCCTCGGCAAGGAACCGCATCGTCCCGGCGCCGCGCACACCGAGACCCGGCTCCCGGCCGGCGGGGCGACGAGGGATCTGCAACAGGCGGAGCGAGCCGACGTAGAGGCTCTCCGCGAACGCGCGCAGATCGGCCTGCGGGACCCGGATCCGCTTCAAGGCCACGCGACGGCCGTCCACCGTCTCGCGGAGCTCGAGTCTCGCGACGAGGTCGTTCTCGCGCGCCTCGAGCCTCGAGACGAGCGTGAGGTTGGCCCCGAGCTTCTTGCGCGCGTCCGCCGGCGAGTCGGGCGACTCGCTCAGGCTCTCCGCGAACGGCGCGACCTGGAAGCCGGGCTCGTCCTGGTGTCGCTGGATGCGGGCCGCGACCAGCTCGAGCGTGCCGAGCGCGAGCGCGGCGAACTCGGGCTTGGCGCCCGGCGTCGCCGGGAGCAGCAAGGCGAGGTGCCGGTCGGCGGGCAACGAGGGCGGGAGGAGCTGCGGTGCGAGGCCGATCGCCACCACGCCGACGGCGATCGCGGCCAGCGCCCGAAACACCGGCTTTCGCCCGGGTGCCGGAGTCGCGTCCGCCGGCCGTGAAGCCTGCTCCACGGCGCGAGGCGCCCTAGGTACGACGGCCGCGGCGACGTAGGGCGGCGGGGCCTCCGCGACCCGGGAGCCCCCCGCGTCCGCCGTGCGCGCGGCGTGCAGCGCGACGGCAACGTCCTCGCAGGACGCGTAACGTTGCGCCGGATCGCGCGCGAGCATGCGCTCGATCACCCGGGAGAGGGGTTCCGGAACGTCCGGATTCGCGCTCGAGGCAGGCTCGGCCGGCGTGTTCATGATGTGGTCGAGCACGGTCGCGTAGCCGCCGCCCGCGAACGGATGCCGGGCGGTGAGCATCTCGTAGAACACCGCACCCAGCGAGAACAGGTCGGTGCGCTCGTCGATGTGGCCGCCGTAGTGCGCCTCGGGCGCCATGTAGCGCGGCGTGCCGGCGGGCCGTCGCGTCTGCTCCATGGAGCTGGTCGAGTCATCCGGCGAGAACTCGGCCGGGTGCCGTTCGCTCCGGAGCGCGACGCCGAAGTCGAGGATCTTGATCTCGTCCCCGCGCGTGAGCATCAGGTTCTCGGGCTTGATGTCGCGGTGGATCACCCCCTGCGCGTGCGCCGCGCGCAACGCCTCGACGCACTCGCCCGCCACGCGCCAGAACGTCTCGAGCGGCAGCGGCTCGCGCAGCCGCTCGCGGAGCGTCTCGCCCTCGACGTACTCCATGACGATCAGCACGTCGTCGCCGAGGTCCAGCACGTCGTGGATGGCGGCGATGCGGTGGTCGCGCACCTGGCTCGCGCGGCGCGCCTCCGTGAGGATTGCGTGACGCCTGTCGGCGGCCTGCGGCCCGTCGGCGCGTACGTGCTTGAGCGCCACCGGGCGGCGGAGCAGCGTGTCGTGCGCGAGCAGCACCTCGCCCATGCCGCCGCGGCCGAGGACCCGCTCCACTCGGTAACGCCCAACGAGGACGCGCCCGATCCCCTGAGCCGCGCCGGGATCGGGATCGGACGTGTCGGGAGCGTGCACGAGTCCCCCGCGGATCCGGTGCGGAGCGCCCCGCACCGGGCACCCTGCGCGTGCGACGCCAGTATACGCCGCTCGCCGGCCCGGGACGCGTGGGACGACACGCATCCCGTGGCGCCTGTGCTAGCGTGCCCACGCCATGAAGAGCCACACCGCGTATCTCACGATGAACGTGCCGCGGCGCCGCGGGTTCGTGAACATCACCCGCGAGGTGGCCGCGGCCGTCGACGCCTCCGGCGTGCGCGAGGGGCTCGTGCTCGTGAACGCCATGCACATCTCGGCCAGCGTGTTCATCAACGACGACGAGACCGGCCTCCACCACGACTACGACGTGTGGCTCGAGAAGCTCGCGCCGCATGCGCCCACGAGCCATTACCGTCACAACGACACCGGCGAGGACAACGCCGACGCGCACCTGAAGCGTCAGGTCATGGGCCGCGAGGTGGTGGTGGCGGTCACGAACGGGAAGCTCGACTTCGGCCCGTGGGAGCAGATCTTCTACGGCGAGTTCGACGGCCGTCGCTCGAAGCGCATCCTCGTCAAGGTGATCGGCGAGTGAGCGACGCCGGCCGGAAGCCGGGCGCCGGGGTCACCGTCCGCCCGATGCGCGAAGCCGACCTGCCGCGCGTGTGGGAGATGATCCGCGAGCTGGCGGTGTACGAGAAGCTGCTCCACCTCCTCACCGGCACGCGAGAGAGGCTGGGCGCGCTCCTGTTCGGCGAACCCCCGGTGATGTTCGGCCGCGTGGCGGAGGGAGCCGGCGGGCGGCTCGTGGGCTACGCGCTCTACCACCACACGTGGTCGTCGTTCCGGACGAACCCGCGCATGTGGCTCGAGGACCTCTACGTCGAGGACGCGGCGCGCGGCACGGGCGCCGGGCGCGAGCTGTTCCGCGCGTTCGTCGAGGACGCGCTCGCGCGCGGCTGCCATCGCGTGGACTGGCACGTGCTCGACTGGAACCCGGCGCGCGCCTTCTACGAGTCGCAGGGCGCGGGCCCGAGCGCCGAGGGCTGGCTCCAGTACGGGCTCGACCGGGCCGGGATGAAGCGCCTGGTGGGAGGGGGTTAGCGGCCGGATCCGCCTCCGGCGGCCCGGTCACCCCTTCAAGTGATGCTTGAACCTGGCTCCGGCGCTGCCGGACGCCACTTCAAGTGTCACTTGAACCCCGGTCCGCGTCGCGCGCAGGGTCCGGAGGCCGGCGGCGGCCCCCGGCAAGGGTTCACCGCGGCGGCGATTCGCGCAGCGCGTCGCGCAGGAGGATCGGCAGCGGCTCGCGCAGCAGCTCCTCCACCACCTTCCGGTCCGCCCCGTGCCGATCGAGCCAGCCGAGCAGCGCGCTCGCCCGCGCCGCGCGCCTCGCCCGCAGCGCGACGTCGTCGTACTCGCCCATCAGCCAGTAGGCGGCGGCCCAGCCTTCGGGGCTCGCGGTCGGGAGCTCGCGCCATCGCCCGGCGACGCGGAACGGGATGCGCACGACGCCGCCCGGCACGAAGAAGGCGAAGCGCGGGATCAGCTCCACGCGCTCGCTCGCGAACGCGAGCTTCCAGTCGGCGTGGCAGCCGCCGTGACCATGGAAGGAGTGCGGGACGTCGGCGAAGAGCTCGCGCAGCGGCTCGGGGTCGGCGTCCACCTGCACGTCCCAGTCGTTCACCTCGCGCACGAGACCGAGCGAGGCGAGCAGCGCGCTGCCGCCCAGCGCCCACGCGATCCCCGCCGCGTCCAGCCGGGCCGTGAGCTCCCGCAGGCCCTCGATCGGCGGCGTGCGCTCCGGCGCGGCGCGCGCGGGTGCGCCGGGCGTACTCCCGATCGCCGCGAGCGCGCCCTCGGCGAGTGCTTCGAGGAGCGGCGCGAGCGTCTCGGCGAGCGCAGGCTCGTCCTCCGGCGCGATGTGCGCCGCGCACGCGGCCGCAATCGCCCGTGGCACGTCGGCGCCCGCGCGCTGGCCGAGCGTGCGCGCGATGCCGTCGTACCCGGCGTAGCGCCGGGCGAGTTGCGCGCGCAGCCCGCGTCCGGTCGCCGCCGTGGCCGCCTTCGACCCGGTCTCCGGCGCGGCGGCCTTCGGGCCGTCCGCGGATCCCGTCGTGCGCCGCGCCCGCGGGCGAGGCTTGGGGAGCACGAGGTCGTGGAACGCGTCCACGAGGCCGGCCTTCTCCTCCCCGGCGGCCTCCCCGCTCACCACGCCGCGCACGCAGGCGTGCAGCGCGACCGCGAGCCACTCGCGCTCCGCCGTGGCGGGCCTGGCGCCCGCGAGCGCGCCCGACGCGCGCAAGTCGGCGAGCAGGCGCGGCGAGACCTCGGCGAAGAACGCGGCCAGCGCCCGGGCGCGCTCGCCGGATGCCGCCGCGTCCGGCGTCACGGGGTCCATGGGCTCGTGCCCGCTCCCGACCGCCGGGACGCCGCCCGGCCGATCACGAGGGCGGGTTCGTGCTCCAGTCGTAGAAGCCCTTGCCGGTCTTCCGGCCGTGGAGCCCGGCAAGCACCATACGCTTGAGGAGCGGGGGTGCCGCGAAGCGCGGCTCCTTGAACTCGTCGAACATGATCTCGCAGATCGAGTACGTCGTGTCGAGCCCGACGTAGTCGGTGAGGAACAGCGGCCCCATCGGGTAGCCGCAGCCGAGCTTCATGGCGTTGTCGATGTCGTCGCGCTTCGCGAGCCCCTGCTCGAACACGCGGATCGCGTCCACCATGTAGGGCACGAGCAGGCGGTTCACGACGAACCCGGTGGAGTCCCCGCAGTTCACCACGGTCTTGCCGATGGCCATGCACCAGGCGTTGGCGTCCGCGAGCGCGGCGGCGTCGGTGCGGACCGTGCGCACGACCTCGACCAGCTTCATGAGCGGCACGGGGTTGAAGAAGTGGAGCCCGATGAACCGCTCCGGCCGCCTGCAGAAGTTGCTCATCTCGGTGATCGAGAGGCTCGACGTGTTGGAGGCGAAGATGGCGCCGGCCTTGACGATGCCCTCCAGCGCCCCGAACAGGTCCTTCTTGAGCCCGAGGTTCTCGGGCGCGGCCTCGACCACGAGGTCGCAGTCGGCGAGGTCCTCGAGCTTCACCGTGCCGGCGAGGTTCTTCTTCACCTTGTCCAGCTCGTAGGGCGGGACCTTGCCGCGGTCGATGCCGGCCTGGAGGAACTTGTGGATCGAGGCGAGTCCCTTCTCGAGCGCGTTGGGCGAGACCTCGCGCACGACGGTCGGAAACCCGGCCTGGGCGCTCACCTGCGCGATGCCGCTGCCCATCAGGCCGCAGCCGATCACGCCGACTTTGTGGATGGCCATGGAGCGGAAGCCTCCGGGAGGAACGGGGGGAAGCGAGGCGGGAGGATCGAAGCGCGGGGCAGGATAGGGGTGCGTGCGGGGGGGCGACAAGCCGGCGCGACCTCGTCCTGCGCCGACATCACGCGCACCGTGGGATGGCGGCGAGCGCCCGGCCCGTGCGTGCGCGCGCGGTGCGCGTCCGGTAGAGTCCCGCGCCATGCTCGTTCGATCGCTGCTCGTCGTCGCGCTCGCGGCCGCGAACGCCCCGCCCGCCTCCGGCGACGCCGGGGGCGCGCGCCCCGACGTCACGTACCGGCTCGGACTCCTCGTCCGCGGGCCCGCACGGACGCCCGTGCGCACGCCGCGCAAGATGGCCGAGGACCCCGCGGTGCGCGCCGGGCGCTTGAAGCCGCGCGTCCTCAAGTGGTGGACGGCGTTCGGCAACATCCCGGGCCACTGACGATGGGCGTGCTCGAACCGCTGGCGCTCGAAGGCACCTCGAAGATCGTGCTGCTGGTGCTGGACGGGCTCGGCGACCTGCCGCACCCCGGACGCCGCGGCCAGACGCCGCTCGAGGCGGCGCGCACGCCGAACCTGGACGCGATCGCGCCCTCGTGCGCGCTGGGGCGGCTCGTGCCCGTGGCGCCCGGCGTCACGCCCGGGAGCGGCCCCGGCCACCTGGGGCTCTTCGGCTACGACCCGCTCACGCACGTCGTCGGCCGCGGCGTGCTGGAAGCGCTAGGCGCCGGCATCGCGCTGGCGCCGGGCGACGTCGCGGCGCGCGCCAACTTCTGCACGCTCGACACCTCGGGCGTGGTGACCGACCGGCGAGCGGGACGCATCTCCACCGAGACCTGCGCGCGGCTGGTGGAGAAGCTGCGGCGCGAGGTCGCCGCGGTGGACGACGTGAGCGTGCTCCTCCAGGCGGGGAGGGGCCATCGTTTCGTGGCCGTGCTGCGCGGCCCGGGCCTCGGCGGCGCGGTGAGCGACGCCGACCCCCATAAGGAAGGGAAGACCGTGCCGCCCGCGCGCGCGCTCGAGCCGGGGGCCGCGCACGAGAAGACGGCGCGGATCGTGAACACGTTCGTCCAGCGTGCGATCGCGGTGCTCGCCGGCGAGAAGGCGGCCAACGGCCTGCTCGCGCGCGGGCTCTCGGAGCGCCCGAGCTACCCCGGCTATCGCGAGCGCTTCAAGCTCCGCGCCGCGGCCATCGCCGCCTACCCGATGTACCGCGGCGTGGCGAGCCTCGCCGGCATGGACCTCTACGTGCCGTCGGGCGAGTCCGCGGCCGACGCCATCGCCACCGCCGAGCGCGAGTGGGCCGCGCACGACTACCTGTTCCTGCACGTGAAGGGCACCGACATGGCGGGCGAGGACGGCGACTTCGAAGCCAAGGTGGCGGTGATCGAGCAGGTGGACGCCGCGCTGCCGAAGCTGCTCGCGCTCGCGCCCGACGTGCTGTGCATCACCGGCGACCATTCGACGCCCGTCCCCATGAAAGGCCACTCCTGGCACCCGGTGCCCGCGCTGGTCCGCTCGGCGGTCTGCTTCGCCGACGGCTTCCCCCGGTTCCACGAGAAGGCCTGCCGGGCGGGTTCGCTCGGGACGCTTGCGAGCAGGGACCTCATCGCGATATTGCTTGCGAACGCCGGGCGTCTCGACAAGTACGGAGCCTGAATGCCTGCCAGACGTCCCATCCAGCCCTGCGCCGCCGCGTGCGTGGCCGCCCTGCTCCTTGCCTCCTCGACCGCTCGCGCCCAGGCCCCCGCGGCCCTCGGCAACTCGAACTTCGGCTTCCCCGTGCCCGGCGACCACCCCGCGGCGGCGAACGCGGCCTCGGCGGGGGTGGCGCTCGCCGATCGCTGGCTCGGCACCACCGGGTTCGAGAACCCCGCCACGGCGCTCCCGCAGGGCGTCGAGGTCTCGCCCGTGTTCCAGCGCGTCTCGCGCCAGGACCTCTCGTCCCAGAACCGCGACTACGACCAGGTCGTGGGCTACCCCGACCTGGCGGGCGCCCGCGTCTCGTTCCCGGCCGGCGCGTGGGGGTTCACGCTCTACGCCTGGCAGCCGGTGCTCCGGCTCGAGGAGCTGTCGTTCTCGGCGGGCCCGCTCGCCTCGCCGGCGTTCCTCCGACTGCTCACGTCGCAGCGCGAGATCCGCGCCGGCGGCGCCGTCTCGCGCGCGGTGGGCGCGGGGCGCGTGGGCGTCTCGGGCGAGTGGGTGCACCGCGAGGACTTCTACGAGACGCACGAGCTGTCGGGCTCGCCGCTCGCGGGCGACCGCCGCATCGACTTCAAGGGCGACGGTTTCGGCGCGAGCGCCGGCGTCGCGTGGGAGAAGGACACCGACCGTCCCTGGGGGAGCTGGTTCGGCGCCGCGCTCCGCTACGGCTCCGAGCTCCCCGCCACGGGGACCTACGCGGGCGTCAACGACGTGCCGGGCGGGATCGCGCCCGACACGACGTACGACTTCGACGCGAAGCGCGCCGCCGAGTGGTCGGGCGGGGCTTCGGGGCGCGTGACCATCGCGCCGTCCACGCGCTTCCTCCTGGGCGTCTCGTTCCGCACCCCCTCCGACTGGCCCGGGCTCGGCGTGAAGACCGGCACCGGGCTCGGCTGGAGCGCCGGCTTCGACTGGAAGGACGAGGAGCTGCCGTGGGGCGCGCGCTTCGGCGTGGGGCAGGAGAACCTGCCGGACGCGGTCGAGTCCAGGGCGGGGCTCGTGTCGGTGGGACTCACCTGGGTCTCGGGCGACCTCGTGATCGACGCCGCCATCCTCCACCGGAACCTCGCGCGCGGCGACCTGCCGCGGTCCTCCGACGACCGCGGCGTGCTCTCCGTCCGGGTCGCGTTCTAGTACACCGCGCGCGCAGGGTCCCCGCACGGGGCCTGGGGCGGCTCGCTCTCGACGCGGCCGCGGCCGGCCCCTCACCTCCCAAGTGCGTGCGGGGCGCTGTGCTATACTCCCGCCCGCTTTCGTGGCGGAGTGGGTCCCGGTGGCGGGGCCGCCTCGCCCACGACGAGCCCTGCCGCCGCGACCCCAAGGATGTGACCCGGGCCCGACCCGGCTCCCCGCACCCCCGGGCGCGCGTGCGAGAGTGGCGGAACTGGCAGACGCGCCGGATTTAGGTTCCGGTGAGGCGACTCGTGGGGGTTCGAATCCCCCCTCTCGCACCAGCCCACCGGGATCCCGACACTCGCCACCCGACGACCCGAAGCACGAACCCCGAGGACCTCCGCGCCCATGAAGCACACCGTCCGCGACACCGGCCCCTGGCAGCGCACGCTGACCGTCGAGGTCCCCGCCGACCACGTCGAGCGGCGGCTGGACGAGGTCTCGCGCCGGATCCAGCGCCTGGTCGCGCTCCCCGGCTTCCGCAAGGGCCGAGTGCCGCTCGAGCGCGTACGCCAGGACTACGCGGCCGAGATCGAGCGCGAGTTCCTCGAGCGCTTCCTGCCCGAGGCGACGCACGAGGCGCTCCGCGCCGCCGAACTGCGCGCGGTCGTGCCGCCCTCGGTGCAGAACCTGCGCTTCACGCCCGGCCAGCCGCTCTCGTTCGAGGCGGTGGTGGACGTGCCGCCGCGCGTGGAGGTGGGCGACTGGAAGGGCCTGCCGCTCGTCCGCCGCGTGCGCGCGGTGGAGGACGCGGACATCGACCGCGTCATCGCCCAGCTGCGCGAGGACTCCGCGGTGTTCGTGGACCTCGCCCGCCCGGCCGCCCCGGGCGACGTGGTGCTGCTCGACTCGCAGCGCCTGGACGCGAACGGCCGCCGGCTCTCGGGCACGCGCACGAAGGGCGCGCGCATCCAGCTCGGCGCGATGGGGCTCCTGCCGGATCTCGAGGCGGGGCTCACCGGCGCCGAGGCGGGACAGGAGCGCACGGTGACGGTGGCCTACCCGGCCGACCATCGCCAGAGCGAGCTCGCGGGCCAGACGGTTCGCTACATCCTCAACATCAAGAAGGTGCAGGAGAAGAAGCTACGCGAGCTGGACGACACGTTCGCGCGCGACGTGTTCGGGCTCGAAAGCCTCGCCGCGCTCCGCGACCGCGTGCGCCGCAACCTCGAGGGCGAGGACGCCCAGCGCGTGCGGCGCGAGCTGGAGTCGCAGGCCACCGAGGAGCTGGTGCGCCGACACCCGATGGAGCTCTCGCCGCGGCTCGTGGACCACATGCTCGAGCGCGTGATCCACGAGCAGACCGGCGGCCGCGAGGTCTCGGCCGACCTCCACCGCCAGCTCGAGGATCACTACCGGCCCGGCGTCGAGCGCGCGCTCAAACGAGAGGTGCTTCTCGGCGCGCTGGCGCGGCAGGAGCAACTGACCGTGACGCCCGAGGAGGTGGGCGAGCACATCGCCCGGCTCGCGGAGGCCGAGCCGCGGCAGGCCGCGCGCCTTCGCCAGCACTACGCTTCCGCCGAGCGCCGCGAGGCGCTGGCCGAGTCCTTGCTTGAGCGGAAGGCCATGGACCGCGTGCTTGGCGAGGCCCGCCTGCGCGAGGAGCCGTTCCGGGAGCCGGCGGAACTCCTGGCCGGCTCGTGAATCCAAGCAAAAGTCGAGAGTCCGAACTGCCGATGACTGTTGCGACCCAGCCAGAAAGGGACCAGGGGATGGCTTCGATTCCGTTCGTGGTGGAGCAGACCGGGCGCGGCGAACGTGCCTACGACATCTATTCGCGTCTGCTCAAGGACCGCATCATCTTCATCGGGACGCCGATCGACGACTACATCGCGAACCTGGTGATCGCCCAGATGATCTTCCTCGAGGGCGAGGATCCGGACCGCGACGTCAACCTTTACATCCAGAGCCCGGGCGGCGTGGTCTCGGCCGGGCTGGCGATCTACGACACCATGCAGTTCGTGAAGTGCCCGGTCAGCACGCTGTGCCTGGGCCTCGCCGCCAGCATGGGGGCGGTGCTGCTGACCGCGGGCGCCACCGGCAAGCGCTACTGCCTGCCCAACGCCAAGGTCATGATCCATCAGCCGCTGGGCGGCGCGCAGGGCCAGGCCAGCGACATCGAGATCGCGACGCGCGAGATGCTCAAGACGCGCGAGCAGCTGAACCAGATCCTCGCCAAGCACACCGGCAAGCCGATCGAGCAGATCGTGAAGGACACCGACCGCAACCACTGGATGACGGCCGAGGAGGCCAAGGCGTACGGTCTGGTGGACGAGATCATCGAGAAACGCCGCTGACGCCGCGCCGGGACCCCCGGCAGCGGTGTCGTCCCCGCATACGAGGACCGACCCTCCATGAAGAAGCGCATCGCGACGCCGCACCCGATCCGCTGCTCGTTCTGTGGGCGAGGCCAGGACGAGGTGGCACGGCTCGTCTCGGGGCCGTCGGTGTACATCTGCAGCGAGTGCGTCAAGCTCTGCAACGACATCCTGGAGGGGGAGAGCGAGCGCGAGGCGCCCTCGGGGAGCGGCTCGCTGCCGAAGCCGTCCGAGATCAAGCGCATCCTCGACGACTACGTGGTCGGCCAGCAGCGGGCCAAGAAGACGCTGGCGGTGGCGGTTTACAACCACTACAAGCGCATCTACACGCCACCCTCGGCCGGCGACATCGAGATCGAGAAGTCGAACATCCTGCTCATCGGCCCGACCGGCACGGGCAAGACGCTGCTCGCCCGCACGCTGGCCCGCTTCCTCAAGGTGCCGTTCGCGATCGTGGACGCCACCAGCCTCACCGAGGCGGGCTACGTCGGCGAGGACGTCGAGAACATCCTCGTGCGCCTGCTCCAGTCGGCGGACTTCAACCTGGTCAACGCCGAGCACGGGATCGTGTACATCGACGAGATCGACAAGATCTCGCGCAAGAGCGAGAACCCCAGCATCACCCGCGACGTCTCGGGCGAGGGCGTGCAGCAGGCGCTGCTCAAGATCCTCGAGGGCACGGTCGCGAACGTCCCGCCGCAGGGCGGCCGCAAGCACCCGCAGCAGAAGTACATCGAGGTGAACACGAAGGACATCCTGTTCATCTGCGGCGGCGCGTTCGAGGGCCTCGACAAGATCATCGAGCGGCGCGTCGGCCAGAAGGTCATGGGCTTCGGCGCCGACGTGAAGACCAAGAAGGAGCGCAACACCGGCGAGCTCATGGGGCTCGTGGAGCCCGACGACCTGCTGCGCTACGGGCTCATCCCCGAGCTGGTCGGCCGCCTGCCGGTGGTGGGCACGCTCGACTCGCTCGACCCGGACTCGCTCGTGCGCATCCTCACCGAGCCCAAGAACGCGATCACCAAGCAGTACGCGCGCTTCATGGAGATGGAGGGCGTCAAGCTCGACTTCACCGAGGACGCGCTCAAGGCCATCGCCCAGCAGGCATTGGAGCGCGGCACCGGCGCGCGCGGCTTGCGCGCGGTCATCGAAGAGGCGATGCTGGAGGTGATGTACGACATCCCTTCGCGGTCGGACGTGATCGGCTGCACGATCTCGAAGGAATGCATCCAGAACGGCGCGCCCCCGCTGCTCACGTTCCGCGGCGAGCGCGAGAAGCGGCGCAAGGAAGCCTGACCGGCAAGGACCCTCGGCCACTCGGCCGGACCCAACGGGCGGCGTTCCCCAGAGCCGCCCGTTCGCCATCCGGCCGAGGAGCGATCCCCAAGTGAGTCCCAAGCCCCGCCGCACCGCGAAGCAGAAGTCCGTCACGGCGCCCGCAGGCGCCCCCGGCCGGTCCGGCTCCCCCGCGAAGCGCGCCCGCCGGCCCGGTCCGGCCCCGGAGCCGCCGCAGACCGAGGCGCTGGCGCCGCGCGCGCCCAAGGCCGGCGCGCTGGCGCGCCGCGCCGCCAGGGCCGAGGCGCTGGTCCCGACCCGCGCCGAGTTCCGCCGCGGCGACGAGGTCGTGCGCATCCCCGACCGGCTGCCGCTGCTGCCGCTCCGCGACGTGGTCGTGTTCCCGTGGATGAGCATCTCGCTGCTCGTCGGGCGGTTGCCGTCCGTGAACGCGATCGAGAAGGCCATGGCGCGCGACCGGCTGCTGTTCGTGACCGCCCAGAAGCGGAGCGAGGTGGCCGACCCGCAGCATGACGAGCTGTTCCGCACCGGCGTCATCGTGCGCGTGCTGCAGCTGTTCCGGCTCCCCGACGGCACCCTGCGCGTGCTGGTCGAGGGCCTGGTGCGGGCCGAGGCGCGGCGCTTCCAGTGGTCGAACGACTACTACGCCGTGCAGGCCGAGCCGGCGCCCGACCCGGACGTGCCCGGCGTCGAGCACGAGGCGCTCACACGCCACGCGCTGCAGCTGTTCCAGGATTACGTGCACCTGAACCGGCGCATCCCGGACGAGGTGCTGGCCACGACCGCCTCGCTCACCGACCCGGTCCAGCTCTCGCACACGATCGCGGCGAACCTGCTGGTCAAGGTGCCGGTCAAGCAGCGGCTGCTCGAGGCGAGCGACGCCGCGGCGCGGCTCCGCCAGCTGGGCGAGGTGCTCGCCGGCGAGCTGGAGATCGTGCGGCTCGAGCGCAAGATCGAGGGCCAGGTGCGCTCGCAGGTGCACAAGAACCAGAAGGAGTTCTATCTCAACGAGCAGCTCAAGGCGATCCGCAAGGAGCTCGGGCACCAGAACGAGTTCGCGAGCGAGCTTGAGGACCTCCAGGATTCGATCCGCAAGGCGAAGATGCCGCGCGAGGTGCGCGCCAAGGCGATGAAGGAGCTGGAGCGCCTCTCGCGCATGAGCTTCATGTCCCCCGAGGCCACGGTCGTGCGGAGCTACATCGACTGGCTGGCGGCGCTGCCTTGGCGCACGGTGACGCGTGATTCGCTCGAGATCCCCAAGGTCCAGCAGGTGCTGGACGAGGACCATTTCGGGCTCCGCAAGGTGAAGGAGCGGCTGATCGAGTACCTGTCGGTGCTGAAGCTCACCGGCCGCAACAAGGCGCCGATCCTGTGCTTCGTGGGCCCGCCCGGCGTGGGCAAGACCTCGCTCGGCAAGTCGATCGCCCGCGCGATCGGCCGGCGCTTCGTGCGCGTGGCGCTGGGCGGCGTGCGCGACGAGGCCGAGATCCGCGGCCACCGCCGCACCTACATCGGCTCGATGCCCGGACGCGTCATCCAGAGCCTGCGCCGCGCCGGCTCGCGGAACCCCGTGTTCCTGCTGGACGAGATCGACAAGCTGGGCGCGGACTGGCGCGGCGACCCCTCGAGCGCGCTGCTCGAGGTGCTGGACCCCGAGCAGAACCACACGTTCAACGACCACTACCTCGAGGTGGACTTCGACCTCTCCCAGGTGATGTTCATCTGCACCGCGAACTCGCTCGGCTCGATCCCACCCGCGCTCGCGGACCGGCTCGAGGTCATCCGCCTGCCCGGCTACCTCGAGACCGAGAAGGTCGAGATCGCGAAGCGCTTCCTCGTGCCCAAGCAGCGCGCCGCGGCCGGGCTCGAGCCCGGCGACGTCGAGGTGAGCGACGACGCCCTGCGCGAGCTGGTCCGCGGCTGGACCCGCGAGGCGGGCGTGCGCAACCTGGAGCGCGGGATCGCCGGCCTGTGCCGCAAGGTGGCGCGGCGGAAGGCGGAGGGGAAGCTGGACGGCCCCGAGCGGATCGGCGTGAAGGAGCTGCCCGAGTTCCTGGGACCCATGCGGTTCGTGGACGTGCCGCTCGAGAAGCGCTCGCGCGTGGGCGTGGCGAACGGCCTCGCCTGGACCGAGACGGGCGGCGACCTGCTCACGATCGAGGTGAGCGTGCTGCCCGGCAAGGGCGACCTGCTCCTGACCGGCAAGCTCGGCGACGTCATGCGCGAGTCCGGCCAGGCGGCGCTCTCGTACGCGCGCGCGCGCGCCACGGCGCTCGGCCTCGACCGCTGGTTCCACCGCGACATCGACGTGCACGTGCACGTGCCCGAGGGCGCGAGCCCCAAGGACGGCCCCTCGGCCGGCATCACCATGGCCACGGCGCTCGTCTCGGCCCTGACCGGTGTGCCCACCCGCGCCGACGTGGCTATGACCGGCGAGATCACGCTGCGCGGCACGGTGCTGCCGATCGGCGGGCTCACCGAGAAGCTCGTAGCCGCGCGCCGCGCCGGCGTGCGCAAGGTGCTGCTGCCGCGCGCGAACGAGAAGGACCTGAGCGAGGTGCCCGAGGAGGTGCGGGCCGATCTCGAGTTCGTGACCGTGGACACGATGGACGAGGTGCTGGAGCACGCGCTCGAGCGCTCGCCCGCCGAGCCGCCCATGCGGGCCGCGGACGAGCCGCCGGTGCTCCCGGCCGACGAGCCGCCGGGGACCTACGCGCACTAGTCAAGGAGGGCCGCCATGTCCGTGACGCCGCCCGCGACCGCCGTGTCCACCGCCACGCGCCCGCGGCTGTTCACGCCCGGGCCCGTGGAGATCCCGGTGCGCATCCTGCGGGCGCTCTCGCAGGTGCCGCCGCACCACCGCACCGACGCGTTCCGCGAGGTCTACAGGCGCGTGAGCGAGGACCTGCGCTGGCTCCACCAGACGCAGGGCGAGGTGCTCATGCTCGCCGCGTCCGGCACCGGCGCCATGGAAGCGGCGGTCGTGAACCTGATGGAGCCCGGAAGGAAGGCGCTCTGCCTCGTGGCCGGCAAGTTCGGCGAGCGCTGGGCGAACATCTGCAAGGCCTACCGCGTCCCCTGCGAGACGATCGAGGCGCCGTGGGGACACGCCATCCCGGTGGCCGAGGTGGAGAAGCGCCTGGACGCCGAGCCCGCGATCTCCACCGTGTTCGGGACCCACTCCGAGACCAGCACCGCCACGCTACACGACGCGCAGGCGCTGGCCCGGGCGACGCGCGCCCGCGGCCGCCGGATCGTGCTCGACGCCATCACCAGCCTCGGCGTGCATCCGCTGCCGCAGGACGAGTGGGGCGTGGACGTGGTCGTGACCGGCTCGCAGAAGGGACTCATGTCGCCGCCTGGGATCGCCACCGTGAGCCTCGCGCCCTGGGCGCTGGACGCGATCGAGGGCGAGCGCGCACCGCGCTTCTACTGGGACCTGAGGAAGGCACGGAAGAGCCTGCCCGCCGGCGAGAGCGCGTTCACGCCGGCCGTGAGCCTCGTGTTCGCGGTGGGCGAGGCGCTCACCATGATGAAGGAGGAGGGGCTCGCCCAGGTACACGCGCGCCACCGCCGGCTCGGCGCCGCCACGCGCGCCGGGGCGCGGGCGATCGGCTGGACGCTGTTCTCGAAGAGCCCCGCCGATTCCGTCACCGCGCTCGAGCCACCCGCGGGCGTGGACGCCTCGGCCGTGGTCAAGCGCCTGCGCGTCACGCACGGCATCACCGTGGCCGGCGGCCAGGACGCGATGAAGGGGAAGATGATCCGCATCGGCCACATGGGCGCCTACGACCTGTCCGACATCTACGTGGTGCTGGGCGCGCTCGAGGAGTGCACGCAGGCCCTGGGCGGGCGCGGGAGCGGCGCGATCGAGGCCGCGCGCCGGGGGTGGGAGTCGGCGT
Organism: uncultured bacterium; assembly: GCA_964609125.1. Classification (GTDB taxonomy): domain Bacteria; phylum Eisenbacteria; class RBG-16-71-46; order RBG-16-71-46; family RBG-16-71-46; genus JAIOPA01. Next base: position 22,335 of record CAZSQX010000036.1, read on the forward strand.
GAAGGTCCTCGCCTGCGACGGCATCGACCCCGAGGCGATCCGGCTGGTGCGCGAGGCCGGGCACGAGGTGACCCAGGCGAAGGGGCTCGCCGCGCCCGACCTGCTCACCGCGTTGAGGGGCGTGCAGGGCCTCATGGTGCGGAGCGCCACCAAGGTCACCGCCGAGGTGCTGGCGGGTGCTCCCGACCTGCGCGTCGTCGTCCGCGCCGGCACCGGGCTCGACAACGTGGACCGCGCCGCCGCGGAGGCGCGCGGCGTGGTCGTGCGCAACACGCCCGACGCGAACACCGTGTCGGTGGCGGAGCTCACGTTCGCGATGCTGCTCGCGCTCGAGCGCCACGTCGTGGACGCCGCCACGGACCTGCGCGCCGGGCGCTGGGAGAAGTCGCGCTACCAGGGCCGCGAGCTCGCCGGCCGCACGCTCGGCGTGCTCGGCTTCGGCCGCATCGGGCGGGCGGTGGCGCGGCGCGCGCACGCGTTCGGGATGGCGGTGTGCGTGCACGACGAGCACTTCTCGCGCGGGCCCGACGGCTTCGAGTGGGTGCGGCACCTGGACAAGGACACGCTGCTCCGCGAGGCCGACGTGGTCACGCTCCACCTGCCGCTCACGTCGCACACGCGCCACCTGCTCTCGACGCGCGAGTTCGGGCTCATGAAGCCGGACGCCGTGCTGGTGAACGCCTCGCGCGGCGGCGTGGTGGACGAGGCGGCGCTCCACGCCGCGCTCACCTCGGGCCGGCTGCGCGCCGCGGCCGTGGACGTGTTCGAGAAGGAACCCGCGCCCGCCGACCACCCGCTGCTCCGGCTCCCGAACGTCCTGCCGCTGCCGCACCTGGGTGCTTCCACCGCCGAGGCCCAGCGCCGAGCCGGCACGGACGCCGCGGCCGCGCTGCTCGAGGCGCTGGCCGGGCTGCCGGCGCGCTGAATCGGCGCTGCGCGCCCAGCGCCGGCCTCGCCGTACCAGGGTGGACACCCCCCGGGCCCTCGCGTAAGGTGCCGCGTCCCTTTCGGCAGGGGGTGTCCGCGATGCCGTGTACGGTGGTGGTCGGCGCCCAGTGGGGCGACGAAGGCAAGGGGAAGATCGTGGACGCGCTGGCCGCGGCCGCCGACGTCGTGGCGCGCTACCAGGGTGGCCCGAACGCCGGCCACAGCGTGATCCACCAGGGCGAGACCCTGGTCCTCCACCTGGTCCCCTCCGGCATCCTGCACCCCGGCCGGCGATGCCTCATCGGCAACGGCGTCGTGATCGACCCGTGGCGGCTCCGCGACGAGGTGCGCGCATTGGAGTCGCGCGGCGTGCCCGCCTCGGCGCAGCTCGGGGTGAGCGGCGCCGCGCACCTGATCCTGCCCTACCACCGCGCGGTCGAGGCCTCGTTCGAGCGAGGGCCCGCCGCGATCGGCACCACCGGCCGCGGCATCGGCTTCGCCTACCGCGACAAGGCCGCGCGCACCGGGCTCCGGGTGAGCGACCTTTTCGACCGCGGCCACTTCACGGCCCAGGTGGACCGGGTGCTCGCGCGGCTCCGGCTCGAGTACCCGGAGGCCGCCGCCGAGCTGGCCCCGATGGGCGGCGCCGCGCTGCTGGACGAGCTCGCCGACGTCGCGGCGTGGCTGGCACCACTCGTCACCGACGTGGGTGACGAGCTCCACGAGACGCTGCGGGCCGGGAAGCGCGTCCTGCTGGAGGGCGCGCAGGGCACGCTCCTCGACCTCGACCACGGCACGTACCCGTACGTCACCAGTTCGGCCGCGAGCGCCGCCGGAGCGCCGCTCGGCGTGGGGCTCGGCCCCGGCGTGGTGGGCGAGGTGATCGGCGTCACCAAGGCCTACACGACGCGGGTGGGGCACGGGCCGTTCCCGAGCGAGATGCCCGAGGCCGGGGCCGCGCGGCTCCGCGAGGCGGGTGAGGAGTACGGGGCCACCACCGGCCGCCCGCGCCGCTGCGGCTGGCTGGACCTGCCCGCGCTCAGATACGCCGCGCGGGTCAACGGGCTCACGAAGCTCGTCGTCACGAAGCTCGACGTGCTGGACGAGTTCGAGGAGATCCGCGTGGCCGTGGGCTACGAGCGGGAGGGGAGGCCGGTGCACGGGTTCCCGTCCTCCGCGCGCGAGCTGGAGCGCTGCGCGCCGGTCTGGCGCACGTTCCCGGGTTGGCGCCGCTCGACCCGCGCCGCCCGCCGCTGGGCCGACCTGCCCGCCCCGGCCCGCGACTACCTCGAGTGGATCGAGCGGGAGGTGGGCGCGCCCATCGCGAGCGTGTCCGTGGGCGCGGAGCGCGACGCCGAGGTGCGGCGGGGCTGAGTCGCGCGCCGCGCGCGGCTGGCCGCGGCGCGCCCTGGGGCGCCGGACCTGCGCGTCGCCCGTCCACCCCGCGGATACCCGCGCACACTCCCCGGGTATCCCATCGGAGCATTGAGCCTCCCCCTGCTTCGTCGTCTTCTAGAGCATGGTGACGCCCGACGGGTGCCGGCGGCATGATGCCCGCGGACCCGTCGTTCCCCGCGGGCGCGCCAGCCTGGAGTCGCACGGGAAGCGCCCCTCCCTTTCGCCGGAGACGCGATGAACTCGACGCTCGACACGTTCAGGTACGACGACGCCATCGTCCGGAAGTTCATGGTGGCCACGTTCGTGTGGGGGCTGGTCGGCATGCTGGTGGGGCTCATCGCGGCCCTCCAGCTCGCCGTGCCCTCGCTCAACCTGCCGCCCTGGCTTACGTTCGGACGGCTGCGGCCGCTGCACACGAACGCGGTCATCTTCGCGTTCGCGGGCAACGCGTTCTTCATGGGCGCCTACTACTCCACCCAGCGGCTGCTCAAGGCGCGCATGTTCTCGGACGCGCTGTCGGCGCTCCACTTCTGGGGCTGGCAACTGATCATCGTCGCGGCGGCGCTCACGCTGCCGCTCGGGTTCACCCAGGCCAAGGAATACGCCGAGCTGGAGTGGCCCATCGACATCGCGATCGCGGTCGTGTGGGTGATCTTCGCGGTCAACTTCTTCGGCACGCTGGCGCGCCGGCGCGAGCGCCACCTGTACGTGGCGCTGTGGTTCTACATCGCCAGCATCGTCACCGTGGCGGTGCTGCACATCTTCAACAACCTGTCGGTGCCGGCGGGGCCGCTCAAGAGCTACTCGATCTACGCCGGCGTCCAGGACGCGTTCATGCAGTGGTGGTACGGGCACAACGCGGTGGCGTTCTTCCTCACCACGCCGTTCCTGGGGCTCATGTACTACTTCATGCCCAAGGCCGCCGACCGCCCGGTGTTCTCGTACCGGCTGTCCATCCTGCACTTCTGGACGCTGGTGTTCATGTACATCTGGGCCGGGCCGCACCACCTGCACTACACGGCGCTGCCGGAGTGGGCGAGCACGCTGGGGATGCTGTTCTCGGTGATGCTGTGGATGCCGTCGTGGGGCGGCATGATCAACGGCCTGCTCACGCTTCGCGGCGTGTGGCACAAGGTGGTCGAGGACCCGGTCCTCAAGTTCTTCGTGGTCGCGGTCACCGCCTACGGCATGGCCACGTTCGAGGGCCCGATGCTCTCCGTGAAGAGCGTGAACGGACTCGCGCACTACACCGACTGGATCATCGCGCACGTCCACACCGGGGCGCTGGGCTGGAACGGCTTCATGGCGTTCGGAATGATCTACTGGCTTCTGCCGCGCCTGTTCCACACCCCGCTCCACTCGCGGAAGCTGGCCGAGGCCCACTTCTGGTTCGCCACGTTCGGGATGATCTTCTACGCGGCGGCCATCTACAGCGCGGGGCTCACGCAGGGGCTGATGTGGCGCGCGTTTGACGCCACCGGACGGCTCCAGTTCCCGGACTTCGTCGAGACCACGATGAAGCTCATGCCCATGTACTGGATGCGGGCCGTGGGCGGCACGCTCTACATCGTGGGCATGGTGATGTTCGGCTGGAACATCCTGATGACGTGGCGGAAGCGCGCGGCGAGCCTCGAGGACCCGGTGGCGCAGGCGGCGCCCCTCGCCCGCCCCGGGCCGCCGGCGGCGGAGCCCGCGGGCGGATGGTGGGCGCGCTTCGTGGCGGCCCGCTGGCACCGCCGCTGGGAGGGGCTGCCGCTCACGTTCACGGTGTGGACGGTGGTGGCGGTCGTGGTGGCGTCGCTGTTCGAGATCCTGCCCACGTTCCTGATCCGCACCAACGTGCCGACGCTCTCGGCCGTCCAGCCGCTCACGCCGCTCGAGCTGGCCGGGCGCGACCTCTACATCCGCGAAGGCTGCTTCAACTGCCACTCGCAGATGGTGCGGCCGTTCCGGCACGAGACCGAGCGCTACGGCGAGTACTCGAAGCCGGGCGAGTTCGTCTACGACCACCCGTTCC
>CAZSQX010000037.1:0-25750 GCA_964609125.1 uncultured bacterium
TGTCGCGGCTCCTCGGACGCGCGGGCCGGTCAAGTGAACTCGGTGTGAAGCCCCATGTGCCGTGAGACGCATTCGCCGCTCCCCGGGGCCGCACGTCGCGCGCGTGGCTCCCGCCCCGCTCACGTCACCCACCGCACGCACCGACGACCGCGACCGGACCGCCGAGCGAAGTCGCCCCGCTCACCCCTCCGGCCGTTCGTGCCGATGACTGCCCCGGGCCACCTCACCCGCACCGGGTCGGGGGCGGCTCCCGGAGGATCTCCCGTTGCTCGAACCCGAACCCCACGGCGGCGGCATGCAGGTGACGCTCCGCCCGCGCGGCGTCGCCCGGTGGTTCCAGGCGGCGTTCCTGTTCGCGTGGCTGGGCGGCTGGGCGATGGGCGAGTGGTTCGCGCTCGGTCTGTTCGCGTCCGCGCTCGAAGCCGTGTTCGGGCCCGGGGCGCTGCCCGAGGGACTTCGCTTCGGCGCCGGCCCCGGCGTGTCGCGCGGCGAGGCGGCGATGGTGTTCGCGTTCGTGGTCCCGTGGCTCGCGCTGTGGACGCTGGGCGGCGGGCTCGCGCTCGCGCAGGCGCTGCTCGCCCTCGTCGGCCGCGAGATCGTCCGCTGGAGTCCCGACGGGCTCGAGATCGAGCGCCACGCGCTGGTCCGCATCTCCGGCGCACGCGTCGAGCCCACGAAGATCCACGGCTTCCACATGCGGCGCGGCGCGCTGGTCGCCCGGCTCGCGGGCCGCTCGGTCGCCGTGGCCCGGCTCGGCACCGACCTCGAGCGCTCGGAGCTCGCGACCCGGCTCGACGCGTGGCACCGCGGCTTCGGCGGCCGTGCCGGCCTCGGACCCGGGGACGCGCCGTGCCCGGGCTGGACGGTCGCGCGCGACGAGACCGGCGCCTGGACGCTCACGCCCGCCCGCGGCAACCGCTTCCTGGTCGCGGCGATGCTCGCGTTCGTGGCCAGCGGGCTCTACGCGATGACGGGGTCCTCGATGCTGGGCGGGAACGTCCGGCGGGTCGTGATCGCGCTCCTCTCGCTGGGCCTGGTCGCCACCGTGCTCGCGGCGGCGGCCGTCTGGCTCGTCGCGGTACGCGAGTCCTGGCACCCGCGCCCGGGCTCGCTCGAGATCCGCCGCCGCGCGTTCGGACGCCGCTGGAGCCGAACGCTCTCGCCCCTCGCGCTCGAGCTGCGCGCCCACAGCGACACCGACGGCGACCTCCACTGGACGCTGACCGCCGTGGCGCCGGGCCGTCGCCGGCAGCTGGCGACCGCGCTCCACGACTCGTCGGTGCCGGAGTCGCTCGCCCTGTGGCTCTCCGCGCGCACCGGCGTGAGCGTGGAATACACGGGCCGGGCGCGGGAGGAGCGCAGGGCCGCCTGAGACCCTCGGCGCCGAATCGCGAGCGCGCGGCCCGGAGCCCACCCGTGGCGTGCGAGCGGCCGCCGAAGCCGCCCCGCTGACCGTGCCGGAGCCCAAGCCTTCGTGTAGTATCCGGCCGTTTCGAAACCCTCGGTCGGCGGTCCCGGGGCCTCGCGCCCCGTGGAACCAGGCCGGCTCCCCCCATCGCGCCGCGATCCAGCGAAGAGGCGACCCATGTCCAGCACTCCCGAGGTGTTCATCGTCGGCGCGGCCCGCACGCCCATCGGCAAGTTCCTCGGCGGGCTCTCCACGCTCCGGGCCTCCGACCTCGGCGCCGCCGCCATCCGGGAGGCGCTGAAGCGCGCCAACGTCTCCGGCCAGCAGGTGGACGAGGTCCTCATGGGGCATGTCGTGCAGGGCGGGCAGGGCCAGGCCCCGGCCCGGCAGGCGCAGATCAAGGCCGGTGTGGACCCGCGCGCCGGCGCGGTCACCATCAACAAGGTGTGCGGCTCGGGGCTGAAGGCGGTGATGCTGGGCGCGCAGGCCATCAAGGCCGGTGACGCCGACTGCGTCGTGGCCGGCGGCCAGGAGAGCATGAGCACCGCGCCCCACTACCTGTTCAGCGGGCGGCTCGGGCAGCGGCTCGGCGACAGCACGCTCAGGGACGGCGTCGTCCTGGACGGGCTGTGGTGCTCGTTCAACGACTGCCACATGATCGAGCTGGCGCAGTACACGGCCGAGAAGGCCGGCCTCACCCGCCAGCGGATCGACGAGTTCTCGGTGAAGAGCCAGCAGAAGGCCGCGGCCGCGCAGGCCGAGTGCCGGTTCTCGAAGGAGATCGTGGCCGTGAGCATCCCGCAGCGGAAGGGCGACCCGGTCGTGGTCTCGAAGGACGAGAGCGTGCGCGCCGACACCACGCTCGAGGGCCTCGCGAAGCTGGCGCCCGTGACCCGCGACAGAGGCGGCGTCATCACCGCCGGCAACGCGCCCGGCCTGAACGACGGCGGCGCGGCGCTGGTGCTGATGAGCGCCGCGCGCGTGAAGGAGACCGGCGCGAAGCCGCTCGCGCGCGTGACCGGCTACGCGACCGGCGGCGGCGAGCCGAAGGAGCTGTTTTTCGCGCCCATCGACGCCGTGCAACGGCTCATGAAGAAGATGGACGTCTCGATCGGGCACTTCGACCTGATCGAGGCCAACGAGGCGTTCGCCGCGCAGGCGCTCGCCGACGGCGACGCGCTCGGCTGGGACTGGGACCGCGTCAACGTGAACGGCGGCGCGGTGGCGCTCGGCCACCCGATCGGCGCCTCCGGCGCGCGCGTGCTGGTGACGCTGCTGCACGCGCTCGAGGCGCGCGGCAAGCGCACCGGTCTCGCCACGCTGTGCCTGGGCGGCGGCAACGCCGTGGCGCTGGCCGTGGAGCGCGCGTGAGCATCGGGACCGGCCGCGCGCTCCACGCAGCCGGCGCCCCCGCCGCGGGCGTTCCCGCCGCGGAGCCCCTGGTCCAGGTGAGCGGCCACGTGAAGAAGGTGGCCGTGGTGGGCGGCGGCACCATGGGGAACGGCATCGCCCAGGTGTTCGCGACCAGCGGGTTCGACGTGGAGCTCGTGGACGCGAAGCCCGAGCTGGTCGAGCGCGCGCTCGGCACCATCGGCAGAAACCTGGACCGGGTGGCGAAGAAGCAGGGCTGGGACGACGCGGAGGCGAAGGGCATCCTCGACCGCATCCACGGCGGCACGTCGCTCGACGCGGCGAAGCACTGCCAGCTCGTCGTGGAGGCCGTGAACGAGGACTTCGAGCTGAAGAAGCGCATCTTCGGCACGCTCGACTCGGTCGCGCCCGCCGAGGCGGTGCTCGCCAGTAACACGTCGAGCATCTCCATCACCGGGATCGCCGCCATCACCAGGCGCCCGGCGCAGGTCATCGGGATGCACTTCATGAACCCCGTGCCGGTCATGAGCCTGGTCGAGATCATCCGCGGGCTCGCCACGAGCGACGCCGCGTACGCGGTCACCGCGGAGCTGTCGCGCCGGCTCGGGAAGACGCCGGTCGAGGTGAACGACTACCCGGGGTTCGTCGCCAATCGCATCCTGATGCCGATGATCAACGAGGCCTGCTACGCGCTCATGGAGGGCGTGGCCACGCGCGAAGCCATCGACACCGTCATGAAGCTGGGCGCGAACCACCCCATGGGCCCGCTCCAGCTCGCCGACCTGATCGGCCTCGACACCTGCCTCGCAATCATGAACGTGCTGCACGAGGGCCTCGGCGACTCCAAGTACCGCCCGTGCCCGCTGCTCCGCAAGATGGTCTCCGCCGGCTGGCTCGGCCGGAAGACCGGGCGCGGCTTCTACGAGTACGCCACGAGCTGATGCCGAGCGCCCGCACCGGAGCGTCCCCTTGCCGACCCTGACCGCCGCCGCCGGCATCTCGTTCGACCTCCCCGAGGACGTGCAGAGCGTCCGCGAGATGGTGCGCGACTTCGCCGAGAGCGAGATCCGGCCCATCGCGGCGAGGATCGACGAGACGCACGAGTTCCCGGCCGCGACCACGAAGCGCATGGCCGAGCTGGGCCTGCTCGGCATGTTCGTGCCAGAGCAGTGGGGCGGCGCGGGCCTGAGCTACCTCGCCTACGTCGTGGCGATCGAGGAGCTGTCGCGCGTGTGCGCGAGCCACGGGGTCATCGCGTCCGTCAACAACTCGCTCGTCTGCTATCCGCTCATGGCGTACGGGAACGACGCGCAGAAGCAGCGCTGGCTCACGCCGCTCGCCAGGGGCGAGATGCTCGGCGCCTACTGCCTCACCGAGCCGCAGGCCGGGAGCAACGCCGCCAACCAGCAGACCACCGCGGTGCTGGAAGGCGACCACTGGGTGCTGAACGGCGCCAAGATCTTCATCACCAACGCCGGCCCCGCCGACGTGTTCATCACCTACGCCGCCACCGACCGGAAGCTCGGCGCCAAGGGCATCTCCGCGTTCATCGTCCCGGCCGACGCGCCCGGCGTGAAGAAGGGGAAGAAGGAGGCGAAGCTGGGCATCCACGCCTCCGACACGCGCGAGATCCACTACGAGAACGCGCGCGTCCCGAAGGACCTGCTGCTCGGCGAGCTGCACAAGGGCTACTCCGTGGCGCTCGCCACGCTCGGCGGCGGCCGCATCGGCATCGCCGCGCAGGCGCTGGGCATCGCGCAGGCCGCGGTCGAGGCGTCGGTGAAGTACGCGAACGAGCGCACGCAGTTCGACCGCAAGATCGGCGAGTTCGACGCCATCCGCGCGATGCTCGCCGACAGCGCCGTGGAGCTGGAGACGGCGCGGCTGCTGGTCTACCAGGCGGCCTGGCTGCGCGACCTGGACCGGCCGCACGTCAAGGAGGCCTGCCTCGCCAAGTGGCACGCGTCGCAGGCCGCCACGCACTGCGCGGACCTCGCCATCCAGGTGCACGGCGGCTACGGCTACATGAGCGAGTACCACGTGGAGCGCTACTGGCGCGACGCGCGCATCTGCGAGATCTACGAAGGCACGACCGAGGTGCAGAAGATGGTGGTCGCCGGCCAGTTGCTGAAGGAGCACGCGCTCGGCTCGTGAGCCGGGTCGCGACACCGGATCCGAACCCAGGAGGAGATGCCCCGATGAAGCGTCCCGTCCGTCCCGTGGCCCTGGTGGTCCTCACCGCCTGCGCGCTCTACCCGGGTCTCACCTCGGTGTTCCAGGGCCTCTACCCGTGGGTGACCGGGCAGGAGTTCGCGCTCATGGGCCAGCAGGGTGCATTCGTGGACATCGCGGTGCGGTTCGGGTTGCCGATCTGGGCGCCGAACCTCGCGAAGGCCGCCATCGGCGGCGCGTGGCTCGCGGGTGTTCCCGGGCTGTGGGCGGGCGACTGGCGCGCGTGGCCGCTCACGCTGCTCGGCGCGGTTGGCTCGCTGCTGCTGGGGCCCGGCCCCGGCGTGATGGGGCTCGTCGGCATCGTCTGCCTCACCGTGTTCCGCGAGACCTCGGCGCACCAGCCCGCCTGACCGGAGCCCGCCGCCCCGCATGAACCTCGACCTCACCGAAGACCAGGTCGCCATCCGCGACGCCGTGCGCGAGCTCTGCCGCGGCGAGTTCGCGTCTCAGGCCGCGAAGTGGGACCGCGACGACGCCATCCCGCCCGCGGCCATCGCCAAGCTGGCCGAGATGGGGCTCCTCGGCATGAACATCCCCGAGGAGTGGGGCGGGCTGGGCTACGACACGCGCACGGTGACGCTGGTCATCGAGGAGATCGCGCGCGTCTCGGCCGCGCTCTCGATCATGGTGTCGGTGCACAACTCGGTGGGCGCCTACCCCATCTGGGCGTTCGGCACCGAGGAGCAGCGCAAGCGCTACCTGCCGAAGCTCACGTCCGGGGCGGTCGCCGCGTTCTCGCTGTCCGAGCCCGGTTCGGGCTCCGACGCCTCGGCGCTCGCCACGACCGGCAGGAAGGACGGCGACCACTACGTGCTCTCGGGCGAGAAGAACTGGGTCACGAACGGCCGCCACGTGTGGACGTTCCTGGTGCTCGCGCGCACGAACGGCCCCGGCGCCAAGGGCATCAGCTGGTTCATCATCGAGAAGGACCAACCGGGCCTCACCATCGGGAAGAGCGAGGACAAGATGGGCCTGCGCGGCTCCGACACGGTGACGCTGTCGTTCGACGGCGCGCGCGTGCCCGCCTCGCAGCGGCTCGGCCCCGAGGGCGAGGGCTTCAAGCTCGCGCTCCAGAGCCTCGACGCCGGTCGCATCGGGGTCGCGGCCCAGGCGCTCGGGGTGATGACCGCCGCCTACCACGAGGCCGCGCGCTACGCGCAGCAGCGCCAGGCGTGGGGTGCGCCGATCGCGAAGCTCCAGGCCATCCAGTTCAAGCTCGCCGAGATGGAGCGCCGCGTGCAGGCTGCGCGGCTGCTCATCCACAAGGCCGCGTGGCTCAAGGACACCGGGCAGGACTTCATCCGCGCCGCCAGCATGGCCAAGCTCTACGCCACCGAGGCCGCGACCTGGGTGACGCACCAGGCCATCCAGGTGCACGGCGGCTACGGCTACGTCAAGGAGTACGCGGTCGAGCGCTACTACCGCGACGCGCGTGTCATGGAGATCTACGAGGGCACGTCCGAGATCCAGCGCCTCGTGATCGCCCGCAGCCTGCTCAAGGACGGCGTGCGGGTCTGAGCGCCGGCGGAATGATCCCGGCCCCGCGCGCTCCGCGTTCCCGTCCACGGAGGGCAGCCGCATGAGTCTCGTCTTCCGCCACGCCATCGTGGTCGGCGCCAGCTCCGGCGTCGGCGCGGAGATCGCGCGCCAGCTCGCGGGCGACGGCTGCGCGGTGGCGCTGGTGGCTCGGCGGGCGCCCGAGCTCGCCACGGTCGCCGCCGCGATCAACGCCTCCGGGCGCGGCCGGGCGCTCACCCGCGTGCACGACGTGCGCGAGGCACCGGCGGTGCCGGCGCTGTTCGAGGACCTGGTGCGCGAGCTGGGCGGGCTGGACCTGCTCGTCTACGCCGCCGGCGTCATGCGCCGGCCGCGCGAGGGCGAGTACGACGCCGCCGGGGACCGGACGGAGATGGAGGTGAACCTGCTCGGCGCGATGGCGTGGACGACGCCGGCCGTGGCGCTGTTCGAGTCGAGGCGCGCGGGCACGCTGCTCGCCATCTCGAGCATCGCCGGCGAGCGCGGCCGGCGCACGTTCCCGGCCTACAGCACGTCCAAGGCCGGACTCACGACGTGGATGGAGGCGCTCCGCAACAAGGCCTCGCGCCACGGCGTGAACGTGGTCACGGTGAAGCCGGGCTTCATGGACACGGCGATGCTGGACCAGGTGGAGGAGAAGCCCCGGGGCGCTCTGCTCACGCCGCCGGGGAAGGCGGCCGCGCTGATCCTCGCCGCGGCTCGCCGCGGCGGCAGCCCGAGCGTGTTCGTGCCCGGCGTGTGGTGGCCGATCGCGGCGATCCTGCGGAACATCCCGTCGTTCCTGTTCCGCCGGCTCGACATCTGATGGCGCTGCGGGACACCGCCGCGTGGCGGGTGCTGGACGGGTTCGGGGGCTCGGTGCGCGCGCTGTCGCGCTCGGTGAGCCCCGCGAGCGTGGAAGAGCTGGCGCGCGTGTTCGCCGCCGCCCGCGAGGAGGGGCTCCGGGTGAGCTTCCGCGGCGCCGGCCGGAGCTACGGGGACGCGTCGCTCCACGCGGGCCAGCTGGCGGTGGACGGCCGCGCCATGCGCCGTCTCCTGTCGTTCGACCGCGAACGGGGCATCGTCGAGGCCGAGGGCGGCCTGAGCATCGGCGAGCTGTGGCGGAACGCGATCGGCGACGGCTGGTGGCCGGCGGTCGTGCCCGGGACGATGCACCCCACGCTCGCCGGCTGCGCTTCCATGAACATCCACGGCAAGAACTGCCACAAGGTGGGGCCGTTCGGCGACCACGTGCTGGAGCTGGACCTGCTCACCGCCGCGGGCGAGCTCAGGACGCTGTCGCGCGAGCGCGAGCCGGAGCTGTTCCGCGCCGTGATCGCGGGCCTCGGGCTCCTGGGCGCGGTGACCCGGGTGAAGCTCCAGCTGAAGCGGGTCACCAGCGGGCGGCTCCGTGTGCGGCCGTTCGTCACCCGCTCGCTGGGCGAGATGTTCGACCTGTTCGTGGAGCGCACGCCCGGCTCGGACTACGCCGTGGGCTGGGTGGACTGCTTCCCGGCCGGTCCGGCGCTCGGCCGCGGCCTCGTGCACACGGCGAACCACATCCCCGCGGGCGACGACCCGATGGGTGCGGCGAGCCTCGCCGTGCGGGCGCAGGAGCTGCCCGCGACCCTGATGGGCGTGCCGAAGTCGCTGCTCAGCGTGTTCATGCGGCCGTTCACCAACGACGCCGGGATGCGGTTCGTGAACCGCGTCAAGTACGCGCTGCCCGAGCCGGTGGGGAAGGACGGCAGCTACCTCCAGTCGCACGCCGGCTTCGCGTTCCTGCTCGACTACGTCCCGAATTGGCGCCTGGCCTACGGCGAACGCGGGCTCGTGCAGGTGCAGTTGTTCGCTCCCGACGCGAGCGCGCGCGAGGTGTTCGCCGAGGCGCTGAGACTCTGCCATCGCCGCGGCGTCGTCTCGTACCTGGGCGTGTTCAAGCGCCACCGTCCCGACGACTACCTGCTGTCGCACGGCCTGGACGGCTGGTCGCTCGCGCTGGACTTCAAGGTCCCGCGCGACGCGGGCCGCCTGTGGGCGACGGCCGCGGACCTGACCAGGCTCGTGCTCGACGCGGGCGGTCGATACTACCCGGCCAAGGACCAGGTCGTGGACGCGGACTCGTTCGCGCGCTCGCTGGGCGATCGCCTGGGCCGGTTCCTCGAGCTCCGGCGCGCGCTGGACCCCGGTGGATTGTTCGCGAACGATCAAGCGCGGCGGCTCGGGATCGTCTGACCGTGGGGCGGATCGCGCGCGCCCGGCGCCCCGGCGTGCCGACTGCAATCCGGCCCGCGCCGCCCGGGACGCTCGCCGCGCCCGCGACCGTCACCGGGCGCGCTCCGGGCCGGCGGGGCTCAAGCGCGCCGCGCCGCACGCCGAAACCGCGGGCATGGAGCTCCGTCCGTTCGAACGCTGGTGCCAGGGCAGGCGCTCGCTCGGGTTCCGTTCGCTCACCTCCGCGGAGTGGGCGAGGCTGAACGCGAAGCGGCGCGGGCTCGGCTGGCGCGTCGCGGGCCCGATCGCGGGCTATCTCGCGTGCTCGTTCGTGCTCTTCCAGCTCCGTCCGCTCCTGCCGCAGGCCGAGCTGGGCGCGTTCACGCTCGAGATGTCGCCGTTCCTCGGCGTGCTGCTCGGGCTGCCCATCGCGCTCCTGCTCGCCGCCGACCGACTGCGCGAGGCGCGGGACATCGCGCGCGACCTGCGCGAGTCGCGCGTCGAGCGCTTCGCGGCGGTGGACCCCACGTCCTTCACCGGCGGTCCGCCGCTCATCGAGGTGTGCCATCCCTCGGGCCGGCTGCTCACCGGTCCCGCGGCGCTCGTCGGCCGTGTTCTCGCGATCCGCGAGATCGCGCCGGCGCCGTTCGCGATGTTCCGCGAGGAGCATCATGCCGAGGACGTGCCGGCCGGGGCGCGGCTCGAGCGACGCCCGCTCTCCGAGGAGGAGTGCGAGGAGCTGCGTCGCTCGGCACGGAGCCTCGCCAAGGTCCGCGTGTCGAGCATCGCGCTCCTGCTGTGGCTGGACGTGTGCGTCGTGGGCTGGCTGCAGCCGGCGAAGTCGTTCACGAGCGCCGACCTCGTGGCCGCGGTCGGGCTCGTGACGCTGGCCGCATACGTCATCTGGCGCGCGCTGCGCGACCGCTCGCTCGCCCGCCGCCTGCTCGCCGACGTCGCCGCCGGATTCGCGCTCGTCGTCCCGCGCGCGGACCGCATGGAGGCCGAGCGGGAGGCGCTCCCGCACTCCCGCCTCCACTGGAACATCGCCGGCCATCCCGCCGGGTGGCGCGGGCTGGCCGTGAGGGCGAACGGGAGGGGCTGAGCAGGGCCCCACTCGCGGTCCACAGACTCGCGCTCGCGGGCCCCGGAAGTACTGCGCCGCGCCGACCGAAGTCAGCGCGTCAGCCGTCTCGCACCGGTCCCGTCGGCCCGCATCACCCACAGTTCGAACGCGCCCGACTGCGTGCTCTGGAACACGATGCTCCCGGCGCCCAGCCAGCACGGGGCCTCGTCCAGCATGGGGCGGGGGTGCTCGCGAAGCCGCCGGATGCGGCCCGTGGCGACGTCCACCGTGTGGATGTACACGTCGCGCGCACTTCCCGTGGAGTCGCTCGCGCCCGCCAGGAACGCGATCGTCCTGCCGTCCGGCGACCACGCCGGCCACTGCGGTCGCGCGGCGGCCGCGAGCCGCACCAGCTCGCTCGGCCTGCCCGTCCCCGGGTCGAGGAGCCAGAGCCGGAGCGAGCCGGTCGAATCGCTCCGGGTGGCGGCGATCCAGCGGTCGTCCGGCGACCAGGCGAGGTTGTACCAGGCGCTGGCGCTGTCGGTGAGCGCGCGTAGGACCGAGCCGTCCGCGTTCGCCACGCCCAGCCGGCTGCGCGTCCACGAGCCCTTCGTGAGGGCCAGCCGCCGGCCGTCGCTCGAGAGCCGCAGCGAGCGCGCCCGGAGCGAGGCGCGCACGCGCGTGCCGCCGCCGTCCGGCGACATCGAAAGCAGCTCGGTCGAGTCGCCGTGCGAGCGCGTGAACAGGATGCTCCGGCCGCTGTCGGCCCACGCGGGCGGGCCCTCGGGCTCGGGCGAGTAGGTGAGCCGGCGGCTCAGGCCCGTGCCGAGGTCGAGCAGGTAGAGCTCGCCGCCGCTGTCGCGCTCGGAGCAGTAGGCGACGAGGCGCCCGTCCGGCGAGACCGCGGGCAGCGTCGCGTGACGCGGGGGTCGCGGCGTTGCGCCGTCGCCCCCGAAGCGAGCGCGACGCTCAGGACCACGGTCGCCGCGGCCCGACGTGCACCGTGGCCGGGGAAGAGGCCGGTCAGGATCACCGCGGCCGCGCGGCGCGCGCCGCGGTTCAGCGCGACGGTTTCGACCGGCACAGCTCCACCAGCACGCCGCCCAGGTTCTTCGGGTGGAGGAACGCCACCTGCGAGCCGTGAGCGCCGGGGCGGGGGGACTCGTCGATGAGCCTCACGCCCGCGGCCCTGGCCTGCGCGAGCTGCGCGGCGACGTCGCCCACCTCGAGGCTCACATGGTGGAGCCCCGGCCCGCGCGACTCCAGGAACCTCGCCACCGTGTGGTCGGTGCGCCGCGGCTCCAGGAGCTCGAGCGTCACCGGGCCGAGGTGGACGAACACCACGCGGAGCGCGCCCTCGTCCAGCAGCTCCTCCGCGCCGCGCGTGGCGCCGAGCGCCGTGACCAGCGTCCGGACGAGCGGGTCGGCCTCGCGCACGGCGATGGCCACGTGCGACAGCGCGCGGACGCCCGCGTCAGGCGCTCCGCCCGCGCGCGCGCCGCCGCCCGACGCATCGCCGCCGCGGGGCACGCCGGCCTCGTACGGCTTCGCAGGCTGCTCGGTCACGGCTTGTCTCCCGGGTGATACGTCCCGAACACCTTCCGCATCGTGTCACAGACCTCGCCCAGCGTCGCGCGGGCCGTGAGCGCCGCGAGGATCGGCGGCACCAGGTTCGCAGTACCGCGCGCGGCGGCGTCCAGTGCCAGCAGCGCCGCGTCGCACGCGCTCCGGTCGCGCGAGGCCCGCCAGTCGGCGAGGAACGCGGCGCGCCCGCGCTCCACGCCCTCGTCGTGCGCGAACGGCGGCGGGGGCGCGGGCTGCTCGTCCGCGAAGCGGTTCACGCCCACCACCACGCGCTCGCCCCGCTCCACGTCCCGCTGCCAGCGGTAGGCCGCCTGGTGGATCTGGTCCTGCACCCAGCCGTCGGCGATGGCCTCGAGCATGCCGCCGCGCGCGTCCACCTCGGCGAGGAGCGCCCGCGCTCTCTCCTCGAGGTCCGCGGTCATCGCCTCCACCCAGTAGCTCCCCGCGAGCGGGTCCACCGCGTCCGTCACGCCGCTCTCGTGCGCCAGCACCTGCTGCGTGCGGAGCGCGAGCAGCGCCGCCTCCCGCGATGGGAGCCCGAGCGCCTCGTCGTGGCTGTTCGTGTGCAGCGACTGCGTTCCGCCCAGCACCGCCGCGAGCCCCTGCACCGCCACCCGCACCAGGTTCGTGAGCGGCTGCTGCGCGGTCAGCATCGAGCCCGCCGTCTGCGTGTGGAATCGCAGCTTCCGCGCCTCGGGATCGCGCACCCCGAAGCGCTCGACGAGCAGCTCCGCCCACAGCTTGCGCGCGGCCCGGAACTTCGCGGCCTCCTCGAAGAGGTGATTGTGGGCGTTGAAGAAGAACGACATCCGGCGCGCGATGGTCACCAGATCCAGGCCGCGTTCGCGCGCCGCCTCGAGGTAGGCGAGCCCGTTGGCGAGCGTGAACGCCAGCTCCTGCGGCGCCGTGCAGCCCGCCTCGCGCATGTGGTAGCCCGAGACCGAGATGCTGTTCCACTGCGGCACCTCGCGCGCGGCGAACTCGAACACGTCCGTGATGAGCCGGAGCGAGGCGCGGGGCGGGTAGATGTAGGTGCCGCGCGCGATGTATTCCTTGAGGACGTCGTTCTGGACCGTGCCGCCCAGCTTCGCGCGCGACGTCCCGCGCGCGTCCGCCACCGCCACGTAGAACGCCAGCAGCAGCGGCGCCGTCGCGTTGATGGTCATGGATGTGGTCACGCGCTCGAGCGGCAGCTCCGCGAGCAGGTCCTCCATGTCGGCGAGGCACGAGATCGCCACGCCCACGCGGCCCACCTCGCCGCGCGCGAGCGCGTGGTCGCTGTCGTAGCCCATCTGCGTGGGCAGGTCGAACGCCACCGACAGCCCCGTCTGCCCCTGCGCCAGGAGGAAACGGAACCGTTCGTTCGTCTGGCGCGCCGACCCGAACCCCGCGTACTGCCGCATGGTCCACAGCCGCGACCGGTACATCGAAGGATGGATCCCGCGCGTGTAGGGCGGCGACCCCGGAGCGGGAGTTCGACGAGCCAGGTCGCGAGGGAGGTCGGAGGCCGAGTAGGAGACCGCCACCGGGATCTCGGACGGTGTGGTGCGCCGTGTCTCCGCACCACCCTGCAAGGAAGCGGGGCGGGCGGGGCGCGACGCAGTGGGGCGAGAGCGCGGCGACGGGGCCCCACGAGGATAGCGCCCCGCCCGCCCGGCGGCAGCGGCAGGCGCGCGCCGGGGAGCCGCACCGGAAGCCCGACCCGCGGGAGCCGCAGGCGTCCGCCTCCGTGAGGTCCCGCCCGGAGCCTTGCGCTTCCTCGGGCTCACGGCGACGAGCCCTCCGCCGCCAGCGGCGCCAGCCGCACGAGCGGCTGCCCCGCCGACACGGCCGCGCGCTCCGCCACCAGGACCTGCGTCACGCGCCCGTCGTGCGTGGCCGTCAGCTCGTTCTGCATCTTCATCGCCTCCACCACCACCACCGCCTGTCCCTCGCGCACGACGTCGCCCGGCGACACCTTGAGCGCCACCACCACGCCCGGCATCGGCGCCGACACCGTCTCCCCGTGCCCCGAGGCGCGCGCGCCCGAGACCGCCTGCAGCATCCGTTCGAGCGGATGCTTCACCTCGACCGGGATCACCGATCCGCGGAGCCCCACCTCGAGCCCCTCCCCGGCCGGCGAGACCCGCACCACGTGCGAGCGCCCGTCCACGAGCAGCGAGTACACCTCGCCGTCCGGCAACCGCACGAAGTCGGCCTCGAGGTGGCGGCCGCCGGTCTCCAGCACCAGCCGGTCGCCCTCGGTGCGGAACGCCACCTCGATCTCGCGGCCCTCCACCGTCACCCAGAGCTTCACCGCCGGCCCCGCTCGCGCCCCATCCACTTCCACGCCGACGCGCGGGAGCCGTCCTCGCGGGCCGTCACCTGCACCCGTTCGCGCTCGGCGCGCTCGTGGAGCGCCGCCGCGAGCAGCGCCGCGTTCGCCGCCTCGGGCCCGGGCTTCAAGGTCGCCGGCCGCCAGTGCTCCTCGAGGAAGCGCGTGGACAGGTTCCCCGCCGCGAACTCCGGATGGAGCGCCAGCCAGCCGTGGAACGCCAGGTTGTGGTGCGGGCCCTCGAGCACGAACTCGTCCAGCGCGCGCACCAGCCGGCGGCGCGCCTGCTCGCGGTCGGCGCCCCAGACGACGAGCTTGGAGAGGAGCGAGTCGTAGAACACCGGCACCTCGTAGCCGCGATAGATCCCCGAGTCGTTCCGCACGCCAGGGCCCTGCGGGAACCGCACACGCTCGATGCGCCCGACGCTGGGCAGGAAGTTCCGCGCCGGATCCTCGGCGATGATGCGGGCCTCGAAAGACCAGCCGCGCGGCTCGGGCGGCGTGTCGCCGAACGAGAGCGGCAGGTCCTCCGCCACGCGGAGCTGCTCCGCCACCAGGTCGAGCCCGGTCACCATCTCGGTCACCGGGTGCTCCACCTGGAGCCGCGTGTTCACCTCCAGGAAGTAGAACCGGCGCTGCTCGTCCAGGATGAACTCGACCGTGCCCGCCGAGCGATAGCCCACATGCCTCGCCACGCGGCAGGCCGCCTCGCCGAACGACTTCCGGGTCGCCGCGTCGAACGCGGAGCAGGGCGTCTCTTCGAGCAGCTTCTGGTGCCGGCGCTGGATGCTGCACTCGCGCTCGCCGAGGAACGCGACGTGGCCGGAAGCGTCGGCGAGGATCTGCGCCTCGACGTGGCGCGGCCGCTCGATGAAGCGCTCGAGGAACACGCGGTCGTCGCCGAACGCGGCCTTGGACTCGCCACGGGTCAGGTCCCAGGCGGCCTCCAGCTCCGCCTCGCTCCGCACCACGCGCATGCCCTTCCCGCCACCGCCGGCGGCCGCCTTGAGCATGAGCGGGAATCCGATCCCGCGCGCGACCTTCGCCGCCTCGGCGCGCGAGCCGACCGGGCCCGGCGAGCCGGGCACCACCGGCACGCCGGCCGCCTGCGCCGCGGCGCGCGCCGCGAGCTTGTCGCCGAGCGCCGCGATCGCCTCGGGCGGGGGCCCGATAAACACGATGCCGGCCGCCGCGCAAGCGCGCGCGAAGTCCTCGTTCTCGGCGAAGAAGCCGTAGCCGGGGTGGATCGCGTCGGCGCGCGCGCGCTTCGCCACCTCCAGCACGCGCTCCTGGTTCCGATAGCTCTCGCGGGAGGGTCCCGGGCCCACCGGATAGGCCTCGTCGGCCATGAGCACGTGCAGCGCCGTGCGGTCGGGCTCGCTGAAGATGGCGACGCTGGTGCGGCCCGTCTCGCGCAGCGTGCGGATGATGCGCACCGCGATCTCGCCGCGGTTGGCGATGAGCACGCGCTGGAGGCGGGGCATCAGTCCTCCAGCACCACGCAGGCCACGCCGAGGCCGCCGTCGTGCGAGATCGTGAGGTGCGAGCGCTTCGCGCCCAACGACTGGAAGCGCTCCAGAGCCACGCCGGAGAGCTTGAGCGTGGGCACCCGCCCGCCCGGCTGCACCACCTCGATCTGGGTCCACGCCACGCCGCCCGCGATGCCCGTGCCCAGCGCCTTGCTCGCCGCCTCCTTGGCCGCGAAGCGCGCCGCGAGGTGGGGGAGCGGGTCGCGGAAGCCGCGGCAGTAGGCCAGCTCGTCCGGCGTGAACAGCCGCCGCTCCATCCGCTCGCCGAAACGCTGGAGGGACTCGGAGATGCGCTCGACCTTGCAGACGTCGATGCCGATGCCGCGAATGGCCAAGGGGCCTCCGGGGAGCCGCGCGGGGGGCGGGAAGAGGCCGAATCTAGGGAGCGCGCGACCCAGTGGCAAGGACGGCGCTTCCGCTAGAGCCCGACCTCGATCCCCAGCCTCACCGCGCGCGGCTGCCGCGCCAGGCGAGGGTCGTCCACCGGTACCCACCCGCCCGCGCCGCCGTTCCGTCTCGGGTCCCAGTACGCGCCGCCGCCCTGACCGGTGTCGGTCCGGTACCCGCCGTAGTCGTCCCGGAGCGTGTTGATCACCGGATTCGGGAACCCGGCGACGCTCGCCATCGCGTCGCCCCGCGAATCGAACAGGTTGCGGACGTCGAGCAGCAGCCGGGCGCCCCGCAGGAGCGGGTGCTCCACGCGCAGGACGAAGTCCGTGCGCTCGCTCCCGGGCAGCTCGCGCGAGTTGACGGCCGCCAGGTCGGGGGCCACGCGCGGCCCGCCGGGGTCCCCCACGTAGCTCATCGTCGGTGTCCAGCGGGGACCCGACGCGAACTGCGTCACCCACGCGAGCGAGAACGAGCGCGGCTCGCTCCAGACCGCGTCGAGCGTGAGCGTGTGCTCGCGGTCCCAGTCGAGCGGATGCTCCCCGAGCGGGAGCGGCCGGAAGCCGAACGGCTGGCCGTAGTACGAGCCGTCGGCCCCGGACAGCGTCCCGTCCGCGCGCATGTACGTGTAGCGCACCGAGAACTCCCCGGCGATGGAGCGGGCGATCGCCGAGCCCACGCGTGCGAGCCACGCGGGCTCCTGGCGTGCGGCGCCGCGTCGCGACCCGGCGGCCGCCGCGGCGTCGCGCGCGCGCCTCGGGCCGGCGAGGATCGGGACCTCGAAACCCCGCGCCTGGCCGGATTCCGCGTTCGCGTAGCGCGGCCGGAACGTGCCGCCGAAGTAGGGATCGTTCACCATTCCCACCTGGCCGAACAGCTCGCGATGGAAGACCGAGAGCTGCGCCGACCAGCGCTCATCGAAGAGGTGCTTGAGGCCCGCCTGGCAGGTGACGAGCTCGCCCGGCTCGAGCGCCGGGTTCCCGAGCGGCCGCCGGCTGTAGACGAGCAGCCGGCTGTCGGCGAGGTGCTCGCGCGCCGGAGGCTGGTGGACGCGCGCGTAGAAGAGCGAGAGCGCGTCCCGCACGGAGAGCGGGAACGCGAGCCCGAGCCGCGGCGACCAGGCCCAGCCCGGCCACCGGCAGCGGCAGCGAGCCGCGCACGCCGAGCCAGTCGTACGCCGTGCCGAGCCGGCCGGAGGAGAGCCAGCGGAACCCGCCGTCCGGGCCCGGCGAGGGGTTCGCCGTGCGCACGTCGAGCACCCCGGCGAGCGCGCCGGCGTACTCTGCGTCGAGCCCGCCCGCGAGCAGGTCCGCGCGCTGGATCGCGAGCAGCGGCAGCTCGGGCGCCCGATCGCGGAGCGGCTCGTTCAGCACCAGCCCGCCCAGCGTCCACTGCGTCTCGCCGGCGCGGTCGCCGCGTACGTGGACCTCGTCGCCGACCGCGACCACGCCGGGCTGGAGCGCGAGCGCCTGGGCGAGGCTGGAAAGCGGCAGGGCGCGCAGCGCCTCGCCCGAGACCGAGTGCACGGTGGCGTTCGAGCGCAGGTCGTGGACCCGCCCGGCGGAGACCT
The DNA here is from genome assembly GCA_964609125.1 of uncultured bacterium. GTDB lineage: Bacteria > Eisenbacteria > RBG-16-71-46 > RBG-16-71-46 > RBG-16-71-46 > JAIOPA01. Next base: position 17,188 of record CAZSQX010000037.1, read on the forward strand.
CGATCGGGGGGAAGCGCCGCACCTCGCGCACGCTGTCGCTCGCCGGAGCGGGTGGTGACGGGGCGGGGCCGGCGGCCGATTCGGCGACGGCGGGGAAGGCGGCCAGCAGAAGTCCCAAGCGTGCGGTCCCCAGCGGTCTTGCGGCGCCGGTCCGTCGTGCGCAGTCTGGGACGCGTTCCGGGGGTGCTCAAGCGTCTCGCAGGGAAGGTCTTCCGGCGGGACGCCCGGACCGTGCGGAACCTTCCGGGCGGTCCGTTCGTCCAGCCCGAAGGAAGGAGGAGCCGACTGGCCGATCCCGGCGAGCGTGACCTGATCGCCGCGCTCCGCCGCAAGGACATGGCCGCGCTGGAACAGGTCCTCGCCCGCCACGGCGGCGCGATGGCCACGCTCGCGCGGGGCATGCTGCGCGAGCCGGCGGAGGCGCAGGACGTGGTGGAGGAGGCACTGGTGCGCGTGCACGAAGCGGGTCCCGGCTTCCGCGGCGAGCGGGGCGTGAGGACTTGGGTGCTCCGCATCACGGCCAACCTGTGCCGCGACCGGCTGCGGCGGGGGCGGTTCACGGCCGCCTCGCTCGACGGGCCCGGGCCGGTGGACGACCCGGGGCTCCGCTTCGATCCCGTGGCGGGTTGGGACGAGCGTCTGGACCAGCGCGCGATGGCCGCGAGGCTCGACGAAGCGATCGCGAGACTGCCGGCGGACCAGCGCGAGGCGGTGCTGATGCGGCACAAGCTGGAGATGTCGTACGAGGAGATCGGCGGCGCGCTCGGCGTGCCGCTCGGGACGGTGAAGTCGAGGCTCGCGCGCGCTCTGTCGGCGCTGCGGGCGGACTTGAGGGAGTGGGAATCGTGAACCGCGGACACGACGAGCCGGACCTGCCGCGCTGGCTGAGGCTCGCGGCCGCGCGCCGCGCCGAGCCGGCGCCCGACACGCTCGCCCGCGTGCGGGCGCGGCTCGTCGCACGCGCGGCGGCGCCGGCGTGGGCCGCCTGGCTCGGCCGGCCCGTCACGGTCGCGGCCGCGGCCGCGCTGCTCGTGGCGAGCGCGTGGACCGGCGCGACGCTGCTCGGGCCCGCGGCCGGGGACGGCGGCCAGTCGTTCACGCTCACCCATGCGCTGCTCGCCGACGACGGCTCGCTCGGGCTCGCGCCCCCGGCGACCGAACCCGGGACGAGCCCCGACAGCCAGGCGGTGACGCCGTGAACCGGCCCGCGCTGGTGCTCGCGCTCGTCTCGGCGCTGTTCCTCGGCGCCTCGCTCGGGTTCATGGGCGGCGTGCTGTTCGCGAATCAGCACTTCGGCGGTCCGCGCATCGTCCGTCGCCTGCACGATCCCCGCCGCGGCGGCCCGCCCGACGTGCGCATGATGCCCTCTCCCCGCGTCATCCTGCCGTGGCTCCGGCGCGAGCTGGACCTGAGCGACGTGCAGGTCGAGGCCATCCGCGGCGAGATCGTGCGTTCCCGCGACGAGCTCGCCTCGGTGCACGACAGCGTGCACACGCGCATCGCGCGACACCTCACGCCGGAGCAGCGCGAGCGCTTCCGGCGGCTCATGAGCGAACGATTCCCTGGCGAACACCGCGGGCGGCGCCCGCGATCCCTCCGGGCGGCGCCCGGAAGCGAAGGAGATCCGAGATGAGACACGCGCACATGGAGTGGGTGGTGGCGATGGCGCTGGCGCTGGCGCCGGCCGCGGCGCTGGCCCAGAGCGGGCAGGTTCCCGCGCCCCGGGGCGGGGAGCCGGCGAAGGCGGCCCCGGCACACGAGCCGGGCGACGCCTGGCTGGACGACGGCTGGCTCGCGTCCGACGAAGGCGACGACGAGTCCTTCTGGGAGGGGCACATGCAGCCGGGGGGCCCGGGCATGAGCGGAGCCATGGGGCCCGGCGTGCACCGAGGGCCCGGCATGGGCGGGAGGATGCGCGGCGGCCGCGGCATGCACGGCGGGATGGGCATCGCCCGGCGTTTCGCCGGGCTCGACCTCACCGACTCGCAGCGCGACAAGCTCCGTGAACTGCACGAGGCGGCCATGCGCAGGAACGTCCAGCGCCGGGCCGACACGCAGCTCGCGCGCATGGACCTCCACAAGCTCATGCGCTCCGGGAACCCGAGCGCGTCGGCGGTGAACGCGCAGATCGACAAGGTCGCGCGGCTCCACGCGGACGGCTTGAAGGCCCACTTCGACACCTACATGCAGGCGCGCGCGCTGCTCACGCCCGAGCAGCGGAAGCAGCTCGACCAGGGCCCGGCACCCGTGCGCAGGCGGCAGGGCCCGGGAAGCGGCGGCGGTTCGCAGTAGTCCACGAGGGCCCCGGCTCCGGACCCGGGTCCCACCCCGGATCCCCCGCCCAGGCGCGACCTCGCCCGAACGGCGAGGGCCGCGAAGCGCCGGGGCCCGATCCCCGAGGCGGCCGGCACGGATGGCGCGTGCCGGCCGCCGTTCCGTTGCGGCTCGCGCCTCGGCGGCGTGCGGGACGCGCGGACATCGCGCGCGAGCGGGACCTGGCGGCGGGCCGCGCGCGCGTCGTGCGGACGCACGGGCCCCGCCCGCGCGTTGCGGAACCGCACGCGCGCGCGATCCCGGCCCGGCCGCTGGGGGAACGTCCGCAGCGCGGCCCCGGCTCGCACGACCTCACTGGGCCGTACCGCCCAGCACGTGCCGCTGGCGCGGGACTTCCTAGGACGAAGGTGTCCCGCCCGTGCGGCGGAGGGCCGGCCCACCTCCCGGAGGTGGCTCCCGGCCGCGCCCCCGGGGCACTTCTTCAGGTCCATGGCCAGCAGCGAGCGGGCCCGGACCCGCGCCGGCCCGGCCGGCGGCGGGTCCGTTCCCGGCGGGCGTCCGCGAGGCGCCCCGCTGGCCGGTTTCGGAGGTCCATCATGCGACGGGCCCTGTTCGCGATCGTGACGCTCGTCCTGATCGCGGCGCCAGCGCAGGAGGCGTTGGGCCAGTGCAGCATCAGCATGCTCGAGATCAACGGCGCGGTGACGCTGTGCGCCGACAACGGGGACGCCTGGGAGTGGACCGGCCCCGGCGGCTTCACCTCGAGCGCCATGTGCGTGGACGCGCTCGTCCAGGGCACCTACACGCTGCGTACGTTCGACGCCGCCTCCGGCACGTGGGGCCAGCCGTGCACGCAGGTCGTGGGCGCCCCGCCGACGGTGCCCACGTGCGACATCGCCGGCGCGGACACCGTGTGCGCGGGGAGCTCGGCCACCTGGTGCGGTCCGGACGGAGACCTGCTCTACGCCTGGACCGGGCCCGGCGGCTTCAGCGCCGGCTCGGCCTGTGTGACGGTCTCGGTCGCGGGCACCTACACGCTCACGCTCACCGACCGCGCGAGCGGAACCCGGGGCGAACCGTGCACGAAGTCGCTCGTGGTCTCGGACTGCGCGCCGCCGCCTCCGCCGCCCGCGCCGGAGGACACCTGCCCGGCGTCCGCCCGCTGGTGGTCCATGGCCTGCCCCGGGCTCGATCCGGCGATGTTCGCCCGGCTCGCGGCCGTCGTGGACGAGCGCTCCGCCGTGTGGTCGTTCGAGGGCCGGACGGAGGGCCTGTGCGAGCTCCTCCGCGCGAAGCGGCTGGCGGGCTCGCATCGCGCCGCGCGCCGCCAGTTCGCGGCGGTCCATGCGAACATCGCGGCCGCCGAGCTGGGCATGCGTGACGGCGGCGGCGGGCTCCTCGGCCTCGACGCCGACGCGACGCTCGACCACGTGCCGGGCATGGCCCCGGGCACGCGGCTCCGCGACTGGGTCGCGTCCGCCGAAGCGGCGCTGTACGCCATGGGCGACGGCTCGCGCGCGACCCGCGGCCTGCGCGAGGAGTGCCGTCGCATCCGGCGGGAGGCGCGCGCGATCAACGGCGGGGCGCGCGAGCGGAGCTGCCTGCGCACGCAGGCGTCCTGGAACGAGGACGACGAGGACGACCTCGAGGCGCTCGGGCCCGGCGCCGAGTTCTCCACCGCGGCCGCCGGCGTCGCGAACCCGTTCGGAGGCGTGAACCGGCTGCGCTGGTCGCTTCAGCGCGCCGGCGAGGTGCAGCTCGACTTGCTCGACCTGAGCGGCCGCCGCGTGCGGACGCTCGCGCGGGGCGTGTTCGCGCCCGGCACTCACCAGATGACGTGGGACGGACGCGACGACGGCGGCCGGCTGCTGAGCCCCGGAGCCTACTTCCTGGCGGGCCGGGTGGCCGACCTCCGTGTCGGCCAGCGGCTGATCCTGTTGCGCTGAACCAGGCGCCGGCGGCGATCTCACGCCGCCGGCGCGACGGGGCGAAGGATGTGGTGAGCCCGAGGCTCACCGCCCGGGCACGACCCGGGCACGCGGCCACCCCGCTCACGCGGTGGTGGCCGCCGCGTCGAGGGCGGGCCGGCGAGCCTGCGCGTCCCGTCGCGGGTGGCCCGCGAGGCTCCGGCCCGGCGCCGGCGGTCCGCCCCGGCTCGCTTGACCGCCCCTTCCCGCGCCCCTAACTTGCTGCGCGCACGTTCGCAGCACCCCGGCCGGGCACTCGGCCCGCCGGTGGGCACCCGTCGAGGACGGGACCGGCCCCCCTCAGCCCAGGCGCCCTGACCCGCGCTCCAGGCGCGGGTGCCCGCACCCCCTGATGCCCCTCTCGTTCCAGCTCGAGGCCGAGGATCCGGCCACCGGCGCGCGCGCCGGGCGCATGGGCACGTCGCACGGCGACGTGCTCACGCCCGCGTTCATGCCCGTCGGCACCGCCGGCTCCGTGAAGACGCTCACACCCGACGACCTGGTGGCCGCCGGGTGCGACATCCTGCTCTCCAACACCTATCACCTGTACCTGCGACCCGGCGTGGACACCGTGGCGCGCCTCGGAGGCCTGCACCGCTTCATGGGCTGGGACGGAGCCATCCTCACCGACAGCGGCGGCTTCCAGGTGATGAGCCTCACGGACCTCACGCGCGTGCGTGAGGACGGCGTGGAGTTCCGCTCGCACCTGGACGGCTCGCGGCACCTGCTCTCGCCCGAGCTCGCGATCCGCGCGCAGGACGGCCTCGGCACCGACATCGCCATGTCGTTCGACCACCTCGTCCGCCTGCCCGCGCCGGCCGAGGAGGTGCGCGAGGCGGTCTCGCGAACGGTGCGCTGGGCGAAGCGCGGCCTCGAGGAGCGCGCGCGCCTCCGCGACGAGGGCCGCGGCCGCATGGCGCTGTTCGGCATCAACCAGGGCGGCACGGACGCCGCCGAGCGCGCGCGCTGCTTCGCCGAGCTGGGCGCGATGCCGTTCGACGGCTTCGCGCTCGGCGGCCTGTGGGTGGGCGAGGGGCGCCGGCTCGGGCTCGACATGGTGGAGCGCGATTGCCGCGAGTTCCCGCGCGCGCGCCCGCGCTACCTGATGGGGGTCGGGCACCCGGTGGACGTGCTCGACGCCATCGCACGGGGCGTGGACATGATGGACTGCGTGCTGCCCACACGGAACGCGCGCCGCGGCACGGTGTTCATCGGCGGCGGCCGGCTCGTGGTGCGGAACGCCGCCTACGCCCACGACGAGCGCCCGCTCGACCCCGACTGCGACTGCGCCACCTGCCGCAAGTACACGCGGGCGTACCTGCGGCACCTGTTCGTCTCCGGCGAGATCCTCGCCATGCGCCTCGCCACGGTGCACGCGGTCCACCACATGGTGTCGCTCGTGCGCCGCGCCCGCGCGGCCATCCAGCAGGGTCGGTTTGCGGAGTTCCACAAGCGGTTCCTCGAGCAGTTCGCGAGCGGCGAGACGCTCGCGCACGCCTCGTCGTGAGACGCGGCAACCACTCCAAAGGAAAGGACGCGGCATGTTCGTGACGGACGCGGTCGCGCAGACCCCGGCGAGCCCGCCGGTGGACAACTCGCCCCTGGGGCAGTTCTTCGGCGGCGGCCTCAGTTTCCCGGTGATGATGGCGATCATGTTCGCCATCCTCTACTTCATGGTCATCCGCCCGCAGAGCCGCGAGCGCAAGAAGCTCGAGCAGCGGGTGAACGCGCTCAAGAAGGGCGACAAGGTGCTCACCACGAGCGGCATGTTCGCCACGGTCGTGAGCCTGGAGAACGACCGCGCCGTGCTGCGGATCTCGGACGAGACCAAGGTCGAATTCACGAAGAGCGCGATCGCCCAGGTCCTGACACCGGAAGCGAAGTGATGCCGCCGCGACCCATCCGCATCTACGGCGACCCGGTGCTGCGCGAGAAGGCGCGCGAGGTGCGCGACTTCGACGCGTCGCTCCAGTCGCTGGTGGCCGACCTCTACGAGACCATGACCGCGTACCATGGCGTGGGACTGGCCGCGAACCAGGTCGGCGTGGCGCAGCGTGTCTTCGTGGTGGACGTGCCGCGCGAGGACGGGTCGCACGACCGGTTCGCGGTCGTGAACCCGGTCCTCGACCAGCGCTCGGGACGCGAGCGGAGCGAAGAGGGGTGCCTGTCCATCCCCGGCGTGCTCGCCGACGTGGACCGGGCGGCGAAGCTGCGCGTGCGCGGCTTCGACGAGCACGGGCGCCCGATCGAGCGCCTGGTCGAGGGCTACCTCGCGCGCGCGGTGCAGCACGAGACCGACCACCTGGACGGGGTGCTGTTCACCGACCGGCTCTCGCCGCTCAAGCGCGCGTTCCTGCGCCGCGAGCTGGACGCGCTCGCGCGCGGCGAGCTGCCCGAGGGCTACCACCCCGGAGAGCGCGAGGGCGCCGTTTGAAGCCACGCGTCGTGTTCATGGGCACGCCCGAGTTCGCGGTCCCCGCGCTGCGCGCGGTGGCGCTCGCCTGCGACGTGGTGCAGGTCGTCACCCAGCCGGACCGGCCGCGCGGCCGCGGCCAGGTCACGAGCGGCTCGCCGGTGGCGCTCGCGGCCGGGTCGCTGGGGCTGCCCGTGCTGCGGCCGGAGGATCCGCGCGCCGCCGCGGTGCGTGACGAACTGGCGGCGCTCCGCACCGACGTGTTCGCGGTGGTGGCGTTCGGCGCGATCCTCACGCCGGAGCTGCTCGCGCTCCCGCGTGCGGGCTGCGTCAACCTGCACGGCTCGCTTCTGCCCGACTACCGCGGCGCCTCGCCGGTGCAGCGCGCGCTCTGGGACGACCGCGCCGAGACCGGCGTGTGCACGCTGTTCATGGACGAGGGGGTGGACACCGGCGACGTGATTCTGTGCGAGCGCACCGCGATCCGTGACGACGACGACGCCGGCACGCTCGCGGCGCGCCTCGCCGCGATGGGCGCCCCGCTGCTCGCGACGAGCGTCGTGCTCGCCGCCGCCGGCCGCGCGCCGCGGAAGCCGCAGGACCGCGCCGCCGGCAGCTACGCGCGGAAGCTCCGCAAGCGGGACGGCCACGTGGACTGGGACCTGCCCGCGCGGGAGGTGTGGGCGCACGCGCGGGCGGTCACCCCGTGGCCCGGCGCCACGACCTCGTTTCGCGGGCGGCGCGTGCTGGTCGTGCGCTCGCTCGCCGAGGCCGGGCCGCCGGCCGGACCGCCGGGCACGCTGCTCGGCGCGGACCATGACGGGATTCGCGTGGCGTGCGCCGAAGGCGTGCTGCGCGTGACACGGGTCAAACCGGACGGGCGCGCGGAACTCGACGCCGCCGAGTGGGCGCGCGGTGCGCGGCCGCGTCCGGGGGAACGGTTCGAGAGCGTGAAGGAGATGGCCACGTGAAGCGAGAGAAGCAGAGCCCCGGGCCGCGGCCGGCGCGGCGTACCACGGCCGGGCCGCGGGGCCGCGCCGGCGCGTCACCGGAGCGGCCGCGGCGGGGTCGGCCCGGCGACGCGCCCGCCCAGGCGCCCTCACGCGGCCGGTTCGAGCCGCGCACGACGGACGCCCCGGCGCCGGGCCGGTTCAAGCCGCGTCGCGGGGAGTCGGCGGCGCCGCGGGGGAGGTTCAGGCCACGCCCGGGCGAGTCGGTGGCGCCGCCGGGCCGGTTCAAGCCGCGTCGCGGGGAGTCGGCGGCGCCGCGCGGCCGGTTCAAGCCGCGCCCGGGAGAGTCGCAGGGGGCGCGAGGTCGCTTCACGCCTCGGATGGCCGGGGAAAGGCCGGCGCGCGGGCGCTTCGCGACACGCAACGGCGAGGGGGGCAGGCCGCGCGGGCGGTTCACGCCGGGCAGGGGCGAAGGTCCTGCGCCCCGCGAGCGGTTCGCACCGCGCGCGGGTGGGGAGAGGGCGCCGCGCAAGGTGTTCTCGCCGCGTCCCGGCGGGTCCGCCGAGCCGCGACGGCGATACGTCCCGGGCGGACGACCGGGTGCGGACACGCCGCGTGAGGACGTCCGCGGCCCGCGACCAGGGGGGTCTCCTCAGCGCGAGCGATCCGGCCGTCCGCGGCCGGGCGCGCCGCGTGCGGAGCGACCCGGCCCCGGACGGCCCTACTCGCCGCGCCCCGCCGCGGTCGACGAGGCCGGCGACCAGACGGGCGCCGTCAACCGTTCGCGGCCCATCTTCCCGCGCGGCCCACAGGTGCGCTGGCGGCGCGACGGCAAGCCGTCGAGCCCGCCGCCCGGCTGGCGACCCGAGGCTGGCCCGGACCGCGGCCCGCGCGGCGAAGGCCCCGGCGCGCGACGTGGCGCACCGGGCCGCGGCGACTTCCGCGGCCGTCCCGGACCC
>CAZSQX010000038.1:0-25266 GCA_964609125.1 uncultured bacterium
GTTGATGAACGAGTGGAGCAGGTGGGCGAGGTAGACGTTGACGTCCTCGTCGTAGCAGTCGGCGTTCGAGACCAACCCGGTTTCCATGCGGCTGTACAGGAGACAGTTGATCATGAAGTAGTAGGTGGGCTGCAGGTCGCGGCTGCTGTCCTTGAGGTCGACGTAATGGCGCGGGTTCATGGCTCGCCTCGGCTGCTCCTGGACGCTGCTCCTGGACTCCGGCTTCCCTGGCCCTGCATCGCACCCCGGCCGGCTGCCCACCGGAGGTGGGTGTGCCGCGGTCTCCGCGGTGGTGACAGAGCATCGGATGTGCCACGGCGTTTCTTTACCGCTGAAGAGACGAACGCCCGCGGATGCGACCGTGTTCCCGCGTGGTTCGATGACGATGAACACGCGCGATGACCATGAGTTCCGGGCGCTTGCGCCCTCGTTCGGGGCAGTTGACCCGCTCGCGGCGCGCCTGGCGGCGATGTGTCGTGGCCGCGCGCGCTTCCGGTCAGTGACCGCGCTCGGACGCCCGGGCACGAAACTCCGCTTACGAAACTCGAAAGACCCTTGCCACCCGGGCGTGCCTGACCGTTGCCGCGCATCGAGATGAGCGCGTGTTCGCGGGTCTCGGTCGCGGTCCGCGCTCCGGCGGGCGATCCGGCCGCCACCCCGTGCCAGCCGCGGGCCGGGTACGGCCCGGACCGTGCGCAACCGACGCGGTTTTGGGGCACGCCGCTTGCGTGATGCAATACGGGAGTCTCCCTTCCGGGCCATCACACCCCGCCTTCCATGTCGCACGCCCCCGAACCTCCTCCTTCCGCTTCCCAGCGCCCGCGCATCGGCCCCGGCCTCCGGCTGAGGCTGTGGCTCGCCTGCCTCTCGGGTGGGCTCGTCGCCGCGGGCGGCACGCTGTGGCTGCTGGCCACGCCCGGGCTCTCGCCGTCCGATCCCGCGATGTACGGCTGGCTCGCCGGCGTGGCGTGCGCGTCGCTCGTCGTGGGGCTCTCGCTCGGGCTGTGGATCGACCACCACGTCGTGGGCCACCTGAACGGCCTGCTGCTGGGCCTGCGGTCCGGCCGCGTCGCCGAGCTGCGCGGGCTGCCCGCGGGCGCCGGCTGGGGCGAGCTCTCCGAGCTGGGCGACGCGGTGCAGGAGACGCTCGAGCGCCGCCGCCAGGAATCGCGCGCGCTCCACCAGATCGAGCGGATCCGCGAGCACCTGAAGTCGCTCAAGGGGAGCATCGAGCGCTGGCAGCTCACCGAGCGCTGGGAGCGACCGGCCATGCCCGACGGCGACGTGGGCGAGGTGGCCGAGGTGCTGAGCCACGCGCTCCAGCGCCGCGCCGGCGTGGACGAGCAGAACCGCGACGCCGCGCGCCAGGTGGCGAGCGAGCTCGCGGCCGTGATCGAAGACGCGCACGAGGCCGCCTCGCAGGCCGAGCGCGGGTTCGTCGAGGCCACGTCGCTCCAGACCTCGGTGCGGGAGCTCCACCGGCTCTCGAGCGAGCTCACGGCCACGCTGGCGCGGCCGGCGCCCGAGCCCGCGGCCGGCGCCGCGCCGCCGGCCGAGCGCGCGCGGCTCGCGCTCGAGGACCTGGTCGAGGCCTCGTCCGAGAGCGTGGCCTCGCTCGGGCGCGGGCTCCTGCGCGTGCAGGACATCTCCGACCAGGTCCAGCGCATCGCCAACCGCGCCACGCTCATCGCGATCCAGGCGCTGTCCGGGACCGGCGAGCCGGCGGCGTTCGCGGAGGAGCTGAAGAAGCTGGCGCTGGACGTGCGCGAGGCCACCGACCGCACCCAGCGCTTCGCGCGCGAGATCGACGCGGCGGTGAGCGACGCCGACGCCCGCATGCGCGGGGCGCGCGAACACGCGGTCGCCCGCATGGAGGTGCCCGAGCCGGCCGCGGCGGCGGGCGGCGCGCCGGCGGACGCGCGGCGGCTGGTCGAGCGCGTGCTCGAGATGGTGCAGGACGCGATGCGGAAGGGCGAGCGCGTCTCCACCGCGAGCGAGCGCGCCTCCAGCACGGCGGAGCGGCTGGCCCGGCGGCTCGAGAACAACGTCTCGGACGCCGAGGCGCTCACCATCCGGCTCGCGCCGGTGGGAGAGCCCGTCGAGATGGCCCCGCCCGCGCCCGAGCTGAGGCTCGTGGACGCCGAGCGCGCCGCCGAGGACGACCGCGCCGAGGAGCCGGGCCCTGGGCGTACCGAGGAGCAGCCGTGATCGCGCGCCAGGGCGGAGCGGACGGCGAGTCCCGCGAGATCGCGGGCGGTCTGGCGGGCGCGGTGCGCGCCGCGCTCGCCGCGCGCGGCGACGTTCCGGACGAGGCGCGCGAGCTGGCGTGGCGCTCGGCCATGGACATCGCCGAGCTGCTGGAACTCCCCGGGCTCGGCGCGCTGCTCGCGGCCTGCGCGGCGCATGCGGCCCACCCGCCGCTCGCCGTGGCCAACGTCATGCAGCGGCTCGCCCGGCTCGCGCACGAGACCGGGTCGCGCGGCGAGATCGCGCCGTTCGCCGAAGCCGACCACGAGCTGGCGTCGCTCGCCGGCGTGCTGGAGTCGCAGGAGTGGGGGCCCGCCGCCGAGCCGGCGGCGCCGGGCGAGGCCCATGCTGCGCCCGCGACGCCCGGGCATGCCGTCGTCTCCACCGAGTCGCTCGCCGAACTCGTGGCCGACCTGGAGCTCGACCGGCCCGAGGCGCTGGCGAAGGTGCAGGTCACGATGCCGGTGGCGGCGGCGCTTCGCGCGGCGATCGACTGGATGGGCGCCGAGCTGGGAGGGCCGGTGCGCGTGCAGGTGCAGGAGGCCGCGCTCCAGCTCTCCGTTCGCCCCTCTCACGAGCCGGGACTCCGGCCCGCGGGCGCGGTGCTGGCGTCCGCCGGAGGCGCGCTCCTCGCCGAGCCCGACCGCCGCTGGGCGCTGCGCGTTCCGCTCCACCGCGACCAGCCCGCGTTCCTGCTCGCGCGTCAGGGCCGGCTGGCCCTGGCGCTTCCCTGGCACGCGGTGGCGAAGCTCCGCATCACGGACGACGCGGCGCGCATGATGATGACCGAGCCCTCGCTCGCGCCGTGGTCGGCGCTCGAGCGCCCGGAGGGCGAGCGACCCGCCGCGCTGCTCGCCTGGGGGCTCACGCGCGCATGGGTCCACCTGGACCACATCGTGTGGCGAGTGTTCGCGCGCCCCGAGCCGGCCGAGACCTCGGACGTGGTGCCGGGCGGCCGCCACGTCGTGCGGTCGCAGGAGGGCGACACTTTCGAGGTCGTGGACGTGGCCGAGGCGCTCGAGCGCGTCCCGCCGCTCGACACGCCGCCGCCGCATCCGCGGGCCGGGCACCTGCCGCGGGCTACCGCCCCGTCGGGGCCGGCGTCGCGTCCGCGCGCGGCGGAGCCGGAGCGGAAGGGCGTGCTCAGCGGCCGGCCGGGCCACGAGGGGCCGGCGGAGCTCCCCGGCTCGGACGAGATCGAGACGCCGGGGCTCCCGCCCACGCTCGAGATCGAGACCGCGCCGGCGCCCGGGCTGCCGGTGCTCGGACCCGAGCACGTGCGGCCCCGGACGCTCGCGGGCGGTGCCATGGGCCCGCGCGGCCCCGCGAGCGGCGCTCCCGTCGCGCCGCGTGCGACGTCGCCGGGTGATTCCGCCGGGACGGCTGCTCCGCGGTCGGCGTCGCCGCCGGCCGAAGCGGTGGGCGAGCCCGCCGGCCGTCGCGCGCTCATCGTGGATGACTCGCTCGTCGCACGCATCGGGCTCGGCCGCGTGCTCGAGCGAGAGGGCTGGGTGGTGGAGTGGGTCGAACGCGCCGCCGAGATGTGGAAGGCGCTCGGCGAGGCGGAGTGGGACGTGGTGTTCGTGGACGTCTCGCTGCCCGACGCGAGCGGGCGCGCCCATCTGCAGGCGCTGGCCGCCGAGCGCCCGGGCCCGGGCCGGGGCCACATGCTGGTGGCGCTCACGCGCGACGCCGCCGAGGAGCAGCTCGCGCTCGCGAGCGGCATCGAGTGCACGCTCCGCAAGCCGTTCGCGCCGGGTGTGCTGGAACGCATCGTGCGCGAGCTTCCGGCCGGCCCGAGGCGCGCGTGATCCCGCGCCTGCCGGGCACGCCGCGCGACCAGCCGCCGCCGCTGGCGCTCGTGGTCGAGGACGACGCCGCGGTCCTCGAGGCGCTCAAGCGCGCGCTCGAGTCCGGGCACTTCCGCGTGGTCGCGGTCGCCGACGGCGAGGATGCGCTCCGCCGGGCGCGCGCCGAGACTCCCGAGCTGGTGATCGCCGGCTGGAGGCTCCCCAAGCGCACGGGACTCGAGCTGTGCGACGCGCTTCGGCGCGAGGCCGACGCCGGCGAGACTCCGATCATCCTGCTCACGCCCGGCGACGACCCCGAGCTGCGCGTCGAAGGCCTCGCCCACGGGGCCGACGAGGTGGTGGCGAAGCCCTGCTCGCCGCGCGAGCTGATCGCGCGCGCGCAGCGGCTGGTGATGCGCGCGAGGCAGGTGGCACGCCACCGCCGGCGCGCGCACGAATTGGAGCGCGACCTCCACAAGAGCCTCGCCGACGTCCGCCGCGCACGCGAGGAGGCTGCCGAGGAGCGCTCGCTCCGCTCGCTGGCCGCGCTCATGAACGACGAGGTGGCGCGCACGCTCGACCCGGACGTGCTCGACGCCCGGCTCCTGCGCGAGGCCTGCCGCCAGACCGGCGTCCGCAGCGCGGCGCTGCTCCAGCCCGACGAGGCCGGCGTGTGGCGCGTGGTCTCGGAGCGGGGGGAGCTGCCCGAGCGCTGGGCCGGCTTCACGCTGCCGGTGCCCGAGACCTGCGTCGAATGGCTCCGGACGTTCGGCCGCCCGCTCCGCCGCGAGGACCTGGAGCGCGTCTCGCGCCCCGCCGGCGCGATGGCGCCGCTCGCGGCGCACGGCGTGGCGGTGCTGGCGCTCCTCGCCGGGGCGGACGGCGAACCCGAGGCGGTGTTCGCGTGCGAGGACCGCGAGGACGGCCGCCCGCTCCGCGACGCGGAGATGGAGCGGCTCGCCGTGCTGTGCGACGCCGCGTCGGCCGCGCGCACCGCCGCGCGCCGGTTCCGCGTGCAGCAGGACCGCGCGCTGGAGCTGCTCGCCGACCCCGCCGGCCCGAGCCCCGAGCGCGAGGCCGCCGTGCGCGAGTCGCTGGCTCGGCTGCTGCCGCTCGCGGCCTCGCTGGGCGTGGGCCCGGTCGAGCGCGCGACGCTCGAGCTGGCGCTCGGCCTGGGGCCGCGCGCCTGGGACGGGTCGGCGCGCGAGTCACTCGCACGGCTCGCGAGCGGCGACCCGACGCGGCGCCTCGCACGGCTCCGCGAGCTGCTGGACGACGCCGCGGCCTGCGAGCGGGGCGAGCCCGGCGCCGCCGAGGACACGCTCGCCTGGCTCGCCTCCGCGGGGGTCCGCTACCAGGCGCTCCGCGTCGCGGGCCGGAGCGCGTTCGAGTGCTGGCGCACGACCGCCGGCTGGCTCGGCTTGCACGCGCACCCGGCGCTCCGCGAGCACTTCCCCGAGGCGCTGGAAGCGACGGGCTGATCGGCGCGCGGGCGCGCGCGACCCGTGGTCACGCGCGCCCGGGCGGCGGCGGTGCCGGATGGCGGGAGGCGCTACCGCCCCGCGCTGTCCGAGCGGATCCCCGAGAAGTCCACCTTGGGCACGGCCTTCGCCTCCTCCGGCACCGGGTACATCGGAGACTCGGCGAAGCCGAACATGCGCGCGAACAGGTTCATGGGGAAGCTCCGCACCGAGACGTTGTAGTCGCGGACGGTGTCGTTGTAGCGCCCGCGCTCGACGGCGATGCGGTTCTCGGTGCCGGCCACCTCGTCCATGAGCTGCGTGAACGACTCCATGCTGCGGAGCTGCGGGTAGTTCTCCACCACCACGAGCAGCCGGCCGATGGCCGCGTCCATGCCCTGCGCGGCGGTGATGCCCTCCTGCGGCGTGCGCGCGCCCGACATCGCGGCTCGGGCGCGGGCGATCTCGCCGAACACCTCCTGCTCCTGCCCGGCCGCGCCCTTCACGGTCTCGACCAGGTTGCCGATGAGGTCGCCACGGCGCTGGAGCTGGTTGTTCACCTGCGCCCACTTGTTCTCGACGTCGGCCTTCCTGGCCACGAGCGAGTTGTAGTTGCCGGCCACGCACCCGCCGAAGCCGAGCAGCGCGATCACCACGATCACCAGCAGCACCATGCCGCGTCTCATCGAGCGTGTCTCCTTTCGAACGCCGCGCGGATCACGCGGCGGGGGACCGTCACCGTCCGGGCGCCCGGCGGGCGCCGGCGCAGGATACGCGGAACCGGCCCGCCGGGTTCAGGCCGGCGGCCCGTTCGGCGGCCCGGGCCGGGCGACGCGCGACGGGCAGGGGTGTCGCGGCCCGCCCGCCCGCGCTCACCACTTGCCTCCTCCGCCTCCTCCTCCGCTCGAGCCGCCGCCGAAGCCGCCGAACGACGAGCCGCCGCCGCCGCCGAAGCTCCCGCCGCCGAAGCCGCCCCCGAACCCGCCGAAGCCGCCGCCCCAGTGGCCGCCGTCCCAGAAACCGCGGCCCCGGTGGCGGGAGCCGGCGGCGATCGCGGGCAGGATGACGAAGTCGAGCAGGAACACCGCCAGCAGGATCACCCACGGCGGGATGCGACGGCGCGGGGAGGCGTCGTAGCGCAGCTCCTTCCCGTCCCACTCGAGCGTCACGCCCTTCTCGGCGGCGATCCGCTGCGCCGAGGCGAGCACGCCCGCGACAATCCCCTCGGCGGGGTCGCCGGCGCGGAAGCGCGGGATCATGAGGTCGCGCGTCATGCGCGACTGCCAGCCGTCCGGCAGCGTGCCCTCGAGCCCGTACCCGGTCTCGAAGCGGATCTCGCGCTGCTCCATGGCCACCAGCAGCAGCAGGCCGTCGTCGCGCTCCCGATCGCCGATGCCCCACTGCTGGAAGACGCGCGTCTTGTACCAGCTCGGCTCCTCCGGCGCGGTGGTCCGGACCGTGAGCACGGCGAACTGCACGCCAGTCTTCCGCTTCAACTGGTCGAGGAAGCCCTCGAGCTGCGCCCGGCGCGGCTCCGGCAACACGCCCGCGGCGTCGGTCACGAACCCCTCCGGCGGCGGGATGGGGGCGAGGCCCGCTTCGTCCCGGCCCCGCGCGGGCGCCGCGAGCGCGACCGCCAGCACCGCCGGGAGGAGCAGGCGCGCACCGGCGCGCCGCGCGTTCATTGGACGCGCAGGGTGTCGACCGCGGCGGTGAGCCGCTCGACCTGCACCAGGAACGCGCGGAAGATCGCGCGCGTCTCCTCGGCGCCGGGGTGCTTCCGCTGCGCGCGCAGCCGGTGCGCGCCGGTGAGAGCGTTCGCGTCCAGGTCGTAGAGCTGGGCGACGCGCTCGATGACGCGCTCGAAGCTCGGCGGCGGCGCCTCGCCGTGCAGCCGGACGAGCGAGCGGAACAGCGTGTGGAACCCGCTCGCCAGCCGCGCGAGCGCGGCGTGCAGCCGCTCGGGGTGCGCGGCGCCGGTCAGGTACTCCTGCACCAGCCGCAGGTGCTTGCCGCGCAGCTCCTGCTCGATCTGGAGCCGCAGGTACTGGTCCGGCACGTCGAGCGTGTCGAACAGGTCCACGCCCTCCAGGCGCCAGTGGCGTTCCTTCAGGTCCTGCCACTCGATCGGGAACACGTCGAGCGAGCGCTGCACCTGCTGCATGGTCATGAACAGCGGGTCGATGTGCGGCGCCTTGTGCGTGTGCGGCACCGAGGCCGCGAGGTGGTCGAGCTCGGAGAGCGGCAGGTCCTTCGTGACCACGAGCACGTTGACGTGACGCTTCTCGGGGTCGAAGCCCTCGGAGAGCGCGCCGCCGGTGATGTAGGCGGACAGGAAGTATTCGCCGAGGCGCGTCTGCACCGGTGCCAGCCAGCGCTGCGCCGCCGCCAGCACGAGCGGCGTGGGCTCCAGGGAGGTGGTGAGCTCGGGCATGCGGGGGACAGTAAGCGATGCGCGCGGCGGGTCAAGGCGCGCGGGCGCCCGGAGCGCGGCGGCGAGCGCGGCCGCTGGCGCGCTCCGCCGCCGCTCCCGGCGCGCTCCGAAGCGCGCCGCTTCACTTGACCCCCTCCGGAGCGGCTCGTACCGTCGAAGCCCCATGAAACCGGTGGTCAACGACTTCAGCATCCACGTCGCCACGGTGAACGGCTCCGGCAGCCAGACCGCGAACAGCGTGCTGCTGCGCGCGCTGTTCCAGATGGGCATCCCGGTGAGCGGCAAGAACCTGTTCCCGTCGAACATCGCCGGGCTGCCGACCTGGTTCACCATCCGGGCGAGCAGGGACGGCTGGATCGCGCGCCGCGGCAACCACGAGATCCTCGTGGTGATGAACCCCGAGACGGCGGCCGCGGATGTGGCCGAGATGGGCCCGGGCGGCGTCATCGTCACGAACGACTCCATCAAATTCCCGGACGTGCCCGAGGACCGCGTGGTCTACCGGGTGCCCATGGCGAAGCTGATCGAGCCCATCACCGCCGACGTCAAGCTCCGCCGGCTGGTGGTGAACATGGTCTACGTGGGAGTGCTCGCCGAGCTGCTGGGCATCGAGGAGGCAGAGGTCTCCCGCGCGCTGGACGCGCAGCTGGCGAAGAAGCCCAAGGCGCTGACCCTGAACCAGGCCGCGGTCTCGGCCGGCATGGCCCACGCGCGCGAGCACCTGCCCAAGCGCGACCCGTACCGGGTCGAGCGCATGAACCAGACCGCGGGCAAGATCCTGATCGACGGAAACACCGCGGGCGCGCTGGGCGCGCTGTTCGCGGGCGTCACCGTGGTGACGTGGTACCCGATCACGCCGTCCAGCTCGCTGGTCGAGTCGCTCATCGGATTCCTCGAGAAGCACCGCCGCGACCCGGCCACGGGCAAGGCCACGTACGCGGTGATCCAGGCCGAGGACGAGATCGCCGCGGTCGGCATGGTGCTGGGCGCCGGCTGGGCCGGCGCGCGCTCCATGACCAGCACGTCGGGTCCCGGCATCTCGCTCATGGCCGAGTTCGCGGGCTACGGCTACTACGCCGAGATCCCGGGCGTGATCTGGGACATCCAGCGCGTGGGCCCGAGCACCGGGCTCCCCACCCGCACGGCGCAGTCGGACCTCGCGTTCGTCCACCAGCTCTCGCACGGCGACACGCGCTTCCCGGTGCTGCTCCCGGGCTCGGTGGGGGAGTGCTACGAGTTCGCGCAGGCCGCGTTCGACGTGGCGGAGCGGTTGCAGATGCCGGTGTTCGTGCTGTCCGACCTGGATCTCGGGATGAACAATTGGATGAGCGAGCCGTTCGCGTACCCCGAGAAGCCGTGGGACCGCGGCAAGGTGCTGGACGACGAAGCGCTCGCGAAGATGGCGCGATTCGAGCGCTACCGCGACGTGGACGGCGACGGGATCCCCTACCGGACGCTCCCCGGCAGCAGGGACTGGAAGGGCACCTACTTCACGCGCGGGAGCGGCCACGACGAGGCGGCGCGCTACACGGAGGACCCGCAGGCCTACGTGCGCAACATGGATCGCCTGAAGCGCAAGCTCGACACTGCACGCACGCTGGTGCCGGCGCCCGAGGTCTCGCTCACACGCGGGGCCGAGGTCGGGCTCGTCGCGTTCGGCTCGTCTCACTGGGCGATGCTCGAGGCGCGCGCGGAGCTGGCCGCCGCCGGCGTCCCCACGTCCTACCTGCGCGTGCGCGCGCTCCCGTTCCACGCCTCTGTGGCCGAGTTCGTGCGCCACCATCCGCGCGTCTACGTGGTGGAGCAGAATCGCGACGCGCAGATGGCGGCGTACGTCCGCGCCGAGGTCCCAGAGCGCGCCGCACACATCCGGTCCGTGCTGCACTACGACGGACTCCCGCTGGACGCGGCGTCCGTCACCACCGGCGTGCTCGCGCACGAGGGCGTGGCGCAGGGGGCGACCCGATGAGCCGCACCCGCGCCCGCACCGGCCCGCGTCCCGGAGGCATCGAAACGCCGTGAGCACCGCCACCACCACGCCCCCCGGCCAGCCCGTCAACCGGCTCGGCCTCACCAAGGCCGAGTACGACGGCAGCAGGACCACGCTGTGCCCGGGCTGCGGACACAACGCCATCACCGGAGGCATCATCCAGGCCGCCTGGGAGGCGGGCCTCGAGCCGCACCGCGTGGCCAAGCTCTCGGGCATCGGCTGCTCGAGCAAGACGCCGGCCTACTTCCTCGGCCACTCGCACGGCTTCAACGCCGTGCACGGTCGCATGCCGAGCATCGCCACCGGCGTGCACGCCGCGAACCGCGACCTGCTCCTGATCGGCGTTTCGGGCGACGGCGACACCGCGAGCATCGGGCTCGGCCAGTTCTGCCACCTCGTGCGGCGGAACGTGCCGGTCGTCTACATCGTCGAGAACAACGGCGTCTACGGGCTCACCAAGGGCCAGTTCAGCGCCACCGCCGACGTCGGCAGCACGCAGAAGGGCGGCAAGGCCAACCTGCTCATGCCCATCGACCTCTGCGCGGTGGCGATCGAGCTGGGCTGCGGGTTCGTGGCGCGCTCGTTCTCGGGCGACCAGAAGCAGCTCCGCCCGCTCCTCAAGGCGGCGTTCGCGCACCCGGGCACCGCGGTGCTGGACGTGATCAGCCCGTGCGTGACGTTCGCCGACCACGTCGGCAGCACCAAGAGCTACGCCGCGGTCAAGGAGCACGACGCGCCGCTGCACGAGATCGACTACGTGCCGTACTTCGAGGACATCACGGTCGAGTACGAGCCGGGCAGCACGCGCGACGTGACCATGCCGGACGGCTCGCACGTCATCCTCAAGAAGCTGGCCGAAGACTACGACCCGACCGACGCCACCCACGCGATCCAGGTCCTGCGGGAGGCGCGCGAGGAGCTGAAGATCCTGACGGGCCTCCTGTACGTGAACCCGGACACGCACCGCTTCGACGCCGAGATGCGGATGATCGAGCAGCCGCTGGTGTCGCTGCCGCTCGACCGCGTGCGGCCGCCGAAGCAGGTGCTGGACGCCATCATGGCGAGCTACCGCGAGGGGAGCGCCCCGGTCGGCGCCGGCGGGGGATGACGTCCCGCGGTCCGCGGACCGCGTGGGACGAACGCGCCACCTCGTACGCGCTGTGGCCGGAGCTGGCGCACGGGGCCACGCGCGACGTTGTGCTCGAGCGATTGCAGCCCGTGGCCGACGAGATGCTGCTGGACGTCGGCAGCGGCCCCGGCGCCATGGCGCGTGCGGCGGGGCCGTTCGTCGCGCGGGTCGTGCTCTGCGACCTCTCGCCGGCGATGCTCCGCGTGGCGGCGACCGAGGCCCGGCGCGCGGAGCGGCTCGTGCCCCCGCGCGTGGCCGCCGACGCCTGCGCGCTCCCCTTCCGCGACGGCAGCTTCGACCTCGTCGCCTGCCGCCACGCGGCGCGGCTCCTCGGCTCGCCCGAGCGCGCGGCCGCCGAGATGCGGCGGGTGCTGCGGCGCGGGGGCCGCGTGGCGATCTGTGACGTGATGGCGACCGGCGACGACGGGGTGGACGCGGTGATGGAGACGGTCGAGGCCGCGCTCTCGCCGTGCCCCGTGCGGCTCCTCACACCGGCCGCGTGGTCCGTGGCGCTGGTGGAGGCGGGATTCCGCCACGATGGCGACGACCAGCCGCTTGCCGACCTGGACGCCGGCCGCTCGCTCCAGGATGCCTGCGCCCGCGCGGGCCTGGCTCAGGCCGCGTTCGAGGAGCTGCGCCGCGCGCTGCTCGAGGCCACCGAGCCCGCCCGCCGCACGCTCGGCGTGCTCGCCCACGGTCGCGACGTCGTCTACCACCCGCCGATCGGGATCGTGGCGGTGACGCGGGTGTAGAGTGGGGCCACGCGTGCGCCATCGGGGCCGCGCCTGGTCGCCGGCCACCCGTGCGCCGGGAGGGACCATGTCCGGACTGATCTGGATGTTCGTCGCGATCGCGCTCCTGCTCATGGGGCTCGCGCTCCCGCTCGTCTTCCGGCGCATCGGGCCCAACCTCGGGTACGGGCTGCGCGTGCCGGCCACGTTCCGGGACGAGCGCGTGTGGTACGACGTTAACGCGGCGACGGGACGCGAGCTCTTCTTGCTGGGCGCGGCCCTGCTCGCGCTCGCGTTGCTGCCGCCGCTCTTCGGCTGGCGCGAAGACGCCCACGCGCTGCTGTGGTCGGGCGTTCTCGTCGCCGGCGTGCTGGCGCTCCTCGTTTCGGGCTGGCGCCGGGCGGATCGCCTGCTGCGCCAGCGCCTCGCCGAACGCTCAGGCTGACGAAGCTCGGACGCTGCGCCCGGTGGGGCGGATGGTGCGCTCGTCGCGTGCCGAGGGAACCGGCGCGCTGCTGACCCTTCTGCAGGGCCAGCCTCCAAGATTGCCGGGTGCGTGCGCCGCGTGCTTGAATCGCCTGCTTCGCCCGGTCCCGGCGACGCCGGGATACGGGTTCCCGGCGGCTGACGCCGTCTCACGGAGGATCCCGCCCAACATGCGCCCCGTCGCCGCCCGGCTCGCCTGCGTCGCCGCGGGCGTGCTCGTCCTCATCGCGCTCGCCGGCTGCGCGCCGGCCACCGAGCGCCGGGGCGCCCGTGTGCCGGTGACCGTGGCCACGGTCGAGTCGCGCACCGTGCCCCACGAGCTGGACGCGACCGGCACGGTGGAGCCCATCGCCTCGGCCGACGTGATCCCGCAGGTGGGCGGCATGGTGTCGCGGGTCGCGTTCCGCGAAGGCGACGACGTGCGCGAAGGCCAGGTGCTGGTGGAGATCGAGCCGCGCGTGTTCGAGGCCGAGGTCGCGCGCACCGCGGCCATCCTCGAACGCGACCGCGCCCAGTCGCGCTCGGCGCAGCTCGAGCTGGTGCGCGCCGAGCGGCTGGCGGAGCAGCAACTCCTGTCCGCCGGCGAGCTGGACGCCAAGCGCGCCGCGGCCCAGGCGCTCGCGGCCACCGTGCTCGCCGACTCGGCGAGCCTCGCGCGCGCGCGGCTCGATCTCGCGCACGCGACCGTGCGCGCGCCCATCTCCGGGCGCACCGGGCGGCTGTCGGTGCACGTCGGCGACGTGGTGCGCGCGAACGACCCCGCCAACGCGCTCGTCACGATCCACCGGCTGCGGCCGATCCGCGTGCGGTTCACCATCCCGCAGGACGACATCGCCGAGGTGCGCGGCGAGCGCCGGCGCGAGGTGCGCGTGCGCGTGTTCTCCGGGGTCACGGACTCGGCGGGCCGCGAGGGCTCGCTCGCGTTCGTGGACAACGAGGTGGACCCGGCGAGCGGGACGCTGCTCCTCAAGGGCGAGTTCCCGAACGCCGACGCGGCGCTGTGGCCGGGCGCGTTCGTGCGCGTGCGCGTGCAGCTCCGCGAGCAGGGCGCGGCCACCGTGGTGCCGGCCTCGGCGGTGACGAACTCGCAGTCGGGGCCCTACTGCTATGTGGTGAAGGCGGACACCACCGTGGAGCTGCGCCCGGTGACGGTGGCGAGGAACTGGCGCGGGCTGACCGTGGTGGCCGCGGGTCTGTCGCCGGGCGAGACCGTGGTCACCGACGGCCAGGTGCGCCTGACGCCCGGCGCGAAGGCGGCCATCCGCGCCGGCGGGAGCGGCGCGCCCACGGCGCGCACGGGCTCGCCCGGCGCCCCGGCCACGGCGTCCGGAGCGCGCACGGCGGAGTCCGGCCGGCCATGAGCCTCTCGGCGCCCTGGATCCGTCGACCGATCGCCACCACGCTCACGATGTCCGGCATCGCGCTGTTCGGCGCGTTCGCCTACCCGCAGCTCCCGGTGAGCGACCTGCCGAACGTGGACTACCCCGTCATCAACGTGCGCGCGAGCCTGCCGGGCGCGAGCCCGCAGACCATGGCCGCCGCGGTCGCCACGCCGCTCGAGAAGCAGTTCTCCACCATCGCCGGGCTCGAGGCGATGAGCTCGAACAGCAGCCTCGGCAGCACGAACGTCACGCTGCAGTTCGCGCTCCACCGCAACATCGACGCGGCCGCCCAGGACGTGCAGGCCGCCATCTCGCAGGTGCAGCGCCAGCTCCCGCAGGGCACGAACCCGCCCTCCTACCAGAAGTCGAATCCCGCCGACTCGCCCATCCTGTTCCTGGCGCTCACCTCCGACCTGCTGCCGCTGCCCGCGCTCGACGAGTACGCGCAGACCACGCTGGCGCAGCGCATCTCCACCGTGGACGGCGTGGCCCAGGTGCAGGTGTTCGGCTCACAGAAGTACGCGGTGCGCATCCAGCTCGACCCGCAGGCGATGGCGGCGCGCGGTGTGGGCATCGACCAGGTCTCGGACGCGATCTCGTCCGGCAACGTGAACCTGCCGACCGGCGTGCTGTGGGGCCCCGACCTCGCGCTCACGCTGCGCTCGAGCAACCAGCTCGAGAACGCGCGCGCGTTCCGCGATCTGATCGTGAAGAGCCAGGACGGCGCGTCGGTGCGGCTCGGCGACCTGGGCCAGGTGGTGGACTCGGTCGAGAACATCCGCCAGGCGAGCTGGTTCAACGGCCGCCGCGCCATCGTGCTCGCGATCCAGCGCCAGCCCGGCACGAACACCGTGCGAGTGGCCGACGCCGTGCACGCGATGGTGGACCGGCTCCGGCCACAGCTGCCCGGCTCGGTGAGCATCGAGACGCTCAACGACCGCTCGATCTCGATCCGGCACTCGGTGACCGACGTGCAGCTCACGCTGCTCATCGCGCTCGTGCTGGTGGTGGGAGTCATCTACCTGTTCCTGCGCAACGCCTCCGCCACGCTCATCCCCAGCCTGGCGCTGCCGCTCTCCATCCTGGGCACGTTCGCGCTCATGAAGCCGCTCGGCTTCAGCCTCGACAACCTGTCGCTCATGGCGCTCACGCTGTCGCTGGGGTTCGTGGTGGACGACGCGATCGTCATGCTCGAGAACTGCGTCCGGCACATGGAGATGGGGAAGCCGCCCATGCGCGCGGCCGAGGACGGCGCGCACGAGATCGGGTTCACCATCCTGTCCATGACGCTGTCGCTCGTGGCCGTGTTCCTTCCGGTGCTGTTCATGGGCGGGCTGCTCGGGCGGCTGTTCCACGAGTTCGCGATCGTCATCAGCGTGGCGATCCTCATCTCGGGCTTCGTCTCGCTCACGCTCACGCCGATGATGGCGAGCCGGTTCCTGCGGCCGGGCGCGCATCACTCCGGCAACACCGTCCTGCGCGCGAGCGAGGCCGCGTTCGACGCGAGCCTGCAGGCGTACAGGCGGAGCCTGGGGTGGGTCATGCAGCACCGCCGCGCCACGCTCGTGTTCTCGGCGGCCATCCTCGCCGGCACGGTCGGGCTGTTCATGGTCATCCCCAAGGGCTTCATCCCCGCCGAGGACATCAACCAGCTCACCGGCACCACCGAGACCGCCGAGGGCACGTCGTTCGAGTCCATGGTGCGGCACCAGCAGCAGATCGCCGCCATCCTCGAAAAGGAGCCCGACCTCGAGGGGTTCATGTCGGCGGTGGGGGGCGGCCCGGGCGGCGGCTCGTCCAACCAGGGCCGGCTCGTCATCCGCCTCAAGGAGCGCCATCACCGGAAGCTCGACGCGACCCAGATCGCGCGCCAGCTCACCCCAAAGCTGAACTCGGTGCCCGGCATCCGCGTGTTCGTCCAGAACCCGCCGCCGATCCGCGTCGGCGCCCGCTTCGCGAAGAGCCAGTACCAGTACACGCTCGCCGGCACCGACCTCGTCTCGCTCTACGAGAACGCCGGCCGGCTCGAGGCGAAGCTCAGGGAGCTGCCGGCGCTCGAGAACGTCACCAGCGACCTGCTCATCAAGAACCCCGAGATCCGGGTCGAGCTGGATCGCGACCGCGCCGCCACGCTCGGGGTGTCGCCGCGGCAGGTGGACGAGGCGCTCTACGACGCCTACGGCTCGCGCCAGGTGTCCACCATCTTCACGCCCAGCAACCAGTACTGGGTCGTCATGGAGCTGCTGCCGCAGTACCAGCGCGACGTGACCGCGCTTCAGCTCCTGAACGTGCGGTCGAGCCGCGGCGAGCTGGTGCCGATCGGCGCCGTGGCCCGCCTCGTGCCCGGCCTCGGGCCGCTCACCGTGAGCCACTCCGGCCAGCTGCCGGCGGTGACGCTGTCGTTCGACGTGAAGCCGGGCACCGGCCTGTCCGAGGCCGTCTCGCAGATCCAGACCGCGGCGCGCAGCACGCTCAGCTCCGACATCAGCACGTCGTTCGCCGGCGCCGCGCAGGCGTTCCAATCCAGCCAGCAGGGGCTCACGGTCCTGCTGCTGCTCGCGGTCCTGGTCATCTACCTCGTGCTGGGCGTGCTCTACGAGAGCTTCGTCCACCCGATCACGATCCTGTCGGGACTCCCGTTCGCGGGCTTCGGCGCGCTGCTCACGCTGGTCCTGTTCCGGACCGAGCTCTCCGTGTACGCGTTCGTGGGCGTCATCCTGCTCATCGGGCTCGTCAAGAAGAACGCCATCATGATGATCGACTTCGCCATCGCCGCGGAGCGAAACGAGGGCAAGTCGCCGCGCGAGGCGATCCTCGAGGCGTGCCGGGTGCGGTTCCGGCCGATCATGATGACGACGATGGCCGCGCTCATGGGCACGCTGCCGATCGCGATCGGCTGGGGCGCGGGCGCCGAGTCGCGCCGCCCGCTCGGGCTGGCGGTGGTGGGCGGGCTCGCCTTCTCGCAGATCATCACGCTCTACGTGACGCCCGTGTTCTACACCTACCTCGCCGGGATCCAGAAGCGCTGGGCGTGGCGCCGCAGGGGCGCGCGGCCCGCGTCGGGGCCGGATGCGGCGCCCGCCGGGCTGCCCGCGGCGGGGCCGGCCGGCGAGACGCCGGCTCAGTCCACGATCTCGAACGAGCCGGCGAGGATGCCGAACGCCTCGAGGTAGTCGGCCGACTTCACCAGCAGGACGTCGGTGTCGTAGGTGCTCACGACGAACACCGGGATGCCGGCGGCGGCGAGCGGCGCGGTGAGTCCGCTCACCACGCCCGTGAGCCCGAACGGCAGCGGGCCCACCACCTCGAACGCGCGCCAGTCGCGCTCGACGTCCCGGTCCACGGACGGAGGAAGGTCGTCCTCGGCGCACACGACCGACAGCTCGCGCGGCGTACGCGTGACCGAGAAGAACTCGGCCTCGCGGTGGAACACCCACGCCGGGAGCGGCGTGTCGGCGGGGAAGCGGCACACCGCCAGCCGCCAGGGCGTCTCGCGCAGCCGCAGCCGGCCCGCCGGCCCGCCCCGCACTGCGCCCGGGGGTCCGGTCACGGGAAGACGGCGTCGCCCTCGTCGTCCAGCACGACGATGGCGGAGCACGGGCAGCTCTCGGCCGCTTCGATCATCTTCTCGGGGGTCTCGGATTCGGGGTCCAGCACGGTCGCCTTGTTCTTGCTGTCCACCCCGAACGCCCCGGGCGCGATCTCGCGGCACAGGCCGTTGCCACAGCACTCTTTGTGGAGGATGCGAAGCTGCATGACGACTCCGGAGGGCAGGGCATCGTGGGGCATGGCGCGGAGCGGTTCAAGCGTGGAGGCCGTCCGGACCCGGATGTGGATGGCCCGGACCTCCTCCGCGACCCGCCGCGCGGACCCGTGTGGCGGGGCCGACAGCGCCGCACGTCGGTTGTCGGCCGGCACGGGCGCGTTCTAGAGTCCGAACACCGTTCCCATCCACCCCGACTCGCACGCGAGGCCCGCCATGGACGCCCTCGACCGCTATCTCCTGGACAACCGCGGCCGCTTCCTCGACAACCTGAAGGCCGCGCTCCGCATTCCCAGCGTGAGCGCGCAGCCGCAGCACAAGGCCGACGTGCGCCGCTGCGCCGAGCTCATCGTGGCGCACCTGAGGAGCATCGGCATGACACGCGCCGAAGTCGTGGACACGCCGGGCCACCCGGTCGTGTACGCGGAGTGGCTCGGCGCGCCCGGAGCGCTCACGGCGCTGCTGTATGGGCACTACGACGTCCAGCCCCCCGATCCGCTCGAGCGGTGGAAGACGCCGCCGTTCGAGCCGGTCGAGCGCGACGGCAAGCTCTACGCGCGCGGCGCCTGCGACGACAAGGGGCAGGTCTACATGCACCTGTCGGCCATCGAGGCGCACCTCGCGGTGAACGGGAAGCTGCCGATCAACCTCAAGCTCGTGATCGAAGGCGAAGAGGAGGCCGGGAGCGAGGGTCTCGAGGGCTTCCTCCGCGCGCGGCGCGCGCAGCTCGACGCCGACGTCATCCTGGTGAGCGACACCAACATGCTGTCGCCCGACCAGCCCGCACTCACCTACGCGCTGCGCGGCATCCTCTACACGCAGGTCGAGGTGACCGGACCCGCGCGCGACCTCCACTCGGGCGAGTTCGGCGGCGCGGTGATGAATCCGGCCAACGCGCTGGCGGGCATCCTCGCCGCGCTCAAGGACGCGGACGGCCGCATCACCGTGCCCGGCTTCTACGACGCGGTGAAGGAACTGACGTCCTCCGAGCGCGAGGCCTACGCGGCGCTGCCGTTCGACGAGCCGGCGTTCCTCGCCGAGACCGGCGCGCCCATGGCCTGGGGCGAGAAGGGCCGCAGCACGCTCGAGCGCATCTGGAGCCGCCCGACGCTGGACGTGAACGGCATGTGGAGCGGCTACACCGGCGAGGGGAGCAAGACCGTGCTCCCGAGCTTCGCCGCCGCCAAGGTGAGCATGCGGCTCGTCCCCGACCAGGACCCGATGGCGCTGTTCAGGAAGTTCGAGGCGCACGTGAAGGCGCTCGCGCCGGCGGCGGTGAAGGTGGTGGTGAAGGACCTGCACAACGCCGAGCCGTGGATCACGTCGCCCGACCACCCCATGCTCCAGGCCGCCATCCGCGCGCTTGCGCGGGCGTGGACCAAGAAGCCGGCGCTCATCCGCGAAGGCGGCTCCATCCCGGTCATGGCCACGTTCCAGAAGACGCACGGCCTGCCGTGCATCCTCATGGGCTTCGGGCTCCACGACGACCAGGTCCACGCGCCCAACGAGAAGTTCTCGCTCACGAGCTTCCACGGCGGCACCCGGAGCTGCGCCTACCTCTACGAGGAGCTGGCGAAGTCCCCGGTGCCGGCGAAGGTGGGCGGGGGCGCGGGGCGGGCGACGGGAGCCTGACGCCCCGGGCGGGCTCAGCCCCTCGCGCCGTACGCGTCCGGCGCGTGACGCTCCATCCAGCGGTCGGGCGCGGCGAGCGGCCGGCAGCCGTGCTGCGCATGGAGCCCGTGCGCGTCGCGCGTGGCGAGGAGCCAGCGTCGGAAGTCCTGCAGCTCGGGGTGCTCGAGGATGCACGTTGGGAGCCGCCTGGAAAGCCCGCGGCCGCGCCAGGGCTCCTGCACGAACACGTCGCCGATGTAGGGAGCGTGGCGCGGTCGGTGACGACGCGCGCGAAACCCACGAGGCCCTCGCCCTCGTGGACGCCGAACGGGATGGCGTTCGCGATCGGGCGTTCCGTCACTTCGCGCGGGATGCCGCGCGCCCGGTAGGACGACGACAGGAACGCGTGGATCGCGTCCAGGTCGAGCCTCGCGGGGTCGGTGCGGATGGTGAACCCGTCGCGGCGAACACCCCGGCGGCTTCGGGGGCGCGGCGTGCATGGTCGATGCAGCTTAGCGCATGGATGTCCGCGGCGGGGATGAAGCGCTCAAGGAAGGGTCCGGCCGACGCGGGATCGCCCCGCGGCCGCGCGCCGGCGAACCCGGCCGGCGGAGCGGGCGCCGCCGTCAGTTCGAGCGGTAGTTCCCGAACTTCAGCTCGACGCCGAAGTCCTGCTGCTTGAGGAGGGCGATCGCGCCCTGCAGGTCGTCCTTGTCGGGGCCCGAGATTCGGACGGTCTCGGCGTTGATGGACGCCTGCACGCGCTTGAGCTTCGCTTCCTTGAGCGTGCGCACGACCTCCTTGGCCTGTTCGGCGGTGAGGCCGTCCTGGATCGCCACCACCTGCCGCACGGTGCTTCCGGCGGCGGTCTCGGTCCTGCCGGGCTTCAGGTTCCTGAGCGGCACCTTGCGCTTGACGAGCTTCGACTGAACCACATCCCAGACCGCGGTCAGCCGATGCTCGTCCGGGGCTGTGAGTGTGATGATCTTGGCCTTCTGGTCGAGCGCGATGCCCACCGCGAGACCCTTGAAATCGTAGCGCTGCGTGATCTCCTTGGTGGCCTGTTCCACCGCGTTCTGGACCTCCATCATGTCCACGCCGGTGGTGACGTCGAACGAGTTGGTGGCTGCCATCGTGAGTACCTCCTAGGGGGATCGGCGCGGGCGGCGGGCGCGCGCGGGGTGTCGAAGGTTGCGGGAGGCGGTCCGCGGCCGGGGCCCGCGGGCCCGCGGGGCCCCGAGCGCCGCGACGCGTGCCGTCACGTCGCGGGCCGCACCGCCCGCGGAGCCGGAGGCCACCTCGTCGAGGAGCGCGGCGATCGCGCGGCGCTGGATCGCCCACAGCACGCGGCGGCTCGCCTCGCGCACGCTCACGAACGCATAGCGATCGTGTTCATGAGAGAGGTGCACGGCGTCGGTCCACGACACCTCGGCGGCGAAGACGGGGACGATCCGCACCGAGTCGCTCGCCGGCTCGTAGAACGTGGCCAGGTGCTCCAGCACCCACCAGCGGACGGGGGAGAGCCCGGTCTCCTCATGGACCTCTCGGACGGCGGCCCGGAGCGCCGACTCGCGCCCCTCGACGCCCCCCGTCACCGGTTGCCAGACTCCCGACAGAGAACGGTGGGTCGCGCGCCGCAAGAGCAGTATCTCCAGTCGCTTCCCGCGCCGCCGGAAGACGTGGACCTCGACCTGGGTGCAGTTGACGCCGATCACGCGCGGCAACATAGCGTCGGCCGAGCGTCCACGCCAGCCAACGTGTCGGCGCGGCCGCCCTGTGCTCAAGAGATTGCGGGTGGCCGGATCCCGTGGGATCTCAAGGTCCACGACCTGCGGATCCCCAAGCACTTGCGGCCCGGGCTCGGGGCCAGCTGCAATCTTCTGAGCACAACCTGGGGCTTGACCCGGCCGGGGGCTTCGACTAGGGTTCCGCCGCCCTCGCCACCCGTTGAAATCATTACGGTTGGCCGATGGTTTGTGAAAACTTTCACTCACGAGGTCGGCCCTCATGGCACCTCCGCCGGACAAGCGCCCGGGTGACTCGGCGTTGCGGAGCGCTGCGATGCTGGTCGCGATCCCCTCCCTGCTGATCGTGTCGCCGCTCGTCGGCTTCTTCCTCGGGGACCTCGGAGACAAGCGGTTCCACACCTCCCCCTGGCTCGGCCTGATCGGCCTGGTGCTCGGCTTCGTGGCCGCGGGGCGGGAAGTCTGGCTCATCTACCGTCGTTACCTCGAATCACAGGAGCGCTGAGGCCGCGCGCCGCCCCTCGGGGCGGCCTGACCGGCGACGCAAATGGGTCTCGAATTCCTCGCGCGCGTGCGCAAGACCTCGACCTGGCTGGGGGGCGTGCTGGCGCTCATGGCCGCCACCTACGCGAGCCCGATGCTGGGCCTCGCGTTCGCCGCCGGCGGCGTGTGGTCGCTCGCGAACCTGCGGCTCCTCGAGCAGCTGGTGGTGAACCTCATGGGCCCGGCGCGCACGACGCCCGCGGGCGTGCGCGGCGCGGGCCTGGCGCTCGCCGGGATGCTGCCGCTGTTCGTGGCCGGCGCGGTGCTGCTGAAGCTCCTCTCCCCGATGACGCTGCTGCTCGGATTTCTGCTTCCGCTCGCGGTCATCGTCCTCAAGGCCGCCTCGACGCTGCTCCTGTCCTCGCGCCTCTGGGGCGCGATCGTCCAGCACCGCTTCCGCGCCGCGCTCGCGGCCGCGGCGCTCGCCGCGGTGACGTGGCTGGCCCTCGGTGCGCTCACCAGCGCCACCGCCGAGAACACGCCGGCGACACGGGCCCCGGGTTCGCACGCCTCGGGCGCGCCGGCCGACCCGCACGCGGCCCCCGCGGGCGACGCACACGCGGCCGGCGGGCATGCGGCTCCCGCCGGCGAGCACGGCGAGGGCGGGAAGTCCGAGGGTGCGCACGGCTTCACGAACATCGTCACGCTCATCGCCGGCGCCAACCACGGCAAGCCGTGGGCGGATTTCCTACACCACTACGAGATCCTCGTGTTCTCGCTGCTCGTGGCGCTGCTGCTGGTGCTGGTCGCGTTCCTCGCCGGCCGCAACCCGAAGCTCGTGCCGTCCGGGCTCCAGAACCTGGTCGAGTCGCTGGTCGAAGGGCTCTCCAACTTCATCGTCGGCATCCTCGGCCCCAAGCAGGGGCCGCGCTTCCTGCCGTTCCTCGGCACGCTGTTCCTCTACATCCTGGCGATGAACCTGTTCGGACTCGTGCCGTTCATGCACTCGGCCACCGCCAACCTCAACGTCACCGTGGCGCTGGCGCTGACCGTGTTCGTATACGTGCAGTTCATCGGCTTCCGCGAGCTGGGGCCGCTCGGCTGGGTGGATCACATGCTCGGCAGCCCGCGCGACCTCACCGGCTGGCTGCTCGCGCCGCTCATGCTGCCCATCCACCTGCTCGGCGAGCTGGCCAAGCCCATCTCGCTGTCGTGCCGGTTGTTCGGCAACATCTTCGGCGAGGACATGCTGCTGGTGGCGTTCGCGTCGCTCGGCGTCGCGATGCTGCCGTTCCAGCAGGTGCCGTTCGGAGTCCCGATGCAGGCGATCTTCTACCCGCTGCTGCTGCTCGGGAGCTTCCTGCAGGCCATGGTGTTCACGGTTCTCAGCACGATCTACATCCTCCTCATGCTGCCGCACGAGCATCACGACGAGCACGGGCATGAGGGGGGTGCGCAGCACGCCCACTGAAATCCCAGAAGGAGGATTCCCCATGGATTTCCACGCCGCACTCGCTCTCGGACTCCCGCTCGGCATCGGCGTCGCCGCCATCGGCTCGGGCATCGGCCTCGGCCTGATCGGCCAGGGCGCGATGCAGGCCATCGGCCGCCAGCCGGAGGCCACCGCCAAGATCCAGCTCGCCATGATCATCATCGCCGCGCTCGCCGAGGCCCTGACGATCTACGCGTTCGTGACGATGTTCCTCCTGCAGGGCAAGATCTGAACCGGCGGGCGCGGCCGGCGCTCGCGCGCGCGGCCCGCCCCGGGGAGCACGCATGAACCTGATCGACATCCGGATGGTCGGGACCCAGATCCTGGGCTTCCTGCTCCTGCTGTGGGGCATGCGCAGGTGGGTCTGGGGACCGCTGACCGCGCAGCTCGAGGCGCGCCGGCAGAGGATCGCCGGCGAGTTCGCCGAGGCCGAGCGCCGGCAGAAGGACGCCGATGCGCTCAAGGCCAAGCTCGAGCAGGACCTGCGCGGCATCGAGGCGCAGGCCCGCCTGCGGTTGCAGGAATCGGTCGCCGAGGGCCAGAAGGTGGCCGCCGAGATCCGCGCCCAGGCGCAGAAGGAGGCGCAAGACCGGCTCTCGCGCGCCGAGGACGAGATGATGCGCGAGCGCGAGAAGGCGAAGGAGATCCTCAAGGAGCAGGTCATCGCGTTGTCGCTCGCGACGGCCGAGAAGATCCTCCGGTCCAGGCTGGACGACCCGGCGCAGCGCAAGCTCGCCGGCCAGTTCATCGACGAGGTCGGCACACTGCGATGATCAAGGACGCCTCGGTCGCCGCCCGCTACGCGCGCGCGCTGCAGATCCTCACGGAGAGGCAGGCGGCGAAGGCGGGCAGGCCCCCGCTCGCGGCGCTGGAGCAGTCGCTCGGCGAGCTGCAGGGACTCGTGACGCTCATGGCCCCGGGCACCCGCATCGGCAGGTTCCTGGTCGATCCCCAGATCAGCCCCGCCGACCGCCGCAAGGTGCTCGAGCGCGGGCTCGAGGGGAAGGTCTCGCCGGGCGTGCGCGTGTTCGCCGACCTGCTGCTCCGCAAGAAGCGGGTCATCCTGATCGCGGCGATCGCGCACGAGTTCCAGGCCATCGTCGAGCGCGCAAAGGGACTCGAGCGCGCGACCGCGGTGAGCGCCGTCGCGTTCACCGACGAGGAGCGCAAACGGCTGCACGCCGAGCTCGAACGGTTCACGGGCAGGAAGATCGTGCTGGACCTCCAGGTGGAGGCTTCGCTCGTCGGCGGCGCCTACGTGCGCATCGGCGATCGCGTCATCGACCGCAGCGTCAGGAGCCTGCTCGCGAGCCTCGCGAACCAGCTCTACGAAGTGAGCGTGTAGCCGTGCAGCCCGCGGCCGCGCGAGCCATCCGCCAACACTGAACGAACGGGGAAGCCACCCAATGTCCTTTCGACCGGAAGAAGTGAGCGCCATCCTGGCGCAGGAACTCGAGCGTTATGAGGCCAAGCTCGAGACCAAGAGCGTGGGCAGCGTGCTGTCCGTGGGCGACGGCATCGCGCGCTTGTGGGGACTCGAGGACGCGATGGCCGGCGAACTGATCCGGTTCCCCGGCGACGTGATGGGGATGGTGCTGAACCTCGAGGAGGACAACGTCGGCGCGGTGCTGTTCGGTTCGGACAAGAACATCAAGGAGGGCGACCGCGTCGAGGCCACCGGCCGCATCGCCTCCGTGCCCGTGGGCAAGGCCATGATCGGGCGCGTCGTGAACGCGATCGGCCAGCCGGTGGACGGCAAGGGCCCGATCGGCGCCGACAAGTTCCGCAACATCGAGTTCAAGGCGCCTGGCGTGATCGACCGCCAGCCGGTGAAGGAGCCGCTCCAGACCGGCATCAAGGCCATCGACGCGATGATTCCCATCGGCCGTGGCCAGCGCGAGCTGATCATCGGCGACCGCCAGACCGGCAAGACCACGATCGCGCTCGACACGATCATCAACCAGAAGGGCACCGGGGTCATCTGCATCTACGTCGCGATCGGCCAGAAGGAATCCACGGTCGCGAACGTGGTGTCCACGCTCGAGAAGCACGGGGCGATGGAGTACACGATCGTGGTGACGGCGTCGGCGTCGGAGTCCGCACCGCTCCAGTACATCGCCCCCTACGCGGGCGTGGCGATGGGAGAGGAGTTCACCTACCACGGCGGGCACGTGCTGTGCGTGTACGACGATCTCTCGAAGCACGCGAACGCCTACCGCCAGCTGGCGCTGCTGCTGCGGCGTCCGCCGGGCCGCGAGGCGTTCCCCGGCGACGTGTTCTACCTGCACTCGCGGCTGCTCGAGCGCGCCTGCAAGCTCTCGGACGAAAAGGGCGGCGGTTCGCTCACCGCGCTGCCGTTCATCGAGACCCAGGCCGGTGACGTGTCGGCCTACATCCCGACCAACGTGATCTCGATCACCGACGGCCAGATCTTCCTCGAGGGCGACCTGTTCTACGCCGGCGTGCGACCCGCGATCAACGTCGGCATCTCGGTGTCGCGCGTGGGCGGGAACGCCCAGATCA
>CAZSQX010000039.1:0-24539 GCA_964609125.1 uncultured bacterium
ACATCGCGAACGCGCGGCTGCGCTTTGCCAACGGCTGCGTGGCGAACCTGACCGCGAGCCGGGTCTCGGTCGAGCGGCTGCGGCGGATCCGGTTCTTCACCCGCGACTCCTACGTGAGCGTGGACCTGTTCGAGAAGGCGGGCGAGGCGTTCGTGATCAAGGACCCGGGCTCGTTCCAGCCCGGCCGCGTGGACCCGCTCGCGCTGCTCTCGGGCATCCGGCGCACGAAGCTCGACGTGCCCGCGGGCGAGCCGCTGGCGCTCGAACTGGCGGCGTTCGTGAGTTCGCTCCGCGGCGACGGCGCGGGGGCGGCCTCGGCGCGCGCGGGGCGTGACGCGCTGGCGGTCGCCGAGCAGGTGCGCGAGGCGATGCGCCGGCGCGCCCGGCAGTGGTCGCTGGCCTGACTGCCGCGCCCGCCGCGCGCGAGCGGAGGCTGCTCGTCGTGGCCGGCGAAGCCTCGGGCGACGCGCACGCGGCGCGGCTGGTGCGCGCGCTGCGCGAGCGCGGGCCGGTGCGGGTGCGCGCGGTCGCGGGGCCGGCGCTGCGCGCCGCGGGCGCCGAGACCATCGTCCCGCAGGAGGAGCTGGCGGTGATCGGATTCAGCGGCGTGCTCGCCCGGCTGCCGGCGATCCTGCGGGCGCGGCGGGCGCTCCTCGACGAGGTGGAGCGGTTCCGGCCCGACGCGGTGGTGCTCGTGGACTACCCCGGGTTCAACCTGCGGCTCGGGCCCGCGCTCAAGCGCCGCGGCGTGCCGGTGCTCTACTACATCGCGCCGCAGGTGTGGGCGTGGCACGCCGAGCGCGCGCGGGAGATGGCCTGCTGGGTGGACCGCCTCGCGGTGGTGTTCCCGTTCGAGGAGCCGCTGTTCCGGAGCGCCGGCGTCGCGGCCACGTTCGTCGGGCACCCGCTGCTGGACGACCTCGCGCCCGAACGGAGCGAGGCGGAGTTCCGCGCCGAGCTGGGCGCGGGCGACGCGGCGCGCATCGTGGGGCTCCTCCCCGGGAGCCGCGCCGGCGAGCTCGCCGCGCACGGGAACGAGCTGCTCGAGGTGGCGCGGCGGCTGCGTGAGGGCCGGCCCGACGTGCTGCCGGTGCTGGCGCTCGCGCCCGGACTCACCACCCGGCGTCTCGACCCGGCGCGGCTCGCGGGCGTGAGCGTGGTGGAGGGCCGCACGCACTGCGTCCAGGCGTACGCCACCTGCTGCGCGGTGGCCTCCGGCACCGCCACGCTGGAGACGGCGCTGTTCGGCACGCCGCACGCGATCGTCTACCGCGTCGGCTGGCTGAACCACGCCATCGCCCGGCGGGTCGTCAAGCTCCGGCACATCGGCCTGCCCAACATCGTCGCCGGGCGCGAGGTCGCCCCCGAGTTCGTGCAGGGCGCGTTCCGCGCCGCGGCGGTGGCCGGCGCGCTCGGGCGCTGGCTGGACGACCCCGCCGAGCGGGAGCGCGTGCGCGCAGCGCTCGCGGTGGTGCGCGAGCGGCTGGGCGGGCCCGGCGCCTCGCGCCGCGTGGCCGGGCTGGCCTGGGACCTGGTGGCGTGAGCGGCGGACGGCATCCGTGGTGGCTGCCGCTCGCCGCGTTCTGCGGCGCGTGGCTCGTGCGGGCGCTCGGGGCCACGTGGCGCTTCGAGTGGGCGGACCACCCGGAGTACGTCGAGGCCGAGGCGGGCGGCGAACGGTTCGTCTACGTGTTCTGGCACTCGGGCATCCTGCCCATGGCGTGGTCGCACCGCGCGCGCGGGATCGCGGTGCTCGTGAGCCAGCACCACGACGGCGAGCTGATCGCGCGGCTGATCCGCCGCCTGGGCTACGTCACGGGCCGCGGCTCGAGCACGCGCGCCGGGGACGCCGGGGTCCGGGAGATGCTCGCCTGGGCCGAGCGCGGCCGGCACCTGGCGGTCACGCCCGACGGTCCGCGGGGGCCGGCGGAGAGGACGAAGCCCGGCGTATCGTACCTCGCCACGCGGACCGGGCGGCGGGTCGTGCCCATCGCGCTCGGCGTGCGCCCGGCGTGGAGGCTTCGCTCGTGGGACGGCTTCCGGATCCCGCGCCCGTTCGCGCGCGTGGTCATCGGGCACGGCCGGCCGCTCGCGCCCGCCGCCGCGGAGGCGGGCGGCGATCCGGCGAAGCGCGGCGTCCAGGACGCGCTCGACGCGCTCAGCCGCGAGCTGCGCGCGCGGGTCGGGGAGGCCGTGGCGTGAACCCGCTGTGGGGGAGCTACCGGCTCGTGGCCCCGGTCATGGGAGCGCTCGCGCCGGCGGCTGGACTGTTCACCTCGCCGCGCGAGCGCGAGCTGTGGCGCGAGCGGCTCGGGCGCGTGAGCCGCCCGGGCGGCTGCGACGCCTGGCTGCACGCGGCGTCGCTGGGCGAGGCGCTGGCGGCGCTGCCGCTCGCGCGCGAGCTCGTGCGCGTGGCGCCCGACGCGCGGCTCCAGCTCACCGCCACGACCCGCACCGGCCGCGAGCGGCTGCGGGGCGCCGGCCACGACGCCGTGCTCGCGCCGCTCGACACGCCCCAGGCGGCGCGGCGGTTCCTGGCCGGCGTGCGGCCGCGCTCGCTGTTCCTGCTCGAGTCCGAGCTGTGGCCGCACTGGCTGCTCGCCGCGCGGCGCGAGCGGCTGCCCGTGGCGGTCGTGAGCGCGCGGCTCTCGGAGCGCTCCGTGCTCCGCTACGCCCGGCTCGGCCCGTCGCTGCGCGGGCTCGTCTCGGGCCTCGCGGGCGTGCTGTGCCAGACCGAGGAGGACCAGCAGCGCTGGCTCGCGCTCGGGAGCCGGGCCGAGCGCACGCACGTGGTGGGAAATCTGAAGAGCGACGGGCTGCCCGAGCCGGCCGCCGACCGCGGCGCGGAGCGCGCGCGGCTGGGCGCGGACGGCTCGCGGCCGCTGCTCGTGCTCGGCAACCTCAGGCCCGGCGAGGCGCGCCCGGTCTCGAGGGCTTGGCGCGCGCTGCCCGTGGGGCTGCGCGCCCGCTGGCAGGTGGTGGCGGTACCGCGCCACGCGCGCGCGCTCGCCCAGCTCCAGGCCGAGGCGATCGCCGCCGGGCTCGGGGCCATGACGGTCACGGCGGCCTCGGATACGTGGTGCTGGGACGAGCGCCCCGGCGTGCTCGCGGCCTGGTATCGCGCCGCCGACGTGGTGTTCGTGGGCGGGAGCCTCGCCCCCTACGGCGGGCACAACCCGATGGAGGCTGCGGCTTGCGGGGCGGCGGTGGTGATGGGCACGCACGACGCCTCGCAGCGGGGCGGCGTGCGCGCGCTCGAGCGCGCGGGCGCGATCTGGCGCGTGGCCGACGGGGCCGCGCTCACGCGCGCGCTGGAGGCGCTGCTCGGCCACGAGGACCTGCGCGCGAGCCGTGGCATCGCGGCGCTGCGCGTGGCGGCCGCCGAGCGCGGGGCCGCGGCCCGCGCGGTGGAGCGGCTGCGGGAGCTGGGACTGTGGCCGCGCTCCTGACCGGCCCGCTCGGCGGAGGGCTCGCCTCGGTGGCGGGCGCGCTGTGGGAGGCGCGCCGGCGGCTCTACGCCTGGGGCGCGCTCGCCCCGGAGCGCGTGGCCGCGCGCGTGGTCTCGGTCGGGAACCTGACCGTGGGCGGCGCCGGCAAGACCACGCTCGTGCTCCACCTGGCCCGCGCGCTGGCCGCGCTCGGCGAGGAGGTGGCGGTGGTCGCGCGCCGCTACCGGCCGGGGCCGGGCGGCCGCGGCGACGAGGAGCTCCTCTACCGCGAGGCCGTCGGCCCGGCGCGCACGTTCGCCGGCGTGAGCAAGCTCGAGCGGGCCCGGGCCGCCGTGGTCGCGGGCGCGCGGCTCGTGCTCGTGGACGACGGGTTCTCGCACTGGGGCCTCGAGCGCGACCTGGACCTGGTGCTCGTGGACCGCACCGATCCCTGGGGCGGCGGCCGGCTGCTCCCGGCGGGCCGGCTGCGCGAACCGCTGCGCGCGCTCCAGCGGGCCGACATCGTCGTGGTGACCCGGCTCGCCGCCGGCGAGGACCCGGCGCCGTGGCTGGCGGAGGCCGCTCGGCGCGCGCCGGGGGCGCTCGTCGCCGCGGCGCGTCACGAGGTGGCCGGCGTGCGGGCGCTGGACGGCGGGCCGCTCGCCGCCGGCGGTCCGGCGCGGGTCGTCACCGGCACCGGGAATCCCGCCGCGGTGGCGGCGAGCGCGCGCGAGGCGGGCTTCGCGCCGGTGACGCTCGCGGCCTGGCGCGACCACCACTGGTGGTCGGCGGCCGAAGCGGCTCGCGAGCTCCGCGCCGCGGCCGGGGGCACGCTGCTCCTCACCCGCAAGGACGCCCTGCGCTGGCCGGCGGGCGTGCCGCGCGAGGGCGTGGCGGTGCTCGAGACCGCGTGGCGCTGGCTCGCAGGCGGCGCCGAGGTCGAGCGGCGCGTGCGCGAGGCCGCGCCGTGAGCGCCGCGCGCGCCGACGTGCTGGTGCTGGGGAGCGGCATCGGCGGGCTCATGACCGCGCTCTCGCTGGCCGAGCATGCGCACGTCCTCGTGCTGACGAAGAAGCGCGCGGACGACTCCAGCACGAACTTCGCGCAGGGCGGAATCGCCGCCGTGTTCGACGGGCGCGACCGGTTCGCCCGGCACGAGGCCGACACGCTCCGGGCCGGGGCGGGGCTCTGCGACCGCGCCGTGGTCCGCCGCGTCGTGCGCGAGGCGCCCGAGCGCGTGCGCGAACTGGCGGCGCTCGGCGTGGCGTTCAACCGCAGCCCGCGCGGCTTCGACCTGGGCCGCGAGGGCGGGCACTCGCACCGCCGGATCGTGCACGCCTCGGATTTCACCGGGCGGGCCATCGAGCAGGTGCTGCTCGATCGCGTGCGGGCGCACCGGAACATCGAGCTCCTCGAGGACCAGCTCGCGGTGGACCTGATCCTCGGCTCGCGCCTCTCGCCGCGGCGCCGGCCGGCGGGCCGGGACACCTGCTGGGGCGCCTACGTCATGGACCGCGTCGACGGCCGCATCCGGCCGGTCACGGCGCGGGCCACCGTGCTCGCCACCGGCGGCTCGGGCAAGGTCTACCTCTACACGACCAATCCCGACGTCGCGACCGGCGACGGGCTGGCGATGGCCTACCGGGCGGGCGCGCGGGTGGAGAGCCTCGAGTTCGTCCAGTTCCACCCGACCTGCCTCTACCACCCGCTCGCGCGCACGTTCCTGATCAGCGAGGCGGTGCGCGGCGAGGGCGGCCTGCTGCGCACGCTGGACGGCACCCGCTTCATGCCGGCGGTGCACCCGCGCGCGGAGCTGGCTCCGC
The DNA here is from genome assembly GCA_964609125.1 of uncultured bacterium. GTDB lineage: Bacteria > Eisenbacteria > RBG-16-71-46 > RBG-16-71-46 > RBG-16-71-46 > JAIOPA01. Next base: position 5,252 of record CAZSQX010000039.1, read on the forward strand.
GCGACATCGTGGCACGCGCCATCGACCGCGAGATGAAGCGGCGCGGCGAGCCGCACGTGTGGCTGGACCTCACCCACCTGCCCGCCGCGCGCGTGCGCGAGCGGTTCCCGAACATCGTCGCGCGGCTGCTCGAGCTGGGGATCGACGTCACCCGCGAGCCGATCCCGGTCGTGCCGGCGGCCCACTACCAGTGCGGCGGCGTGCGCGCCACGCTCGCGGGACGTACCGACCTGGACGGCCTGCACGCGATCGGGGAGGTGGCCTGCACCGGGCTGCACGGCGCGAACCGGCTGGCGAGCAACTCGCTGCTCGAGGCGCTGGTGGGTGCGCACCACGCCGCGGGGGAGGTGCGCGAGCGGTTGGCGGCGGTGCCGCGCGCGCCGCGTGCCGCGGCCTGGGTGAGCGCGGGCACGCGGCCGCCGCGCGAGGCGGTGGTCTCGGACCACAATTGGGACTCGGTGCGCCGCGTGATGTGGGACCTGGTCGGGATCGTGCGGAGCGACGAGCGGCTCGAGTTCGCGGCGCGACGTCTGGCGCTGCTGGCCGACGAGATCGAGCGCGACTACGGACGGCTGCGCCTGTCCCCGGACCTGGTCGAGCTGCGCAACATCGCGCTCGTCGGCGGCCTGATCGTGGCCTCGGCGCGGCGGCGGCGCGAGAGCCGGGGGCTCCACTACAACCTCGACCACCCGGCGCGCGTGGCGGCGTGGCGCCGCCGCCGGGTCGTGCTCCGGCGGCCGGCCGACGCCGGAGCGGCGCTTGTGCCGGGTTCGAGCGCCCGCCTATAGTGCCCGGGCTTCGGCGGAAGGGGGTCGGATGAGCCAGGAGAAGCGGTTCCGCGACGCCGTGGACGCGCTGCGCGAGCGCAGCGCGCGCTACGCGCGCGAGGCGTACGTGTTCGTGGTCGCGGCGCTCGGCGAGACCGTGCGCGCGCTGCCCCCGGAGCGCCTCACCGACGCCGAGCGCCGCCACCTCTCGGGCCGGGAGCTCACCGAGGGCGTGGTCCGCATGGCCCGGGACGAGTTCGGGCCGCTCGCGCCGACGGTGTTCCGCGAGTGGGGCGTGCGCACGACGGAGGACGTGGGCGAGATCGTGTTCGAGCTCGTGGAGGCCGGACAGCTCTCGGCCCGCCCCGAGGACACGCGCGCGGATTTCGCCGGCCACCTCGAGCTGCTGGCCGCGCTCGCCGAGCCCGCCCCGCCCCGAGCCTCGCGCGGCCGCCTCGCCTGAGCGGCGTGCGCGCGCTCGCCCGGCTGTTCGGGCTGCTCCGGCCTTACCGCCTGCGCCTCGCCGGCGCGATCGGGTGCATGGTCGTGTACTCGGCCAGCTCGACGCTGTGGATCGCGCTCATCCAGCCGCTCATGGCGGTGCTGTTCACGGGGAGGAGCCAGCCCGCGCCCGCGCCGGGCTCGCCCGGCTGGCTCGCCGCGCTGCAGATCGCGCTCTCCGGCTGGCTCGCGGCGGAGACCCCGCTCGCCACGTTCGGGCGGCTCGGCCAGGTCATCCTGGTCCTGTTCCTGCTCCGGAACCTGGCCGACTACGCCGCCCAGTACCTGAGCGTGTCGGTGGAGCAGGCGGCCATGCGCGATCTGCGCCGCCGGCTGTTCGCGCACGTCACCCGGCTGCCGCTGTCCTGGATCCAGGACCGGCGCGGGGGCGAGATCCTGTCCCGGGTCACGAACGACGTGGAGGCGCTGCGCGGCTCGCTCGCCGCGGGCATCAGCAACCTCATCAAGGACGGGCTCACGCTGCTGGGCTGCGTGGTGTGGGTGTTCGCGGCTTCGTGGCGGCTGGCGCTGTTCGCGCTGATCGTGGTGCCGCCCGCGGCCTGGGCGCTGGTCACGATCGGGCGCAAGATGCGCAAGCGCTCGCAGCACGCGCAGGAGCGGATGGCGGCGCTCACGGGGGTGCTTCAGGAGAACATCGGCGGCGCGCGAATCGTGCGCGCGTTCGGCGCCGAGCGGTTCGAGGAACGCCGCTTCGAGCAGGTGAACACCGGCACGTTTCGGGCGTTCACCCGGCTGCGCCGGGTCTCGGCCGCCGCCAAGCCGCTGTCCGAGTACCTGATCGTGCTGGTCGCGCTCGCCATCGGCTGGATGGGGGCGCGCGAGGTGTTCGTGTCGCGCACGCTGCCGCCGGAGCAGCTGTTCACGTTCGTGGCCGCGCTGCTCGCGATGCTGTCGCCGGTCAAGAGCCTGTCCGAGCTGGGGGGCACGCTCGCCGCCGGCGCCGGCGCCGCCGACCGGGTGTGGAGCGTGCTCGACACGCCGCCCTCGATCGCGGACGCGCCCGGGGCACGCCCGCTGGCGCCGTTCGCGAGCGAGATCCGGTTCGAGGGCGTCACGTTCGCGTACCGGCCCGGCCGGCCGGTGCTGCGCGCGGTGGACCTCGCGGTGCGGCGCGGCGAGGTGGTGGCGCTCGTGGGCGCGAGCGGCGCCGGCAAGAGCACGACGCTCGACCTGCTCGCGCGCTTCCACGACCCGGCATCCGGGCGGATCACTGTGGACGGCGTGGACCTTCGCGACGTGACGCTGGCCTCCCTCCGCGCCCAGCTCGGCGTGGTGTCGCAGGACACCATCCTGTTCCACGACACGGTTCGCGCGAACATCGCCTACGGCCTCGTGGACGCGGACCCGGCGGCGGTCGAGCGGGCGGCGCGCGCGGCGCACGCGCACGAGTTCGTGTCGCGCCTGCCGGCCGGCTACGACACGCTGGTCGGGGACCGCGGCGTGCTGCTCTCGGGCGGCGAGCGCCAGCGCCTGGCCATCGCCCGCGCCCTGCTCCGGAACCCGCCCATCCTGCTGCTCGACGAGGCCACGTCGGCGCTGGACGCGGAGAGCGAGCGCCTGGTCCAGGACGCGCTCGAGCACCTCATGCGCGACCGCACCGTGCTCGTGATCGCGCACCGGCTCGCCACCGTGCGCCACGCCGACCGCATCCTCGTGTTCGACGGCGGACGCATCGTGCAGGAGGGCCGCCACGCGGAGCTGCTCGAGGCCGAGGGGCCGTACCGGCGGCTGCACTCCCTCCAGTTCCGGGAGGACTGACGGGGGATGGGCGCGCCCGCGGTCCCGCCCGGCGGCTTCCGGCGCATCGCCGTGCTGCGACTGTCCTCGCTCGGCGACATCGTGCTCACGCTGCCGGTGGTGGAAGCGCTCGCCCGGGCCTGGCCGGGCGCCGAGCTCCACTACTGGCTCAAGGAGGAGTACACCGACCTCGTGCGCTCGCACCCCGCGGTCGCGCACGTTCGCCGGCTCGAGCGCGACGCGCGCCGGCTCGAGGACCTGGTCTCGATGAGCGCGGAGCTCGAGGACTGCGACCTGATCGTGGACCTGCACGGCAGCCTGCGCACGCGCGTGCTCACGCTCCGCCAGCGGGCGCTTGTGCTGCGCGTGCGGAGCCGGCGGCTCGACCGCGCGCGCTGGGTGCACGCGCGCTGGAGCCGCCCGCCACGGCTCCCGCACGCGATCGCGCGCTACGCCGAGCCGCTCGGCGCGCTCGGGCTCGCCGTGACCACGCCGCCTCGCGTGCACGTCGAGCCGGAGGCGGAGGCGTGGGCGCGCGGCGAGGGGTGGGCCTTCGCGGCCGGGCGGCGGCGCGTGGCGCTCTGCCCGGGGGCGCTCCACGCCTCGAAGCGCTGGCCCGAGGCGAGCTGGCTCGAGCTGGACGCGCGCCTCGCGGCCGCGGGTGCGGCGCGGCTCGTGCTCACGACCGAGCCCGAGCGGCGTGCGCTCCCGCGGCTCGCCGCCCGCGTCGCGTCGGAGCCCGCGGCGGACTGGGCCGTGGGTCCGATCGCGCGCGCCGCGGCGCTCCTCGGCGAGTGCCCGGTGGCGGTCACGCACGACTCGGGGCTCATGCACCTGGCCGCCGCGCGCGGCGCGCGGGTGGTGGCGCTGTTCGGCAGCACGTCCCCCGTGCTGGGCTTCGCGCCGGCGGGGGACGGCCACGTCGTCCTGTGCCGTGACCTGCCGTGCCAGCCGTGCACGCTCCACGGCCGCGAGCGCTGCCCGCTCGGTCACCACGCCTGCATGACGGGGATCGCGGCGGAGGAGGTGGCGCGGCACGCGCTCGAGGGGCTCGCCGCCAGCCGGGGCTGGACGGGCCCCGCACCCGGCTGACAATCTGGAGCGACCGGGAGTGCGAGGTTCCATGCGCTTCACGAGACGGGCCGCCGGGTTCCTCCTGTACGCCTGCCTGCTGTGCGGCCGCGCCGCCGCCGGGCCGGCCGAGCGCGCCGCCGTGCAACGGGCGCTCGCGGGCGCGGCGCCGGGGAGCGCGGCGGTCGTGAACCCCGCGACCGGCGTGCTCGAGGCCGCGCGTGGGCTCGACGAGCCGTTGCCCTCCACCTGCGCGGACAGGGCGGAGGCGGTGCTCGCCTGGCTGCGCGATCGCGCCGACGCGCTCGGCCTCGACCCGGACGCGGACGAGCTCGTGCTCGAGCGCTCGGAGCCCCTGGCGCGCGGGGGGTGGCGCGTGCTCGCCCGCCAGCGCTGGCGGGGACTTCCGGTGGCGGGCGGGGAGGTGCGCTGCCTCGTGAGCGCCACGGGCCGGCTGCGCTCGCTGGCCTCGGCGTGCGTGCCCGAACTCGCACCGCCGGAACGGGAGCCGATCACCGCGGGGACGGCCCGGGCGCGGGCCGCGGAGGCGCTCGGGGCCACGCTGGCCGCCGGGCCGGCCGAGGCGCGGCTCTGGGTCCGGCGCCGCGCGGACGGCGACCGGCTGGAGTGGGAGGTGCGCGTCCCGCTCCGGGACGGCCGGACCAGCTCGACGTGGCTCGACGCCTCGAGCGGCCGCGTGCTCTCGCTCGACGAGTCGGCGGTGTTCGCGATCGGGCTCGTGTTCCCCACCGACCCTCGCTCGTCCGAGGCCGAGGTCCCGCTCTCGCGGCTGCTCCCGGGCCAGGGGCTCACCAGCAGGGCGTTCGCGGTCGAGGACCAGTCGGGACCGCGCGTGCCACCGCTCGGGCCGGGGGACGACTACCGCTACCCGAGCACCTCGGCGGGCTTCGACCAGGTGAACGCCTACTGGCACGTGGACCGCTTCCTGCACGACTTCCTCGGCCCGCTCGGCTACGCGGGCCCGCCGGAGTCGCTCATCGTCCGCGTCCACTCGCCGCTCGAGCCCGCGGTCGCGCTCACGAGCGGACGCTACGTCCTGCTCGGCCTTCCCATCGCGGGCCAGCTCGGCGAGGTCTCGCGCTGCCACGACATCGTCTACCACGAGCTGGGGCACGCCGTGCTGTTCGGCGCCGGCATCCAGTCCGCGGGCGGCGGCGAGGCGGGCTCGTTCCACGAGGCGATCGGCGATTACCTGGCCGCGGCGTGCACCGGCGACCCTGCGATCGGGGAATGGCTCTACCTCCAGTTCCCCCAGGGCGGCACGCGCGTGGACCAGCCGGTGGATCCGTGGCACACGCGCAACCTGGAGCGGGTCGCCTTCGGCGCGGCCCCGGTGGGCTCGGCGTGGGCGAACGGCATGATCCTGTCCTCGGCGCTCTGGGACCTGCGCGCCCGGCTCGGCAGGACGGCGGACTCGCTCGTGCTCAAGTCGCTGGACCACATGCCGGGCGTGCCGGCCTGGAGCCATTTCGCCAACGCGCTGCTCCAGGCGGACCTCGAGCTCCACGGCGGGCGCGCCGCGGGGGCGATCGTGGAGGCGCTGTCGGGGCGCGGCGTGCGCGGCGCGGCCGTGGCCGAGTTCACCGGCCCGGCCCGGCTGGAGCCCGCCGAGACGGGCGAGTTCCGGGCCCGGCCGTGCTGCGGCGGCGTGGCGGGCGAGCCCCGCTGGCGCGCACGGCCGTGGTGCCGCGGCGGACCGTGCGGCGAGTGGCGGTCGCTCGGAGAGGGGCCGGTGCTGCGGGCGGCGTTCGACTTGGATTCGGAGCTGGAGCTGGAGGTGCGCACGCCCTGGGGCGACACGCTCGTCGCCGGCCGGTTCGTGAGCGTGCGGGAACCCGAGCTGCACCTGGACGGGCCGGCGCGACTGGCGCTGGGCGAGCGCGCGACGTGGCGGGCGCGGGTCTCGGCGATGGGACCCTGGCGCGCCGAGTGGAGGCGCCTGTGGCGGCGGCCGGGGCGCTGCCCGAGCGGCTCGGGCGAGCGCCGGGGATCGAGTTCGCGTTGGAGGCGCCGTGCGAGCTGAGCGTGACGGTCACGGACGGGATCGGGCGGACGGTCACGCCGCGGCTCGAGGTGCAGGCGTTCGCGGCCCGGCCGCCCGGCGAGGGCCCGGCCGCGCTCGCCGTCGGGCACCGGCTCGACGCGGGCGCTTCCGCCGGCGAGCTGCGCTTGAGCATGGGCCGCGCCGGGCGCCTGCGCGCGGAGGTGAACGACGTTCGCGGCCGCGCGCGGCTCCTGCTCTGGGACGGCGCGGTCGCGCGCGGGGCGCACGTCGTGCGCTGGGACGCGCGCAGGCTCGAGCCGGGTGTCTACCTGCTGCGGGTGCGGTTCGAGGACGAGGGCGCGCTCGAACGCTTCATCGTCCTGCGCTGAGCGCGGCGGCGGGCGGCGCGGGCGGGCGCGGGATCGCCCGGGCGCGGCGCGGTCCCGGCGCGGACGTGCGGAGTTCCCGCCCAGCGCCTAGACTGCGAGCTTTCCGTGGACGGCATGGGGCCGGCGGCGCGAGCCGCGACGACCGGGAGCGAGGCGTGAGCGAGACCGAGGCGCAGAAGCGGTACGTCGAGGAGCTGACCGACCAGTCGGACGACTTCTCGCGCTGGTACACGGAGGTGATCCGCAAGGCGCAGCTCGCGGATTACTCGCCGGTGCGAGGCTGCATGGTGATCCGGCCCTACGGCTACGGGCTGTGGGAGAACATGCAGCGACTGCTGGACCGGCGCATCCGGGCCACCGGGCACGAGAACGCTTACTTCCCCATGCTGATCCCGGAGTCGCTGCTCCAGCTCGAGGCCGACCACGTCGAGGGCTTCGCGCCGGAATGCGCCTGGGTCACGCACGGCGGCCGGGAGAAGCTCGAGGAGCGCTACGCGATCCGGCCGACGAGCGAGGCCATCATCGGCCACATGTATTCGCGTTGGATCGAGAGCTACCGCGACCTGCCCGTGCTCCTGAACCAGTGGTGCAACGTCATGCGCTGGGAGAAGGTGACCCGGCTGTTCCTGCGCACGACCGAGTTTCTGTGGCAGGAGGGGCACACCGCGCACGCGACCGAGGGCGAGGCGCGCGAGGAGGTGCTGCGCATGCTCGAGGTGTACCGGGACTTCCTCGAGACCGAGCTGGCGATCCCGGTGTTCGCGGGCAAGAAGAGCGACAGCGAGCGCTTCGCGGGAGCGGAGGAGACCTATACGGTCGAAGCGCTGATGAAGGACGGCAAGGCGCTCCAGGCCGGCACGTCGCATCACCTCGGCCAGCACTTTGCGAAGGTCTTCGACATCACGTACCAGGACGAACAGGGGAAGCGCCAGCACGTGTGGCAGACCTCGTGGGGCGTGACCACGCGGCTGATCGGCGCGCTGGTGATGGTGCACGGCGACGACCAGGGCCTGAGGCTCCCGCCGCGCGTGGCGCCGGTGCAGGCGGTGATTGTCCCGATCTGGCGGAAGGACGAGGACCGGAGCGCGGTGCGTGCGTTCGTGGACCGGATCCGCGAGGCCGTGGGGGACTCGGTCCGGCTGCACGTGGACGCGCGCGAGCAGTACTCGCCGGGCTGGAAGTACAACGAGTACGAGATGCGGGGCGTGCCCGTGCGGCTCGAGGTCGGGCCCCGGGACGTGGCGAACCAGTCGGTGATGGCCGTGCGGCGGGACGACCGCTCGAAGACGCCGGTGCCGCTCGCCGCGCTTCCGGAGCGCCTGCCGGCGATGCTCGACGAGATCCAGACCTCGCTCCTCCGCCAGGCGGTGGAGTTCCGTACTCAGCACACCACGCTCGCCACCTCGCTCGCGGACGTGGTGGCCCACTTCGGGGCGGAGAAGCGCGGCTTCGTGGCGGTCCCGTGGGACGGCTCGGCGGCGTTCGAGGCCGAAGTGAAGGAGAAGACCGGCGCGACGCTGCGCTGCATGCCGCTCGACGCCTCGCGATTCGCCGCGCTCGAGCGTCCGGGGCACCGGGTGGCGCTGTTCGCGCGAGCCTACTGAGCGAACCCGCCGTGGCGCCCGCGCGCGTGCTGGTCCATCTGCCGAACTGGCTCGGGGACGTGATCATGGCCCGGCCGCTGCTGCACGCGCTGCGCGCGGCGTGGCCCGGTGCCGGGCTCCTGGGAGTGGGGCCCCCGGCGCTGCTCGCGCTCCCCGCGGGCGAGGGGACGCTCGACGACACGGTGGCGTGGCCGCGCGCGCGCGCCGGCCGCCGGACGGCGGAGGGGACGGTGCGGCGCTGGGGCGCGCAGATCGCGCTCGTCCTGCCGGGCTCGTTCTCGAGCGCATGGCTCGCCTGGCGCTCCGGCGCGCGCGTCCGCGTCGGCTACCGCGGGGAGGGCCGTGACCTGCTGCTCACGCTCGCGCTCCCGCGTGCGGCCCGGGGCGACCGCCACCTGAGCGAGGAGTTCCTCGAGCTGGCCGCCACGCTCGGCGTGCCGCCGGCCGCGGTGCCGGGCCTGTGGCCCACGCCGGAGGGAGCGCGGCTCGCGGCGGAGCTGCTCGGCGGGGCCGGGCTCGCGGGCGAGCCGTACGCGCTGCTCGGCCCGCGCTCGGCCTACGGGCCCGCGCGGGAGTGGTTCGCCGACCGGTTCGTCGCGGCCGGGCGGGGGCTCGCCGCACGCGGGCTGCGCGTCGTGGTGTGCGGGACGGCCGGCGAGGCGGGCACGTGCGCCTCGGTCGCGGCCGGGATCGGAGACGCGGCACGCTCGTTCGCGGGCCGCACCGGGCTGCCGGCCCTGGTCGCGCTCGCCGCGGGATCGCGGCTCGCGCTTTGCAACGACTCCGGGCTCGCGCACGTGGCGGCCGCGGCCGGTGCGCCGACGCTGCAGATCTACGGCTCGGCCTCGAGCGCGTGGACGGCGGCGAGGGGCCGGCGCGTACGCGTACTGCACCGGGCGCCGGTGTGCTCGCCGTGCTGGCAGCGCACCTGCCGCATCGGCATGCGCTGCCTGGACGCGGTGACGGTGGCGTGGGTGCTCGAGCAGGCGGACGCGCTCCTCGCGGAGGCGGCGTGAGGCTCGCGGTCCACGCGCCCTCGGTCGCACCCGGGAGCCGGCTCGAGCGCGCGGTCCGCGGGCTCGCCGACCGCGGGCACCTGCTCCGGGTCATGGGCCGCCCGCCGGCGGACTCGCCCCTCGCCGGCGCCGGCGGTGCGCCGGAACCGGACGACGCGCTCGACGTGGTGATCGGGGGCGGCCGCCCGCTCGGCGCGTTCGCGTTCGCGGCGACGCGGCACGCGCACGCCGTGGTGCTGGGGCTGGACGCCGCGGCGCACGCGCGCTGGGGCGTGGCGGAGCGCTGGGGCTGGTCGCGCTTCCGGGCCGCCGGCGTGATCGAGGAGGCCGAGTCGGCCGCGTTCCTCGCGGCGGTGGGCGAGGACGAGCGCGAACGGCTGGCGCTGTGGCCCGCGGGCACTGCCAGGTCGGAGCCGAGCGCGCACCCGGACACGGGCGTGCTCGAGCGCGCGTGCGAGCGGGCGCTGGCGAGGAGCGCGGCGGGCCCCGGCCGGGCGGCGCTGTTCGTGGACCGCGACGGAACGCTCATCGAGGAGCGCGATCACCTCTCGGACCCGGACGGCGTGGTGCTGCTGCCGGGCGTGGCCGGCTCGCTGCGCGAGGCGCGCGCGCAGGGGCACCCGGTGGTCGTGGTCTCCAACCAGGCCGGCGTGGGCCGCGGTCTGTTCCCGGAGACCCGCGTGCACGCGGTCATGGCGCGGATGCGCGAGCTGCTGCGCCGGGAGGGCGTGGAGCTGGACGCGGTGCGGCACTGCCCGCACGCGCCCGAGGCGGGCTGCGACTGCCGGAAGCCCGGCGCGAGGCTCCTGCGCGAGGCAGCGGACGACCTGCGGCTCGACCTGGCGGCTTCGGTCATGGTCGGCGACAAGCAGCTGGACGTGGGCGCGGGCCATGCCGCGGGTGCGGCGGGCGTGCTCGTGCGGACCGGTCACGGCGCGAGCGAGGCGGCGGCGGGCGCGGGATCGGGCGCAGACGCGGTTCTCGCCGGGCTCCCCGAGGCGGTGCGCTGGTTCCTGTCGCGCGCGCCGGCCTGAGGCCGGCGTCAGCGCCCGGAGGCGAGCGTGAGCTGGAAGTCCTGCCCGCCCTCGGCGACCCGATACTCGATCGTGTGGCCGGGGATGCGGAGCTCCGCGGGCTCGACCCAGCGATCGTCCACGAGATCGTCGAGCCGGCGGGGGAACTCGCCGCGCTCGCGGGCGTAGAGCTCCACGACCAGGTGAAGGTCGCGCACCCGGGCCTGCGCGTAGACGTCGCGCCCGGGCTCGGGAGCCGGCCCGGCACCGGCGTGCGGGGCCGCCGTCCGCACCAGCGCCGCGAGTGCGAGCACGGCGGCGGCGGCGAGGGCCTCCCGCAGCCAGGCGGGACCGCGGCGACCGGCGCGGATCGGCGGGGCGACCGGGGTGGGCGGCGTCGTCACGCCCGGGTCGCGGCGGCCGGAGAACGCGATCCAGTGCGACTCGAGCATCCGGTGCAGGGCCTCGTACGCCTCGTACTCGGACAGCGGCGCGGTCGCCACGATCTCGGCCACCGTGCGCTGCCCGTCGACGAGCCCGAACAGCTCGCGCTCTTCCTCGGACAGCGGCTCGTCCGGGTCGGGCAGGTCGTGCACGGACAGCAGCTGGTGCGGGTCGCGGAACACGCTCACGAACCGCTTCTGCTCGTCCACGCGGCGCGCCGCCTCGATCAGCGCCCCCTCCATGCTGAGCGAGATGACGGGCTCGCCCGGCCAGCGCGCCGCGGGGTCGAAGCGGTAGGTGCCGTTCTCCCAGCGCACGAGCCGCATCAGGTCGTCCAGGACCTGGCGCTCGATGATCGGCGCCAGTTCCTCGGCCTCGAGGTAGCGGCCGTTCACGAGCAGATCCTCGAAGTCGCGCCCGGATTCCTTTTGAATGATGAGCAGGCCGCGGAGCTGCTCGTCCGAGAGCCGGTTCACCTGGCGCAGGAAGCGCGCGAGCGGGTCGTCCTTCGAGAGCCCCGGGTCGCGCGTGGACACGATCCGCCCGTCCACGACCCAGACCGAGAACCGCTCGGTGTTCCATTCCATCACCAGGCAGCCCGCCTTCTTCTGGGATCCCAGAAGCTGCAGGATCTCCATGGCGGAGAAGTCGCGGAGGTTGCCTTGCAGGGCCATGCGGTTCCCCTAGGCGGCGAGCGTGGTCGGCCGGGCGGTGGCCTGGGTGAGACGCGAGCGCGCGGCGGCCGACTCGAGCTGGGCCTGCCGTCGCCGCTCGATGGCGGCGACGAGCAGGTAGCCGAACAGCGACACGGCGTAGACGAGCAGGATGGCCGACCACAGCACGAGCGGGGGGACGCCGCTGCCGGGCGGCGCGAAGCGCGCGGCCACGGAGAACGGAAGCGGCACGCCCAGCGCCAGGCGCCCCAGCAGCCAGGTGAGCGAGATCAGCAGCAGCGGGGCGACGACGCGGCGGTGCGCGAGCAACCCGTAGCCGGGGAGCAGCGCGGCGAGCGCAGTGCCGAGGACTCGCTCGGTGTTCCGGAGGCGGGCCCGGTGCTGGAGCATGAGGACGCGAGAGAATTCCTGCGTCTCCGCGCCCGCGCCGATCCGGTCGCAGGTGTCGCACAGCGCGGCCTCGCGCCGGCGCTTCGCGCAGCGGCGGCACACGACCACGCCGCAGTTCGTGCAATGGCGGAGCGGCAGGCGGCGGTGCCGCCAGCGGCCGGCGAGCAGTCCGGCGGCCGCGGCGGCCAGCGCGGCGAGCGCGAAGCCCCAGCCGGACGTCTCGACGCGGCCGCGCAGCAGGAGCGGGAGCGGGTGGGCCCGCCCGTCCCCGCCGCGGCTCGTGCCGGCCCAGAACGTGCCGGGCGCGGGCCACACGTCCACGAGCGGCAGCAGGCCGTTCGCGCCGGCGCGCGCCTGGTACCGCCTCACCAGCTCGAAGTCGATCGCGGACGCCTGGCGCAGCTGCTCGTTGGCGCTCGAGTAATCGAAGCGCCGGGTGAGGAGCTGGGCGGCGTTGAAGTGGGCGGCGGCGTTGCGCGGGTCGCTCGCCGCCGCGCGCCGGTAGAGCTCCAGGGCGCGGTCGGCGTGCCCGCGCATGGCGGCCACGTTGCCGAGGTCCGTGAGCACCGCGGAATGCTCGGGCCAGGCGCGCAGCGCGGCTTCGTACGCGCGTTCGGCGAGCGCCAGGTCGCCGCCGCGGCGCGAGTGCCACGCGAGCGCGAACTGGGCGAAGCCGTCGTCCGGGTGGGCGGCCGCGGCCCGCGCGAGCCGCGCCTGGCGCTCCGCGGTCCACGCCACCTGCTCGAGCGCCGGGAGGCCGTGGAACGGGCGACCCTCGGCGCGCAGCGCGAGCGCGAACCGGTCCAGCACCGCCGGCGTGAGGGGGCTGGCGAGCGAGAGCGCGAGCAGCGCCACCGGGAGCGCGCGTTCGCGGCCGCGCAGATAGGGCCACAGGAACCCGAGCAGGAGCAGGGCGGGAAGCGCGAGGCCGAGACCGGCGAGGAACGGCGTGGCGAGCAGCACCGGCACGAGCAGCCGCGCCGCGCGCACCGAGGCGTGCGGCGCCAGCTCCTCCACCAGGCCGTGCACGAGCTCGCTTCGGCGAAGGAACACGAGCACGAGACAGGCCACCAGCAGCCCGCCGAACAGCGCGTCCAGCCCGAGCACGAGCGCGTTGCCGGCGAGCTCGACCTGGAGGTTGAAGTCGCGCCGGAAGCGCTCCACGACCGCGGCGCAGTGCACGAGCGCCTGCGAGGGATCGGAGAGCGCGAGCCAGCCGGCGAGCGTCAGGTGGGGCTGGACGTACGTCGGGTCCAGCTCGGCCGCGCCGCGCACGTCGGCGAGCGCCTCGGCACGCTGGCCCGAGGCCTGCGCGAGCAGGCCTCGCCGGTAGAACAGGCGGGCCTCGACCGGGAGCGAGGACAGCTGGCGCGCCTGCTTCCAGCGGACCCAGTCGGCGACGTCGCGCAGGTCGCGCGGCGGGAGCGACGGATCGTGCGCCGCGGGCTCGGGCGCTCCCAGCGCGGGGGACTGCGCCGCGGCCGGGACGGCGAGGAGCGCGAGCATGCCCGCGACCAGCCCGCCGGCGAGCCAGCGGGCGCGCAGCCGTGCGGACGGCCCGGGCGACGTCCATGGTCGGGTCATGCGGTGCATTCCCTTGACACTCCGAGGGTTCGCTCCTTACGTTGCCGCGGCTTCCACCACGGTATCGGCGGCTTCGCAGCGCCGCTTGAGAGCCATCTCCTTGCCCGCCACGGCAGCTCCCGGGCCGTCCGGCCCGGCCGGCGGCCACCGGCTCGACCCGGCGACCCTCCCCCAGATCGGAGTCCTCCATGTCCGAGACCGTGACCGGCGCTCCTCCCTGGGTCCGCATCCGCGACGCCGGCCGGCACATCGGCGCCGTCGTGGAGATCCGCGGCTGGGTGACCCACCGGCGGTCGAGCGGGAAGATCCAGTTCCTCGTCCTGCGGGACGGGAGCGGGCTGCTCCAGTGCGTCGCGGGCGTGCGCGACCTGCCCGCCGGGCAGTGGGAGGCGTGCGGGACGCTCACGCAGGAGAGCGCGGTCCGGGTCCGGGGCACGGTCAAGGCGGACCCGCGACAGGTGGGAGGGGTCGAGCTGGGGCTCTCGGCGCTGGAGGTGGTCTCGCTCGCCCCCGAGTACCCGATCACGCCGAAGGAGCACGGCGTGGACTTCCTCATGGACCACCGCCACCTCTGGCTGCGCGCGCCGCGCCAGCAGGCCATCCTCCGCCTCCGGGCCGAGGTCGTCGCCGCGTTCCGCGACTTCATGGCCCAGGAGGGGTTCGTGCTGGTGGACGCCCCGATCTTCACGCCCAACGCGTGCGAGGGCACGACGACGCTGTTCGAGACCCGGTACTTCGACGATCAGGCGTACCTGTCGCAGAGCGGTCAGCTGTACATGGAGGCCGCGGCCATGGCGCTCGGCCGGGTCTACTGCCTGGGTCCCGCGTTCCGCGCCGAGAAGAGCAAGACCCGCCGGCACCTGATCGAGTTCTGGATGATGGAGCCGGAGTGGGCGTGGGCCACCCTCGAGGACATCATCCCGCTCGAGGAGCGGCTGCTCGTCTACACGGTGGGCCGCGTCCTCGACCGCTGCCGCGAGGACCTGAAGCAGGTCGAGCGCGACACCGCGAGGCTCGAGGCGGTGAAGGCGCCGTTCCCGCGGCTGCACTACAACGACGCGGTCCGCATCCTGCAGGAGGCCGGCCACGCGTTCGAATGGGGCAGCGACTTCGGGGCCCCGGACGAGACGCTGCTGTCGAGCCGGCACGACTCGCCGCTGTTCGTGACGAACTACCCGGCCGCGGTGAAGGCGTTCTACATGGAGCCCGACCCGGCCGACCCCCGCCTGAGCCTGTCGTGCGACTGCCTCGCCCCCGAGGGCTACGGCGAGATCATCGGCAGCGGGCAGCGCATGGCGAGCCTCGAGCTGCTGGAGCGCCGCATCGACGAGCACGGCCTGCCGCAGCAGGCGTTCGAGTGGTACAAGGACCTGCGCCGCTACGGGTCGGTCCCGCACTCCGGGTTCGGGATCGGCGTGGAGCGCACGTTGTGCTGGATCGCGGGCCTCGACCACGTGCGCGAGAGCGCGGCGTTCGCGCGGATGCTCTACCGGCTCGCACCGTAGGCGCGACGGCCGGATCGGGCGGCGCGCGGGCGCCGCGCGCCCCGTCACACCCGCCTTGCCGCATCTTGACAGCCCCCTTGCAGCTTCCTAGTGTGCGCCGCTTCGCCGTGGCCCAGCATGGGGGAGCGCGTCACCGATGGACCCCAGCGCCGGGGCGCCGCTTCGATTGACATGCGCGGACTCCCGTCCATAGACTTATTGCACTTCGTTTTCCGGGGTCCCGGCCGGTCGCGGCCGGCGCTGGCCCCCGGGTGGGGCGTGGCCCTGGCCGCCCTCCTCTCGCTGCCGGTGGGTTGCGCCCGGCGCGGAGACGCCGTTCGGGTGGAAGACACCGAGACCAGCGGGCGTATCTCGATCGCCACGTCACCCGACCTGCTCGAGCTGGTGGGCGCGCTCGCGGAGGGGTTCCACTCGAGCCACCCGCAGGCGGCCCTCGGGCTGGGCGAGGCGATGCCGTCGAACCGTGTGGTCGCCGAGCTGCTGGCCGGGCGCGTGGACGTGGCGGTCGTGGGCAGGGAACTGGAGGCGGAGGAGCGCGAGATGGCACGCCGGGCCGGCATCGAGGTCGAGGGGCATCGGGTGGCGCAGGACGGCCTGTGCCTCGTCGTTCACGCCGACAACCCGGTTCAGAACCTTACCGTGAGCGAGGTGCAGCGGATCTGGGCGAACGAGATCCGCGACTGGCGCGCGCTCGGCGGGCGCGACGAGCGCATCCTGCCCGTGTTGCCGCCGCTCTACGCCGACCTGGCGCGCGCTTTCGTGCAGCGCGTGATGGCGGGGGAGCGGCTGCGGGCGGCCTCGCTCGTGGAGCTCTCCGATTCCGCCGTCGCGCAGCGCGTCGCGCGTACCTCGGGCGCGATCGGGCTCGTGCCGCTCCGGCTCGCGGCGGCGTCCGGCGTCAGGGCGCTGCGCATCGCGTCCATCGAGGGCGCCGCCTACGTCGAGCCCGACATGGAGACCGTCCACGATGGCGGGTACCCGCTGGCGTCCTTCGTCCACGTCTACGTGCGCACCCGCCGGCCCCGGCTCGCGGGCGGCTTCGTCACGTACGCCGCGAGTCAGCCCGGGCAGGAGCTCGTGCTGGCCGGCGGCCGCATCCCGACCTCCGTGCCTTTGCGCTTCGTCCGTCGCTCCCCGATGCTGGGATCCCACTGAGAGGAGACTCGAACCCCGCGCCATGAACCCGATCCCCTACCTCCTGCGCTGGACCGCGGCGTCCGCGGTCCTCGCGGCCCTGGTCCTCGTCGGGCCCGCCGCCACCGCGTCCGCGGACGAACTGAAGGACGGCCGAGCCGCGCTCGCGGCCGGCCACCTCGAGGAAGCCGCGAAGCTGTTCGAGAAGGCCGCCGGGCAGGGCTATGCCGAGGGCCGCGCGGGCGTGGGCCAGGTCTGGCTCCGCCGCCGCGACTACGACAGGGCGCGCGAACAGTTCGAGCTGGCCGTGCGCATGGACGGCAACCTCGCGCTCGGCCACTGGGGCCTGGGCGAGGTGGCGCGCCGGAACGAGGACTGGGCGGGGGCGATCCCGCACCTGCAGCGCGCGGTCTCGCTGGACCGGAAGTTCCCCGACGCGGCGCTCGCGCTCGGCGACTGCCTGGTCCAGCTCAGGCGGCTCGACGAGGCGGTGTCCGCGCTTCAGCCGGGCCTCAACTGGGGCTCGCGCTGGCGGCCCCGGTTCCTCGTGGCGCTCGGCTTCGTGGAGCTGGCGCGCGACTCGCTGCGCGACGCCGGCATCTACTTCACCCAGGCGCGCGAGGCCGCGCCGGAGGACCCGGTCACGAACCGGGCGCTCGGCGACTTCTACCTGAAGCGCGGCATCGGCGCGCTGGCGATCCCCGAGTACGAGAAGGCCGTGGCGCTCGACTCGACCGACATCGACCTGCGCTTCGCGCTCGGGCGGGCGCTCGCGTTCGACCAGCGCTACCCCGAGGCGATCGAGCAGTACCGCTGGGTCGCGGACCGGAACCCCGACTACGCCGGGGCGCAGCTCGCGCTGGGGGACATCTTCTACCGCGCCGGGCAGGCGCAGCCGTCCTACTACGCCGAGGCGCGCCCGCACCTGGAGAAGTACACCCAGCTGGCGCCGAGCGATCCGCGCGGCTGGTCGCTGCTCGGCCGGGACCTCTACTTCCTGCGCCTCAAGGATGAGGCCGTCGCCGCGCTCCAGAAGGCGCAGTCCCTCGGCGACAAGTCGAGGGACATGTACACGGTCATGTTCCGGGCGATGGTGGACCGCCGCGACTGGCCGGCGGCGCTGGCGGCCATCGAGCGCGGCGAGCCGAACAACTCCGACCTGCTCAAGCTGGCGCAGGTCCACGCGTTCATGGGGAACCGCACGAAGGCCGACTCGGTCTACCGCTCGCTCGTCGAGCGGGACTCGCTTTCCAGCGACGGCCGGTTCGCGATGCTGGAGCTCGCGAAGCTCCAGTACGCCCAGAAGGATTACCCAGCCGCCGTCGCCACGCTCGGGCGCCGGATCGCGCTTGACGGGGCCAGTGACGAGGCCTACTACTTCCGGGGCTTGTCGTACAAGGAGATGAAGCAACTCCCGGAGGCGCTCGCGGACCTCCGGCAGGCGGCCGCCCTGGCTCCGGCCAAGTCGGACCGCCGGTTCTGGCTCGCCGTCACGCTGACCCAGGCGGACTCCGTGGACGCCGCGCTCGAGGAGTTCCGTGCGACCGTGGCGGTGGACTCGACCAGCAAGAACGCCGCGGTCGCCTACCAGCAGGTGGGCTTCCGCTCGCATCTGATGAAAAAGGATTGGACGGGCGCGATCGACCAGCTCGAGCGTTCCGTGGCGATCGACGCCCGGAACCTGCAGTCGCTGATCTGGCTCGGCCAGGCGTACCAGAACTCGGGCAACCGGGCGAAGGCGGCGGACTTCTACCGCCGGGTCCTGGAGATCCAGCCGGGCGAGCCCAACGCCACGAAGGGTTTGAAGTCACTCGGGCTGTAGCCCCCGGACGACGCGCCGGAGCACGCGGAGGAACGGATGTCCACCTTGAAGAGCCGCCAGGTCGGGACCATCGCCATCCTGACACCCAAGGGCTACCTCACGGGCGGCGAGGAGACCGAGGAGCTGGAGCGCGCCATCAAGTCGCTGGGCGAGGACCAGAACAAGCACCTGGTCATCAACCTCAGCGAGACGCAGCACCTGAACTCCACGGCTCTCGGCGTGCTCATCTCGGCGCACTCGAGCTACGCACGCCGCGGCGGACAGATGAAGCTGGCGGCGGTGGACAAGCGCATCGAGAACATCTTCGTCATCACGAAACTGTCGCTCGTCTTCGACGTCTATCCGACCGAAGAGCAGGCGATCGCGAGCTTCGCCGAGAAGGAGTCCGTCTAGTCCGAGGAGGGCCGCATGGCCGTGAAGCGCCGGGAGGTTCGATCCATCGTGATCCTCTCGCTCAAGGGGCGGTTCTACGGGGACCGGGAGACCGACGAGCTCGAGGCCGCGGTCATGGCGGAGGCGTCGGGCGGGAACAAGATGCTGGTGCTCAACCTGAGCGAGTGCGAGGCGCTGAACTCGGTCGCGATCGGCGTGCTCATGCGTGGCTACGCGAACTACAAGGGGCGCGGGGGCGAGATCAAGCTCTGCGCGCTCGGCAAGCGGCTCAAGGACCTGTTCACCATGACCAAGCTGATCATGGTGTTCGACCATCACGACACCGAGGAGCAGGCGATCGCCGCGTTCGTCGCGGCGTGAGCGAAGGACCCGGCCTCGCGCCGGGGGCAGTGGCAGTGCTCGACACGGGATCGCGTCCGGCGCGGTCCGCACGACGGTAGAGGGTCGCGGACCCGACGCCGATCCAGGCCGTACGTCGCCGCGCGACTGCGGCATCGGAGGATCACAGACCCATGAATCGCTTCCTCGTCCCGCTGGGCTTCTTCGCCGCACTCGCGGTCTCCTCGGTGCTGTGGTGGTTCATGCCGGAGATCATCGGTCCGGAGTACGGCAAGCAGATGAAGGATGCCGGCTTCCTCGTCGCCTGGCTGATCATGCTGCTGATCCTCCAGATCTCGTTCGTGGTCGAGCGGCTGTTCAGCCTGCGGAAGGCCCAGGGACGCGGCTCGCTTCCGGACTTCCTCAACAACGTCCGCAAGGTGTTGCACACCGGCGACGTGGACGGCGCGATCCGGCTGTGCGGACAGCAGCGCGGCTCCGCCGCGAACGTCATGCGCGCGGGCCTTGAGCGCTACTCGGTCCTGCGCAAGGAGAACGCGCCCAAGGAGAAGATCGTGGCCGAGACGCAGGCCGCGATCCAGGAGGCCAGCGGCCTCGAGACGCCGCTGCTCGAGCGCAACCTGATCGCGCTCTCGACCATCGCCTCGATCAGCACGATGGTGGGGCTGCTCGGAACCGTCATGGGCATGATCCGCAGCTTCGCGGCGCTCGGCACGTCGGGCGCGGTGGACGCCTCCAAGCTGGCCGTCGGCATCTCCGAGGCGCTCATCAATACGGCCGGGGGGCTGTTCGTGGCCATCCTCGGCATCGTCATGTACAACGTGTTCGTGACGCGCGTGGACAACTTCAACTACATGATGGACGAGGCGTCGTACGAGG
>CAZSQX010000040.1:0-22935 GCA_964609125.1 uncultured bacterium
GTAACAAGGTAGCCGTACCGGAAGGTGCGGCTGGATCACCTCCTTTCTAGGGAGAACCGACGCCAGGGCGTCCCTCGGGGCGGCCTGGTCGCTCAGTCTTCTAGGTCAAGCTTCCGGGTTTTCGAGTCCGTGCGCTATTCGTAGTCTCTCTTCTGGAGCTTGGAGCTGAAGCCGCGATGCCGGCCCCGTGCCGCCGCGGCTTCTCGCGTCTCGGACGCAGCGATCTCCGGCAGCTCCGGGTGCGGGAGTGAGTGACCTGGCCCTCGGGCCCAGCCTCCCATCGAAGCCCAAACCCGTGGGCCCGTAGCTCAGTTGGTTAGAGCGCACGCCTGATAAGCGTGAGGTGGGTGGTTCGAGTCCACTCGGGCCCACCATCACTTCCCGCTCGACGCTCGAAAGTGGGCGGCACTCCTGGGGATATAGCTCAATTGGGAGAGCGCCGGCTTTGCAAGCCGGAGGCTGCGGGTTCGAGCCCCGCTATCTCCACCAGAACCGAGAGACGACGGATCCCCGATCCGTCGATAGGGCTTTCGCGCCCGCCGCGGCTCCGCCGCCGGGCGCTCGCGACGTTCGATCGTCGCGGACGCTCATTGACAATCGAATATGAGACGCTGGGTATGCACAGTTGAAGCACCTTAGAGAATCCGGTCAAGCTACTAAGGGTGCATGGTGGATGCCTTGGCACGAGAAGGCGATGAAGGACGTGGCAAGCTGCGATAAGCCTCGGTGAGACGCAAACAGTCTTCGACCCGGGGATGTCCGAATGGGGAAACCCGGCGGGAGTCATGTCCCGTCACTGCCAGCTGAATCCATAGGCGGGCAAGAGCCAACGGGGGGAAGTGAGACATCTCAGTACCCCCAGGAAGAGAAAGAAAATTCGATTTCCCTAGTAGCGGCGAGCGAAAGGGAACGAGCCTAAACCCGAGCACGCTTGCGTGCGGAGGTGTCGTGGGATCCGTCCGGTTCAGAGCCGGGGAGTCAGAAACCAACACGCTAGTCGAGCGGCCTGGAAAGGCCGGCCACAGAGGGTGACAGCCCCGTAGGCGAAAGCGCGTTGGCTCCCGATGGCGTCCCAAGTACCACAGGACACGTGAAATCCGGTGGGAATCCGCGAGGACCATCTCGCAAGGCTAAATACTCTCTCGTGACCGATAGCGAACAAGTACCGTGAGGGAAAGGTGAAAAGGACTCCAGGTGGAGAGTGAAATAGAACCTGAAACCATGCACTTACAAGCGGTCGGAGGCTTAATGCGGAGCTTGCTCCGCAAGCGGCTGACGGCGTGCCTTTTGCATAATGATCCGGCGAGTTACTCGTCTGCAGCGAGGTTAAGCGTCTCAGACGCGCAGCCGTAGCGAAAGCGAGTCCGAAATGGGCGACGAGTTGCAGGCGGTAGACCCGAAGCGTGTGTGATCTACCCATGGCCAGGATGAAGCGGATGTCAAAGTCCGTGGAGGTCCGAACCGGTTAACGTTGAAAAGTCATCGGATGAGCCGTGGGTGGGGGTGAAAGGCCAATCAAACCACGTGATAGCTGGTTCTCCCCGAAATATGTTTAGCCATAGCCTCGCGACATTGTGTCACGGAGGTAGAGCACTGATAGGGCTAGGGTCCCCACCAGGATACCAAACCCTTTCAAACTCCGAATGCCGTCGACATGTACCGCGGGAGTCAGCCTACGAGGGATAAGCTTCGTAGACGAGAGGGGAACAACCCAGACCAGCAGCTAAGGTCCCAGAGTGCGGGCTAAGTGCATAAGGATGTGGGATCGCTTAGACAACCAGGATGTTGGCTTAGAAGCAGCCATCATTTAAAGAGTGCGTAATAGCTCACTGGTCAAGGGATCCTGCGCCGATAATGTGCGGGACTGAAGTCCACCACCGAAGCTTGGGATTCGCCGCAAGGCGTCTGGTAGGGGAGCGTTCTGCCGTAGGGTGAAGGTCGACCGGCAAGGTCGGCTGGACGAAGCAGAAGTGATTATGCCGGAACGAGTAGCGAGAAGACGGGCGAGAAACCCGTCCACCGAAAACCCAAGGTTTCCTGAGGAAGGTTAATCCACTCAGGGTTAGTCGGACCCTTAGGTGAGGCCGAAAGGCGTAGCCGATGGAAAGCAGGTCAACATTCCTGCACCACTGGGGTGGCGTTGAAACCGGGATACGCAGAAGTGACCGACCAGCCGGCGATCGGTAGTGCCGGTCGAAGCGAGTAGGGACGTGGTCCCGTTGAATGGATGGGATCCAAACCGAGACGCGACAGGGGAACGAGCCGAAAGGCGAGCCAACTGGTCCTAAACACGCTGCCAAGAAAAGTCCCGCGTGGAGCCATCCGGGTGTCCGTACCGTAAACCGACACAGGTAGGTGGGGTGAGTATCCTAAGGTGCTCGAGTGAGCCTTGCAGAAGGAACTAGGCAAAATAGCCCCGTAACTTCGGAATAAGGGGTGCCCGGTGCGACATGGGACTTGCTCCCGGAAGCGCGCTGGGCCGCAGTGAATTGAGTCAAGCGACTGTTTACCAAAAACACATCTCTCTGCTAAGCCGATGAGGCGACGTATAGGGAGTGACACCTGCCCGGTGCCGGAAGGTTAAAGAGAGGGGTCAGGCGCAAGCCAAAGCTCTGAACTGAAGCCCCGGTAAACGGCGGCCGTAACTATAGAAGCGGACCACTGTAGTTATAAAACCTGGCCATATGCTGGAACCCCCGGTGTATCCGTCGCTACTCGCCACGATTTCGGTGGCAGTGACAACGCGAGCGGTGCGGGCAATCAGCAGGAAAGGCTCGAACGATGCTCGATCCCAGGACCGTGCCGAGTGACATCGGCTGGTACTTGGCTGGTTTCGCGGATGGAGAAGGGAGTTTCAATGTCTCCTTTCGGCCGCGAGACGACTATCGGGCGCCGTGGAAGGTATCGCTGTGTTTCAATGTATCTCAACGTGACGAGGTGATCCTCGCGAAGTTCAAGCGCCACCTTGCTTGCGGGACGATGCGACAGCGACACGACGGAGTCTGGTACTTCGAAGTGAACAACCTCACGGCAATCCTCGGAAACGTCATCCCGTTCTTCGACCACTACGGATTCCTTTCCGCGAAGAAGCAGCGCGACTTCTTGAAGTTCAAGCAGCTCGCGAGGCTTCTGGCGGAGGGCCGGCAGTCGAGACGGGACGGTATCGAGGAGATACTCAGGATCAGGTCGGACATGAACGACGGAGGCAACCGTCGATACACGGACGAGGTGATTCTGAGAGCGTTCGGGAATCCTCAGAGACTAGACGCCAGGCACGAGCCTTCACAATCGTGATGGGATAGTCCGGTCTTCGTGGCGACACGAAGAGCTCGGCAGAAATGCCCGAGCCCCCGATGGCGACGTCGGGAGTAACAATCAACGAACGGTCCTAAGGTAGACGCCCGGGACGTGCCCCGGGCCTGCCCCCCGCAGGAGCGATCCTGCGGAGAGAAGCTGGCCATATGCTGGGAAACCCGAGAATCCGGCGCTACCGCGAAGCAGTCGAGCCGCGGTGACAACGCGTCCGGTGCGGACGATCAGCAGGAAAGGCCGAGAGCCAGGCAAGCTGGAGCTCGGAATCCTCAGAGGCCAAACGCCAGCCACCTCGCAAGAGCGAGGCGAAGATATGGTCCGAGCCGCATGGCGACATGCGGAGAACTCGAGCGAAATTCCTTGTCGGGTAAGTTCCGACCTGCACGAATGGTGTAACGACTTGACTGCTGTCTCCTGCAAGGGCTCGGCGAAACTGTAGCAGCGGTGAAGATGCCGCTTACCCGCGACTGGACAGAAAGACCCCGTGCACCTTTACTGTAACCTGGTATTGGGTTCTGATCTTTCATGTGTAGGATAGGTGGGAGGCTTTGAAGCGGGGGCGCTAGCCCTCGTGGAGCCAACCTTGAAATACCACCCTTGAAATATCGGGATTCTAACCCTGAGCCGTCATCCGGCCATGGGACAGTGCCAGGCGGGCAGTTTAACTGGGGCGGTTGCCTCCTAAAGAGTAACGGAGGCGCCCAAAGGTTCCCTCAGCGTGGTTGGTAATCACGCGTGGAGTGCAATGGCACAAGGGAGCTTGACTGCGAGACAGACAAGTCGAGCAGATGCGAAAGCAGGGCATAGTGATCCGGTGGTTCTGCATGGAAAGGCCATCGCTTAACGGATAAAAGGTACGCCGGGGATAACAGGCTGATCTAGCCCGAGAGTTCATATCGACGGCTGGGTTTGGCACCTCGATGTCGGCTCATCGCATCCTGGGGCTGGAGAAGGTCCCAAGGGTTGGGCTGTTCGCCCATTAAAGCGGTACGTGAGCTGGGTTCAGAACGTCGTGAGACAGTTCGGTCCCTATCCATCGTGGGCGTAGGATCCTTGCGGGGAGTTGCTCCTAGTACGAGAGGACCGGAGCGAACGAACCTCTAGTGTATCTGTTGTTCTGCCAAGGGCATTGCAGAGTAGCTATGTTCGGACGTGATAAGCGCTGAAAGCCTCTAAGCGCGAAACACACCCCAAGATGAGGGATCCCGGACTTCGTGTCCGTAAGGGTCGTCGGAGATTACGACGTCGATAGGCGGGAGGTGTAAGGTCCGCGAGGACTTCAGCCGACCCGTACTAATAACCCGAGAGGCTTGGCCGGTATTTCTTGGGTGCTTCAACGTGCGTCCCAGCGTCTCGTTTCGATTGTCATCCCGATTGGGGTGGCGCTAGCGGAGGGGAAACACCTCTTCCCATTCCGAACAGAGAAGTTAAGCCCTCCAGCGCCGATGGTACTGCCCGGGAGACTGGGTGGGAGAGTAGGTCGCCGCCCCTTATCATTCGCGAAGCCCCGGCCGGGGAACCGGCCGGGGCTTTCGTCGTTTCGGGGGATCGCTCCCGGCTTCCGGGGACGCGCCGGCCGCGCGCGCCCCACGGCTCCAGGGCCTGCCCCCGCCGGGCCAGCGCACGCCCCGGGGCGTACCTGGCGGTCCAGTGCTCGAGGCCGTGGGGGATCACACCCGCAGACGGAGTGGAGCGGAACCGCCATCCGCCCAATGAATTAGCTTGATACCCGCCCTTCCGACCCCGAGGGCACGCCGGCTGCTACCCTGCTCCGGCGACGTCCATCACTTCCTTGCCCTGCTCTGGCCCCCCCGCCCGCCGCAGGAGGTTTCTCGAATGCTCCGCCGGATCCTCACCCTGACCGCGATGCTGGCGCTCGCCCTCGGCGTCCTGGTCGCGTCGCCAGCGCTCGCGCAGACCGACGTTCAGCGCCTCCAGGACGCGATCGATCTCACCGACCGGCGCATCCAGCAGGCGCAGGAGCTGCTCGCCGCGACGCCCGATCCCCGGGCCCAGGCCGAGCTCGACCAGGCGGTGGCGCTCCAAGGGCACGCGAAGGCGGCGTTCGCCGAGGGGCGCTACTCCGTGGCGGCGCGCGCCACGTTCGACGCCCGGATCCACGCCGACCGCGCGATCGCGATCGTGCGAGGACTCCCCGACCCGGGCCGGGTCGAGGAGCAGCTCCAGCGCACGCGCGAGCTGCTCGATCGCGCTCGCGACCGGCTCGCGGGTTGCGAGGCGCCCGCCGCGCGCGACCTGCTGCGGACGGCGCTCGAGATGCAGCAGCGGGCGGAACAGGCGTATCGCGA
This sequence comes from uncultured bacterium, assembly GCA_964609125.1. GTDB lineage: Bacteria > Eisenbacteria > RBG-16-71-46 > RBG-16-71-46 > RBG-16-71-46 > JAIOPA01. The sequence goes on from CAZSQX010000040.1 coordinate 5,622, forward strand.
GACGCGCTACCTTGCCGCGCTCCAGCTCACGATGAGCGCCCGCGAGCGTGCCCTGCGCGCGCTCCGGTTGTGCAACGCCGGCGAGTCGCTGGAGGAGCGCGTGTCCACGGCGCTCCAGCGAACGGACGAGGTGCTCGCCCGGGCGCACGAGGTGGTGGACGCGGGCACGGACGAGCGCGCCGGACGGCTGCTCGCCAACGCCGACAGCCTGCAGGCGCGCGCGAAGGCCGAGGCCGAGGCGGGCCACCTGAAGCTCGCGCTGCGGCTCACGCTCCAGGCCCGCGAGCAGGCGTCCCGCGCGATCCGCGCCTCGGACCCGGCCGGACCCCGCTGAGCGGACCGGGCGCCGCCATGGATCCGGAGGGCCGCTCCCCGGCGCGCGATCCGTCGCGCCGGGGGGCGGCTCTCGCGTTTCTCCTCACGGCGTTCCTTCCGGCGGCCGCGCACGCGCAGTTCCCGGACACGAGCTACCTCCGATTCGAGCTGGGAGGCGCCTCGGACCTGACCAACGAGCGCTTCTACGAGGACTCGTTCGACGACACCACGTTCACCGGGCGCCGGCTCGCGGGCTCGCCGGAGTACCGCCACTCCGCCGTCGCCGCGCTCGAAGCCGGCGGGGCCATGGGCCGGGCCGGCCGGATCCGGCTGCGCCAGGACGCCGCGGCGGGCAACCGCCTGCTGCGGAGCAGCACGCGGCTCGAGTGGCGCGGAGAGCCCGGCGAAGGCCTGAGGCTCACGCTCTCGCCCGAGCTGGAGGTGCGCCGCGACCAGTCCTTCGGCGCCGACCGCCGCGAGCTGCGCTTCCGCCCCGACGGGCGCGTGCGCTTCACCTCGCTCGACCGCTCGCAGACGTGGGACCTCCTGGTCGGCGGCGACTGGCTCCGCACGTCGGGGATCTCCGAGGTCACGACTCTCGACCGGAACGCCGGCCGCGCCTGGCTCCGCTGGGGCCGGGCGCCGCTCGACGGCGCGTGGGAGACGGAGCTGGGGTACGGGGCCGACGCGCGCGCGTTCCCCGACTCGGTCGAGCGCGACCACATCGAGCAGCACGGCGCGCTGACGCTGCGACGGCTGCTCCCCGGCGCCGGCGCGGCGACGCTCGACCTCCAGCTCGACCGCCGCACGTCGTACTACCGCGTCTCCTCCACCCGGGACCGCTTCTGGAGCGGCCGCGCCGACGCCAGCGCGCTCCTGCCGTTCCACGACCGCCTCACGGGCGAGTTGTGGCTGTCGGTGGACGGCTACCGCTATGACGTGCCGGATTCGAGCGTGTATTTCGACTACCGCCAGTGGACCGCGCGTCCGGCGCTCCACTGGTCGCTCGCGCGCGACTGGGGCGTGCGGGTGGGGCCGCGCTTCGAGTGGCTCACCGCGCCCGGGGTCCCCGCCGAGCGTTACACGCAGGTCGCGGCGGTGATCGAGTTCGAACGGCTCCACGCGGGCGACTGGTGGTCGCTCGCGCCCTCGGCGGGCTGGCGGCAGTACGAGCGCTCCTCGGCGACCCTCACGCTCGCCGATCCGGACCTGCACTCGTCCTACCTGTTCGTGGAAGCGGAGGTCTTCGCCGACCTCGCGATCCCCGGCCGGGCGCGCCTGCGGCTGTCGGGGAACGGGCGCTACGAGCGCCACGAGGATCCCTCGCAGGACGCCAGCAGCCTCTACCTGGCCCTGGACCTGCGCCGCCGGTTCTGAGGCGCGCCGTGCCGCCTGCCGCCGGGATGGCGGCTGTGGCATCCTCCGGGGCGCAAAGTCCCGAGCCCTGGAGGTCCCGTGTCGCCCCGTCGTCGCGCCGTGTTCGTGACGCTCGCCTGCATCGTGCTGGGCGCGCTGGCGCTGAACGTGGCCGTCCGCCTGCGCGGGCCGCTGCACGTGAGCATCCTCCCGCGCGTCCTGGTCTTCGACGTGCCGGCCAGCGTGGACGAGGGACCGCCGCCGCCGTCGCCCTCGCTCGACTTCCTCCGCCGCGAGCGCCCGAGCTTCCACGACCTGCTGCTCGGGGTGCGGAACGCGGCCGAGGACCGGTCGGTGACCGGGCTCGTCCTGCACCTGGACCGACTCGACTGGGGCTGGGCGCGCGTCTACGAGATGTGCGAGGCCGTGCGCGCGTTCCGCGAGTCGGGCAAGCCCGTCTACGCGAGCCTCACCGGCGGGGGCGAGAAGGAGTACCTGCTCGCCTCCTCCGCGGGGATGCTCGCCATGCCGCCGGTCTCGACGCTCCAGTTGGACGGGCTCTCGGCCTCGGCGCTGTTCATGCAGGGCACCTACGAGAAGCTGGGCATCCGGCCGAACTTCGCTTCGGTGGGTCGGTACAAGTCCGCGGTCGAGGGATACACGCGGGACTCGCTGTCGCCCGAGGCCCGCGAGGCGCTCGAGGCGCTGCTCGACGACCAGTACGGGCTGCTCGTGGGCGCGATCGGCGCGGTCCGTGACCTGGCGCCGGACAGCGTCCGCCGGCTGATCGACGGCGGGCCGTACACGGCCACGGAGGCCCACGCGCGAGGGCTCCTCGACACGCTGCTGGCCGCGGCCGACGTGGACTCCCTCGCCACGCACTCCGGAGGCGGGCGCCATCCGGCGCATTCGTTCCTGCGCTACGCCCACGAGGGCGGCGACGGCGCCGGCGAGCGCATCGCCCTGGTCGTGGCCGAGGGGGAGATCGTCGAGGGCCGGAGCCGCGAGGGCGCCTTCGGAGGCCGCTCGGTCGGGGATCGCACGCTGGTGGAAGCGCTGCGGGAGATCCGCGTCCGGCGCGGCATCCGCGCGGTGGTCCTGCGCATCGACAGCCCGGGGGGGTCGGGCGACGCCTCGGACGCGGTCTGGCAGGAGCTGATCCGGCTCCGCCGCGAGAAGCCGGTGATCGTGAGCATGGGCGACGTGGCGGCCTCGGGCGGCTACTACCTCGCCTGCGCGGCCGACGCGGTGGTGGCGGGGCCGGCCACGATCACCGGCTCGATCGGCGTCTACGGCGGGAAGCTCAACGTCCTCGGGCTCTACCGGAAGCTGGGCTTCAACGTCGAGACCGTCCGGCGCGGCGAGCACGCCGAGATGTGGTCGCCCTACAGGGATTTCTCCGCCGAGGAGCGGGAGCGCTACCAGCGGAGCCTGGACCAGTTCTACCGGGTGTTCGTCTCGCGCGTCGCCGAGGGGCGGCGCATGGCGAGCGAGGCGGTGGACTCGGTGGGGCAGGGGCGGGTGTGGTCGGGGAGGGCCGCCCTCGCCCACGGGCTCGTGGATTCGCTCGGCGGGCTCCACGAGGCGTTCGAGCTGGCCCGCCGGAGGGCCCACATCGGCGCGGACGCGGACATCGTGGTCGAGGTCTACCCGCGACCCCGCCGGACGCTGGCCCAGCGCTGGCTGGGCGGGCTGTTCGAGGAGGCGCCGCAGGATGAGACGCGCTTCCCAGGCCTGGCCGAGCTGGGCCGGTGGTACCGGCTGGCCGGGTCCCGCGCGGGCGCACGGCTCGCGATGCTGCCCTACTCGATCGTCATCGAGTAGCCGCCGCGGCCGCAGGCGCCACGCCCGGAGTCGCTGCGCCCGAAGTCGACCTGCCCGGAAGCGCGGCGCCCGGAGCCGCTTCGCCCGAAGTCGACCTGCCCGTGGTCGCTGCGCTCGGACGCGGTACCCCCGCGCCTCGAGTGGCCCGGTCAGCAGCGCTACCTCGGTACCACCTTCGCCGGGTTCGGGCGCCCGCATGCTGCCTGCCGCTGACTTTTCGTTGACGTTCGGGGCCCCGGGGAGTTTGATTTGCGCTCGCCCTGATTTCCGACGCGACGAACTCTCCGCGCAAAGGAGGCCTTCGAACCCTTCCCGCTTCACGACCGCAGTCGCAGAGGTAGAGCAGGCGCTACGCCGCACTCCCGTGAACGGCACCGTCGACCCGGTGCCTCCCCAGCCCCACTGGAGGTTGAGCATGTCCCATCGTCCCGGGACCTCACGCGTCCTTGCCACCGCCGCAGCGCTGCTGCTCGCGCTGCCCCTGATCGCGTTCGCCGCCCCGCCGAAGATCATCCCCGGCGAACTCATCGTCCGATACAAGGACACCACCACGCCCGCCGCGCGTGCCGGATTCCGCGGGCGCGCCGACGCCGCGCTCGTGAAGGCGTTCCAGCCGTTCCGCATGGAGCACCTGCGACTTCGCGGCATGTCCACCGAGGCGGCGATGCGCCGCTTCGAGCGCGACCCGGACGTCGAGTACGTCGAGCCCAACTACGAGATCACGCTCGACGCGGTGCCGAACGACCCGCGCTTCCCCGAGCTCTACGGCATGCGCAACACGGGGCAGACGGGCGGAACCCCCGGGGCGGACATCCGGGCCACGAACGCCTGGGACGTGTTCACGGGCGATCCGAACCTCAAGATCGGCGTGATCGACACCGGCGTGGACTACAACCACCCGGACCTCGCGGCGAACGTCTGGACGAACCCGGGCGAGATCCCCGGCAACAGCGTGGACGACGACGGGAACGGCTACGTGGACGACGTCCACGGCTACGACTTCGTGAACAACGACGGCGACCCGTTCGACGACAACGGCCACGGCTCGCACTGCGCGGGCACCATCGCCGGCGCCGGCAACAACAACGTCGGCGTCACGGGCGTGAACTGGAACGCGAAGATCATCGGCATCAAGTTCCTGAGCGCGTCCGGCTCCGGCTCCACGGCGGGCGCGATCTCGGGCGTGCAGTACGCGATCGCGGTGGGCTGCAGGCTGACGAGCAACTCGTGGGGCGGCGGCGGCTTCTCGCAGGCGCTGCTCGACGCCATCAACGCCGCCGGCGCGGCGGGCCAGCTGTTCATCGCCGCGGCGGGCAACTCGTCGGCCAACACCGACGTGAGCCCGCACTATCCATCGTCCTACGACTCCCCCTACATCATCGCGGTGGCGGCCACCGACCACAACGACAACCTGGCCTCGTTCTCGAACTTCGGCGCGACGACGGTGGATCTGGCGGCGCCGGGCGTGGCCATCCTCTCGTGCCAGCCGGGCGGCGGTTACCAGCTGCTCTCCGGCACGTCCATGGCGACGCCGCACGTGGCGGGCGTGGCCGGGCTCGCGATGGGGCGGTTCCCGGCCGCCTCGAACCTGTTCATCAAGCAGCTCATCCTGAACGGCGCCGACCCCAGGCCGCAGCTCGCGGGCAAGGTCCTCACGGGCGCGCGACTGAACGCGTTCCTCGCCATCGCCGACCCGGACGTCACGAACCCCGGGGCGGTGAGCGACCTCGCGGTGACCGAGACCGGCTCGAGCCACATCCGGATCTCGTGGACCGCCACCGGCGACGACGGGAACACGGGCACGGCCTCGTCGTACGACCTGCGCTATTCGGAGGTGGCGATCGTGGACGAGGCCACGTTCGCGGCCGCGACGCCCACCCCCGGGCCCGATCCGCTCCCCGCGGGACAGGCGGAGACGCATGAGATCACCGGCCTCACGCCCAACACCACCTACTTCCTCGCGCTCAAGGCGCTGGACGAGTTCGGCAACGCGGGCCCGATCTCGAACGTGGCCACGGGCCTGACGGCGGGCCCGCCCGACCTGGCGGCGTCACCGACGAGCTTCTCGTCCACGCTCCTCACCGGCGCTGCGGAGACGCAGACGCTCACGCTCAGCAACGTCGGCCAGGGTACGCTCGACTACTCGATCCCGACGCCGGAGCTGATGTTCTCGCAGCCCGTCCTCTACGAGTATCAGCCGCTCGCCAAGGGGGAGGACGACATCCGTGTCGGCCAGCCGGTCATGGACGGCCAGGGCGGGCCGGACGGCTTCGGCTACCGGTGGATCGACAGCAACGAGTCCGGCGGCCCGACATTCGCCTGGGAAGACATCACCGGCACGGGCACGCAGCTCGCGCTCACCGGCGACGACGCCACCTCGGCCGCGGTCCCGATCGGGTTCGACTTCCCGTTCTACGGCGGCTCGTTCGGCAGCGTGCGCGTGTGCACGAACGGCTGGCTCTCGTTCACGAGCACGGCCACGGCGTACGACAATCAGCTGCTCCCGAACGCCGGGGCGCCCGAGAACCTGCTGGCGCCGTTCTGGGACGACCTCGACTTCGGCGCCACGGCGCGGGTGTACACGTACGGCGACGCGTCCCACTTCGTGGTCTCGTGGGTGGGCGTGCCGCACTACCAGTCAGGCGGCCCGTACACGTTCCAGGTGATCCTCTATCCGTCGGGCGAGATCCGCTTCCAGTACCTTTCCGTGGCCTCGCCCACGAACAGCTCGACCGTCGGCATCCAGAACGCGACCCGCACGATCGGGCTCACGACCGCTTTCAACACGAACTACGTCGCGAACAACCTCGCGGTGCGGATCGTGCCGCTGTCCCAGTGGCTCACGGTCACGCCCACGTCCGGGCGCATCCCCGCCGGTCAGAGCCACAATCTGAACGTCCAGTTCAACGCGCTCGGCGTCGAAGGCGGCATCTTCGACGGCACCATCCGCATCAACAGCAACGACCCGGACGAGAACCCGACGCTGCTCGCGGCCCAGCTGCACGTGCTCGGCGCGCCGGACGTCTCGCTGTCGCCGGACCCGGTGGACTTCGGCACGTTCTTCGTGGGCGCGAACCCGACGCGCACGCTGACCGTGCACAACCCGGGCACGGACGCGCTCCTCGTCTCGAACATCACGAGCAGCGATCCGGACGTGAGCCCGGACGTCACGGCGTTCACGCTCAACCCACACCAGACCCGGAACGTGGTGCTCACGTTCAGTCCGGCCACGGCGCGGGTCCTGGCCGGCACGGTGACGGTGTCGAGCAACGACCCCGACACGCCTTCGCTCGCGGTCGGCGTGGTGGGTGAGGCCACGCCGGCGCCGCAGGTGCTCGCCTCGCCCGAATCGTTCGAGGAGACACTGCTCACGAACACGGCGACCTCGCGGTTGCTGCGGCTCACGAACACGGGTGGCAGCAACTACACGTTCACCGCCGGGGCCGAGATTTTCGGGTCGAGCGGCTCGGTGACCGTGTTCGGGGACGCCGACAACGTCGAGCTCGAGAAGGGCGCGCCCGATTCGCAGTTCGGGCCGGCGCCGCTCGCCTCGGGCGGCCCGGACGTGTTCGGCTACACGTTCCAGGACAGCGACGTGGCCGGCGGGCCGACGTTCGCGTGGGTGGACATCAGCGCCACCGGCACGGCCATCCCGCTCAACGGGGACGACCAGAACCTCGGACCGTTCCCGATGGGCTTTTCGTTCCCGCACTACGGCGTGAACTACTCGTCGTTCCGAGTGACGTCCAACGGCTGGCTGACGCTGAACGCGACGAACACCCAGACCACGTTCACGAACACCGCGCTCCCCAACTCCGGCACGACGGTCCCGCCCAGCCTGTTCGCGGTGTTCTGGGACGACCTCGACTTTCGCCCGACCCAGGCGCCCAACGCGCGGGCGTACTACCTCTACGACGGCACGCGCACGATCGTGCAGTACAAGAGCGTGCCGCGCCGCGGTGAGAGCGGCACGACCGCCACGAACGACTTCCAGGTCATCTTCTATCCGACCGGCGAGGTCGTGTACCAGTACCTGACGATGAACGCGGTGCTGAAGACCAGCGCCACGATCGGCATGCAGAACGCCGCGAAGAACGACGGCCTGCAGGTGGTGTTCAACGCGGCGTACGTCAAGAACAACCTGGCCATCCGGTTCCGGCCGCCGGCGCGGTTCCTGACGGTGACCCCGGCCAGCGGCACGATTACCCCGGGCAGCTTCCTGGACCTCACCGTCGGCTTCAACGCCGCCGGGCTGTTCGGCGGCACCTACGAGGGCCAGGTCAAGGTCACGGGCAACGACCCGGTCCGCCCGCAGGTCCTCGTGCCCGCGACGCTGCACGTCACGGGCGTGCCGGACATCGCGACGAACCCGGGGGCCGTCGCGTTCGGCAACGTGTTCACCGGATTCCCCCAGCTGCGCGAGTTGCGCGTGCTCAACACGGGCACGGACGAGCTGGTGGTGTCGAACATCGTCTCCAGCGACGCGGCCTACGGCGTGGACCAGACCTCGTTCTCGGTGCCGCCGCTCGGCCAGGCGCTGCTGTTCGTCACCTTCAACCCGCCGGGCGCGGCGGACTTCCCGGCCACGCTGACCATCTCGAGCAACGATCCCGACTCGCCGAACAGCGTCGTCTCGCTGAGCGGCTCCGGCCTGATCGCGCCCGACGTGGATCCGCAGCCGGCCTCGATCTCCCAGACCCTGCTGATCCCGGGCACGGCGTCGCAGACGCTCACGCTCCACAACCTCGGCGGCAGCGACCTCAACTTCGTGGTCGGGACGCTGCTCACCGCGGCCTCGGCCCCGTCGTACGAGGCGCTCGAGCTGGGCAAGGAGGAGCCGGATCCGCGGCCGGGCGTGCTCGGAAGCGGCGGTCCGGACGTGTTCGGCTATCGCTGGGTCGACAGCGACGAGGCGGGCGGGCCCGCCTTCGACTGGGTGGACATCACCGCGCTCGGCACGCCCGTGCCTTTCACGAGCGGTGACGACAACAACGCGCAGGGCATCCCGATCGGTTTCAGCTTCCCGTTCTACGGAAACACCTTCTCGACCGTGAACGTGTGCACGAACGGCTGGATCTCGTTCACGAACACGACCACCGACCTCTCGAACGACCCGCTCCCCAACAGCGCGGCGCCCGAGAACATGGTCGCGGTGTTCTGGGACGATCTGCTGCCCGGCACCTCGCCGGCGCGAGTGTTCCGCTACAACGACGGCACGCGCTTCATCGTGTCCTGGGTCGGCGTGCCGCGCTTCAGCTCGGGCGGGCCGTACACGTTCCAGGTCATCCTCTACCCGAGCGGACGCATCGTGTGCCAGTACCTGAGCATGCAGGGCACGCGGCTCAACGAGGCCACGATCGGCATCCAGAACGCCGCCAGGAACGACGGCCTCACGGTCGTGCACAACGCGAACTACGTGCACGACGGGCTGGCGGTGCAGTTCGCCACGGTGCCGGAGTACATGACCGTCACCCCCTCCACCGGCACCGTGCCGGCGGGCGGCTCCGTCGCCCTCAACGTGCAGTTCGACTCCAACGGACTGTTCGGGGGTGTCTACGAAGGGGCCATCCGGGTGGCGAGCAACGACCCGGACGAGACCGTGCTCCTCGTGCCCACGGAGCTCGACGCCATCGGCACGCCGCACATCGGCGCCCAGCCGGCCGCGCTCGACTTCGGCACGCAGTACGTCGGGCTCACCACGGACCGGAGCGTGACGCTGCGCAACATTGGCAGCCACCCGCTGGAGATCTCGGGGGTCTCGATCGACAACGGGGATTGGACGCTCGTCGGTGCCCCATCGTTGCCGGTGACGCTGGGTCAGAACGGCGCCCTCCCGCTCACGCTGCGCTGGGCGCCGAGCGCGGCGTGCAGCCCGTGCGCGGGCACGCTCTCGGTGGACTCGAACGACCCGGACGCGCCGACTCTGGCGGTCCCGCTCTCCGGCACCGGGCTGATCCCGCCGGAGATCGGCGTGGACCCGGCCTCGCTGCAGGCGGCGCTGGCCACCACGCTCGGGCCCACCGCGCTCACCACCACGAAGCAGCTGGTGATCTCGAACACGGGCGGCAGTGACCTCGTTTGGACCGCCGAGGCGCTATCGGCACTGCCGGCGGCGGTCGTCGGCCCGGACGCCGAGGGACCGAAGGACGACCCGGGAGCGCCCGGGGCCCTCGGCAACGGCGGCCCCGACGCGTTCGGGTACCGCTGGGCGGACAGCGACGATCCCAACGGTCCGGCATTCAGCTGGGTGGACATCACCGGCGTCGGGACGCCCATCCCGTTCAGCGGTGACGACCAGAACCAGGGGCCGATCGCGCTGCCGTTCCCGTTCACGTTCTACGGGCACACGTTCAACTCGGTGCGCGTGTGCACCAACGGCTGGCTCTCGTTCACCAGCACGCTCACCACGTTCACGAACACGGTGCTGCCGAGCGGCGGGGCGACCGCACCCGAGAACCTGATCGCCCCGTTCTGGGACGATCACACCTTCTCTTCGGCCGGAGACGCCTACTACCACTACGACGGCTCGAAGTTCATCGTCTCGTGGGTGGGCGTGCCGAGGCTCGGGAGCGGCGGGCCGTACACGTTCCAGGTGCTGCTCTACCCCAGCGGCACGATCGACTTCCAGTACCTGGACATGCAGGGTACGCGCCTGAACGAGGCTACGGTCGGCATCCAGAACGGCACCAAGGACGTCGGCCTGCAGGTGGTGTTCAACGCGGCCTACGTGAAGAACAACCTGCGCGTGCGCTTCAGCAACCAGCCCGGCTGGCTGACCGTGTCCCCGGCGGGCGGCGTGACGGCCGCGGGCGAGTCCGACACGGTGCTGGTCACGTTCGACGCGACCGGGCTGGCGGACGGCGACTACACGGGCTCGGTGCGGGTCCGCAGCAACGACCTGGACGAGCCGCTCGTCACGGTCCCGGCCGACCTGCACGTGGGCGTGGCCGAGTCGCGGCTGCGCATCGATCCCAACACGCTCAACCTGAAGTCCCAGGGACGGTGGGTGAGCGCGATCGTCTGGCCGCCGATGGGTACCGACGCGCACTTGATCGTGCAGTCCAGCCTGCTGCTGGAACGCCAATTGCCGGCCGACCCGAAGCCGCCGGCATACCTCGAGGAACCGACCGAGCCCGAGGACGGCTGGCGCTGGTCGGCGCTGTACAAGTTCGACCGCTACTCCCTGCTCGGAATCCTGCCGGAGGGCCCCAACGTGCCGGTCGAGGTCATCGGGCGGCTGGCCGACGTGACCTGGTTCCGCGCGGTGGACCACGTGCGCGTCCAGCGGCCGCGCATCTCCGTCGCCGGCACCGGGCTCGGAGGGCCGGAGGCGCCGATGCCGAGCATCGTGCAGTCGGAGTCCTACCTGCCGCTCCACTTCAGCGACCCGGCCGACGGGCCCGCCTCCGCGTTCGAGCTCTGGTACTCGCCCGACGCCGGCGAATCGTGGTCGGCCATCGACTCGAACATCACGGCGCGGGACTACGGCTGGTCGGTGCCGGAGGAGGCCACCGAGCAGGCGATGCTCGGGCTCGTGGCGCGTGACGAGCTGGGGGTGATGGGCTCGCACGTCACGAACCTGTTCCAGATCATCCACGGCACGACGGACGTGAAGGGCCCGGCCCCGACGCGGTTCGCGCTGCGGTACACGGGGCACCACCCCGCGTCCCGGGCGCGGCTCGAGTTCGGCCTGCCGGCCCGCGGCGAGGTCTCGGTGCGGGTGTACGACGTCAAGGGCGCGCTCGTCCGCGAGCTGGCCCGCGGCCCGTACGAGCCCGGCTGGCACAGCGTCACGTGGGACGGCGCGGGAGCGTCCGGCTCGCCCGCCGAGCCCGGCATGTACTTCGTCCAGGCGAACGCGAACGGCCAGCGGCTGCTCAAGCGGTTCGTGCTGATCAGGTAGGCCGTCGCCCACGACGGCGGGAAGTACGGCGCCCCGGCGGATCGCTCCGCCGGGGCGCCGTGTCGTCGCGGAAGCGCTACTTGGCCTTGGCCTTGAACGTCATGATGTAGGCGATCATGTCCTCGACCTCCTGGGGCTTGAGCTGGCCCGTCTTGCCCCACGGGACCATCCCGGACTTGATCTTGCCGTTCACGATGCAGTCGCGCATGAAGGCTTCGGTGCGCGTGGCGTCCCAGGTCTTCTTGAGCGTCCAATTGGGCGTGGGGTTGCCCGTGGACTTGAAGCCGCCGGAGCCGTCGGCCTTGTGGCATGCGACGCAGAGCACCTTGTACTTGGCGAGTGCCTTCGCGGGGTCGCCCTTGGCGGGGGTGGGAGGCGCCGCGCTCGCGGACATGGCGTAGCCCGCGGCGGCCAGCGCCGCCACGGTGAGCGCCACCGGGATGGCGCGGAACGGGTGACGGAACGACATCGAGTTGCTCCTTTCGGGTGGGCGGGGCGCCGGTGGGAACGGGAGCCGACGCGACAAACCCGGAGAAATTAGAAGCCATGCGACGGCCGGTCAACCGCCGCGGCGTTCCGCGGCGCTCCCCGGCGCAGACTTGACGCGCGCCGTACAGCCGGCGTTGCGGAACGGCGTGCTGCGCCCGCCGGGTCTCGCGTCGCGCACACCGGCTGCGGCCCGAGCGAGCGTTCGCCGCGACCGCGGCGCTCCCGGGGTCGGCGGGCGCCCTCCCTCGAGGCCGGTCCGGCATGCAAGGCCACGGCTCTTGACCCACGCGAAAACGCAGTGCTAGCTTTAGGCATCACTTCAAGTTACGCCCGGCCGCGCGCGCCCATCCCGCGGCCCGATGCGGGCACCCGTGCCCCCACCCGGGAGGTGCAGCGTGAAGGAGTTCGCAACCGGTCAGATCCGCAACGTCGCCCTTGTGGCCCACCATGGGGTGGGTAAGACGAGCATCGCCGAGGCGATGCTCTTCCAGGCGAAGGCGACGACCCGCATCGGGAAGGTCTCCGAGGGCAGCACGATGCTGGACCACAGCCCCGAGGAGATCGCCCGCCAGATCACGATCGACCTGGGCCTCGCCCAGTTCGAGTTCCAGGGCCACAAGATCAACCTGCTCGACACCCCCGGCTACGCCGACTTCGTGGGCGACGTCTACAGCGCGCTGCGAGTGGCCGACTCGGCCATCCTCGTCCTCCGGGCCGCGGCCGGCGTCGAGGTGGGCACCGAGGTGGTCTGGGAGGTGCTCAAGCAGGAGAAGACGCCGCTGCTCGTGGTCGTGAACATGATGGACAAGGAGCACGCCGACTTCGCCGCCGCGGTCCGGAGCTGCCACGACCGGCTCGGCCTGAACGCCGTGCCGGCCCAACTCCCGATCGGCGAGGCCGAGAAGTTCCACGGCGTCGTGGACCTGATCGAGAACAAGGCCTACACGTTCACCGGCAAGGGCGCGGACGAGAAGAGCGCCCCCATCCCGATCCCGGCCGAGATGGCCGAGCAGGTGGCGAAGGCCCGCAGCGCGCTGCTCGAAGAGGCCGCGACCGGCGACGAGCAGCTCATGGAGAAGTTCCTCACGACCGGCGACCTGACCGTGGAGGAGATCCGCAGGGGCCTGTGCGAGCGCGTCGTCCAGTGCGACCTTGCGCCCGTCTTCTGCTGCTCCGCGCTCCACAACCTGGGCGTCAAGGAGGTGCTCGAGGAGGTCGTGGACGTCCTGCCGAGCCCGGTGGACGTGCACCCGCAGCAGGCCTCCGGCGCGAACGGCGCGCCCGCCGTGACGGTCAGGCCGGAGACCTCGGACCCGGTGGCCGCCACCGTCTTCAAGACGCTGGCCGAGGCGCACCTGGGCGAGCTGTCGCTCATCCGGCTCTGGTCCGGGCATGTCGCACCCGGCAAGGAGCTCGTGAACACGACCCGCAACCGCAGCGAGAAGCTGGGCACGCTCTACCACCTGTGCGGCAAGGAGCGCTCGGAATGCCGCGGCGCCGCCGCCGGCGACATCGTCGCGGCGGTGAAGCTCCGCGAGACGCACACCGGCGACACGCTCGCCGACAAGGCGCGACCGGTGAAGCTCGCCCCGCCCGACTTCCCGCTCCCGGTGGCCGCGGAGTGCATCCGGGCCAGGAACAAGGGCGACGAGGAGAAGATGGCGGTGGGGCTCGCGCGGCTCCACGAGGAGGACCCGACGCTGTCGCGCCACTTCGAGGAGAGCACCAAGGAGTCGGTGGTCCAGGGCATGGGCGACCTGCACCTGGAGATCCTCGTGGAGCGCATGCGGAAGCGCTTCGGGGTCGAGGTCCTGCTGAGCAAGCCGCACGTGCCCTACCGCGAGACCATCCGAGGGAAGGCCGAGGGCGAGTACCGCCACAAGAAGCAGACCGGAGGGCGGGGCGAGTTCGGCGAGGTGCACCTGCGCGTCGCGCCGCTCCCGCGCGGCGGCCAGTTCGAGTTCGTGGACGAGGTCAAGGGCGGCGTGATCCCGAACCAGTACATCCCCGCGGTCGAGAAGGGCGTCGTGTCCGGCATGGAGCGCGGTCCGCTCGCCGGCTATCCGGTCGTGGACGTGAAGACCACGGTGTTCTTCGGCAAGTACCACGACGTGGACAGCTCGGAGATGGCGTTCAAGATCGCCGCCGAGACCTGCTTCCACGAGACCATCCTCAAGGCCCAGCCGGTGCTGCTCGAGCCGTACTCGGACCTCGAGGTGCGCGTGCCCGAGGAGTTCCTCGGCGACGTGATGGGCGACCTCTCGAGCAAGCGCGGGAAGATCCTCGGCACCGAGGCCGACGGCCACTACCAGGTCGTCAAGGCCAAGGTCCCCATGGCGGAGACCTACAAGTACGCCACGCACCTGCGCGCGATCACCCAGGGCCGCGGGCTCCACCAGGCGAAGCTCTCGCACTACGAGGAGGTCCCGCGCGAGCTCGCGGACAAGATCATCGCCGCGGCCAGGGCCGAGCGCGAGGCGGCGGCGTCGCACCACGGATAGGGCGCGGCGCGCGCACCGGCCGGCCCCGCGTCCGGGGCGTGCCGGCGGCGGGCGGCGCGCGGCACCGGCGAGGGCTCAGGGAGAGAGCGACATGCGCGTGCTGGGACTGGACCCGGGCAGCCGCCGGACGGGCTGGGGCGTGGTGGAAAGGGCCGGCCGCGACTTCCGCTGCCTCGGCGCCGGCCACGTGTCGCCCTCGACGCGACTCCCGCTCGCCGAGCGGCTGCACGCCATCGTCCGCCAGGTGGAGGAGGTGATGGAGCGGTTCTCGCCCGACTGCGTCGTCATCGAATCGGCGTTCCACCACTCGTTCGCGCGCTCGACGCTGGTGCTGGGCCACGTGCGCGGCGCGCTGCTCGTGGCGGCGGTGGGGCGCGGGCTGTCCGTGGCGGAGTATGCCCCGCGCGCGATCAAGCTCGCGGTCACGGGGCGCGGCGGGGCGGCCAAGCAGCAGGTCTCCGCGATGGTGAAGGCACAGCTCGGACTGACGACGGTGCCCCAGGCGGACGCCGCCGACGCGCTGGCCGGGGCGCTCTGCCACCTGCGGCGGACGCGGTTCGACGCGCCGCGGCGGCGCACGCCCGCCGCCGAGCGCCTCGCCGCGCTGTTCGCGACCGCGCGAGGCGGCCGGTGAGGCCCGCGCCGGCCGGCGGGGTTCGGGCGCCGGCCGGCGGGTCCGGCCCGGGCGCCAGGGAGGCACTTGCGGTAGCTTCGGGTCGCCGCGGGCCCCGGCCGGCGGCCGAGGCCCGCGACCACGCACGACATCCCGGGGAGGCGCCATGATCGCGAGTGTCCGCGGCACGCTGCTCGAGCGCGGCGAGGGGTTCGCCGTGGTCGAGGCCGGCGGCTTGGGCTACCTGCTCCAGGTGAGCGCCGCGACGCTCGCCTCGCTCCCGGCCGTGGGGGACGAGGTGCGTCTCCACACCCGCCATGTCGTGCGCGAGGACGCGCAGCTCCTGTTCGGCTTCGCCGAGCGCGACGAGCTCCGGCTGTTCGACCTGCTCATCGCCGTGAACGGCGTGGGCCCGCGCATCGCCATCGCCGTGCTGTCCGGGCTCGAGCCCGCCCGCTTCGCACGCGCGGTCCGCGACGAGAACCTGGCCGCGATCACCGCCATCCCCGGCGTCGGCCGCAAGACGGCCGAGCGGCTGGTCGTGGAGCTCCGCGACAAGCTGGCCTTCCTGCCCATGGCGGGGCCGGGTCCCGCGGGTCCGGAGGAGCAGGCGGCCCGAGGTGGCGCGCCGCGCGGTCGCGGCGCGCGGATGTTCGAGAGGTCGGAGCGCTTCGAGGACGCGGTCGCGGCGCTGGTGACGCTCGGCTACACGGCGTCCCAGGCGCAGGGCGCCGTCCGGCGGGTGGCCGAGGAGGCGGGGGACGCCGCGGCCGAGGACCTGCTGAAGCGCGCGCTCGCGGTGCTGGCGCGGCCGGCGCTGGTGACGCGATGACGCCGCCACGCGGCCGTCCCGGCGCCGGCGGGCGCGACGCCGGCGAGGGCATGTCGGGCTTCCTCCGCCGCAAGCCGCGCGCCCCGGGTGCGCCCGGGCCGGCGGCCGCGGCGCCCGCCGTCGGCGGCTCCGCCCGGAGCGAGCATCCGTCCCGGCTCGCCGACCCGGCGCCGTTCGCGGAGGACATGCGGGAGGAGAAGCGGCTGCGTCCGCCGTCGCTCGCCGAGTTCGTCGGGCAGCCGCAGGTGCGCGAGCAGCTCGGCATCTTCCTCGCGGCGGCGCGGCAGCGCGGCGAGGCCATGGATCACGTGCTCCTCCACGGCCCGCCGGGGCTCGGCAAGACCACGCTCGCGACCATCGTCGCCCACGAGCTCGGCGTGGAGCTCACGCACACGAGCGGTCCGGTCATCGAGCGCCCGGGAGACCTGGTCGGCCTGCTCACCAACGTCGGCCCGCGCGGCATCCTGTTCGTGGACGAGATCCACCGGCTCTCGCCGGTGATCGAGGAGTACCTCTACTCGGCGCTCGAGGACTTCACGCTCGACATCATGCTCGACCGCGGCCACAGCGCGCGCAGCCTCCAGGTCAAGCTCGACCCGTTCACGCTGATCGGCGCGACCACCCGCGCCGGGCTCCTCTCGGGTCCGATGCGGGCGCGGTTCGGCGTCACGCTGCGGCTCGACTTCTACGCCGCCGAGGACCTGGCGCGCATCGTGCGGCGCTCGGCCGGCATCCTCGGCACGCCGCTGGACGAGGACGCGGCGTTCGAGATCGCGCGCCGCTCGCGCGGCACGCCCCGCGTCGCGAACCGGCTGCTGCGGCGGGTCCGCGACTTCGCGCTCATCAAGGCCGACGGCGCGGTGACGCTGCCCGTCACGCGCGAGGCGCTGCGGCTGCTCGAGGTGGACGAGCGCGGGCTCGACGAGATGGACCGCCGCATGCTGGACGCGCTCATCCAGCGCTACGACGGCGGCCCGGTCGGGCTCCAGTCCCTGGCGGTGGTGCTGGGCGAGGACGCCGGCACGCTCGAGGACGTCTACGAGCCGTTCCTCGTGCAGGAGGGCTTCATCCGGCGCACGCCGCGCGGGCGCGAGGCCACGCGGCTCGCCTACGAGCACGCCGGGCTCGCGCTGCCGGCGCGGCTGCGCGGCGAAGGGGGCGAGGGCGGGTCGCAGGTCGAGGACGCCGCGCGGCCCGAGCCCGAGCAGCCCGAGCTGCCGCTCTGAGCGTGAGCGCGTCCGGCAGGCCGGCCGGACCCGCCGGCGAGGCCGGGGCGGGGGCCGCGGGGCTCCTCGGGCTCCTCGACTACGAGCTGCCGGCGGAGCTGATCGCGCAGCGTCCGGCCGCGCGCCGCGAGGATTCGCGCCTGCTCGTGCTGGACCGGAAGAGCGGCGCGCTCTCCGACGCGCGCTTCGCCGAGCTGGGCCGCTGGCTCCTCGCCGGCGACGCGCTGGTGGTGAACGACACGCGCGTGCGGCCGG
>CAZSQX010000041.1:0-22431 GCA_964609125.1 uncultured bacterium
CGTGGCCGCCCAGGCCACGCTGCCCTCCACGAGCAATCCGCAGCTCCGCCGGCTGCTGAGCGAGATGCAGAGCGGGTTCAGCTTCCCGATCATCATCACCGACACCACGGGCACGCCGCGCGCCTGGAGCCGGGTCGGAGTGGATGGCGACCTGGTCCCGCCGGAGTCGCTCGACAGCCTCGCCGCGGGCATGCCGATCGCGCCGGTGATCGCCGCGCGCGTCGCGCGCGTGCGCGGGCAGCTCCCGGGGCTCGATCGCGCGCACCCGGCGATCCCGCTGCGGCAGTCACCGGCATCGGTGGTCATGGGCTACCTCCACTACGGGAACCCGCCGGTGCTGGAGCAGCTCCGCTGGATGCCGTGGGTGGCGCTCGCGGGCACGGGGCTGCTCATGCTGCTCGGACTCTCGGGGCTGGCCGGCATCCGGCAGGCGGAGAAGCGCGTGATCTGGGTGGGGATGGCGAAGGAGACCGCCCACCAGCTCGGCACGCCGCTGTCGAGCCTCATGGGCTGGGTCGAGCTGCTGCGCGCGCACGCCGAGGACGCGACGCCGGCGGGCGACGACGTGCGACTGGGCCGGGCGGAGCTCACCGAGACGCTCTCCGACATGGAGGGCGACATCGAGCGGCTCAACAAGATCGCCCAGCGCTTCAGCCACATCGGTTCGGCGCCGCAGCTCGTGCTGCAGGACCCGGTGCCGGTCGTGCGCGAGGCGGTCGCGTACGTGCGCCGGCGCGTGCCGCAGTCGCATGGCGCGGTCGAGATCCGCGAGCGTTACGAGGAGGTCCCGCCCATCAACCTCAACCGCGAGCTGCTCGAGTGGGCGCTCGAAAACCTGCTCTCCAACGCGCTCACGGCGCTCGACAAGCCGCAGGGGCTGATCGAAGTCGTGGCGGAGCGCCGCGGGCGGACCGAGGAGGTGGAGATCTCGGTCACGGACAACGGCCGCGGCATGTCGCGCGAGGAGCAGCGCCGCGCGTTCGAGCCGGGCTACAGCACGAAGCGGCGCGGCTGGGGGCTGGGGCTGCCGCTCGCGCGGCGCGTGGTCGAGGAGTACCACGCGGGGCGGCTCGTCATCCGGCACTCGGCGCCGGGCGAGGGCACCACGGTGGTGATCCGCTTCCCGACCTGACGAACCCCTATTCCGACAACCCCAGCGTGATGCTGCCGTCCTGGGTGCGGAGGCGGAGAGCGGGGCCGCCGTCGTTCAGGTGGCCCACGATCGCGTTGCGCTCGCGGCCGCCGGCGGGGATGGGGAGGTTCACCCGCAGCGCGCCGTCGCGCGTGCGCGCGTCGAGGAGCGCCGACAGATCCACCGGGATGCGCAACGACACGGCGCCGTCGCGGCTCTCGAGCGACCACGCCTCCTTCACCTTCGAGCCCCTGCGCGCCTCCACGTCCAGCCGGCCGTCGGTGCTGCCCACGTCGAGCGCGTCGAAGCGGCCCCCGGCGGTCAGCCGTCCGTCGCCGCAGCGCACGTGCAGCGAGCCGTCGAGGTCGTCGAGGATGACGCGTCCGTCGCGCGTCGCCACGGTGACGGCGCCGCGCAGGCCGTGCGCGCGCACCGCGCCGTCCGTGGACCGGAACTGGAACCGACCGACCAGCGAATCGCAGTCGATCGCGCCGTCGGTGCTCTCGACCTCCAACTCCACCTCGCCCGGCACGGTGACGTCCACCGTGAAGCGCTCGTCCATCATGCCCACCACGCGCACGCCGCGCGCGTCGCGGGCCTGGATCCTGATGACGCTGCCGCTCCGCTCGAACACCACGGCGGGCGAGGTCGCGCCGAACACCATGCCGCGGCTCCGGAGCTCGTACTCGACACGTGTGGCGACCCGCCCGGCGGGTCCGCGGTGGACGCGGACGTGCGCGTCGTCCACACGCACGCGGACGGTCGGGCGCTCACCCACCGACCAGTCCTGGCTCCACACCTTGGGAGCGGCGAACGCCGGCGCCGCCGCGGAAAGGCACGCGAGCGCGAGGCTCGCGGACAGGGTGAGTCGCATGCGGGTCTCCTCCGGGCGGGCCCTGGACAGGCATGTGCCGACTGGAGTACGGCGCGGCCGGGCCGCGGGTTTCAGGACGGCGGCGGGGCCGCGCGCCTCAGCCGACCACAGGGCCCCGCGGTCCAGGGAGCGCCGGCCGCCGGATCATGGCCGGGCACCGAACCGGGTGCCGAAGAAGTCGCCCGGGTTCCAGCGCGGCGGTGCCGGCGTGTCCGCGGCCAGCCACGCCGCCCAGAACGCCATGGACGCGAAGCGAGCCCCGCTCGGCCAGTCGAAGTCCTGAGAGAGGTCGTCGTTGGGCGAGTGGTAGTGGTCCGTGCGCCAGCGGCCCACCTCGTCGGAGCCGGCGGCCGATCCGTCGTTCGCCGACACCGGGAACACCGCCGGGATCCCCTGCTTCACGAACGAGAACTGGTCGCTGCGGATGAACACGACCTCCTCGGGGATCGGATCGGGCACGAGCTCGAGCCCGGCCGCGGCCGCCGCGCGCTCCATGACCGCGCCGAGCGTGCTGTGCTGGGCGCCCACCGCCACGACCCGGCTCACGGGGCGCAGCATGAGCACCATGTCGAGGTTCACGTTGGCGACGACGTCCATGCTGTCCGGCGCGGGGTGGCGCGCGAAGTAGTCGGAGCCCTGCAGGCCCTTCTCCTCGCCGGTGAGCGCCACGAACACGACCGAGCGCCTCGGCGGCGTCCTGAGCGTCGTGAACGCCCGCGCAGCCTCGAGCATCATCGAGGTGCCGGTGGCGTTGTCGTAGGCGCCGTTGTGGATGGAGTCGCCGGCCACCGGTTCCCCGACGCCGAGGTGATCGAGATGCGCCGAGACCACCACGCACTCGTCGCGGAGCCGCGGGTCCGAGCCGCGCAGCACGCCCACGACGTTGGGGCTCGAGGCGTTCGCGTGACGGGTGACGCGGACCGCCTTGAGGCTCCAGGCGAGCGGCGCGCTCCGCACGCGGCTCGAGTCGGCGTCGGCCACGGCCTGTTCGTACGTGCGCCCCGAGCCCTCGAACACGCGCCGCTCCGCGTCGGGGGAGAGCTGCGCCACGAGCTCGATGCCCGCCTGGGTGTTGGCGGGCGCGCCCGCCTCGTCGGTCCAGCGGAAGCCCGGGAGCCGGTTCTGGCGCATGCTCCGTGCCCATGGGGCGCGCGCCTCGTCGTCAGGCTTGGTGATCGTCACGAGCCCGATCGCGCCGCGCGCGGCCGCCATCTGCTCCTTCACCTGCCCGTTCGAGTAGTAGGCGCGGGGATTGGCGGGGAAGCGGGGCGGGGCCCCGCGGAACATCACCAGCACCTTGCCGCGCACGTCGAGCCCCGCGAAATCGTCGTACCCCATCTCGGGCGCCGCGACGCCGTAGCCCACGAACACGAGCGGCGATTCCACGGTCCACTTGGTGCGCAGGAAGTCGGGCGAGAGGAGCACGTCGCGCCCGACCTCGAGCGGGACCGCCTCGCTCCCTCGCCGGAGCTCGAATGCGCACGCGGCCCGGTCCAGCTGCGCGCGCCGGAGCGGCACCGGTTGGTGGTAGCCGCCGCGCCCGCCCGGCGCCAGGCCCAGCGCCTGCAGCTGCTCGGCCACGTACTGGGCGGCCAGGTCGTAGCCGCGGGTCGCGGTGCCGCGGCCCTCCATGCGGTCGTCGGCGAGCACGCGGACGTGCGCCTCGAGCCGGGTCGCGTCGATCGCGCGGCCCGCGGCGAGCACCGGCGCGGGGATCGCGCCGAGGCGTGGCGCGGACGGCGCGCCGCCCGGGGCGGCACCGGCCGCGAGCGCGGCGGCGCAGAGCAGCAGGAGACGGGCGGCGTGGCGAGGAAGCTGGGTCATGCGTGGCCTCGCGGGAGCAGGTGGATCCAGGCTACGGAGGCTAGGCGGAGGTCACGGGAGCGTCAACGCCGCGGGCCCGGGCGCGGTGACCGCGCGGCCCGGCGCCGTTCGCCTGGGCGGATCGCGGCCCGCGCGCTACCATGCCCGAGCGAGTCCCCACCCACCCTTCGCGCCGGCCCGAGCGCCGCTCGGACGCCCGCGCGCCCTCCCGGGAGCCATGGCCAGAGAACTCACCCGCCGCGTCCTGTGGGCCGACGACGAGATCGACCTCCTCAAGCCCCACATCCGCTTCCTCGAGCAGAAGGGCTACGCGGTCACGCCCGTGCCGAGCGGCGGCGACGCGCTCGCCGCGCTCGAGAAGCAGCGCTACGACGTGCTCCTGATCGACGAGATGATGCCCGGCATGGGCGGGCTCGAGACGCTGGACGCCTTGAAGCAGAAGGACGTCACGCTGCCGGTGATCCTGGTCACCAAGAGCGAGGAAGAGACGCTCATGGAGGAGGCCATCGGCAGACGCATCACCGACTACCTCATCAAGCCGGTGAACCCGTCGCAGGTGTTCCTCGCCTGCAAGCGCGTGTTCGACGCGCAGAAGCTCCAGGATTCGCAGCGCGCCCGCGACTACGTGGGGGAGATGCGCCGCTGGCAGGGCCTCGACCTCCGCCGGCTCGACTGGCGCGAGTGGGTGGACCTGGCGGTGGAGGTGGCGCGCTGGGACGTGGCGCTGGACGGCGCCCCCGAGGCCGGGCTCCAGCAGGCGCACGCCGACTTCCAGAAGAGCCTGAACGGCGACTTCGCGCGCCTCATCGAGGCGCGATACCCCGGCTGGGTGCAGGCCGCGGCGCGCGGCGAGGGGGGCGACCGGCCGGTACTCAGCAGCGACGTCGTGTCCCGCGCCGTGGCGCCGCACCTCAAGGACGGCCGCCGCGTGGTGTTCATCGTCATCGACTGCATGCGGCTCGACCAGTGGTTCACGCTCGAGCCGCTGCTCGAGGACTGGTTCAACATCCAGCGCGACTACCAGCTCTCGATCCTGCCCACCGCCACGCCCTACTCGCGGAACGCGATCTTCTCCGGGCTCCTGCCCGCCCAGATGTGGAAGAAGCACCCGGAGCTGTGGCAGGAGACCACCGACGACGAGCGCACGCGCAATCGCTTCGAGCGGCAGTTCCTGGAGCTCCAGCTCCAGCGGCTCGGCGTCATGCCGGCGAAGGGGCTCAAGTACCTCAAGATCTACGACGTGGACGAGGCGCACGCCACGCGCCGCCAGATCAACTCGTTCGCGGGGGTCCCGCTGGTGGCGATGGTGTTCAACTTCGTCGACATCCTGGCGCACGGTCGGAGCGAGAACGAGATCCTCCAGGAGCTGGCTCCCGACGAGGCTGCGTTCCGTTCGGTGATGAAGGCGTGGTTCACGCACTCGCCGCTGTACGAGATCCTCCAGGCGCTCGCCACGCAGGACTGCGTGACCGTGATCACCACCGACCACGGCGCCGTCCTCGGCCGGCGCTCCGCGCTCGTGCACGGCAATCGCGACACGTCCACGAACCTGCGCTACAAGTACGGCGTCAACCTCAACACCGATCCCAAGCAGGCGATCATCGTCCGCAAGCCCATGGATTACCTGCTGCCGGACGACGGCGTGAACAAGAACTACATCCTCGCACGCGAGGATTTCTACTTCGTCTACCCCACCCGGTTCCACGAGTACGAGCGCCAGTTCCGCGGCTCGTTCCAGCACGGTGGCGTGTCGGTGGAGGAGATGGTGCTGCCGATCGCGACGCTGCGGCCGAAGTCCCCGCGCGCATGAGCTCGGCCTGCAAGCGGACCACCTCGGCGGAGGCGACCGAGGCGCTCGGCGGGGCGCTCGCCGCGAGCCTCCGGCCGGGCGACGTGCTGGCGATCTCGGGGCCGCTCGGCGTGGGGAAGACGCGCTTCGTGGCCGGCCTCGTGCACGCGCTCTCGCCGGCGGCGCGCGTGCGGAGCCCTTCGTACACGCTCGTGAACGAGTTCCCGGGCGAGCTGCCGGTGTTCCACCTGGACCTCTACCGGCTCGAGGGCTCGCGCGACGTCGAGGGGCTGGGGATCGAAGCGTACCGCGACCGCGGAGTCGTCGTGGTGGAGTGGGGCGAGCGCCTGCCCGGCGCGTGGCTGGACGACGCGCTCCACATCACGATCACGCCGGGTGACGGGGACGTGCGGCTCATGACCGCCTCGGGCCCCGGCCCGCGCGGAGCGGAGCTCCACCGCGCCTGGTGCGCGCTCCCGGAGCGCGGGTGAGCGGGGCCGGCGCGCCCGGCCTCGCGCTGGAGACCTCCACCGGCCACGTGAGCGTGGCCGTGCTCGGGGCTCCCGG
The DNA here is from genome assembly GCA_964609125.1 of uncultured bacterium. Classification (GTDB taxonomy): domain Bacteria; phylum Eisenbacteria; class RBG-16-71-46; order RBG-16-71-46; family RBG-16-71-46; genus JAIOPA01. The sequence goes on from CAZSQX010000041.1 coordinate 6,187, forward strand.
CGCGGGAGCGCCGCACGTGGTGGCGGAGGCCGTGGACCACGGCCACACGCGACGGCTGACGCCGCTCGTCGCGAAGGCGCTGGCGGAGTCGGGCGTGCGCGCGGCAGGGCTGCGCTGGATCGCGTGCGACCTGGGCCCCGGCTCGTTCACCGGCGTGCGCGTGGGCCTCGCCACCGCGAGCGCGCTGGCGCAGGTCTCGGGTGCGCGGCTCCTCGGCGTGTCGAGCCTGGCCGCGCTCGCGCACGCCGCCGCGGCGCGCCGCGCGCTCGTGGTGCCGCTCGTGGGCGCCGGCCGGCGCGACCTCTACGCCGGCTGCTTCCGCGCCGACCCGCGCGGCCGCGTGCACGCGCTCGCCGCGCCGCGCGTGGGCACGCCGGAGCACCTGCTCGAGATGGTGGACGAGGCTCACGCGCTCGTCCCCGACCACGAGGTGCGCTTCGTGGGGCCGGGAGCCGGACGCGAGCGCGCGCGGCTGGAGGAGCGCTGGCCCGGAAGCACCGCGTGCGGCTTCCGCCACGACGCGCTCTCGGCGCTCGACGTGGCGGCGGCGGCGGTGATGGACGCCGGCCCGGGGGCGGGGCTTCCCGCGCCCGGACACGAGCAGGAGCCGGTCTACGTGCGTCCGGCGCAGGCCGAGGAGCGCGTGCGCCACCGCGTCACCGGGCTCACGCCCACCACGCTCCGCGACCTGCAGCCATCCGACCTGGACCGCGTGGACGAGCTCGAGCACCGGTTGTTCAGCGACCCGTGGGCGCGCGAGGCGTTCCTCGACGCGCTGGCGGACCCCGGCGCGGTGCGACGCGTGGCCGAGCGCGGCGGCGCGCTGGCAGGGTATCTCATCGCCACCGTCACGCCGCCCCACGCCGAGATCCAGAACCTGGCCACCGCGCCCGAGCAGCAGCGCTGCGGCGTGGCCGGCCGGCTCCTCGACGACCTGGTCGAGACCTGCCGCGCGCGCGGCGTCACCGAGCTGGGGCTCGAGGTGCGGGTCTCGAACGCCGCCGCGCAGGCGCTCTACCGCACGCGCGGCTTCCGCATGACCGGTCTCCGCCGCGGCTACTACCGCTCGCCGGAGGAGGACGCGCTGCTCATGGGGATGAAGCTTCGCTGACGCGCGGCGCTGACGCCCGGGCGAGGCGCGTGTCGCACCACGCAAGCCCCAGCAATGCGCCGTGGACTCGGGGCGCGCCGGCTGCCAAGATTCCCGAACGACCGGGCCGGCCGCGCGACTCGAGAACCGCGCTCCGGCCCGAGCCGTCAAGGTCCGGGGCGCCCGGCGCGACGGGCTGTCGCGAGGTGCCCCGGCGAGCCGATGGGAGGGCCGCCCATGCATCGCGATCCGACCCGCCGAATCGCGCCTGAAGCGCGCGCCGCCGCACTTTGCGCACTCCTCGCGGCGCTCGCCGCCGCCCCGCCGCCCCTCTCCTCGGCGGCCACGTACACGGTAACCAGCAACCTTACGATCGGGCCCGGGACGCTCGCCCAGGCGATCAGCGACGCCAACTCGAACCCAGGCCCCGACGACATCGAGTTCGCCATCACGGGTGTCATCGTGCTCGCCGCGCCGCTCCCCGGGCTCTCGGACGACGGCACGCGGATCCTCGGGGAGTCGGCGGCCGACGTGGACCCGTTCGGCCCCGACATCGAGATCCAAGGGCTTCCCACCTTCAATGGCCTCGAGCTCTCGGGGAGCAACTGCGAGGTCCGCGGGCTCCACCTGAACGGGTTCGACATCGGGATCTGGATCCGCTCGGGCGCCACCAACAACTCCGTCGGCGCTCCCGGCAGCCGCTCCGGGAACTGGATCGTGGGGAACGCGACCGGGGTCCTGCTTCAGGGGACTGGCTGCGTGCAAAACCGCGTCGCGAACAACCGCATCGCGGCCAACACGGGGCACGGGGTCTGGCTCCGGAGCGGGGCATGGCGGAACACGATCGGAGGCAGCAACCCCGGGACGGGGAACCTCGTGTCGGCCAACGGCGGCCACGGGATCCTGCTCGAAACCTTCAACGATCCCGGCACGACCGAGCCCAACGTCCGGCTCAACCGCGTGATCGGGAACATCGTGGGGATGGACTCGACGGGCACGCTCGACGAGGGGAACGGCCGGGACGGAGTCCGCCTCGCGTCCCCCGCGCCCATGGGGGACGTCTCGCGCAACGTCTGCCGCGCAAACCTCGTCTCCGGAAACGGCGCGAACGGCTTCACACTCGAAGGGGGCATGGTGTTCGCCGACACGATCAACGCGAACTGGATCGGCGTGGACTCGACCGCCGCCGCCGCGGCCTCCAACGACAGCGCCGGGGTGGCCATCCGGGCCGGCGCACACGAGAACCAGATCGGGCCCGCGGACCTGATCAGCGGGAACCGGGGGGACGGGGTCGTGATCTCGAACCCGGGAAGCGACCTGAACCTCGTGCGGGACGAAACCATCGGCCTCGACCTCGCGGGCGCCGCTCCGCTCGGGAACGGCGCGAACGGCGTCCTGCTCGAGGACAACTCGTCGTCGACCATGGTCACCCGATGCCTCGTCGGCGGAAATCTCGGCAACGGCGTCTTGATCATCCAGAGCGACTCGAACACGGTGCGCGAGTGCCAGGTAGGCGTGGACCGCACCGGCAAGAGCGGCCTCCCGAACGCCGACAACGTGGACGAAGGCGGCATCGTGGTCGACGTAGGCGCGAGCTACAACGACATCGGCCCCGGGAACCACGTGGCCGGCCACGCGGACTCGAGCCAATTCGGGATCTGCGTGCGCAACGACAACGCATCCTTCAACCACGTGTTCGGGAACCTGGTCGGCCTCGAGGTGGACCAGGCCTACCCGCTTCCCAACTACGACGGGATCCTCAATTACAGCGCCAGCAGCAACACCTACGGACCCGGGAACACGAGCTCGGGGAACACCCGTTACGGCATCCACGTGCTGGGCGGGACTTCGCTGGAGATCATCGGGAACCGGGTGGGGACGAACGCCGCCGGGCTCGCCGCGTTCCCGAACCGATCGGGCGTCGCGCTGCTGGGGCTCACCTCGACCGTCGGAGGGAGCCGAACCCTGGGCCAGGGGAACCTGATCAGCGGCAACACCTACTTCGGCATCACTTGCAACAGCTACGGCTTCTCCCTCTACCAGTTCCATCACATCGAGGGGAACGACATCGGCCTGGACTCCGCGGGGAACCCGCTCGGGAACGGCTCGGGCGGGATCTGGCTCGGGAGCAACTTCTGGAACAACTACGTCGGCGATCACCTGGCCTCGAGCACCGATCGCTACAACCGGATCGCCCACAACGGCGCGTACGGCGTGCTCGTCGGGGAGAGCGGCTCACCGCGCGGCGCGATCGGGAACCGGATCCTCTCCAACCGCATTTGGGGGCACGCCACCGCCGGCATCGCGCTCGTCGGCGGAGGCAACGAGGACATCACGCCGCCCGCGATCCTCGCCGCCACGACGACCTATGCCAGCGGCGTCACGGGATTCGGGGCGAGTGTGGCCTGCACCGTCCAGGTCTTCACGGATGTCACCGGCCAGGGTCGCGTCTTCCTGGGTGAGGCGGCGAGCGCGAGCGGAAGCTGGATCGTGACGTTCCCGTTCTCGATACCGGCCGGGAGCATGGTCACGGCGACCAACACCTCGGACTACCTGGGGACCGGCTACCCCGAGACCTCGCCGTTCTCGGGGCCGGTCGCGGTGTCGGCGGCGGGTGCGGAGGAGGAGCGGCTGCCCGAGAGGTTCGCGGTCTCTCGTGCGTTCCCGAGTCCGGCGCGCGACGACGTCCGGCTGGAGGTCGCGCTACCGGGGCCGGCCCGCGTCCTCGCCCGGGTTCTGGACGTCCTGGGCCGTGAGGTCGCGCGACCGTGGGATGGCCCCGCCGCGGCCGGAGTCGTCTTCATCCGGTGGGACGGCCGGGACCACGCGGGAATTCGCACGCCCCCCGGGCTCTACTTGCTCGAGGTGCGCGCGGACGGCGCGCGCGCCGTGCGGCGTGTGCTGTGGACCCCGTGAACGCGTTCCCGCCGGACGGGCCGGGCTAGAGCCCGTCGTACCTCGAGTACCCCCGCTCCGCCCAGTAATCCGGGGGCTCGGCCTCGGTGTAGGTGATGTGCGTGAGCGCCTTGATGTTCTTCAGGCCCAGCTTCATCGGCGCCACGAGCCGGAGCGGGGCGCCGTGCGCCACGGTGAGCGGGGCGCCGGCGTGGTGCGTGGCGAGCAGCGCCTGCGGGTGGCGCGCGGTCTCGAGGTCGAGGCTCACGTAGTAGGGCTCGGGCGCGCCGCGCCCGTCGAGGCTCACCTCGGAACGCAGCGCGGCCCAGCGCGTACCCGGCGCGGGCGGGTGCGCCGCGAGCAGGTCGGCGAAGCGGAGCCCGCCCCAGGCCACGACGTGGCTCCAGCCCTCCACGCACACGAGCCGGGTGTTCATGTCGTGGCGTGCGAAGCGCGAGACGAGGTCGCCGATCGCGAGCTTCTCGGTCCGGCCGGAGGCGAGCCCCGAGAGCTCGAGACGCCAGCCGGGCAGGTACTCCGGCCCCGGCGTGCGACCGTGGTAGTTGTTGCGGAGCGGCCGCGGGTCGGCTCGCGCGTAGGTGCGCACGCTGCGGTCGCGCGAATACAGCGCCTCGGCGACGTCGTCGTCGAACGTGAGCACGCGGTCCAGTGCCCGCTCGCGCCGCTCGCGCGTGAGGCCCACGCGCGCGGCGAGCGTGTCGAGCCGATCGTGCGCCGCGGGGAGCCAGCGGCGCTTCGTTCGGTCGGGGAGCAGCCACCAGCCGAGCGTGACGCTGGCGAGGGCGCCCGCGCCGAAGAGCAGGAAGTCGCGGCGCGAGCCGGCGGTCAGCCGGCGAGCCGGCACCTCCTCGAGAGGATCGGGCCGCTCGGCCGCGGCCTCGGCGATGCTCCGCCACGCCGCGGCGAGGCGCGCCCCGGGCGACGGGTGCCTCGGCCTCCCGTTGTGCCCGCGCTCAGGCATGCGGCGCTCCCTTCACGCGGCTGCTCCAGCCGGTGACCATGGAACGGAACGTGTCCCAGCCGTCGGCGGCGACGAGGAGGACGTGCGGCACCACGAACCCGCCCAGGATCGCCATGCACGCGAAATGCACGACGCGCGCGCCGTCGTAATCCACGAACAGGCGTTCCAGCCGCGGCAGCGTCGCCGGGTGGTGCATCGCCCAGCCGGAGAGCACCACCAGCAGGCCGACGAGCGGCATCGCCAGGTAGGCGGCGCGCTGGAGCGCGTTGTACCTCCCGGCCACCGGGGGATGCGGCCACGGCTTCCGTGCGAGCGCGTGCGGCACCACGCCGAGGTAGTAGCGGATCATGGCGAGCGCCTCGGCGGGGTCGCTCCGGCGCGGCAGCAGCGCGCGCCAGCCGCCGCCGCGCACGAGCCCCGCCACGTAGACCGCGCCGCACAGCATGTAGAGGTAGGCGAGGAGCCAGTGGAGCCTGAGCGAGCTGGCGAGGAGCTGCGGGCCGAGGCTCGCGCGCTCGTAGAGCCAGTTGCGCGGGTCGCCGGACCCGCCGAAGGCCGACGCGAGCGCGCGGCCGGCGTCCGCGAGCCAGTCGCCGCGCGGGTTCGCCGGGGTCGGCGCGTGGCGGAACACCGGCGCCGCCCAGTAGATGGCGAGCCCGGTGACGATGAGCCCCAGGAGCAGCGGCACGTGCGCCCAGTGGGAGACGCGCACGAGCCCGTCGTGCCTGCGCACGATCCGGACGGACTCCGCCGGACGGGGCCGCGGCTTCGTGCGCCGGCGGGCTGGGATCAGCGGGGAGGTCGCCATGCAGGATCCTCCTACGGTCGGGCGGACGGCGCGGGACCGCCTCGTCGCCCAGAATGCCCGAAGTGGCGGGCCGGTTCCCGGGGTATTAGATTCCGGTCGCTTCCCGCCAAACCCCGCACGGACGGCTGTTTGCGCCTCCGCCCGGCACGCGGCCGTCCACCCGGAGCAGCCCCGAACCCATGTCCTGGCTCAAGCGCGAACGCACGGGCATCAAACAGGCGACGAAGCCCGACCGCGGCGAGATGCCCGAGGGGTTGTGGACCAAGTGCGACGGCTGCGGCGAGGCGCTGTTCCAGACGGTCCTCGAGGAGCACCTGTGGACCTGCCCGCACTGCGGCCACCACTTCCGGGTCCCGGCGCGCACCTACGTGGGCTACCTCGTGGACCCCGGCACGTTCGGCGAGCGGCACGCGGACCTGGTGGCGGGCGACCCGCTCGAGTTCCGCGACGCCAAGCTGCCCTACCCCGAGCGCCTGGCCGCCGCCCAGCGGGAGACGGGCGAGAAGGACGCCGCCATCTGCGGCGTGGCCACGGTCGGCGGCATCCCGGCGAGCGTGGCGCTCATGAACTTCTTCTTCATGGGCGGCAGCATGGGCTCGGTGGTGGGCGAGAAGGTGGCGCGCACGATCGAGACGGCGATGGCCGAGCGGCGTGCGTGCGTCGTGGTCTCCGCGACCGGCGGCGCGCGCATGCAGGAGGGCATCCTGTCGCTCATGCAGATGGCCAAGACCAGCGTGCTGCTGGCGCAGCTCCGCGAGGCGCGGCTGCCGTTCGTGTCCGTGCTCACCGACCCGAGCACGGCGGGCGTGCTCGCCTCGTACGCGTCGCTGGGCGACGTCATCCTGGCCGAGCCGAAGGCGCTCGTGGGCTTCGCCGGCGCGCGCGTCATCCGGCAGACGATCGGCGAGGACCTGCCGCCCGGCTTCCAGCGCGCCGAGTTCGTGCTGGAGAAGGGCTTCATCGACCGCATCGTGCACCGCAAGCGGATGCGCGAGGAGGTGGCCGCGACGCTGGCGTTCTTCTGGCACTCCACCCGCGGGTTCGCGCCCGAGGGCGGGCGCTCGCCGCACCGCTATGACCCGAACGCTCCCCGTTCGGCATGACGTCCGGGGCCGCGGCGCCCACGAGGCGTCGCGGATGACCCCCGGCGGGCCACCATCGCCTCCGTGACGCAGGACCTGCAGCGGCGGCTCGAGCGCCTGTGGGGCCTCGAACGCCGGCACCTGAAGCCCGACCTCGCGGGCACGCGCGAGCTGATGGAGGGGCTCGGGCAACCCGAGACGCGATTCGACTCCGTGCACGTGGCGGGGACGAACGGCAAGGGGAGCGTGTGCGCGCTGGTCGAGCGCGTGCTGCGCGCGGCCGGGCTCCGCACCGGGCTCTACACCTCGCCGCACCTGGTGGAGTTCCGTGAGCGCATCCGCGTGAGCGGCCGCTGGGCGGAGGAGACGGACCTCGAGGCCGGGCTCGACGCCATCGCCGCGCTGCCGCGCTCCGGCGAGCGCACGTTCTTCGAGGTCGCCACCGCGCTCGCGTTCGCGCACTTCGCGCGCGAGCGCGTGGAGTGGGCGGTGATCGAGGTGGGGCTCGGCGGCCGGTTCGACTGCACGAACGTGCTCGTGCCGGCGGTGTGCGCGATCACGAACGTCGGCCTCGACCACACCGAGCTGCTGGGCGGCACGCACGAGGCGATCGCCGCCGAAAAGGCCGGCATCCTCAAGCCCGGCGTCCCCGCGGTGACCGCGGTCGAGCACGATGGCGCGGCCGCGGTGGTCGCGCGGCGGGCGGCCGAAGTGGGCGCACCGCTCCGCGCCGCCCGCGACGTGGCGCACGTGGAGACGGTGCAGCAGGGCGAGTGGGGCACGCGCCTGGCGGTCGAGTGCGAGCCGTGGGGCCGGTTCCAGCTCCAGATGGGCCTTCGCGGCGGGCACCAGCGCGAGAACGCGCGCACCGCGCTGGCGGTGCTGGCGCGGCTCGCGGAGCAGCGGCTGGAGCTGCCGCTCGCCGCGCTGCGCGAGGGCTTCGCGCGCGCGCGCTGGCCCGGCCGGCTGGAGCCCTGTGCCGCCGAGCCGCGGCTGTGGTGGGACGGCGCGCACAACCTGGAGGGCGTGCGCCGGCTCGCCGAGGCTTGGGCGGACGACCTGCGCTTCGAGCCGCCCGCGGCGATCGTGTTCGCCGTCGGCCGCGACAAGGACGCGGCCGCCATGCTGGCGCGCCTCCGCGCGCTCGCTCCGGCCGCGGAGTTCGTCGTGACGCGCTCCGCCAACGCGCGCTCGCTCGCGCCCGGCGACCTGCTGGCGCTCGCCGTCCCGGCGGGGATCGAGGCGACCGCGGAGGATTCCGTCGAGCGCGCGGTGCGCGCGGCGCTCGCGCGGCACCCGGGCGGGCGCGTGCTCCTGTGCGGTTCGCTGATCGCCGTGGGCGAGGCGATGGCCGCGTTCGGCGGCGCGCCGGGAGAGCGGGTGTGAGGCGTCCCATCGGGGCCATGGCGGCGCTCGGCGCGGCGCTCGCCCTGCTCGCGTGCGGGAGCCCGGGCGGAGCCTCGGCGCAGGGGACCTCGACCGCCCGCGCGCCGGGCGACACGCTCGCCGCGAGCGCATGGCGGGCCGCAGCGGACACGGGGAGAGCGCCCGCGGATCCGTCCACGGCGCGCACCGGCATGCCCGCGCCGTCCGGCGCGCACGCGGACTCGCCCACCCCGGCGCCGGCGCGGTCCGACTCGGCGCACGTCATCACCACGCGCGCGCCGGCGGCCCGGCGCGGCCCCCGGGCGCCCGAGCCGCCGTACCGCATCGAGGCGGACCACATGAGCGGCGGCCGCGGCCCGACCGGCGACGTGCTCTACCTGGACCGGGTGAGGATCACCCGCTCGCGCACGCGGCTCACCTCCGACCGCGGCCGCTACGAGCGCGCCACCGGCATGGTCCACCTCGACGGCAACGTGCGCGTCCGCGACTCCTCCGCCACGGTCACCTGCGACGCCGCGTCGTTCTCCGAGAACGAGGACCGGATCGAGCTGCGCGGGAACGTCGAGGTGGTGGACCGGGAGGCCACTTTGCGCGCGCCCTACGGCTGGTACGACCGCGGCGCGGGCGTCGCGCGGCTCCAGGGCGGCGTCTCCGGGCGGGAGCGCAGGCAGCGGCTCGTCGCCGACGAGGCGGTCTACGAGCGTGACTCGATGATCGTGCGCGCTCGCGGGAACGTGGTCGGCGACGACGAGGAGAACCGCATCCGGATCGAGGCGGGCGCCGTGGACTTCGACCGGCGCACCCGGCTCGCCACCGCCACGCGCTCGCCGCTCATGCGCGCGCGCGACGACGACGGCAACGAGACGCAGCTCCGCGCGCGGCTGCTGCGCGTGAACGCCGCCACGCGCATCGCCGAGGCCGTGGACTCGGTGCAGGTCGAGCGCGACACGCTGCGCGCCACCGCGCACTACGCGGTGTTCGACGACTCCACGGGCCGCGGGCTGCTGCTGGGCGAGCCGCGGGCCTGGGACCAGGAGACCGAGCTCGCCGGCGACACGCTCGAGACGTTCGCCAAGGACCGGAGGCTCGAGCGCGTCGTGGTGCGTGGCGGCGCGCGCATCGACTACGCCGGCGGCCGCGAGGGGAACCGTGGCGAGTCGAGCCGGCTGTCGGGCTCTCGCGTGGACATGTTCGTGAGCGGCTCGCGCGTGGACAGCCTCGTCGCCACCGGCGGCGCGCGCAACGACTACACCGCGGTCGCGCGCGCGGGGAAGACCGCGGAGGAGAACCTCGCCCGCGGCGACACGATCATCGTCTATTTCCGCGACCGCAAGATCGATCGGGCGCGCGTGCAGGGTTCGGCCACCGGCGAGTACCGGCCGCCGGTGGACGTGGGCGACACCACCGCGGCGCGACTCGAGCGCATCACCTACGACGGGCGCCGGATCGAGTTCGTGATCCCGCGCAACGAGATCGTGCTCGACGGCGACGCGCATCTCGAGTACCGCGACATGGAGCTGCGCTCGCGCCGGGTGGTGTTCGACAGCGAGGCCAAGACGCTGGTCGCCGAGGGCAAGCCGCAGCTCGTCGAGAAGGACGACGAGGTGTCCGGGCACCTCATGACCTACGACATGGAGCGCCGCGTCGGCACCATCTACCAGGCGTCCACCGCCTACGAGCGGGGTCTCTACCACGGCAAGCGCATCCGCAAGGCCGCGGACAACGAGCTGGACGTGCTGGGCGGCTCGTACAGCACCTGCGACCTGGAGCAGCCGCACTATCACTTCTCGGCGCGCTGGATGAAGATCTATCTCAAGGACAAGCTGGTCGCGAAGCCGGTGGTGTTCTACCTCCGCAACGTGCCGATCCTGGCGCTGCCGTTCTACGTGTTCCCGATCAAGCCCGGGCGGCACTCCGGGTTCCTGTTCCCCCAGTTCGAGTTCGGCTTCAACAACCGGACCGGGCAGTTCCTGCGGAACGCCGGCTACTACTGGGCGCCGAACGACTACTTCGACGTCACCGCGGCGGGCGACTACTACCAGGCCCAGCCCGCATGGCTGCTGCGCGGCGAGGCCAACTACCGGCTGCTCTACGCGTTCGACGGCCGCGTCGAGGGCCAGTTCGAGCACAACGACCAGACGAACCGGGACGACTACCGCTTCTACGGCTCGCACCAGCAGACGCTCGGCCAGCGCACGCGGCTCTCGGCGCTGGCGAACTTCGTGTCGAGCCGCGAGTACAGCGGCAGCGCGCTGTCCGGGCAGTCGCTGCAGCAGCGGCTGAACCGGTTCCTCACCTCGAGCATGCAGATGTCGCACTACGCCGACTGGATCTCGCTCAACGCGTTCGTGGACCGGCGCGAGGACCTGGACGCGGACGTCTCGCTGCAGGACCCGGACGGGAAGGGCCCGCTCCGCGGCCCGGCGGTGGGGACCCAGGCGCGGCTCGCGAACCTGTCCGTGACCGCGCCGTCGCTGTCCGTCTCGCTGCCGACGCGCGCGCTCGGTTCGTACGCGCTGCTCCGCGGCCGCCCGCTCGGCAGGGCGCTCGCCGCCACCTACCTGAGCCTCAACGGCCGCTTCCTGTCGCTGTACACCCGGCGCGGCGTCGTGACCGGGCGCGACGCCGACTCGGTGAACGTCATCGGCACCAGCAGCGAGACGCGTCGCGCCGCCTCGACCACGTTCTCGCTCGCGGACTCGCGGCGGCTGTTCGGCTGGATCAACTTCGCGCCCTCGGTCACCGGCAACGCGGTGGTGTTCGACCGCGACAACCTCGGCAGCAAGGTCGTGCCCGCGGCGGCGTGGCAGTCGAACGCCGGGCTTTCGACCACGCTCTACCGCACGCTCGGCACGCCGCTCCGCGGGCTGGCGCTCCGGCACATCGTGAGCCCGAGCGCGGCGGTGAGCTACGCACCCGACTTCGCCGGCCTGCGCTACGTGGACGCGAACGGCGTCACCCGCGAGCGCTTCGAGAGCTTCGGCGACATCGGCATCTTCTCGGGCCGTAGGACCATGCGCGCCGCGTTCGGGCTCGAGCAACGCCTGCAGGCCAAGCTCTCGCGCGGCGACCGCGTCACGCGGCTCGACAACCTGCTCACCTGGATCACCACCAGCTCGTACGACTTCCTGTGGCGCGAGAACGGCGCCCGGCACCCGCTCGGCCCCGTGGCCACGACGGTGCGGCTGCAACCGCCGGGCTGGGTGAACGCCGACGCCTCCGGCAGCCTCGACGTCTACTCGGAACGCCCGCTGCGCTCGCTCAGCTACAACGTGGGCTCGAGCTTCGGGAGCGCCGGCGGCCGCCGGCCGCAGGCGGCGCGTCTCGCGACCGAGCCCGGCACCGGTGCGACCCCCGGCGAGGAGGTCGAGGACTTCCGCGAGAGCTGGTCCGCCTCGGTGGCGTATTCCTACGCCGGCGGCTACACCACGCCGCGCTGGAGCTCGCGCCAGACCGTGAACGGCACGCTCCGCTACCAGCTCACCGAGAACTGGACGTTCGATTACCAGGCCGGTTACGACCTCACCGAGCGCCTCGTGCTGCTCCAGCGCTTCAACCTGACCCGCCGCATCCACTGCTGGGACGCGACGTTCTCGCGTTCGTTCACGACCGGCGGCGAGGCCGAGTATTACTTCCGGCTGGGGGTGAGGGAGCAGCGCGAGATCTTCTACGAGCGGGGCACCCGCGCCCAGAGCTTCGGTGGCATCCAGTAGCGCCACGCGCTGGCGGCTGGGCTGCGACGCCTGCGGCGCGGGCGGCCGGGTGGGCCCCTCGGCCTCCGGCTTCGACGCCTGGTGCGAGCGCTGCCAGACGCCAGCGCGGCTGCCCGCGGCGCCCGGCCCGGGCGACCGCTGCGGGCGCTGCGGCGCGGCGCTGCCGGCGGAGCCGCGGTTCGTGGAGCTGTGGGGCATGCTCCAGCACCTGGACGCGGTGCTCGGCGCGTGGGCCGGAGAGCCCGGGGCGCTGGCGGCCATCCTGCCCGAGCGCCCGCGCCTCCTGAGCGACCTGACGCCGCCGGACGCCGCGCCGGACGACCCGCCCGCGCGCGCGGCCGCGCTGCGCGCGCTCGCGCACGGCGACTGGCGCGGGACGCTCGCCGCGCCCGCCGTCGCCGACGCGCGCGCGCTCGCGGCGCGGGCCATCGCCGCGGAGCGCGCCGGCGACGTTGCGCTGGCGACCGGGGCCTGGGGCACCGCGCTCGCCGCGCGCGAGGACGCGCGCGCCCGGCTCGCGCGCGGCGCGCTGCTCGCGCGGGCCGGGCGGTTCGACGAGGCCCTCGCGGACCTGGCGCTCGCCGGAAACGGACACGAGGCGCGCTGGGACCGCGCCGCCGTCGCGATCATGCGCGCGGTGGCCGGAACGAGCGGGCTCCCCGGCGCGGAGGTGCTGGCGCGCGCGCGCGCCGAGGCGGGCGCCGCTTCGGCCTACTGGAGCGACGCCACCGTCGGGCGGCTCCTGTGGACGCTTCTCGTCGAGCGCGCGCTCGGGACCGCGACCGGCGTCGGCCTTCCTGGCGCGGGCGGCCCGCCCGCCGCGGCCCGCGCGGAGCTCGACGACGCCACACGCGCGGAACTGCGCGCCGCCGAGCTCGAGCTCGAGCACGCGACGTTCTGGGATCGCGCGCTGGTGCTGCTCGGCTGGGCGCGGCTCGGCGAGCGCGAGGAGGCCGGGCGCGTCGCGCGCCCGCTCGCGCGCGAGCTCGCGGACTCGCTCCTCGCCGAGCCGTCGCTCGCGGGTGAACCGCTCGCGGGCGTGGACCGCGCGGTGACCGCGTCGCGGTCCGCGGCGGAGGGTGCGGACCCCTCCGAGGCCCGGCTGGCCCTCGCCGCGGCGCTCGCACGCGGGGACCTGCGACGGTTCCGCATCCCGTGCGCGGCCTGCGCGCGGGGCACGGTGGGCGTCGAGGGAGTGGAGGAGGCGGGAGAGGTCGGGTGACGCGGGCGGGCGCCCCGCGCGGACCGATCGCGCCGGCTCGCGCCCGCACCCGGCCCCCGCGCGGTTCCGCCCGACGAGCCCCAGCCCGGACGGCCCACGCCGCTCCACCGCCCGGCCCGACTCCGAGCCCTGGAGCGCGGGACACGGTTCCCTGACGTTCCGGGCGTTTCCGGCGCGCCGGCGTCCCGTCCGCGCAAAGACTCGCGCCCCCGGCTCCCGGACCGGTTGCGCCCGGGCCGATGACTCGTCCATGCTGTGGAAGCGACCGGAGCCGCGCGCTCCGGCCTCGCGAGACGCGGCGACGGCTCGCCGCAGGTCGTGGGTACCCCCGTGTGGAGGAGGATGCGATGAGGTTCGGCACGCTCCGGCGTATCGCCGTTCTCGCATCGTTGTCGCTCTTCGCGAGCGGCCAGCTCTGCATGCTCACCACCTGCGTGCCGCGTCTTCGGGAGGCGGGCGCCGCCGCGGCGCACGCGTGCTGCCGCACCGCCCCTGCGCAGGACGCACCCGGAGCGCCGCGACCGGAGAGCCCGGGCGCCCCGCCTGGCACGATGCCGTGCCACCAGGTCTCGAACCTCACCGACGCTCCGACGCTCGCGGCCCCGGAACCGCTCGCCGCGGCGCCGGCGCTCGCCACGGAGCCCGAGCCCGCAGCGGTCCCCGCGCCGCGCATCGAGCGACCCCGCTCCACGCACGACACCGGGCCGATGCCCGGTCGGGACGGCCCCGCGACCGCGGGGCTCCGCGCACCGCCGATCGCGTGAGCGCGCGCGGGTGACCCGTCCGCCGGACGGGTGTCGCACCCGCGCGACGGCGGCACGTCCCCACCCGGCCACGCCGGGTGCCGCACGCGCCGCCTGAGCGAACCGCGCGCCGGCCCGTCCCCGTGACGGCCGCCCCGCGCACCCGTTCACCCGAGGTCGGCCCATGTCCACACGCATCCCTCGCGGCGCGCCGCTCGCCGTGCTTCTCTCACTGCACGCGGTCGCCGCCGCGCCGTCCGCGCACGCGCTCGGTCTCGAGCAGGTGCTCGGCGAGGTCGCGGCGGAGGATCCGAGGATCGCGGCGAGCCACGTCATGACGCGGGCCGCGCGCGCACGCGCGGCCCGTGCCGGGGCGTGGGACGCGCCCATGCTCGACCTGATGGCCGAGAACGTGCCCGTCACCGGCGGTTTCGACAGCGACCCCATGTCCATGAAGGTGGTGGGCCTGGAGCAGAGGCTGGATCTCTTCGGCGCGCGCGGCCTCGCGCGCCGCGCGGCCCGGCGCGACGTGACGGCGTCCGCGGCCGAGGCCGAGGCGGTCCGCTTCGAGCGGCTGGCGATGGCGTGGGACGCCTACGCCGCCGCCTGGTCCGCCGGCCGCCGGGCCGAGGCCGCGCGCGAGCACCGCGGCGTCATGGACCGGATGGTGGAGGCGGGGCGCGCCCGCTACGAATCCGGCCGCGGCCGGCTCGACGACCTGCTGCGCGCGGAGGCCGAGCGCGCGCGCGTGATCGGCGACGCCGTGCGCTTCGAGTCCGAGGAGCGAGGCGCGCGGGCGCGGCTGGACGCGCTGCGGGGCCGCGATCCCTCCGCGTCCGGCGCGCCCGAGGCGCTCGAGCCGCCCGCCGGCGCGCTGGCCGCCGGGACGGACGCCGCGTGGGGCGGGGTCGTGGACGCGCACCCGCGCGTGCGCGCCGCCGCCGAACGCGAGGCCGCCCGCCGCGGGAGCGCGGCGGCGATGCGCCGCATGGGCTGGCCGGAGCTCACTCTGCGCGCCTCGTTCGGCTTCCGCGGCGAGGGCGTGCACGGCACGGAGCAGGAGAACATGTGGAGCGCCGGCGTCGGCGTCATGCTGCCGATCGGGAACGAGTCGCGGCAGGGGGCCGAGGCGGCCGAGATGGACGCCATGGCCGACGCGGCCGCGTCCGAGCGGCGCGCCGAGGCGCTCTCGATCGCGGCGGAGCTGGAAGCGCTCCGGGCCCGGGCCCGGGCCGGGGCGCGCAACGCCGCGCTGCTCGCCGACACCGTGCTCGTGGCGCAGCGGCGCGCGCTCGCGGCCGCCTGGAGCGCGTACGAGACCGGAGTCACCGACCTGGCCGGCGTGCTCGCCGCCGCGCACGCGACCTACGCCGAGGAACTCGAGGCGGTGCGCGCGCGCGAGGATCTGGCCGCCACCCACGCCCGGCTGCTCGCGCTGTGCGCGCGGCCCGCGCTCGTGGGACTCGACCTTCCGGCCGCGGCCGGACCCTCGCGGAGGACGCCATGATCCACGACCCGCACCCGCCGTCGTCCGGGCCCGGCCCGGCGCCCCCGGCGGGGCCCTCGATCCACGAGCCGCCCCCCGGCGCCCGGCAGATGAACGTGCTGCGCTGGGTGCTGTTCGGCGGCCTGTCGCTGCTCGCGCTCGTCTCCATCGCGAGCTTCGTGGCGTGGCGGGTGGGCGAGTCGCGCTCGCCCGCCTCGTCGCGGAGCTCGAAGGCGGCGCGCCACCACTGCCCGATGCACCCGAGCTACACGAGCGACAAGCCGGGCGACTGCCCGATCTGCAACATGAAGCTCGAGCCCGTCCCCGAGGGGACTGCGGCCGCCTCGGGACAGGCCGGCGACGTGCCCGGGCTCGCCACCGTGCAGGTGCCCGAGGAGCGCACGCAGCGGATCGGCGTACGGCTCGCGCGCGTCGAGCGCGGCGGGCTCGGCGAGGGCTCGCCGCTCGTGGGCTTCGTGGCGCCCGACGAGACCCGGCTCAAGCGCGTGCAGCTGCGCGTGGCGGGCTGGGTCCAGGACGTGGCCGTGAACCAGACCGGCGAGACGGTGCGCGCGGGCCGGCCGATGCTCTCGCTCTACAGCCCCGAGCTCTACCAGAGCGAGCGCGAGTACCTCATCACGCTCGGCGACGGCGCCGGGGCGGCGGGGCACGAGGCCGGCGCGCACGCCTCGGCGCGCGAGCGGCTGCGGCTGCTCGGCGTGCCCGACGACGAGATCGAGCGGCTCGACCGCGAGAAGACGCCGTCGTCGCGCGTCGCGCTCCGGTCGCCGGTGAGCGGCACGGTGCTCGAGCGGAACGTGGTCGAGGGCCAGTACGT
>CAZSQX010000042.1:0-18940 GCA_964609125.1 uncultured bacterium
CAGCCGCCCCGCGCCGGCCCTCGACACCACGACCTGCAATCTCCTGAGCACAACTGACGGCGCGCTCGGCGCGCGTGCGCACACGGGCCCGCGTGGACCTCGTCGGCCGTGAGGGTGCAGTATGCGTACCCGACCCGCCTCATCGTCACGCCACGTCCCGCGCGGTTCGCGGTTCCGCCCCACCCTCATCCCGGAGACCCTCATGCAGACCCTCGACACGCTCGTCGCAAGCGCCAGGGTGGACACGAGTCAGCAGGGCTGGCGCACGCGCCTGCCGAAGCCCCAGCCGCTCGCCTTCCCCGCCGGCCAGGCGTGGCGGGCGCGGATGAAGACGAACAAGGGCGAACTGCTGATCCGCCTGCACACCACGACCGCGCCCATGCACGTGACGAGCTTCGCCTACCTCGCGCGGCTCGGCTTTTTCGACGGCCTCGCGTTCCACCGCGTAATCACCGGATTCATGGCGCAGGGCGGCTGCCCGCTCGGAACCGGCACGGGCGGCCCGGGCTACCGCTTCGACGGCGAGTTCGCCCCGGGCGTGAAGCACGACCGCCCCGGCCTCCTGAGCATGGCGAACGCCGGGCCCGGCACCGACGGCAGCCAGTTCTTCCTGACGTTCGTGCCCACTCCCTGGCTGGACGGCAAGCACACCATCTTCGGCGAGGTCGAGAGCGGCGCCGAGGTGCTCCAGGCCCTCGAGGCCGGCGGATCGTCCTCCGGCCAGACCCGCGAGAAGCTGGTCAAGGAGAAGGTGACGATCGAGGTGGCCTGACGCGCAGGATCCGCCGCGCGAGGTCGGGGCCCCGGGGGACGCCCCCGAACCTGCGCACGGGCGACCGGCGACTGGATTCTCCGCCGGAATTCCGGTTGAGTGGCGGGCTCACGGCCCCACACCCCCCGGAGGCGGCGATGCAAGCGCTCGCGGCACTGAAGGCAAGGCTGCTGGAGATCGACGACCTGAACGGCGCGGCCGCGCTGCTGCGCTGGGACCAGACCACGTACATGCCCGACGGCGGCGCCGCCGCGCGCGGCCGCCAGCTTGCCACGCTGGCCCGGCTCGCGCACGAGCGCTTCGTCGAGGCCGAGACCGGCCGGCTCCTGGACGCCGCCGCGCGCGAGACGGGCGCGCTCCCGTTCGAGTCCGACGAGGCCTCGCTCGTGCGCGTCGCGCGCCGCAACTGGGACCAGGCCGTGCGCATTCCCGCCGCGCTCGTGGCCGAGCTACAGGAGCACACTGCGGTGAGCTACCAGGCCTGGACCGCGGCGCGGCCCGCGAACGACTTCGAGCGCGTGCGGCCGCTGCTCGAGACGACGCTCGCGCTCTCGCGCCGCATGGCCGACTGCTTCCCCGGCTACGACCACATCGCCGACCCGCTCATCGACTTCTCCGACTACGGCATGAAGGCCGCGACCGTGAAGCAGCTGTTCGCCGAGCTGCGCTCGCGGCTCGTGCCGATCGTGCGGGCCATCACCTCGCGGCCGCTCGCCGACGACGCGTGCATCCGCCAGCGTGCGCCCGAGCCTGAGCAGCTCGCGTTCGGGCTCGACGTGATCCGCCGCTTCGGCTTCGACTTCGAGCGCGGCCGACAGGACAAGACCCACCACCCGTTCATGACCAAGTTCTCGCTCGGTGACGTGCGCATCACCACCCGCGTGCGCGAGGACGACGTCACCGACGCGCTGTTCTCGACGCTCCACGAGTGCGGCCACGCGCTCTACGAGCTGGGCATCGACCGGTCCTACGAGGGCACGCCGCTCGCGACCGGCACGTCGTCCGGCGTGCACGAGAGCCAGTCGCGGCTGTGGGAGAACCTGGTCGGCCGCAGCCGCGGGTTCTGGGAGCACTTCTACCCGCGGCTCCAGCAGGCGTTCCCGCGCCAGCTCGGCGGCGTCCCGCTCGACACGTTCTACCGCGCCGTGAACCGCGTCGAGCGCTCGCTCATCCGCGTGGACGCCGACGAGGTCACCTACAACCTGCACGTCATGCTGCGCTTCGACCTGGAGCTGGACCTGCTCGAGGGCAAGGTGGCGATGAAGGACCTGGCGCGCGTCTGGCGCGAGCGCTTCGAGGCCGACTTCGGCATCCCCGTGCCCGACGACCGGAACGGCGCACTCCAGGACGTGCACTGGTACGGCGGACCGATCGGCGGCGCGTTCCAGGGCTACACGCTCGGGAACATCCTGTCGGCCCAGTTCTTCGACTGCGCCGTGCGCGCGAACCCCCGCATCCCCGCCGACATCCGGCGCGGCGAGTTCGGCGCGCTGCACGGCTGGCTGAAGGAGAACATCTACCGGCACGGCGCCAAGTTCACCGCCTCCGAGCTCACCGAGCGCGTGACGGGCGGGCCGCTCCGGATCGACCCCTACCTCGACTACCTCTGGGGCAAGTACCGGACCCTCTACGGGCTGCGCGAAGAGGAGCGCTCGGGGGCCGGCGTGGCCTGAGCCGCGGCCGCCCATGCTGCTGCTGCCGGATCTCGCCGTCCAGATCGAGCGCGGCCGGAGCGGCTACAGCACATCCGCCAGCGTCAGCTCCACGGTCTCCTCGCGGAGGTCGCGCTCGTAGGTGACCCTGACGGTGCGTCCGGGGGCGCCGTCGCGGAGCACGCGGTCCAGCTCCTCGGGCGTCCAGCGCTCGATGCGGCGGCCGTCCACGGCGCGCAGCACGTCGCGCACCTTGAAGCCGGCCTCGGCTGCGGGCGAGCCCTTGACCACGCCGTGCACGATCACCACGCCCGCCCAGCGCGTGAACCACAGGCCGCTGCGCGTGAACGCCTCGCGGTCGGCGTAGTGGGCGGCCGGCTCCAGCCACAGCGTGCCGCCCGCGTAGTCGAACGTGCAGCGGAAGCGCTCGAGCACGGTGGTGCCGAGGTTCCCCTGGATCTCCTTGCTGCCGGCCCCGCCGCGGCGGGTGCTGCTCAGCCCCACGACCGGGCCGAGCATGCGGAACGGCCCGATCTCGAGGCTGTCCATGCGGCACACGCTCTGCGTGAACGCGCCGCCGATGCCACCGACCAGGTGCTGGACGTCCTTCCGCCGCTGCGCGAACAGCCGGCAGGCCTCCACCTGCTCGGCGCCCACCGACAGCACGCTCGCGTTGCCCACGTCCACGATGTACGTGCCCTTGCACGTCCCGTTGAGCGTCACCTCGACGGTGGGGATGTTGCCGTGCAACGTCATCGGGACCGCGGCGCCCCTGCCCGCGTACTGGAACGTGACCGGGTCGTGCAGCACCAGCACCTGCCGGTCGAAGTCCAGCTCGAGCGCGAACCGGGAGAGCACGTCGTAGCCGAGAAGCCCCGCGGTGCGACCCCACTCCAGCGAGCTCAGAGCGTCCTGCAGCTCGATCACGCCCACGCGCAGGTCGCGCATCTCCACGCCCACACCGGCCTTCGTGGTCCAGGCGAGCGAGGCGAGCTTCGAGTAGCCGAACGTGTCGTGGCCGCCCACGCCCTGCGCGACGTGCTCGCCCTCGGCGACGAGCCCGAGCGTCTGGGCGTAGCCGCGGTCGAGGCAGGTGTTGAAGGCGCCGGTGTCGAGGATGAACTCTCCGGGCGGCGCGCCGTTCACGGACACCCTCACCCAGACGTGTCCGCGCTGGTAGCGGAACGGCAGCTCCACGCGGTGCTTCGCGTTCTTCCAGATCACGGGCGTCGCGGTCGAGGCGGGAGGCGCGAAGCCGTCGGGTGCGCGCGGGGCCCGCACGTGGACGCTGTCCACGTCGGTGCGCGAATAGGTGGAGGGGAACTGCGGGAAGCCGGTCGCGAACACGGTCGGGCGCCTGCGGCCGGCGAGCAGCTTCCAGCCCGACACCTCCTCGTTCCAGTCGTGGTGGTCGCGCACGTGCGTGATGCGCGCGAGGAGCCCGGTGGCCTTGTCGAACCAGTACGTCTTCTTCGGGCCGACCGGCGGCGTGATCTCCACCGACTGGAGCGAGCGGCCGGGGAGGAACGCCGCCGCACCCAGGATCGCGCGCGACGTGGTGTCGCGCGCCCACATCTCGGACTCGAACCAGGCCTGGGCGCGCAGCGCGTCGAGGTCTTTCCCCTCGAGCCGGTTCACCTGCTTCGAGGTGAAGTCCGTGCTCCAGCCGCGCATGCCGTCGAGGCCGGTCTTCGTGCGCAGCATGCCGAGCCGCTGGATGCCGAGCAGCCGGTCGGATCCGCGCCGCCAGTCCTCCCAGCGCCCCTCCATGCCGGAGGTCTTCATGCGCCCCGAGCGGTGGAGCAGCGTGTCGGCCTCGAGCGCGGCCCGTCCGCCGGTCGCCACCACGTAGCGCTCGACGACGGCGCGCGCCTCGCGGAGCGGATCCGTGCCGGCGAGCGCGGTCGACGTGAGCGCGAGCAGCGCGAGCGGCGTGAGGATGCGGGTGCGGCGCCTCTGCATCGGGTCCCTCCGGGCGGTCGGGGCGCGGAGCCGCGTCCGTGCGCGGACTCCGGGGCAGAATCATCGGCGCTCGGATGCGCGCGCATGAGCGCGGGACCGCGCGCATGAGGGAGGACCCCACGGGGCCGCGGACGCAGGCAGCCGCGGCGCGCGCGGCACCCGGAACGGTCCGGACCTCCGTGACGCCCCGGCGGAGGGCATGACAGACTGCGGTGCATGACCGCTTCCACGGCCCCGAGCTCGCCGGTGGCGGGCGCCGGGCGGCGCCGGCCGGCGCCCGCTCGCCGGCCTCCGGCCGCACCGGGCCTCCCGCCGCTCGGGCGGGGCGGGCCGCAGCCGTGGCGCTGGCCTAGCCTCGCGCTCGCCGCGCTCGCCACGATCCTGTACGGGGTCGCGGCGGGGCGGGTCTCGGCCGACGGGGACTCGAGCGAGTTCACGCTCGTGCTCGCCACGCTCGGCGTGCCGCACCCCACCGGCTACCCGCTCTACACGCTGCCTGGCCACGGGTTCGGACGGCTGCTGGGCGTGGCGGGCGTCGGCTGGCCGCAGGCCGCGGCGCTGTGGAGCGCGGTGGCGGGCGGGCTGGCGGTGGGGATGCTGCACGCGCTCGCGGCGCGGCTCCTGGTCGGGCGCGGCGTACCGCGCACGCGCGCGAGCGTCGTGGCGCTCCTGCCCGCCGTGCTCTTTGCCGCGAACCCGATGTGGACCTACGAGGCGACCGTGGCCGAGGTGGGCGCGTTCCACCTGCTGTGGCTGATGCTCGCCCTGCTCTTGGGCGAGGCGCTCGCGCGCTCGAGCGGGCCGTGCTCCCCGCGCACGGCGCTGCTCGCCGGCGCGGTGGTCGGCGCGGGGCTCGCCCACCACCTCTCGAGCCTCCTGTGGAGCCTGCCGCTGGTCGCGGTCCTCTCGCCGCGGATCGTGCGCGGCGGCGCACGCTCGTGGGGGGCGTTCGCCGCCGGCGCGCTCGCGCTGCCGCTCGCGGGCGCCGGCTTCGTGGCCTGGCGCGCCGCCGACCCGGCGGCCGTGCGATGGCCGCTTCTCGACGCCACGCCGGCCTCGCTCCTGGACCACCTGACCGGCGCGCAGTACCGCCACTACCTCGGCCGGTTCGCGCCGTCTCCGGCGCAGGCCGCGCTCCTCCAGCGCCACGTCTTCCCGGGGCTCGCGCTGGCGCTCCTCGGCCTCGTGCTCGCGGCGACCGGCCCGCGCCGCGCCGGCGCCTCGCCCGTCCTCGGCGCGATGCTCGCGGGCGCGCTCGCGCAGGCGGCGTTCGCGTTCTCCTACGGCGTGCCCGACCCTGCGAGCTACTTCCTCCCCGTGCTCGCGGCGGGTTTCGCATGCGCCCCGGTGGCGGTGATCCACTGGCCGCTCACGGCGCGGGCCGCGGGGCCGCTCAAGCCCATCGCGGGCGTGTGGATCGCGCTGCTGCTCCCGGGCTGGGTCGGGCTCGCCGCCGAACGCACGCGCACGTTCGCGCGCTTCGACGAGCGCGTGCGCCGGATGTGGGCGAGCCTTCCCGACGAGCCGGGGTTCGTGGTGTGGGCCGACGACATGGCGCACAAGCTGCGCGAATACCAGCTGCTCGACGGGCGCGGCCGCGCGCTGGTCGTGGTGGACCCGGTGCTGCTCGCCCACCCGGCCGCGCGCGCACGATTCGCGCGCGCGCACGGCTTCGACCCGTTCGAGGGGCTCGACGTCCCGGCGCCGGCGCGCATCACGGACGCCTCCGCGTTCGCGGACGCCGTCGCCGCCGCGATGGACCGGGCGACGAACCTGCCCGTCTACCGGTTCGAGCCCGCGATCCCGTCCGTGCGCCGCCTCGTCAAGCCGCCGCCCGCCCGCTGACGCCGCGGTCCGCGGCCGGCCGGGGCGGGACGCCCAGGTCCGCATCGCCCAGCCAGCCGCGGCGCACGATCCACTTGAGCACCTCGAGCACTGGCACGATCGTGAACGCGACGGCCGCCGCCAGCGCCCAGTCGGCCGGCGGCAGGTCGTACGTCCCGAACGCCCGCTGCAGGAACGGCGCGTGCACGACCACGCTCAGCATGCCGACCTCCCACGCCACCGCCAGGTTCAACCAGCGGTTCGCGAACGGGCGGTGGAACGCCGAGGCGTGGAGCGATCGGTAGCTGTACGCGGTGAGGAACTGGATGAGCACGAGCGAGACGAACGTCATCGTCATCGCCTCGGCCTCGGGCCGGCCGCTGCGCAGCAGCCACACGTAGAGGCCGACGTTCGCGAGCGCCGACCACATGCCGCCCGCGAGCAGCATCACCACGAGCGGGCGCGTGAACACGCCGGCGCGAGGATCGCGCGGGCGGCGCCGCATGAGATCGGGCTCGGGCGGGTCCACCGCCAGCGCCAGCGCCGGCAGGCCGTCGGTGGCGAGGTTCACGTACAGGATCTGCACCGCGGTGAGCGGCAACGGCAGGCCGACGATCGCGCAGCTCGCCATGATCAGGATCTCGCCCACGTTGCAGGAGAGCAGGAACGTGAGGTACTTGCGGATGTTCGCGAACACGATGCGGCCTTCCTCGACGGCCGCGACGATGGTCGCGAAATTGTCGTCGAGCAACGTCACCCCGGCCGCTTCGCGGCTCACCTCCGTGCCGGAGATCCCCATCGCGATCCCGACGTCGGCCTTCTTGAGGGCGGGCGCGTCGTTCACGCCGTCGCCGGTCATCGCCACCACGTGCCCCCGTCGCTGCCAGGCGGCGACCACGCGCAGCTTGTCGGCGGGCGAGACGCGCGCGTAGACGCCGATGTGGTCCACCTCGCGCGCCAGCTCGTCGTCCGAGAGCGCCGACAACTCGTGCCCCGACACGACCCGGCGGCCGTCCAGCATGTCGATCTCGCGCGCGATGGTGGTGGCGGTGAGCGGATGGTCGCCGGTGATCATGACCGGCGTGATGCCGGCCTCGCGGCAGGTCCGCACCGCGGCGATGGCCTCGGCGCGGGGCGGGTCCATCATCCCCACCATCCCGAGCCAGGTCATGTCGCGCTCGGCGTGGTCCGGGTGCGCCGAGTGCTTGCGCGCCACCGCGAGCACGCGCAGCCCGGCCGAGGTCATGTCCCGCTCGAGCGCGAGGAGCGCCTCGCGGTCCGCGGCCGTGAGCGGCTGCTCGCGCCCCTCGTGTTCGCGGCTCGCGCAGTCGGAGAGCACCACGTCCACCGAGCCCTTCGAGTAGGCCACGTGCCCGTCGCCGTCGGCCTCGTGCAGGGTGGTCATGCGGCGGCGTTCGGAGGTGAACGGGATCTCGTGCCGGCGCGGCCGCTCGCGGTCCAGCGATGCGCGGTCGAGCCCGGCCTTCTCGGCCGCCACGACCAGCGCGCCCTCGGTGGGGTCACCCTGGATGTGCCGGCGGCCGTGGCGGTCCACGGCGAGGCGTGCGTCCGAAGCGAGCACCGCCCCGCGCAGCAGCTCGCGCACGGCCGCGCTCGGCGGCACGGGGACGCCGTCCCGGAGCAGCTCCCCGTCCGCCTCGTAGCCCACGCCCGTCAGCTCGTGCAGGCCGTCGCCGGCCGCCAGCCGGCGCACGGTCATCTCGTTGCGGGTGAGCGTTCCGGTCTTGTCGGAGCAGATCGCGGACGTGCTGCCGAGCGTCTCCACCACCGGCAGCCGCCGGACGAGCGCCTTGCGCTTCACCATGCGCCGCACGCCGAGCGCGAGCGAAATGGTGACCACGGCGGGCAGCGCCTCGGGCACGACCGCGACGGCGAGCGCGATGCCGAAGATGAACATCTCGAGCGGCGGCTGCCCGCGCAGGAATCCGAGCAGCACCACCACCGCCACGATCCCGAGCGCCGCGCGGCCGAGCATGGCGCCCAGCCGGTCCAGGTTCTCCTGGAGCGGCGTGCGCGCCGTCTCCACGGTCTGGACGAGCCGGCCGATGCGGCCGAACTCGGTGGTCATGCCGGTCGCGACCACCACGGCCCGGCCGCGACCGCGGGTGATGAGGGTGCCCGC
Organism: uncultured bacterium; assembly: GCA_964609125.1. Classification (GTDB taxonomy): domain Bacteria; phylum Eisenbacteria; class RBG-16-71-46; order RBG-16-71-46; family RBG-16-71-46; genus JAIOPA01. The sequence continues at coordinate 8,354 of CAZSQX010000042.1, forward strand.
GTACGCCATGTTGCGGCGATCGCCGATCGCGGCCGCTTCGTCCTCGAGCGCGTGCTCCACCTTCTCGACCGCCATCGATTCGCCCGTGAGCACGGCCTCATCCACCGACAGGTTGGCGGCGAGCGTGATGCGGGCGTCGGCCGGCACCCGGTCACCCGCGCGCAGCGCGACGATGTCGCCGGGGACCAGATCGCGGGCCGGGAGCGAGCGCTCGACGCCGTCGCGCAGCACGTGCGCGACCGGCGCGGCCAGCTCGCGCAGCGCCACCAGCGCCCGCTCGGCGCGGTGCTCCTGGATGAACCCGAGCAGCACGGCGAGCAGCACGATGAGCGAGATGACGCCGGCCTCGAGCGCGTGGCCGAGCAGCGCCGAGAGCAGCGTGGCCACGAGCAGCGTGACGATGAGGACGTTCTTGAACTGGGCGAGCAGCGTCCGCCAGGCGGGCTCCGGGCGGTAGGCTTGCAGCTCGTTCGGACCGTGCTGATCGAGACGGCGCCGCGCCTCCTCGGCGTCGAGGCCGGCCTCGCCCGTCCGCAGCCGGCCGAGCACGTCCGCGACGTCCAGGCGGTGCCAGGCGTCGGGCTCGACCGCGGGTCGTGTCTCGATGGCCATGGGGATCCCTTCCTCCGGAGGGCGAGAGTGCCAGCGGGAGAGCCTGCCGGAAAGTGGCCGCCGTGGCCATCCCCCGCCCGGCGCGCGGCCCGCTCGCCGCGGGGCCCCACTCGACGAACGGGCGCGGGCCCGTTGGGACCCGCGCCCGCTTCCCGGCGTCCGCCTCAGCTCGCGGTCTTCGCGCCCCGGAACTTGATCGTGCAGCCGAACGCCTTGGTCTCGGCCGTGGTCACGGGCTTTCCGGCCGCGACCTCGTTCACCGCGTCGCGCAGCCAGAAGTTCTTGATCGCCGCGACGTCCTTGGGGCTGTCGTCCACGGTGCCGTGGTAGACGAGCTTGCCGTCGGCTCCGAACACGAACGCCTCGGGCGTGCGGGTGGCGCCGAACGCCCGCGCCACGTCCGAGGTGGCGTCCACGACGTAGGGGAACTTCAGCTTGAGAGCCTTCGCGCGCTTCTTCATCTCCGCGAAGCCGTCTCCGGCGTTCACCGCCGGGTCGTTGGAGTTGATGGCCACCACCCCGAGCCCCGCCTCGAGCGCGGCGTTGCCGATCTCGGACACGCGCTTCTCCCACAGCTTGGCCCACGGGCACTGGTTGCACGTGAACACCACGAGCGTGCCCTTCTCGCCCGCGAGAGAGGCCAGCGTGACCTCCCTGTCGTCCACGTTCTTCAGCTTCACGTCGGCCATCGGCGCGGCGTCGCCCAGCGCGAGCTGGGCGCGGGCCGGGGCCGCGAACAGGGCGACGGCGGTGAGCGTGGCGGCGATCAGGGGCGCGGCGCGGCGGGTCACGGCTTGGAGCATGGCGGGATCCTCCCTCTCAGCGATGGGCCAGCAGCGGCGCGACGGCCGCCTCGAAGCGGGCGGAGTCGGCTCCGCCCTCCCAGAACTCGACCGGCGCGCCGTTCGAGTCGAAGACGATGGTGGCCGGCAGCGCGCCGCTCCAGCGGCGGTCCAGGCCGTCGATGAACTCCATGTCGGGACCGGCCTTGAGGAGCCACGGCCCCGGGGCGCGGTGACTGGAGAGGAACGCGCGCGCCTCGTCGACCTGGTCGTCGAAGTCGGCGGACACGAACAGCACCCGCAGCCCGTCGGCGCGCCGGCGCTCGGCGAGCGAGACGATGGCCGGGAACTCCTCACGGCACGGCCCGCACCAGGTGGCCCACACGTTGACGAGCGTGGCCCGCGCACCGGGCTCGCGGACCTTCGCCAGCACCTGCGCCGCCGTGACCGGCTCGAGCGCGGCGGGCTCGGCCGCGGCGGCGTTGGCGGGGGCGCGCTCCGCCGAGCCGCCGCAGCCTGCCACCGCGAGCAGGAGGGCGATGGCGCCGGGGAAGGCGAGGCGCCGGGTCGCGTTCGCCGGGGGGTGCGCAGGTGGCGAGGCGTGGGGTCGCATCGCGACAGAGTATCGCGAGCCGCGCGACGCCGGCATGTCATCGCCGCGCCAAACCCGGGCCGGTCGCGACGAGCGGGGGCTCCGGGGGTACGAGCGCCGGGCCGGGAGGCGAGGTGGCTCGAGGCATCCGGCGCCGGTCCGGGCAAGCTCCGGCCGATCCGCGGATCCTGACCGGGCCCGGGCGCGGCGGATCGTTCCGGAACGAGGACGGCGCGGGCCGGAGCCCGCGCCGTCTCGTCTTCACTCCGGCACGCCCGGCCGCAGCGTCACTCCACCTCGCGGGACGGCTGGTTCCGCCAGCCCGCCTTGCCGCCCAGGACGTAGCGCGAGAAGTGCTCGAGCTGGACGATGTGGCGGCACTTCTCCCAATCGGTGCGGCCCGGGACCTCCTCCCACCGCATCGTGTCCTCGTTGAGCCAGAAGAGCACCGGATCACTGCCGTCCCACTTTTCGGCCTTGGGGTCGGCGGCGGTGCCGGAGAAGTCCACGGACAGCGTGACCGGCTCGCCGAACTTGATCCCGTGCGGCCCGAACGTGACGTCCACGACGTCCTGGTCGTACTCCTTGATGCTCACGAGGGTGTATTCCTCGACCGACTTGGCGTGGAACATCAGCTCGTAGCGGCTGCCCGCGACGCGCGTGTCCACGAGCGGCGCGACGAGCTGCTCCGTGACCACGTTCCAGTTGAGGGTCGTCTGCGGCGGCCGCGGGTTGCTGATGGCGTTGGGACCGGTGAGACGGCTGGGTGGCGGCGGCGCGGTGTCCGGCGTGCCCGTGGCGGCCGGCGCCGCGCCGGGCTCGGGCGCGGTGGGGCCGATCCGCGAGCAGCCTGCGAGCGCGACGAGCGTGAGGCACACGAGCGCGGCGGAGGCGAGGCTTCGGTGCGCGACTCTCATGGATGGGTTCCTCCACGGTTCCGAGGACCTGTTCTCGCAACCGGCGGACCACTGGGCGGCGACGGCTCGCCGTGCAGGACGCCACCGGAGGAGCGCGGCCCCGCCCTTCGCCGGGCTCGCGTTGCCGGCGGACCGGGCAGGCCGCACGGAACGGCCGATCAGGCTGCAGTGTCGCGACCCCCGCCGCGCGCGTGGCGGAAGGGCGTGCCGGCGCAGCCGCTGGGGCGGTTCGCCCGGGCCGCGTCGCTCAGCGCCGGCCGGCGGCCGGCGACCGCGCGAGCAGAGCGCGGTAGACGCGGGCGTTGAGCGACGCCCCCGTCACGCCCGTGTGCTCGGTGGCCACGTGCGGCTCGTCGGGCACGCCCAGCTTCGCGCTCAGTGCGCTGCCGGTGAGCTCGCGATGCCCCAGCGCCCAGGCCATGGACGGCACGTCGAGGACGAAGTAGTGGAACAACTCGCGCCACGTGCGGTCCGAGCCGCGGAACAGGTGGTCGAGAAACGCGGTGTCGAACTGGCAGTTGTACGCCACCATCAGCACTTCCCGGCCTCCGGCGACGCGCTTCCGGAACCGCACGATCGAGTCGGCGGCCGCGGCCGGCGCGAGCGCGCCGTGGCTTCGCCAGGTCGCGGCATCGAACGCGTTCACGGCTCGCGCGCCCTCGGAGAGCCGCTCGGGGTGCTCGGGCTGGATGCGCAGGAACAGGCTGTCGAGAGGCGCGCCGTCCAGGTCGGTGATCACGAGCCCGATGTCCACGATCTCGTGCCAGCCGGGGACGAGTCCCGTGGTCTCCACGTCCACGAACGCGAGCAGCCAGTCGCCCGGCTGCTCGGCGGGCGAGCCCCGAACCGGGCGCGGCTCGTCGGCCGCGCGCACGAAGCCGGGCGTGGCGCCTGCCGGCGAGTCCTCGACGCGCGCGCAGGCGCCCAGCGAGGCCGCCAGCAGGACCAGCCCGGGGAGCGCGCGGAAGACCGGATTCAGCTCAACGACCTCCGGCCGCGCGCGACATCGCGGGGCCGGAGCCTCCCGTCCCGCCGGCCCGGGCGCGGACCCCGGCGCCCGCCGACGACTGGCCCTTGTCATCGAGGTCCGAGAGGAAGCCGTCGATCCGGCGGATGTAGGTCAGCGTCTCCCGGTGGCGCCAGCGGCGCACGTCCGGGGCCACGGTCTCGATGCTGGGCCACTCGCGGTGGTCCAGGCGCCGCGCCCGCGCCGCGGACTGCGCGGCCAGGATCGTGCCCCGGCCGGCGTTGTAGCTCGCGAGCATGAACTCGCGGCGGTGCGCCGTCACCGAGTCCTGCTCCCACTGCCGCCACAGCCGGCGGTCGTACGAGATGCCGGCGGCGATGTTCCACTCCGGGTCGTCGATGGCGTGCTGGATCTCGGGGTTCTTCGAGGACACCTCGCGGAACGTGCTCGGCATCAGCTGCATCACGCCGCGCGCGCCCACGCCGCTCCGCGCGCCGGCGTCGAGGTTGCTCTCCGCCATCCCCTGGGCCTTGAACAGCCGCCAGTCGAAGTGCGGGCCGAAGTAGCGCTTGCTGTACTTGCGGAACGTCTCGTCGTAGCGGTCGTGCCCGTCGCGGCCCTGCGCGGCGGCGCCCGGGGCCGCGACGGCGGCGAGCGAGGCGGCCAGAAGGCCGCGCACGATCGCCTGCCGGGCAGCGCGGAGTCCCCGCCAGGGGAGCGACGCTTGCTTCAATTGAGCGCCTGGGCGACCACCATCGCCACGGAGAGGAAGATGGCGGCGATGAAGATGGCCACCGCCAGGTTCCCCCTCCGCAGCTCGGCGGGGAAGTCCACCTCGGGCGTCAGCAGGTCGATGACCCGATAGGCGAGGAACATGAGCACCACGCCCAGCGCCGCGTAGAGGAAGTTGAGCGCCACCACCGACCAGTCCATGCGTCCTCCCGGTGGGCCCGCGAGTCCGGCGGACCGCGCGGGAGGCTAGCACGCCGAGCCCGGGGCGCGTGGCGCTCGCGCGCGGGCCGGTCGCCGGCGAGGAAGGGCAGGCGGTTCCCGCTCGACCGCTCCCCCACGACCGCGAACCGCCGCTCCCGACCGCCGGCCGGGCCGCTTGACGCGACACCGCCCGCCCGCGAACGATGCCGCGCGGGGCCGGTCTCCCGGCTCGCGGGACACGGGTCGCGCTCTCCCGCCGGCCCCGTGCGGACGGCCGCCCTCACCTGGGAGGTGGACATGAACGCGATGGTCCGGGCCGGGCTCGTGCTCGGGATCCTCATCGAGATCTGGACCGCGGTCGTCATCGCGGCACGCTGGCACCTGGATCCGTCCCGGATGTGGCTGTTCTTCCTCGTCATTCCGCTGCAGCTGGCGATCGTGCTCTTCGCGCTGCGGGGCGAGGCGCCGACCGCCACCTACGGGAAGCAGGTGCTGAACGGCCTCCTCGTCTCGGTGGTGGGCGCGGTGCTCGTGTTCGCCGGCTCGTGCGTGCTCACCACGGTCGTGTTCCCCGACTACTTCACCGAACTGCGCGAGGCGGGCGAGGCGATGCAGGCCCGTTCGGGGATGTCGCCGGAGCAGATCGAGGCCCAGATGAAGCAGACCGCGGCCATGTACGACCCGGTCTACAACGCCGTGACCGGCGCCATCGCCACGGTGGCGACCGGGCTCGTGATCTCGCTGGTCGCCGGCGCGTTCCTGCGCAAGAAGGCGTGACGGACGGCTACCGCTGACAGCGAACCGACTCGCGATGGGACTCGAGGAGCATGGCGGGCGGCCATCGTGATGGATCCGGCGCCGCCCGCCGTGTCCTGCGTCAGCGCTTCACGGGCAGGACGCTCCTGTCGTCGAGCCCCAGCACGTTCAGCAGGTCCGAGTTGGCCGGGACCACGTACTTGGTCTGCTGGGCCAGCACGTCGCGCAGCACGTCCAGCCGCTTGCTCACCTCGGCGCGGTCACGGAAGAAGCTCTCCGCGGCGCTCGAGACCAGCTCGATGGCCTTGGCCTCCGCGGTGGCGCGCGTGACCTTCGCGGTCGCGTCGCCCTCGGCCTTGAGGATCTCGGACTGCTTGACGCCCTCCGCCGACAGGATCGCGGCCTGCTTCACGCCTTCGGCCTCGAGGATGGCGGCGCGCTTGTCCCGCTCCGCCTTCATCTGCCGCGACATGGCCTCGGTGATGTCGCTCGGAGGATCGATCTTCTGCACCTCGACGCGGGTCACCTTCACGCCCCACGTGTTCGTGGCTTCGTCCAGCACCGAGCGCAGGTTGGCGTTGATCGTGTCGCGTGCGGTGAGCGTCTCGTCGAGCGACTTGTCGCCGATCAGGTTGCGCAGGTTGGTCTGCGCCAGCGTCGTGGCCGCGTAGGCGAAGTTCTGCACCTCGAACGTGGCCTTCACCGGGTCGATGATGCGGTAGTAGATGACCGCGTCCACGACCACGGACACGTTGTCCTTGGTGATGACCTTCTGCGGCTCGACGTTGATGACGCGCTCGCGCATGTCCACCTTGATCATGTCCTCGATCACGGGCACCAGGAACGTGAGCCCCGAGTCCACGAGTGCGCGGTACTTGCCGAGCCGCAGCACGAGCCCCTTCTCGTACTGGTTCACGATGCGCGCCGAGCGGGCGAGCGAGATGAACACGATGAACAGGATGATGACGAGAAGCGCGAAGCCGACCTGCGCGATCATGACGCGGCCCTCACGTGGAGAGTGACGCCGTCGACGCCGTCGACGGTGACGAGTGCACCGACTTCGAATGGCCCGGCCCCGGGCGCGGGGAGCGCCCGCCAGACCTCGTCGCCGACCTTGACCAGCCCGGGCTCGTGCGCGCCGATCCGCTGCTGCACGAGGCCCTGCTGGCCGCGGACCGCGTCCACGTTCGAGGCGTGCGAGCGCGACACGCGCAGCCGCTCGCGCACGAGCCGGCGGCCCGCCACGATGTAGGCGACCCCGAGCGCCGCGGACGTGATGTACGCGACCATCGGGCTGCCGGTGAGCAGCCCGGCGACGCCCCCGAGGACGAACGCCGAGCCGATGAGCACGAGGTCGAATCCCGCGAAGCCACCGAGCACGACCTCGACCAGCACGAGGACCATGCCTCCCAGCACGAGCACCCAGCTCCAGTCGATCGCCATGAGCAAGCCCTCCTGCGCCCCGGGCGGGGCACCCACCGGGCACCCGCCGAGGACGGATCCGGGTCGGACGCCGCCCGCGCGCCGAGGGACTCTCGCATCGGGGCCGGTCAGCCACAAGGCGATCATCGGGCGCTCCAGGGGCGACGACTCGGGGCGTCCCATGCGGTGACGAGCGGTTCCGGCGACCCGCCCGACTTTGCGGCAGCCCAGGAGTGGGGCGGCTGTTCGGCGAGTTCCCCCTTTCGCGAGCCTTGCCTCGATGCGTAGACTCCCGGCGGCTCGCACTCGCGTTCGAAAGGATCCGTAGGCTCAGGACGCGGCCCCGGGACTCGGCCAGGTCTCGATCTACTCCCCGCGCAGTCGGACGGGGCGCACGCTCGTCGGCCCCATGTGCGGTCCTGCTGCGGTAGGGCCGGGCCTCGAAACCGAAACCGCCCGGTGGCATCCTGCCTCCGGGCGGCTCGTCGCGCGGGCGAAGACCTGAGTCCGGCCCCGCCGCGCGTTGCGCCTTGCCGTCGCTACCCCTTCGCCGGCCCCGCCGCGTCGGCCAGCACCGTCGCGGCGTTGCCCGAAACCTCGAAGAACCCGCCGGCCACGTGCCAGCGCTCTTCCGTGCCGGTCGCACCTCGCACGGTGAGCGTGCCGGTGGCGAGCCCGGTGACCATGGCGGCATGGTGCGCGAGCACGCCGAAGTAGCCCTCGGTGCCGGGGGCCTCGAGGTACTGGACCTCGCCCTCGAACACCGTCCTCTCGGGCGTCAGGATGCTCAGCCTGAAGAGCGCGGCCAAGCTCAGGCCCCCGCCCGCATCTTGTCCGCGGCCTCGATGGCCTCCTCGATGCCGCCACGCATGTAGAACGCCTGCTCGGGCAGCTCGTCCAGCTCGCCCTGCACGATGCGCTTGAAGCCCTTCACCGTGTCCTCCAGCTTCACGTACTTGCCCGGAGTTCCAGTGAAGGCCTCCGCCACGAAGAACGGCTGTGAAAGAAAGCGCTGGATGCGGCGGGCCCGCGCCACCGTGACCTTGTCGTCCTCGGAGAGCTCGTCCATGCCGAGGATGGCGATGATGTCCTGGAGGTCCTTGTAGCGCTGGAGAATGCGCTGCACGTCGCGCGCGACCTTGTAGTGCTCCTCGCCGACGATGGCGGGGTCGAGGATGCGGCTCGTGGAGGCGAGCGGGTCCACGGCGGGGTAGATGCCCAGCTCGGCGATGGAGCGCTCGAGCACCGTGGTCGCGTCCAGATGCGAGAACGCGGTGGCCGGCGCCGGGTCGGTGAGGTCGTCGGCGGGCACGTAGATGGCCTGCACCGACGTGATCGAGCCGCGCTTGGTGGTGGTGATGCGCTCCTGGAGCGCGCCCATCTCGGTCGAGAGCGTGGGCTGGTAGCCCACGGCGCTCGGCATGCGGCCGAGGAGCGCCGAGACCTCGGAGCCCGCCTGCGTGAAGCGGAAGATGTTGTCCACGAAGAAGAGCACGTCCTTGCCCTCCTCGTCGCGGAAGTACTCGGCCATGGTGACACCGGTCAGGCCCACGCGCAGGCGCGCGCCCGGCGGCTCGTTCATCTGGCCGAACACCATCACGGTCTTCGCGATGACCCCCGACTCGGTCATCTCGCGGTAGAGGTCGTTGCCCTCGCGCGTCCGCTCGCCCACTCCGGCGAACACCGAGAAGCCGCCGTGCTGGGTGGCGATGTTGCGGATCAGCTCCTGGATGAGCACGGTCTTGCCCACGCCGGCGCCGCCGAAGAGGCCGACCTTGCCGCCACGCTGGTAGGGGGCGAGCAGGTCCACGACCTTGATGCCGGTCTCGAACAGCTGCTTCTCGGTCTCCTGCTCGGCGAACGGCGGCGCGGGACGGTGGATGGGGTACTTCTTCTTCGCGTTCACCGGGCCCTTGCCGTCGATGGGCTCGCCGACCAGGTTGAAGATGCGGCCGAGGCCCTCCTCGCCCACCGGAACCGCGATCGGCTCGCCGGTGTCCACGGCCCTCATGCCGCGCACGAGGCCGTCCGTGGAGTCCATGGCGATGCAGCGGACCACGTTGTCGCCCACGTGCAGCGCCGCCTCGACGGTGAGCTTGATCCCCCGCGAGGCGTCCTCGATGAGGATCGCGTTGTAGATCTTGGGCAGGTTCTCGGGGTCGAACGCCACGTCCACCGTGGGCCCGATGACCTGGACGACCTTTCCTTCCTTCATACGTCCGCTCCCTTGGGCTTTCCAGCCGGAGGCCGCGCCGCTGCGCGCGGCGCGCCCCCGGCGAGAGTTTCTATTTGAGCGCCTCGGCGCCCGCCACGAGCTCCGAGATCTCACGCGTGATGAGCGCCTGCCGCAGGCGGTTGCGCGTGAGCGTGAGCGAATCCACGAGCTCGCCCGCGTTCTTGCGGGCGGAGCCCATCGCCACCATGCGGGCCGAGTGCTCGCTCGCGAGCGCGTCGGCCATGGCGGCGTACAGCTTGGCCGTGGCGTAGCGCGGCAGCAGCTCGGCGAAGATGCTCTCGGCGTCGGGTTCGAAGATGGCCGCGCCGGTGGCGGGCGCGCCCTTCGTGACCTCGTCGGCGCCGATGGGCAGGAACGTCTCGTGGAGAACCCGCCGCACGATCGCGTTCACGAAGTGCGTGTACAGGACCTCGACCCGATCCACCTCCCCGCTCACGAACCGCTGCGTGAGGTCGTTCGTGATCGTGCGCGCCAGCTCGAGGCTGGCCTCGCCGGGCAGGTCGATGTGCGTGGCGAGGATCGGGTGGTGGCGGCGAATGAGGTAGTCGCGGCCCTTGCGGCCGACCACGACGCACTGCACGGCGCCGGGCGGGGCGGCCTTCAGCTTCTGCTCGGCCACGCGCAGGATGGTCGTATTGTAGGCGCCGGCGAACCCGCGGTCGGCGGTGATCACCACGAGCGCCGTGGTCCTCACCTCGCGCTGCTTGAACAGCGGGTGCTCCAGCTCGGCGGCCGAACCGGACAGGTTCGCGAGCATGGCCGAGATCCGGGCCGAATAGGGGCTCGCGGCCTGGGCGCGCGTCTGCGCGCGGCGCAGCTTCGCCGCGGCCACCATCTCCATGGCCTTGAAGATCTGCTGCATGCTCTTGGTGGCGCGGATGCGCCGCCGGAGGTCCTTCAGGGACGCCATCGAGTCCTCGGGGCTACGCCTTGAACTGCGTCTTGAACGACTTGGCCGCCTCGTGCAGCCGCTTCTCGTCCTCGGACGAGATGGCCTTGGCCGTGCGCACGTTGTGCACGACCTCGGCGTACTGCCGGGCCAGGAACGCGAGCCACTCGCCCTCGTAGCGGCGCACCGCGGTCACCGGCAGCTCGTCCAGGTAGCCGTTCGCGCCGGCCCAGATCGAGAGCACCTGCGACTCGACCGGCATGGGCATGAACTGGCCCTGCTTCAGCAGCTCCACCATGCGCTCGCCGCGCGTGATCTGCGCCTGCGTGGCCTTGTCGAGATCCGAACCGAACTGCGCGAACGCGGCCAGCGCCCGGTACTGCGCCAGGTCCAGCCGCAGGCGGCCGGCCACCTGGCGCATGGCCTTGATCTGGGCGTTCCCGCCCACGCGCGACACCGAGATGCCGACGTTGATCGCGGG
>CAZSQX010000043.1:0-18900 GCA_964609125.1 uncultured bacterium
CGCGGCGCGCTTCGCCTCCCGCGCCTCGCGCTCCGCGGTGCGGTCCGCCTCGCGCCCGGCGCGCTTCGCCTCGGCCGCGGCGCGCATCGCCTCGCGCGCCTCGCGCTTGCGCTCGGCTCGGTCCGTCTCCGACCGCCCGGCGGCGGCGTCCGCGGGCGTGGCGACGGGGGAGGCCGGATCGCGGCCGCCGCGGCCGACCACGGCGCAGCCGGAGAGCAGCAACGTGGTCGCGAGCGGGAACGCGAGGACGCACGCCGCGGCCGCGGACCGGCGGGTGATGGCGATCCGGGCGCGGCTCATGGCCGGTCCTCCGTCGAGGAGGACGGGCCGCGCGGGTCGCGCGCCGGGTCCGGGGCGCCGCCGCGGGCGCCGCGGGAGCGGCCGGGGCCGCGCGCCTCGACCGTCGGGAACTCGCTCTCGGCCTGGAACAGGAAGCGGGCTCCGAGCCGGCTCCAGAGGGCGTCCCGGGCGCGCGTCGTCCACGCGTCGGCGACCCCCTCGCGCGATCGTTGCAGCAGCTCGGACCACACGCTCTCGCCGCGGTCATGGAAAGTCATGGCCTGCTCCAGGAGCACGTTCTCGTAGGCTGCGAGGTCGTCTCCGGACAGATCGGCAGGTCGCTCGCACTTCTCCAGCGCTTCGCCGAAGGCGACGAGGGCTTCACCGATGCGGAACGTGGCGGCGTGCGCCCATTCCGTCACGCCCAAATCAACCGTGCGCCGGTAGCGGACCAGCACCGAGTCCAGGAGCCGCTGCTTGGCCGCGATCGAGGGCGGGAGCGGCTGGGTCAGCCGGGCCGCGCGGTAGGGGGTGAACGCCTCCTCGCCGAGCCGGAACCGGACCTGGGCCAGCAGCGGCTTCGACGCCGCGCCGGGGCGCCTGGCGACCCGCTTGAGGTACTGCGCCAGGTAGGGGACGGGGGCCTTCGGGGCGCCCGGCTTCGGCTTCGACACGCGCAGCAGCGGCGCCACGGACTCGCCCGCGCCGAGCGCGGCCACCTCGCGCGAGGCGAGCCGCTCGAGGATCTCGAGCGCCGCGTCCTCGTCGCCGGGCCAGCGCTTGAGGTACTCGGCGCGCAGCTCGTCGGCGCGCTTCGAGCGGCCCGCCGAGTCGGAGAGGTCGGCGGCGCGGAGCCACGCCTCGGGCGCGTCCTTGTCGCCGGGATGCTGGGTCGCGTAGCCGAGCCACGCCGTGGCCGCGCGCTCGCGCTCGCCCGCCGCCTCCCACGACTGCGCGATCCGGAGCCGCGCCTCGCGCGCCAGCTTGTGCTTCGGCCAGCGCTCGGAGATCACCTCCAGCGCCCGCACCGCCTCGCCGGTGCGGCCGGCGTCGAGCCACGCGAGCCCGGCGCGGTACTGGGCGATGGGCGCGTGCTCGAAGCCGGGCCAGCGCCTCGTCACCTCGGCGAACAGCTCGGCGTGGCGCTCGTGCTTCGTGGAGTCGGCGGCGACGGCCGCCTCGGCCGCGCGGTAGGCGCACACCGGGAGCGCGCGCTCGGCCGCGCGCGCGAGCGAGTCGGCGCCCGCGCGCCGCGCCACCTCCAGCGCCTCCTCGAACGCCGCCCCCGCCGCCGCGTGGTCGCCGGCGCGCACGAACACCTGCGCGCGCTCGTTCGCCGCGAGCGGCGCGCGCCTGTCCGCGGGGAAGCCGCGCACGAACCGGGCGAGCTGGGCCTGGGCCTCGGCGGCCCAGCCGTGCGCCACCGCGAGCTGGCACTCGCGCCAGACCAGGTCGGCGGCCTGCGGGTGCCCCGGCTCGGCCGCGAGCAGCGAGTCTGCGGCGGCGATCACCGCGCGCGCCAGCGAGTCGCTGCCCGTCCCGCGCGGCCTGCCCGGGGCCGCCGCGGGCCGCGTGCTCTCGTACCAGCGGTCGGTGACCGCCACCCGCTGCCAGGCCGCGCGCGTCGCGACGCTGTCGCGGCCCCGCCCCGCGGCGCGGCCGTAGTGCGCGAGCGCGCCGGAGTAGTCGCCCAGCTCGGCGCTCGCCTCGCCCGCGTGCAGCTCGTACACCGCGCTCGTCGAGTCGTCCGGCCAGCGTTCGAGCAGCGTCCGGTAGTGGCGCAGCGCCGCGCGCCACTCCTCGGGCGAGCCCGAGCCGCGGGCCCGCCGGTGGTGCTCGTACGCCTCCGAGCGCCACGCGGTGCGGGCGAACGTCTCGCCCGCCTGGCGGAGCGAGTCCGAGGCCTGCGCCGACGCCCACTCGCCGCCGGGCGCGAACCGCTCCGCCCACGCGAGCCGCGTCGCGCGCTCCTCGTCCGGGCGCTCGCCGCGGCGCTGCGACTCGGCGAGACGGCCGACCACGTCCAGCGCCGAGGGGTCGGCGGGCCAGCGCCGGAGGTAGAGCTGGTCCACCGCGGCCGCGTCGGCAAACTCGCCGTAGCGGCGGAAGTGCTGGCCCATCGCGCGCAGCACCCGGCGCTCGTACGGGCGCTCGGCGCTGGCGGGGAACGCGCGCTCGAAGGCCTCCGCGCCGCCGGCGGCGGCGAGCGAGTAGACAAAGTACTGCTCGGCCTCCTGCTCGATGTCGGCCTGCACGCGCAGCCGCGTGTCCTCCGCGTACAGGTCGAGCACCCCGCGGAACGCGTCGGCCGCCTGCTGCCAGCGGTCGGCGTTGTAGTGCGCCCAGCCGGACTTGTAGAGCGCGATCGCGATCAGCGAGCGGTCGCGGCCGCCGGCGGCCTGCTGGTAGTGCCCGACGCCCTCCTCGAAGCGCGAGCCGTCGAACGCCAGGTCGCCGAGCCGCAGGCTCGCCTCCTGGGCGTAGGGCGAGGCCGGGTGGTCGGCGAGCAGCTCGCGGAAGAACGCCGCCGCCTCGGGGTCGCCGGCGTCGGCCAGCAGCATGCCGGCGTTGAACAGCACCGCGTCGCGGTGCGCGAGCTCGCGGTCCTCGGCGAGGATGTGGCGGTAGAGTGCGAGCGCCTGCGCGTGGTCCACGACCGGGAGCGCGCCCACGCGGCCCTGGTCGCGCGCGGCGACCCAGCCCGCCATGCGCTCCCGGAAATCCGTTCGCGCCTGCGTCACGAGCAGGTCCGCGAGCCGGAACCGCATCTCGCCGCGCGCGGGGGAGTCGGGGTGGTCGGCGAGGAACACGCTCACGCGCGAGATCGCCACCTCGCGGTCCTCCCGCGAGGCCGAGTCGGACCCGGCCGCGTACGGGTCGGCGGCGCCGACGCCCTCGCCCGGGGCCGCGGCGAGCGGCAGCGTGTCGGCGGCCGAGAGCCGCACCGCGCGCGCCCAGGCCGCGGCGGCGAGGCCGTAGTCGAGCGCCTCGCGCTCGTCGTCGAGCGCGCGGAGCGCGGCGGACACCGCGCCGCGCGCGACCGAGTCGCGCAGCGCCGCATCGCGGGCCGCGACCCGCTCCGCCTCGGCCGCGAGCGCGTCCGCGCGCCGCGCGAGCCGGCGCTCCGCCTCGCTCCCCTGGACGAGCGCCAGGCTCGAGTCCACGCTCCGCTCGAGGGCGCGCGCCCACGCGAGCGCGTCGCGCGCGCCGGTGGCGAGCAGGTTCGCGCGGTCGATGAGCTGCGGACCCCACGCCTTCTCGTACGCGGCGGCCGTCCGCTTCGGCGTGTCCTTGAGCACGCGGTCGGCGGCGAAGCGGATGGACCGCGCCAGCTCCTGCTCCTGCGCGAGCACGACGTCGGGGCCCTTCCAGGCGGGCGGCGTGGCCGACTGGCGCTCCCGGTCCGGGCCCTTCAGGTAGTGATGCTCCATGGCGCCGAGCCAGCTCTCGTGCGCCTCGACCCGGGCCCGCACGAGCGCCGCCCGGCGCTGGAAGCGGAGCGCGGCCGCGTCGCGAAGCTCGAGCAGGCGCTGCGCGGTGGCGTCCATGGCGGCGTGGAGCGAGTCGAGCCAGCGCGAGTCGCGCGCGAGCCGCCGCACCTCGCCGCGCACCTGGCCGAGGCCGTGGCCCAGGTAGCGGCGCTGGTCGGAGAGCGACGCGCGCTCGCGCCCGAGCGCGTCGAGCGCCAGCGCCAGCGCGCCGCGTGCGGCCGCGAGCCGCTCCGCCGACGCGGCGACCTGGCTCCAGCCGTCCGCCGCGGGCGGCGGAACGTTCGGACTCGAGGGGTCGGGGGGCGGCGGCGCGGTGAGCGAGAAGCCGCGCTCTCCCGGCACCAGCGTCAGGTCGGCGGCCTCGATCGCGAACCGCTCGGTGAGCGCCGCGGCCGACAGGCCGTCCAGGACCAGCACCTCGGCGAGCGAGCGGTCCCGCTCCCAGGCCCGCCACAGCGAACCGGCGGCGCCGGGCTCGAGCAGCGACAGGAGCCGGGCGCGCTCGTACTGCCAGTCGGCGTCGGCCGCCTGGTAGCGCGCGAACGCCTGGTCCCAGTCGCCGCGGTCGAGCGCCAGGCCCGCCACCGTGCGCATGGCCTCGCGCCGGCCGGCGTAAAGCGTGTCGCACTCCGCCACCTCGAGCAGCGCGTCGCGGCCGGCCGTGGTGTCGCCGCGCTCGAGCGTCGCGAGCGCCGCCATGTGGCGTGCGCGCGGCGCGTAGCGGCTCTCGCCGGGGACGCGCGCGAGCAGCGGCCGCGGATCCTCGCCTCGCTCGGCGGCGCGGGTGGCGAGCCGGACCAGCGCGTGCCCGGCCAGGTCGCGCGCGAGCTCGGACGTCGAGTCCGAGCCGGCGATCGCCTCCAGCTCGGCGCCGGCGTCCTCGCCCAGCCGCTCGAGCGCGACCGCGCGCAGGTGGAGGAGGAGGGGGTCGCGGGCCCCGGCCGGGATCAGCCGCACCACCGAGGCCGGGTCTCCGGCCTCGAGCAGCTGGTCGGCCGCGAGCGCGTCCGCCGCGAACAGTCCCGGGCGCTCCGCGGCCGCACCCACGGCGCCGGTCGCGCCCCGGTTCAAGTGATACTTGAGGTTGAGCCAGCGCGCGAACGGGCTGCTCGCGAACGGCTTGGCCACCTCGCGGGCGAGCGAGTCGAAGCGCGCGCGCTGCCCGAGCTGGAGCCAGGCGTGCCCGAGCAGGAACGCGGCGCGGTCGGCGTCGTCCGAGTGGGGCAGGTCGGCGGGCGAGAGCGGCGAGAGCACGGCGACCACGCCGGCGAAATCGCCGCGCGCGTGCGCGAACGCCGCGCGCCGGATCGCGAGCCGCACCGCCCACCCGTCGTCCGCGGCCACCGGCACCGGGCTCCGCGTCTCCGGCGTCACCGGGACGAGCGCGGTGTCGGGCGCCGGCGCGCGCGCGGCGTCGCGGGCGGGCGCCTTCGCGCGCCGCGCGACGGCGGGAGCCGCGGCCACCGCGAGCGCCAGCACGCATGCGGCCGCGGCGCGGCCCATGCGCGTGTTCATCCGGTTCACGGCCGGTCCCGGTCCGCTTCCGCCGTGGGCGCGGGGGGCGACGGCGGGCCGCCCGGCTCGTGCCGCCACAGACCGGCGGCCACGCTCGCGAGCCCGCGGGCCGGATGCGCCTGCGCCAGGTCGAGCCGCAGAAACGTGAGCCGGTCGCGCGCCGGTTCGAGCGTGACGTAGCCCGACCCGGCCTGGCTCCAGCCATCGCCCTCGAAGCGGATCTCGATCACCTGCTCGCGCGGCTCGACCAGCCCGCGGAACACCTCGAACGCGCCGCCGCGCGCCAGCGCCTGGCGTTGCGTGCCGTCCAGCCCGGCCACGACGCGCGTACCGTCCTCGAGCGTGACGACCACGCTGTCCACGACGCCGGCGAGCGCGCCGCCCGTGACCAGCACGTCCAGCTCCGTGCGCTGGCGACCGGCGAAGTCGGCCTGGAGCACGCCGAGCCGCGCCTGCTGCCCGGCGAGCAGCCGCTCCATCTGGTCCAGCTCCGCCTCGAGCTTGGCGAGGTCGCCGACGCTCGCGAACAGCTCGTGACGCTCGCGTTCGTCGGCCGCCGTGGCCACCGAGTCCTTGGCCCGCGCGATCTCGGCGAGCAGCTCGCGGTAGCGCAGGAAGCGCGGGTCCAGCTCGCCGGCCCCGGCGCGCCGCTCGAGCGTGGTCGTCCGCAGCCGGTCGAAGCGCGCGCGGATGAAGTCGCGGTTCGCCTTGAGGAACCGGAGCGTGGGCCGCTTCTCGCGCGCGGGCTTCTCGCGCTCGACCTTCACGATCGTGACGGTCGCGTCCTGCGCGCGGGCGGCCGCGGGCGCGAGCAGCGCGGCGGCGAGCAGCAGCGGCGACGCCGCGCGGAGCCGGGCGGGGAGGCGGGAGGAGCGGAGCGTGGTCATGGTCAGCCCCTCCACGTGCGCTGGACCTTACCCGTCCCCGCGTCCACGACGACGTACAGGGACGTCGCGCCGGGCGAGCTGTAGACGAACGTCCAGGTGGTGGCGTCGGGATCGCCTTCCGAGAACGCCCCGCGCATGAGCAGCATGGTCACGAGCCGGCCGCGGTGGTCCTTCCGGAACCGCGCGCCGCCGCCCTCCTCGGCGGCGGCGAGCGCCGCACCGCTGTCCAGCCAGCCGGCGCCGAGCGGCGGGGCGTCGAAGCGCATGTCGAGGTTCTCGGCCGCGACCAGCTTCCCGCCGCGCACCGACCACGCCCGCGAACGCTCCTGGGACGGCGAGTGGAACAGGTAGCCCCAGCGGGTCGAGCGGCCCGAGCCGTCCAGGTCCTCGTCGTTCTCGAGGTAGACGAGCACGGCGTCGGCGGACCACGCCTGCGCGGCCGCGCTCGCCAGCTCGAGCCCCTCGCTCGCGGCGAACCACGGAGGCTCCGCCTGCGCGCGCGGCGCGGCGGACAGCGCGAGGGCCAGCGCCAGGCCCACGGCACGGCCCGGGCTCGGCCGATGGTTCCGGGAACGGCGGGTGAGGTCGTCCATGTCGCTCTCCTTGCGGCGTGTCCTAGAACAGCAGCAGCGAACCGAGGCTGAACTCGATGTTGTGGTGGGTGCGGCGGGCCTGGTCCTGGCCCGAGCGGAAGACGTAGTCGCGCACCTCCCAGCGCATGCCCGTGCGCCGGGAGAGGAACAGCGTCGTGCCGGCGCCGAAGTTGAAGCTGGTCTCGGTGCGGCCCTGGAAGATCGAGGAGCCGGCGCCCGCGGTCGCGAACGGCACCATCTGGCGGCCGGGCAGGAACTCGTACGTGACGTTCAGGTGGTAGAACAGCATGTGGAACTTCTCGGCCTCGAGCGAGAGCCCGAACAGCGACTCCACGATCTCGGCCGGCCGGTTCACGTGCGTCCACGCCGCGCCGGTCTCGACCTGCACGCGGTCGAACACGTAGTAGGAGAGCCGGCCGCCGAGCGCGAGCGAGTTGGACTTGCGGTCGAACGCGTAGCCGCCCGCGTAGCCGGCGAGCAGGTAGCTGCCGGTGCGCACGTAGAGCCGCGGGTTCGGGCGCATGGGCGCTCCGGAGAGGTCGTCGAACTCCTCGCACAGCGAGACGTGCACCCAGCCGGCCTCGCTCGGCGACAGCCTCACGTTGATCCAGTCGCCGCTGCGGGCCAGCACCACGAGCTCGGTGCCGGGAGCGAGCACGGCCGCGATCGCGTCGGCCCCGCTCGGGCCGGTGCGGATCACGGTGCGCGGCCGGCCCGAGAGCCGCGCCTTGCGCACCGACTCGAGCGGCGCGTTCGCGGCCGGGCGGAGCGAGGCGCCCGCGCCCGCCACCTCGGCCGGCGCGGACGCCGCGCCCGCGAGCGAGTCGGCCGTCTCGACCGGCAGCGAGTCGGCGACCGCCTCGGCGCGGGCGGCCGCGGGCAGCGCGGCGAGCAGGAGCGCGGCGCAGGCCGCCAGCGGCCACGCCGCGGCCATGGGCCCACGGCCGCCGCGCGTCGCCGCTTCCATCGCCGGACCTCCGCGCTCCGTGCCCATGGCCTCCCTCACCAGTCCCACTCCCGCGCGAGCGCGAGTCGGGCGCTCCAGTCGCCGAAGCGGTCGCGTCCGTACACGATCGTCGAGCCGCTCCGGTGCGCCGTGTCGAGCGCATAGGTGCGGCGTTCGCATTCCAGCGCCAGCCGGCTGCGGCCGGGCAGGCCCGCCGCGAGCGCGAGCCCCGCGCCGGCCACCCATTCGTGCACCGGGTCGAAGCCCACCTCGACGGCCGTGCCGCCCGTCCCGACCGTGACCCGGTCCGGGTCCCAGCCGAGCCCCAGCCGCCCGCCCGAGGCCATGGCCTCGAGCCCCACGCCGCGCCACGCGGCCAGGCGCGCGCGCGCCACGAGCTCGAGGCTCGTCGCGTGCACCGCCGGGTCGGCGGCGCCCGTGGCGCCGAGGGACTGGGTGGTGCGGCCGCGCCAGAGCCGGAGCCCGAGCGCGCATGGCCCGGTCCCCGCCTCCAGCTGCACCCCCCAGGCCGGCTGCGGACGGACGTCGAGCTGGTAATCGGCCAGAGCCGCCACGGGTTGAGCGGTTCCGCCGAGCGCGACGAGCGCGAGCCGCCGCGGCCCCGCGGCCGCGGGGGCGGCCGGCGCCAGCACCGCGAGCGCGAGCGTGGCGAGCAAGGCCGGGGCGAGGCTCCGGGTCAAGGCGTCACCGTCAGGTGGAGGCCCACCGGCAGGATCTCGAACGCGTTCGATGGGAACGGCGTCACGATCACCGAGTCCCGGCCGCTCGGGAGCTCGACCTCGACGCCCGAGCCCAGGTAGCAGACCAGGAACAGCCCGGCCACGGGTCCGGTGCCGAGGCTGTCGGTGACCGCCGCGGGGATGGCGCCCGCGAACGAGAAGTCGAGGCGCTGGATCAGGTGGTCCCAGCCGGTGACGGCGCGCGTCTCGCGCCCCATGCTCACCGACGTGGCGAGCAGCCGGTCGATGTCGTTGGCCATGCGCAGGCGGTCGGCCTGCGGCCCGACCTGCAGCACCGCGGGCGACAGCACGGTGCTCGCACGCAGCTCCGCCACCGCGAAGCCCGTGAGCAGCCGGCGGTAGGTGAGGTCGGCGCTCACCGTGACCGAGATCACCGTGCCCGCCTGCACGGCCTGCCCCGGCGCGAGGCTCGCGCCCGCCACGTCGAGGCGCGTCCAGCGGTCCTCGACCTCGGGCTCGCCGAGGCAGCCCGCGGCCAGAAACGAGGCGAGCGCGAGCGCCGCGAGGCGCGCCGGGTGGGCGCCCCGGCGCGCGAACCGCTCGACGGGCACGCTCACCGCACCACCATCAGCCGGCGCGTGAGCCGCGTGCCGCCCGCGTCGAGCTGGAAGAAGTAGAGCCCCGAGCGCACCGCGCGCCCGGCCTCGTCGCGGCCGTCCCACAGCACCTCGTTCACGCCCGGCGCGAACGGGCCCGCGAAGCGCCGCACGAGCCGGCCGCCCGCGTCGTGGAGCGCGAGCCGCGCCGCCGCGCCGGCCGGGACCGCGAAGCGCAGGCGCGAGGCGTCGCGCGTGGGGTTGGGCCACGCGGGCAGCACCGCCGCGGCCGCGGGCGGCGGCAGGCCGCCGCCCTGCGAGCGGAACGCCGCCGTCGCCCGGCTCGCGGCGCCGCCCTCGTAGAGCGGCGTGGCCACGGCGACCAGCTCCAGCTCGGCGCCGTCGCGCGCCATCGCCAGGTCGCCGGGCGCCAGCGCGACCCGGACGTGGCCGGCGTCGTGCGTGCCGGCGTCGCGCCGGGCGAGCGTCCGCCCGCGCCCGGCGGGGACCCGCTCGCGCACCTCGAGCGAGAGCCGGGCGCGGTCGGTGAGCGTGAGGCTCGCCTCCGGCGCGGCGCCGCCCGTCACGACCAGGCCCTCCACCGAGACGCCGAGGTCGAAGCGGGAGAGCCCGCTCGCGTCGTCCCAGTCGCCGAGCACGAGCGCGGCCGGCTGCCCCGCGCGCACGGTCCGGCCGTCGCGATGGTCGCGCACGGTGAAGAACGGCACGTGCAGCGAGCGCGGGCGCGAGCCGCCGCCGGCGAGCTCGGCCACGGGCTCGAGCCGCGCGCTGAACTTGCGGACCATGCCCTGCTGCGGCGCGGCGGCGTAGACGTTGCCCCACTCGTCGGTGGCCAGCGACGGGATCGCGTCGGCGCCCGACGGCACCTCGCCCCGCCATTCGAGCCGGCCGCCCGAGAAGCCCAGGCGCACGAGGCGGCGGTTGTGCGCGTCGGCCACGTACACGTCCGTCGTGGACGAGCCGGCGTCGCGGCCCACGCACACCGCGAGCGGGCCGGCGAAGCGCCCCGTGCCCGAGCCGAGCCCGCCGAGCGCGGCCACGCGCCGCGCCGAGCCGTCGGCGAGCGCGTAGGCGGACACGCGGTTGGCGCCGGCCTCGGCCACGAACAGCACGTCGTCGCCGGGCGCGAACGGCGTGCCGCCGTCGGACCACGCCACGCCCTGCGGGCCGGCGAGCCCGGAGATGGCGTGGAGCGGCGTGAGCGCGAGCTCGCCGAACGTGCTCGTCGCCTGCAACACCAGCACGCGGCCGGCTCCCGCGTCCGCCACGTAGACGCGGTCGCGGTCGTCCACGGCCAGGCCGCGCGGCGAGTCCAGCGCGCCCAGCGCCCCGCCCGCTCCGTCCCAGGCCCTGAGCGTGCCGCCCACCTCGCCGTGGACGAGGCGATGCCACGCCGGGTCCGATACGATCACGAAGTGGCGCGACTCGACGTAGGGGAAGCGGTCGTAGACGTCCACGTGCGACAGCGTCACCGCCGCCCACGGGTCGCCGAACAGGTCCCGGCCGAGCTGTTCGCGCGTGACCCGGCGCGTGAGGGCGTCCAGACCCAGATCCGGCGCGAGCGGCGCGCGCTCGAACGTGCCGGCCGGCGCCGGCCCGGCGGCCAGCGCCAGACACCCGAGCGTGAGCAGGATGCGTGAGGTCACGGTGCGACTCCTCTCTCCGCCCGCCGCCGGCGGACTCACGGGAAGCGGAAGTCCACGCCCGTCTCGACGACGTTCGCGGAGTAGTGGTTGCTGTTGAAGTAGCGCTCGACGTCGAACCACAGCGACAGCCGCTGCAGCCAGGCGTGCGTGGGCGCGAGCGCGGCCAGGTCCATGCGCAGCGCGCCGCCGAACAGGTGCGACGACAGCGGCCCCAGCCGGTAGTCGCCGGAGCGGTACCCGTCCACGCCGGTCGGGTCGGTGTAGGTCTCGCGGAAGAACTCGGCCGCGGTCTGCGTGTACCAGCGGTACTCCCAGCGCACGCTCAGGCCGCGCGTCAGGTACTGGCTCAGTCGCGAACCCAGCTCGTGCGAATTCACGCCCCAGTCGTCGTTGTAGATCCGGTAGTGGAGCTTGAGGCTGGACCGGTTCGGCAGCGCGTGGCTCGTGCGCACGAACGCATCGCGCCGCTGGCGCTGGTCGGGATGCCGCTCGGGCACGACCGAGCCGCCGGCGTAGACGTTCCGGTACGGGCTGTGCTGCAGGCCCTGGACGACGTTGTACTCGACCCCGTAGCGCACGAGCGTCGTGGGCGAGCGCACCTCGGTGAGCACCGCGTTCCAGTGCAGCGTCGTCTTGCGCGCCGCGGCCGTCTGCGTGTCGTCGTCGGCGAGCGGCTGGATGTCGTCCCAGCTCCAGCTCGAGCCGAGCGACAGGTTGAGCGCCTGATCGCGCAGGTCGCGACTCCAGCGGCCCCCCACCTGCTGGGCGAGGTAGTCGCGCTCGCTGGATACGTAGTAGCTGAGCGCGAGCGGGCCGCGCTCGTAGTCGCCCTGCACCTCGTTGCGCACCTTCACGAAGTCCTGGAACGCGTCGCCCGAGATCGGCCGGCTCGCGGTGGTGATGGCGTCCACGGCCTCGGCGGTGCCGGGCGTGGCGGCGATGCCCGGGACCACGACGCGCTCGTTGTTGAAGTGGAGCTGGAGGCCGGCGGCGCGCGGCAGCGGGCACGACCAGCTGCCGGTGAGCGAACGCACGCTGATCCTCTCGCTGTCGCTGAACCAGCGGACGAGCGTGCCGGCGACCGGCGGCTCGTCGGCGACGCCCAGCGCGGCCGCGCGCGGCACGCCGGCGAGCGCCAGCACGCCGAGCGCCAGCGCCGGGGCCAGCCGCCGGGTCACTTGCACGCGCAGCCCCCGCCGGCGCCGCCGATGCCGCCGGTCGAGCCCTCGCGAGCCTCGAACGTCTTGAGCTTGCGCGCGTCCTCGCGCGCCTCGGCGCGGAACGCCACGATCGGGTCCATCAGCCGCTCGCGCTGCCAGGGCTTGACCGGCACCGTGGCGCAGCCGGCCGCGGCGCTCGCGAGCAGCAGGAGCGCGATCGCCATCCGGGCACGTCGCATCACTCGCCTCCCTCCGTGGAGCCCGCGCTCGGGGCGGCGGCGGACGCCGCACGCCTCGCCACCGCGGTCCATTCGGCGAGCGTCGCCGCGTCGGCGCCGCCGCCCTTCCACATCACCTCGCCGCCGCGGCCCAGCACGACCGTGAACGGCAGCGCGGGCAGGTCGAGCGCGCGCGCGAGCCCCTCGGGTCCGTCGTGGTAGACCGCGAGCCCGGGGGCGTGGCGGCGCGCGAAATCGGCCGCGTTGCGCGCGTCGCCGTCGATCGAGACGGCCACGACGCGGCCGCCGCTCGGTGCGAGCTCCCGCTGGAGCGCGGCGAGATGCGGCAGTTCCTTGCGGCACGGGCCGCACCAGCTGGCCCAGAAGTTCAGCACCACGACCCGGTCGCGCAACTCGCCCCACGGCAGAGTGCCGCCGCCGATCCGCCGCAGCGGCCGTGCCGCGATCGCCTGGGCGAGCCGCTCCACCGACAGCGGCTCGGCCACCGCCACGTCCAGCTTGACGCGCGCCCGCGCCGCGGGCGGCGCGGAGGTCGCGCCGAGCGCGAGCGCGAGCGCGAGCAGGGCGGCGAGCGCGGAGCCCCGCGCGAACCGGGGACGGGACGGGACCGGGCGCATGATCGGCTCAGCGGTACTGGGCGCCGAGCAGCACCCAGAGGTTGAACATGCGGCGCTCGGCCGCGGTGAGCGAATCGGCGCCGGAGGGATGGAAGCCCTGGCCCGAGCGCGACCCCAGGCCCATCACGTAGTCCACGAGCCGGGACCGGCGCGGGAACGCGGGCACGACCTCCTGCGTCGCCATGGTCATGGACTCGCCGGACAGGTTCACGTAGGCGCGCGGGAAGATGCGGTTCATGCGCACCGTGTCCGGCACCGCGGTCAGGTCGAGCCCGCCGGCCGGCGGCGTGAGGCCGCTCGGCTGGTGGCACGAGACGCACTTCGCCGCGACGACCGGCCCGATGTGGTCCTCGAAGTTGATGACCTGCCACTGCGCCGGGGCCAGGTTCAGGTCGTGGGCGGGCATGAGCGCGGCCGCGGGGTTCGGGTTCGTCGGCACCGGCCCGCCGGCCCGGCGGTCCTCGTGACAGCCGATGCAGTTCTCGAACCGCTCGCCCGGGCGCACGTAGAGGTGCGTGCGCTTGACCACGAAGCCGCGGCCCTGGGCGTCCAGCGTCGCGAAGCTGATCGGCGTGTTCGCGGGCACACGGATGCGGAACGACCCGTCGGGCTGCACCGGCGCGAAGCCGATCAGCGCGCGCTTCTCGAACTCGTTCGCCGAGAATTGGTTCGCCTCGCCCGGCCGGGTCGGCCGCGCGGCGATCACGGCGATGCTGTCGATGGCGTCCACGCCGCGCACCGGCCGCTCCTGGCCGTCGGCCAGGCCGCGGTTGAACACGTCCTGCGCCAGGAACTCGCCCCAGGTGACGCTGCGGTCGATCGTCGAGGGCACCACCGGCGGCCGCGGCCGCGGCGCGAGCAGCTGCGCGTCGTACTCGTTCGTGGTCGGGTCGTTGTACAGGAACGACAGCGACGCGACCGTGAACGAGGCCGGGTCGCCCGGCGTGCCGCTGCCGCTCTGCGAGAGCGTGAGCGTGTACAGGCCGTAGTCCACGTCGCCCTCGACCGCGGCCGGCAGCGAGTACGAGACCACGCTCAGGTTGCCGCCGATCGGCATCGGGTACTTGAACGAGCCGTACGGCCACGGCGCGCCGTCCAGGTTGATCTGGGGCGTGAGCACGTCCCAGTTCGTGCCGGCGGGCCCCGAGACCGGGTCGGCCGGGCCCTGCTCGGGCTTCAGCAGCACGATCGGCCCCGCGTCCTCCTCCACCATGTTCGACCCGATGGCGATGAGGCGGCCGTCCGGCGTCGGCTGCGGGTGGAAGAAGTTGACGCCGTGCGGGCCGTAGAGGTGGAACGTCCCGCTGCCGTCCGGGTTCGTGAAGAACAGCGGGAACCGGTTCATGGTCCCGAAGTGCTCCCAGCGCGTGTACATGACACGGCCGTCCGGGAGCAGCGTCGGGTCGAAGTCGTCGCTCTGGTTGAAGCTCACCCGCTCGAGGTTCGAGCCGTCCGCGTCGCACACGTACAGGTGCTCCGCCGGGGCGTGGTTGTACTCGTCCATCTCGTTCGCGCGCGAGCTCGTGAACAGGATGCGGTCGTCGGGCAGGTAGAGCGGGTCGAAGTCGTTCCCGCCGCCGCCCGTGACCTGCCGCAGTCCGCTGCCATCGGCGCGGATCTCGTAGATGTTGCGCGGCCCTCCGCCCGCCGGGCGCATCGAGAACAGGATGCGCAGCCCGTCGAACGACACGCACGGGTCGGAGATGCTGGCCCCGGTGAAGTTCGTGATCGGCGTGACCTGCCCGCCGGGCGAGATGGGGGAGAGCTTGAACAGGTTCGAGCTGCCGTTCGTGCGGTTGAGCGTCTCCTCCGCGTCCGCCTTCACGAACACGAGCGCGTCCGTGGTCGGCGTCTGGAGGATCAGGTCGTCCGGCGCGCTCTCGCGGCAGCCGGCGGCCACGAGGCCCAGCAGCGCGCCGGCCAGGAGCAGCGCCCGCGCCGTCCCGAAGGTGTGCGATCGGCCTGCCATGATGGGGCTGCACCTCCTGGCCGTGGCGTCCCTCATGGACGGATCGACCGGTAGAACGCAAGCCCGATCGTGGCTTGCAGGTAGTCGTAGACGACGACGCCCTCCCGCCCGAGCTGCTCGCCGAAGACGGCCACGTGCCGTCCCTCGCCGCGCAGCGACAGGTCGTCCCGGATGAAGCACTCGAGCCCCGCGCCGCCCGACAGCGCGTTGCGGGTGACCGGGTCCGCGTTGACCGCGGGCCCGGGCTGCACCATCACCATCCCGTAGCCCGCCACCGCGTAGGGCTGGAGGCGACCCGGCCGCGGCCAGCGCGCGAGCACCCCGAACGAATGGAGCACCGCGTGCACCGACGATCCGGGGTTGTGCGAGAGCGCCGCCTCCCAGCCGAGCCAGGCGGCGGGGTGGTAGGCGGCGCGGATCTGGAACAGCCGGTCGCGGCCGAGCACGCCCCACGACGGGCTCACGGCGAGGCGCTCGCGGAACGGCCGCACGCCGGACAGGAGGCCGAGCGGCGCGCGCGCGGCGGCCGGCTCGAGCGCCTCGAGCCCGCCCACCAGCACCACCGGGGCGGCCTCGGGGGCCGGCTCCCCGGCGCGCGCGATGGGCGCGCCCGCGGGCCCCGCGAGCAGCGCCAGCCCGAGGGCGAACGACGCGGCGTCGCGGCGACGCCGGCTCACGGCGCCACCCCCGCACGCACCCAGGCACGCAGCGTCCGGTAGTCGGCGTCGGTCGTGTCCGCGAACACCTTCACGCTGTGCGGCGTGCCGCCGTGCGTGACCGCCAGCGGCTCGGTCAGGATCGGGCTCCCGTCGGGGTCGGAGGGCGTCACCTGGAGCGAGACCTGGTCGAAGTCGAAGCGCGTGTCCTTCGCCGCCGCGGGCGTGAGCTGGAACGTTCCGCGGATGCCCCCGCCATGGCAGTCGCCGCCGGCGTCGCAGCCATGCGCGACCAGGATCGGCTCAACCGCGCTCGCGAACGTCGCGTAGTCGAGCTGGAGCGACGGACCGCCGCCGGGAGGGACGGGTGGCGCCACGGGTGAGGCGCAGCCGAGCAGCGCGCCCGGCAAGGCGAGCCACGGCCAATGCCGTCCGAGCGTAATCTGTCTTCGTTCGCGCACGTTCGACACGTCGTGGGGTCCCCGCGCTCATGGCCCGAGTGCTCCGTTCGGCTCCCGCGCGGGTCCCGCCCCGGCGCGCCGGCGGGCCGTCGCCCGCGGCGAGCCGGCGCGCCCGCACGGGTTCGCCCTGCTCCGTTCCCTCGCAAGGTTGGCCGTGAGAGGGCAAGACGCGGGCCACGCGCGGCCGGCGACGCGCAGCGGCATGCGGCGCGCGGGTCTGGGGGGGGCCGGGCGGGAGCGGTGAGGAAGCGGTTGCGTCCTCGCGAGCGTGCGGAATGCAGGTCCCCGGGGTGCGGAGTGCGGGATGCGGGCCCGGGCCCGGCCGTCAGAAGTAGCGGACGACGAATCGCCCGGCGGAGGCCGGCTCGAGCTGGAAGCGCCCGCGCAGCGACTCCTCGACCCAGACCGTGTCGGCGCCGGTGCCCGGCGCGACCAGGATCGCGTCGAGCTCGGCACGCTCGCGCGCCTTCCGCCGCGCGCCCTCGGGGCCGAGCACGTAGAGCGGCGTATCCCAGGCGTCGCAGGTGGTGGCGTCCGCCGCCACCACGGTCACCGCCAGCAGCCCCTCGGCGGGCCTCCCCGTGCGCGGGTCCAGGATGTGACCGTAGCGCCGGCCGTCCCCCGCCACGAACTGCTCGTAGTTCGCGGAGGTGGAGATGGCGTCGCCCGCGAGCGTCACCCGCGCGAAGTACGCCTCGCGGTCGTGCGGGTCGCGCAGGCCGATGCGCCACGCGGGCGCCCCGGCGGGGGCGCCGGCGGAGCTCATGTTGCCCGACGCGTCCACGAGCGCGTCGCGCACGCCGCGATCGCGCAGCTCGCGCATGGCGAGGTCCACGGCGTAGCCCTTCGCGATCCCGCCCAGGTCCACGCGCATGCCGCGCCGCGCGAAGCGGAGCGTGCGCGCGCCCGGGTCGAAGCGCACGTCGCCTGCGCCCACGAGCGCGAACGCCGCGGCCGCCTCGGCGTCGCCGGGCACCCGGCGCGGCCCGCCGAGGAAGCCCCATGCGCGCACGAGCGGCTCCACCGTGATGTCGAACGCGCCCTCGCTCTCGCGCCACAGCTCGAGCGAGCGGGCGAGCACGTCGGCCACGTGCGGCTCGACCACGGTCTCGACCGAGTCCGCCACGCGGTTGATCCGCGCCACCTCACTGGTCGTGGTCCAGTTGCTCATGAGCGAGTCCACGAGCCGCACCGCGTCGTGCGCCGCGCGGGCCGAGGGCGCCGAGGCGGCCGAGTCCGGGGTGACGATCGTGACGTTCACGTACGTCCCCATGGCGCGGATCGGGTAGCGCACGGCGCGGCGCGGGGGCGAGGCCGCCACGAGGCCGGTGAGCGCGGCGAGCAGGACGAGCGCGAGCGTCGCGCGGCGGGGGGATCGCACCGAGGGCTTCATACCGGGAGCCATCGGCACGCGGGCGAGGTCAGTCCAGCTTGATGACCACCCGGGTCGCCTGGGTGTCCGCGGTGCGGAGCCGCGCCCAGTAGACGCCGGCGCCGGCTCGCGCGCCGTCCGCGCGGCGGCCGTCCCAGGCGAGCGCGTGGCGGCCCGCGGGCCACGAAGCCCCGCGGGCGAGGACGCGCGCCTCGCGGCCGAGCACGTCGTAGACCACGAGCTCCACGGTCCCGGGGCGGGCGAGCGTCAGTTCGAACCGGGTCGAGCCGCGGAACGGGTTCGGCCACGCGGAGGCGAGGCCGGTGACGAGCGGCGCCTCGCCCACGCCGACGTTCGCCGGCGTCGAGGCGGGATTGCCCGGGTCGCTGGAGGCGACGCGCTCGTCGCCGTCCGGGTAGCCGTCGCGGTCCCGGTCGCGCCCCATCCGCGTCCCGCTCCCGACCGGCACGCCCATCACGGTCACCTCGCTGCCGGGGCCGGCGAGCGCGCGCAGCTGGGCGCTCGTCAGGTCCGGCTGGCCGGCCAGGTCCGGTTGCCAGACGGTGCCGCTGTACCGCCAGCTCCTCGGCACGCCGCCCACGCGCCCGTGCGCCACGAGGTCGCAGTCGCCGTTCGTCACGCCGAAGAACGTGAGCGTGTCCATGCGCGCAACGCGCGCGGCGTCGCCGGGTCCGCCATCGAACGTCACCTGCGCGCCGACCGCCGGCCCGAGGCCGGTGTCGAACGACAGCAGGAAGGCCTCGACGTCCCGGCGCTGGTGGATGCCGGCGTCCCCGGCGGCGAAGTTGAAGCCGGGGAAGAACAGGAAGTCGAACAGGTCGTCCGTCGCGCCGTCGTGGACGAAGCCGGAGCCGCGCTTGTTCACCGCGCCGGCCGTGTCGGCGAAGCCGGTCTTCTGGTAGAGGTTCCGAAGGTGCGGGATCTTGACGTCCTGTGACGACTGGAGCGCGAAGCGGTTGATGAGCTGCGTGTTCGTGCCGGTGGGCTGCGCGTGGCAGAAGACGCACGGCTGGCCCGCGTCCACCGGCGTGTTGAGGAAGAACTGCCGGCCGCGCTGCGCGCTCGGCTCCCCCGGCGGCGCGGTCTGGAACCCGCGGTTCAGGTGCTGGCGCGGGTTGGGCGGGTAGACGAGCGGCAGCACGAACTGCGACATCGCCACCATCTCGCTGTCGGGGATCGGGGTGGCGAGCCCGAGCAGGCCCTGCGTCGCGCCCTGGAACGCGAGGAGGTCGGCGCGGTCGCCGCGCCAGTGGAGGAGCCCCGTGTTCGGCAGCCCGCGCAGGCTCTGCGTCGTCATCGGGCCCTTCATGGGGTGCATCGGCGCGAGCAGCGGGTCCAGCATGCCCGGGGGCACGGGCGTCATGGCCCCGGTAGGGTCGCCGAGGTCCCACGCCAGGTTGTCCATGTCGCCGAAGAAGTGGCAGCTCGCGCACGACTGGTCGCCGTGGCCCGAGGTGAAGCCGCCGTAGAAGAACCTCCGGCCGTTCACCACGTCATCGGGTGTGGTATTGTTATGGAGCTTCTGATGCCATTCTTCCAGGAAATGGCCGGAAGTCTCTGCAATGCCACGGCGGTGCATGATGTTTAAAACCTCGTCACGAACCCTTTGGCCTTCACCTCCCCGGCCAACGGTAGTCATGATCAGCCGGACAAGTTCCCGCTCAGCCGTTGTGCCTGCACTGGCGTAGCGGTCAGCAAGCTTGAGTGTCAGCCGGTCCTCGGCGTGGCTC
>CAZSQX010000044.1:0-17328 GCA_964609125.1 uncultured bacterium
GCGCGTGCGCTCGGTGAGCCACAGTTGCCGCTCGCAGTCCCGGCGCGGTCGCAGCGAGCCGCTCTTAACGCGGAGCGCTGCGGACGTCATGGGCGCGGGGCCTCCCGGCCCCGCGCGGCCCGCACGCGGGCGCCGAGCCGCCGCGCCCGGGTCCCGCTCAGCCGGCGGCCTTGCTCGCCGCCTGCGGCGGCGCCTCGTTCGGCGCCACCGGGGCGGGCGGCTCGTCCTGCGGGCGGATGCGGAAGATGCGCGACAGCTCGGAGCGGAGCTGGCCCTCGTCCAGGCGCGGGTAGAGCACGCCGCGGTGGGCCACGGAGATGCCGCCGTTCTGCTCGCTCACCACGATGACCGCGGCGTCCGTCTCCTCCGAGAGCCCGAGCGCGGCCCGGTGGCGCGTGCCGAGCGACATGGCGGTGAGCGGGTTGCTCGACAGCGGCAGGATGCACGACGCCGCGACGATGGAGTCCTCGCGCACGATCACCGCGCCGTCGTGGAGCGGCGAGCCGGGGCTGAACAGCGTCACCAGCAGCTCGGCCGAGACCTTGGCGTCCACGCGCGTGCCGGTCTCCACGAAGTTCCGCAGGCCCACGTTCCGCTCCATCACGATGAGCGCGCCGTGGCGGCGCTGGGCGAGGCTCTCCACCGCGCGCACGATCTCGCCCAGCACGCCGAAGCTCTCGCCGCGCAGGAAG
This sequence comes from uncultured bacterium, assembly GCA_964609125.1. Taxonomy (GTDB): domain Bacteria; phylum Eisenbacteria; class RBG-16-71-46; order RBG-16-71-46; family RBG-16-71-46; genus JAIOPA01. Next base: position 693 of record CAZSQX010000044.1, read on the forward strand.
CTGCGGAAGTAGCGCGTGCGCCCGAACTGGGCGAGGGCGTGGCGGAGCTCGGGCTGGAACAGGATCACGAACACGACCAGCCACACGGTCTTGAGGCTGGACACGATCCAGCGCACGGCGAGCAGGTCGAAATAGTTGGCGACGAGCCCGATGAACGCGATGAGCAGCAGCCCCACGAACATCTGCGCCGAGCGCGTGCCCTTGACCAGCGACAGGAGCCGGTAGAAGAGCGCCGCGACGATGAGGATGTCGAGGACGTCGAGGAGCCAGAACGAGTGCACGGGAGTCATGCTGGAAGAACGGTAGCAGATGGGCGCACGCACCGGCGACGGCTCGGGCCGGGGACTCGCGTCGGGCGGGAGCGGGCGAGGGGCGTGAAGGAGGGGAACGCTCGGTCCGGCCATACCCTGACCGGACCTCCCTGGCGCTCGGGGGGGGCGTCTGCCCTTCCCTGGGCAGACGCCTGCTCGCGACTCCCCTCCTTCGCGCCCCTCGCCCGATCCCGCTTTCGTTCAGTCGGGCCCGCACGCGCGGCGGCCCCGCTCAGCCCGCCGCGGCGCGCCCCGCGGTCCGCGCCGCGAGCGCGACCTTCGCCGCGCGCACGGTGGCGGCCACGTCGTGCACGCGCAGCACCGCGGCGCCGTGGAGCACGGCGATCGCGGCGGCGGCGAGGCTCGCCGGGACCCGCTCCGCGGGCGGGCCCTCGTCGCCGGTGAGCCGGGCGAGGAAGCTCTTGCGCGAGACACCCACCAGCACCGGCCGGCCGAGTGCCACGAGCTCCGGGAGCCGGGCCAGCAGCTCGAGCGAGCCCTCGGCCGACTTCGCGAAACCGATGCCGGGGTCGAGGGCCACCTGCTCCGGCGCCACGCCCGCCGCCCGGGCGGCGGCCATCCGGGCGGCCAGGACCATCGCCACCTCGCGGGTCACGTCGGCGTAGGTGGTGTCGCGCTGCATGGTCTCGGGGGTCCCGCGCATGTGCATGAGCACGAGCCCCGCGCCCGCGCGCGCTACGACCGCGGCCATGTGCGGGTCCGCGAGCGCGCTCACGTCGTTCACCACTCGCGCGCCGGCCGCGAGCGCCCGCCCGGCCACCTCGGCCGAGCGCGTGTCCACCGAGACCACGGCTCCCGGCCGCTCCCGGGCGAGGCCGGCCAGCACCGGCTCCAGCCGCCGCCACTGCTCGGCGGCCGGAACCGGGGTGCTCCCGGGCCGGGTGCTCTCGGCGCCCAGGTCCAGCAGGTCGGCGCCCCCGGCCAGCAGCTCCCCGCAGCGCGCGAGCGCCGCGCCCGGGTCCAGGTACCGCCCGCCGTCCGAGAACGAGTCCGGGGTCACGTTGACGATGCCCATCACGAGCACGCGTCGGTCCAGCTCGTACGTGACGTCGCGGCAGCGCCAGATCACGCGCCGACGGCCGCTTTCAGCCGCCGGATCTGCTCGGCGTGCCCGTGCGCGTGGTCGGCGTAGATCTCGAGCCAGCGCTCGCTGTGGTAGCTGCCGGACTCGCTGTGCCAGCCGAGGTGGCGCCAGTCCTCCTCGCTCATTTTGCGGAAGAGCTGGGCGGTGGTCTCGCGCGCGGCCCGGAACGCCGCGAGCGAGGGCTCGATCGGGCGCTCCTGGTAGTGGAGCTTCGCCGCCCACACGTCCTGGTCGTAGCCCTGGATCACGGGGTGCGGCTCGGCGAGCAGCTTGCGGAGCCGGATGGCGCTCTGCATCTCGCTGTCGGCCGGGTGGTGGACGATCTCGGCCGCCGTCCACTTGCCCGGGAAGGGCCGCGCGGTGAGCTTCCCGGCCGGGAAGCCCTCCAGCGCGCGCGCCACCTCGGCCCAGCCGTCCTGATAGCGCGCGATGAGCGCCTGTCGTCTCGCGGAGTCCATCGTCCTCCCGCGTCGCGGTCGTGGCGAAGTCGTTGACCCGCCGGGGGGCGGATGCTACCACTTACGCGCTTTCCGCACGCCGTGGGCTGCCTGCTCGCATCGAGGACCTTTTCGAGCGCCCCGCGTCGCGGCCATGGGCCATGTCGCGTCCGCCGAAGGATCAGGGAGGTCCTTGAGATCATGCCCCGCACGAAGCGCCTGGCGCAGCTCGTCCTGCTCACGCTCCTCACGGCGGTCCCCGCGCGCGCCCAGGTCGCCGGGCACCCGATCGAGATCGCCGCGGGCGGCGGCCTCACCCAGTTCGACGGCCGGGACAAGATCAAGCCCGGCCTGACCGGCGTCGGCTCGATCGGCTACCGCTGGTCCACCGGGCTGGTGTTCGAGTACGGCTGGCTCGGCTCGCTGGCCAAGCGCGACGACGCGTTCGCGAACCCGGACCACACGTTCACGTGGAGCGGGCTCGACGTGCGCTTCAACCTGCGCGACCCGTCCGAGCGCTACACGCCATACCTGATCGGCGGGTTCGGCTTCGGCCGCTCGCACGACCCCGACCGGGTGATCGTCTCGCGGCGCGGCACGCCCAGCGCGGGCGCCGGGCTGCTCTTGAACCTGTTCGACCAGGAGCGCGCGGCGATCCGGCTCCAGGTGCGCGACGTCATGATTCGCGAGGCCGGGAGCGACGCGTTCTCGAATCACATCGTAGCGAGCCTGGCGCTCCAGTGGACGTTCCGGGGCAAGTCCAAGGACCAGGACCTGGACGGCGTGCGCAACTGGCAGGACCAGTGTCCGAACACGCCGGTGGGCGCCAAGGTGGACGCGAAGGGCTGCCCGATCGACTCGGACGGCGACGGCGTCTTCGACGGCCTCGACAAGTGCGACGGCACGCCGCGCCTGGCCAAGGTGGACAAGGGCGGGTGCCCGACCGACGCGGACGGCGACGGCGTGGCGGACGGCGTGGACGTGTGCGACAGCACGGCCAGGGGCGCCAGGGTGGACGCGCGCGGCTGTCCGATGGACACCGACGGCGACGGCATCTTCGACGGACTCGACCAGTGCGAGAACTCGCCGAAGGGCGCGGTCGTGGACGCGCGCGGCTGCCCGGTGGACACCGACGGCGACGGGGTGGCGGACGGCATCGACCAGTGCCCGAACACGCCGGCCGGCCTGCGCGTGGACTCGAACGGCTGCCCGATCGAAGTGAGCGAGAAGGAGACGCAGCTCCTCGACACCGGCATGATCCGCCTGCAGAACATCAACTTCGACGTCAACAAGGCCACGATCAAGCCGGAGAGCTACCCCGTGCTCGACGAGGTGGCGGCGATCCTGCTCCAGTACCCGAAGCTGACGCTGGAGATCGGCGGCCACACCGACAACACCGGCACGCGCGTGCGGAACGTGGCGCTGTCCGAGGCGCGCGCCAAGTCGGTGCTCAACTACCTGCTGCAGAAGTTCCCCACGCTCGACGCCAACAGCTTCACGTTCGTGGGCTACGGTCCCATGGTTCCGGTGGCGTCCAACGGCACGGCGCTCGGCCGGGCGAAGAACCGCCGCGTCGAGTTCCGGGTCACGAACGCGGACGTGCTCAAGGTGGAGCGCGAGAAGCGGCGGTTCCTGCAGAAGGGTGAGGCGGCCCCCGGCTCGCCCCGGTAGCCGCGCGACGGCAAGCGGACGCCCCGGGATCCGCGAGGATCCCGGGGCGTCGTGCGTCCGGGCCGGCGGCCGCGCTCAGGTGCGCTGCTTCTTCTTCTCCGCGGCCGGGAACAGCACGTTGTTGAGGATCAGCCGGTACCCGGGCGAGTGCGGGAACTGCTCCAGCTTCGTCTCCGGGTCGCCCACCATGTGCTGGTAGTCCTCGGGGTCGTGGCCGCCGAGCCACGTGAACGTGCCCTGCCCGAACTGGCCGTGCAGGTACTTCACCTCCTCGGTGCCCTCGACCTCGGCCAGCAGCAGCACGCCGGGCTTGAGCTTCGAGCGCCGGAACCCGGTGCTCTGGCCGAGGAACTCCGGCACGCCGTTCACGTGGTTCTGCACCAGCATCGTCGGCACGGGGTCGTTCTTGGCGCTGAAGTCGAACAGCGTGAACAGCTGGTTGGGCCCGCGCTGCGCCGCCTCCTGCGTCATGTCGATGTCCGAGAACCGGTACAGGATGGGGTCCATCTCCAGCCGGAAGTCGCGGAACGCGAGCGTGCGCGAGAAGTCCAGCCTGCGCGCCACGCCCGGCGCCGGCGGGTCGCCGTCGTAGATCACGTCCACGATGTCCAGCCCCTGCGCCGCGAGCGCGATGTCGTAGGTGTCGGTGGCGGAGCACATGCCGAACATGAACCCGCCGCGCGCGACGTAGTCCTTGATGGCCACCGCCACCGCGCCCTTGAGCTGCGACACCTTGGCGAAGCCGAGCCGGGCCGCCATGGCCTTCTGGACGCGCTCCTCCTCCTGGTACCACGGGAACTGGTGGTAGCTCGCCCAGAATTTGCCGTGCTGGCCGGTGAAGTCCTCGTGGTGGAGGTGGAGCCAGTCGTACTTCACGAGGTCGCCCTTCAGCACCTCCTCGTCCCAGACCTTGGTGTACGGGATGTCGGCGTAGCGGAGCGCCATGGACACCGCGTCGTCCCAGGGCGGGTTGTTGGGCGGGATGTACACCGCGACCCTCGGCGCCTTCTCGAGGTTCACGGACTCCATGTTCTCGTCCGCGATCGTGGCCCGGATCGTGGCCTCGTCCGCGCCCGAGATGGGCTGCAGCGTGACACCGCGGATGTTGGCCTCGCGCTGGACGGCGTCGTTCTCGGGCAGCAGGAACGAGCCGCCGCGGTAGTTCAGGAGCCACTCGCACTTCTCGCCGCGCTGGAGCACCCAGTAGGTGAGACCGTAGGCCTTGAGGTGGTTGGCCTGCGCGTCGTCCATGGGCACGAGCAGCTTGGCGTGCGCGACCGCAGGCGCGAGCAGCGCGGCGGCCAGCACGAATGGCCACGCCTCCACGACCTCGGCGTACGAGCGCGGCTTCGCGGGACGCGGGGGCGCGGGTCCCGCGGCGGCATCGCCCGGGGTGGCGCCGGGGCCTGCGGCGTCGCCCGCCGCCGGCGAAGGCGTCGTGGAGGGCGCGCCGCCGAAGCGGAACACGCGCGCGCGGCGGCGGCCGGGGAAGAGGAGCGCGAGCCCGAGCGTCACGAACGCGACCAGCGCCATCACCACCACGCCCACCACCGCCAGCAGTCCCAGCAGAGGCGCGAGCAGCACGGGACCGCGCCGCGCCACGTTCCCGGGACCCCAGAGCCACCTCATCGCCCGCCTCCCCGTCCCGGCCTCACGAGCGCGCCCGCCGCAACCGTTCGACGCGGCGCCGCACCTCGGCCGAGTTCCACGCCCGAGGATACCGCGCCAGGCACTCCTCGTACTGCGCCAGCGCGCTGCGGTCGTCCCCGAGCACGGCGTAGGCGTCGCCCGCGCGCTGGCGCGCGAGCGGCGCCAGCCGGTCGTCGGCGAGCGAGTCCGCGATCACGAGCAGCGGCCCGAGCGCGCCGCGCGGATCGCCCGTCTCGAGCCGCAGCGTCGCCAGCTCGATCCCGGCGTGGGCGGAGTAGTCGCCGCGCGGCGCCTGCGCGCGCCACAACGAGTCGGCGAGCCGGAGGGCGGTCGCGCGCGCGCCGCGCCAGCGCTCGTACGCGATCCGGCCGAGCAGCGGCCGCGGCGAAGCGCCCGGCTTCTCCTCCAACAGGTAGAGCCGGTCGAGCGCCGTGGACGCGTCCGGGTTCTCCGGGTTCGCCGCCACGCGCTCGTAGTTGGCGTGCGCCGAGTCCAGCTCGCCCGCGTAGAACTGCACCTCGGCCAGGGAGAAGCGCGCGGTCGGCCAGGCGCGCGCGAGCGAGTCGAGGAGCTGGAGCGAACGCGCGAGGTCGCCCTCGCGCGCGGCACCGAGCGCGTGCTCGAGCGCCAGCTCAGGCATGCGCCGCTCGAGGCCGGGGTTCGCGTCCACGAGCGCGCGCGCCTCGGTCACCTGGCCCGCGCGGTGGAGCGTGCGCACCACGCCGAGCAGGAAGTCCGAGCCCCAGCGCTCGCCCGGCAGGTCGCGGAGCGCGCTCGCGAGCCGGCCGGCCCACTCGGCCTCGCGGCCCGAGGTGAGCGCCAGCGCCCACGCGCGGCGGCCCGCCACGAGGCGGTCGTCCGGCCGCCGCTCGGCGTCGCCGGCGAGATCGGTGAACACCGCGAGCGCGGCGGTGGTGTCCGCGGCGCGCCCGCTGCGGAGCGCCTCGTCGGTGAACATCACGCGCAGCCCGCTGCGTCCCGAACGCTTCTCCGTGTCCGCGAGCACGCGCACCGCGTCCGCCGAGCGGCCGGCGAGCGCGTGCAGCCGCGCGAGCCCCACGCTCAGGTCGGAGCGCCAGGGCCGCGGCGCGGCCGCGGACTCGAGCAGATCGGTCGCGAGGCGCACCTGCACCGGCGCCAGGCGGAACAGCGCGCCCGAGGCCCACGCCCCGTCGGCCGGGTTCGCCACCCACGCCTGGACGGCCACCCGCAGTGCCTCGCGCGGGCGCGCCAGGCGCTCGAGCGCGGTGGCCAGCTCCTGGCCGAGGAGGGAGGAGTCGCGCTGGGTCGAGCGCTCGGCCGTGGCGAGCCGCTCGAGCGAGCCCCAGTCCTCGCGCGCGAGGTGCGTGCGACCGAGCTCGGTCACGAGCACGGGGTGGTGCGGCGCCAGCCGGAGCAGCGCCAGCAGCGTGTCGCGCGCGCGGTCCGGGAGCCCCGAGGCGCGCAGGTCCACGGCGCGCTGCAGGCGCTGCTCGATCCCCGGCGCGAGCGGCTCGGCCACGCGCTGGCTCCGCGCCGGCGACGGCCGCGTCACGGTCTGGATCAAGACGCGGTCCGTGAGCGGCGGGAACTGGCGCAGTGACGGCGCCTCCGCCCGCGCGGCCGGCGGAGTCTGCGCGAACGCGGCGGTCGCGCCCGCCGCGAGGAGCGCGAGCGCGGCCCCCGCGACGGCGCGCGCCCGGCTCATCGCTGGGTTCCGCCCAGGGAGCGCAGGTACGCCTCGATCAGCGGGCGATAGCGCGACGGGACCCGGTCGGCCTCGGCCTTGAGCAGGTCCTGGCGCAGGCGGTCGTTCTCGCGGAACAGCCCGCGCGGAAGCGCCCCCGGCGACGGGGCGGCCACGTCCTCGCCGCGACGAGCCTCGCGCTCGGGATCGAAGTCGCGGCGGTGGAGCGAGCGCGAGGCGTCGAGCAGGCGCGAAAGGATCCTGATCTGCTTCTGCTCCAGGTCCTCGCCCACTTCGCCGCGGCGGATCGCCTCCTCGGCCTCCTGCATGTCGCGCTCGGCCTGGTCGAGGCGGCCGAGAAGGCTCTTCTTCTCCTCCTCCTCTCGGCGGACCTCGGACAGCAGCTCGCGCACGCGCCGCTGCTCCTCGGCGATCCGGCGCATCTCGGCCTCGTCGCCCTGGGTCATGCTCAACTGGCGCGAGAGCTTGCGCGCCATCTCGCGCGAGCGCTGGTTCACCTGCGACTGGCGTTCGCCCACCTCGCCCATGCGCTGAGAGCTGGTGCGGCCGCCGCTCCCGGCTCCGGGGTTCTGGCACATGGCTTCCTCGGTCTCGCGCAGCGCCTTCACCGCGTCGTTGAGCGACGAGATGGCGCCGCGGCCGCTCCGCTCGCCGCGCTCGCGGCCGCCCTGCGCCATCTCGCGCCCCGACTGCGACAGCCCCTGGATGGCGCGGCCGAGCGACGTGCTGATGCGGTTGGAGAGGAACGGCGTCTCCTGCGACAGCGCCGCCAGCGAGTCCGCCACCCGGGCCACGCCCTCCGACAGGTCGGTCTGGGTCTCAGACACCTGCGGCGCGCCCCGGCGCGAATCGAGGTTCTCCTGGGAGGCGCGGGCGAGCGAGACAAGGTCCTGCGAGGCGCGCCGCACCGCGGCCAGGTTCCGCTGGTCGCGCTCCCGCTGCTCGCGCTGGGCGCTCGCTCGCAGGGACCGGGCGGCGCGCGACAGGCTCTCGCTCGCCTTCTGGCCGGAGGACTGGGCGCCCCGAGAGTCGCCCTGTTCGCTCTGGCGGCTGGCCCGGTCCTGTTCGCCGGCGGCGTTCTGCTCGAGCTCCTCGGCCGACTGCTCGAGGCGTTCCTTCGCCTGCGCGTCCTCGCTCTGGCGGGCGGCCTCCTTCGCGTCCTTCGACAGCTCGCGGGACTCCTCCGCCGCATTCGACTGGCGCTCGCTCAGGTCGCCCCGGGCCTGCTCGCGGGACTCGCCGCGCGAGTCCTTCCGGTCCGCCTCCAGCGAGCCCTCCTTCGCGTCCCTTCCCTCGGGCTCCCGCGAGCCGGGCCGCTCCTCCGGCGCCCGGGCGTGCTCCTCGTTGAGCGCGTCCTGGCGCTCCTTCAGCTCGTCCGCGCGCCGGGCGAGCGCGTCCATGCGCTCCTCGTCGCGGAGCTGCTTCAGGAGCTCCAGACTCCGCTCGAGCTGCCGCATGAGATCGCGATTGCCGCGCTGGAGCTGCGGCAGCGACTCCTCCATGGCGCGCCGGTCCATGCGCTGGAGCGCCTCCTGCATGCGCTTCAGGGCCTCCTTGAACTCGGACGACTGGATCTCCTTCAGCAGCTCGCTCATCTCCTTGAGCTTCCGCATGAGCTGCTCGTCGTGCGCCTGCCGCTCGGCCGCCTCGTCCACGCTCTGTCGCATCTCGCGGGCCGCCTCGTCCAGCTTCTGGGTCACGGACTGCTGCCGGTCGGCGGCGCGTCTCATCTCCTCGGCGCGCTCGAACGACGGGTCCTGCCGGTTCGGGCCCTGCGGCTGGCGCTGGAGCTTGTCGAGCGACTTCTGGAGCTCCTTCGCCTGTTCGGCGGCCTGCTCGAGCGAGCGCGAGACGTGGTCCTGGCGCTGCTCGAGCTTCGCGTAGAGCTCGGAGAGCGTCGGGAAGCGCACGCGGATCTCGCGGCTCACCGCGCGCCCGCGCGCCCCGGGCCGCGCGTTGTCGTAGGCGACGAAGCGGAACACGCCGCTCTCGCCGGGCAGGAGCGCCAGCGGCGAGGCGTCCCAGCGCGCCGCGGCCCGCGCCTCGCGCGGCTCCTCGCCGAACGCGGCGAGCCGGCTCTCGCCCCACGGCGCGGCCGCGTCCTTCCGCCACTCGAGCCGCAGCTCGGACACGCCGAGGTCGTCCTGCACCAGCACGTCGTAGGGGATCTGCGAGCCGGCCGGCAGGTCCACGTCGCCCGCGGGCAGCGTCACGGTGAGCACCGGCGGCGCATCCGGGATGGCCTCGATCCGGTAGCGGAACCGGCCCTCGCCCATGGACCCCCGCGCGATCAGGTCCCAGTGTCCGTCAGCGTTCACCGGCACCGTGCCGCGCCAGCGGCGGGGCGTGACGGCGCTCCAGGCGTCCGCAGACCCGCCGTCCGCGGGGGATCCCAGCGCGGCCGAGACCGCCTCGAGGTCGCGGTCGAACGTGACCTCGATCGCGGCGCGCGAACCGGCGAGCGCCGAGAGGTCGCCGCGCGTCCCGCTCAGCGCCTGCTGCGGCAGCCGGGCGTAGGCGGGCGCGGTGAGCGTGACCGAGAAGCTCACCGCGCGCGGCTCGCCGGCGAGCGTGATGCGATAGGTCGGGCTCCTGACCCCGGCCACGGCAACGGAGTACTCGCGTGGCGAGGTCACCGGCGGCAGGTCGAAGCGCCAGCGCCGTCCTCCGCCCGCCCGCGCCTCGAGCACAGCCGCCGGCGCGGCTCCGCCGCCCAGCAGCCGCGGCAGGGCGTCGCTGCCGGCCACCCGCGCCCGCACCGCGAGCGAGGCGCCCGGGACCAGCGTCACGTCGCCGGGTTCCACCGCCAGCTCGACCGGCGGCGCGGCCGAGGCGGGCGACCACAGCGTGCGCCAGGCGGCGAGCGTGGGCTCGGGGGCCAGTACCACGCTCGCGGCGATTGCCAGCACCGCGGCCGCGGCGGCCACGAGCGGCACGCGCGCCTCGAGGCGGGGCACGCTGTCTCCCACCGGCACGTCGTCGAGCCGCCGGGCCGCCTGTTCGCGGACTGCTCCGGCCAGCTCGTCCGACGTATGGGCGCCGGGGCGCGACTCCATCTCCAGCGCGTTCCGCAGCCAGGAGCGCAGCGGGGCGAAGCGGGCCTCGAGGGCCTCGAGCCACGGGTCCCAGCGCGGCGAGTCGCGCAGCGCGCCCCGCACCGCCACGGCCAGCGCGGCGAGCGAGCCGGCCGCGAGCAGTACCGCGCGCGCCCACGCGGTCCCGGGCGTCCTCGGGAGCGCCAGCCCGGCGGTCACGGCCGCGGCGAGCAGCACCACCGCCACCGCGCTCGCGCGCAGCGCGTGCCGCCAAACGATGGCGCGGCGGACGCGGGTGTGGACGGCCCGGAGGCGGGCTCGGAGCGGGTTCGTCGGGCGGCTGGTCATGGGTGTCGGCATCGGGCCGGCCGAGTCAGTGCGTGAGCGCCAGATGGACGATGTTCAGCGCCATTCGGAGCGCGGCCTCACGCTTCTCCGGAGGATCGTGATGCACCTCCTCGTCCTCGAGGCCATCCCCGAGGTCGGTGTCGAAAGTGAAGAATACACAGAGCCTTCCGTCGCGGACAATGCCGAACGCCCTCGCCGGACCGCCGCTGTGCTCGTGGATCTTGGGCAGGCCGGCCGGGAATTCGTACGGGTAGCGGAACACCGCGTGGTCGTAGGGAAGTTCCACCCAGGCGGCGTCGGGGAAGATGCGCCGCATCTCGCGCCGGAACGAGTCGGAGATCCCGTAATCGTCGTCCACCCACAGGAAGCCGCCCGAGTCGAGCCAGCGGCGCAGGTTCGCCACCTCGGCGTCGCTGAACTTGATGTTGCCGTGGCCGGAGGCGAACACGAACGGGTACTGGAACAGCGCCGCCGAGCCGGGCTCGACCACGGCCGCGTCGTCTCCGGCGACCGGGATGGAGGTGCGCTGGCGAAGCCCGGCGAGCAGGTTCCGGAGCGAGCTCTGGTTGCCGTACCAGTCGCCGCCGCCCCCGTACTTGAGCCGGGCGACCCCGAACGCGCGCGCGCCGGGCGGCGCTGGCGCGGCGGTGGCAACCGCGGCGGCGAGCGTGGCGGCCAGGGCCAGCGCGAGCGCCGCGGCAGGCGCGTGCCGGCCCCGGGGAGACGCGGGCGGGCTCGGGTGCGCGCGCGGGGCGCCGGCGACGGGCATCGCGGCGATTGGAGCACGGCCCGGCCGGGTGGGTGTCAGGCCATTGACCGGCGCCCGGGGCGCGCCGACGAGCGGGCGAGAGCCCCCGCCCGGGATGCGGCCGGGCGGGGGCCCGGGCTCAGCGGGTCGTGGCGGGGTCGGCCGGACGGGCCGCGGCCGGGGCCGCCCCGCTCCGCTCCATCGCGGCGCGTGCGGTGGCGATGGCGCGGCGGACCGCCTCGGGCGTGAAGCGCGGTGAGCGGCCCACGAGCGAGAGCGCGCGCACGCGCGACAGGCTCGTCGCGCCCGGTGACGGCGCGTCGGACGCCCCGAGGCTCGTGACCACCGGCGCCGGCGTCCCGAAACCCGCGAGGTACGTCAGCACCTCGTTGCTCGTGAGCACGTCCGGCACCGGCGCGGGCGAGACCGGGTTCGGGTAGGGGTCGAGCACCTCGATCGCCCCGCCCATCGGCTCGAACGTGACCAGGTTCAGATCGGCGTCGCGGTTGCGCGTCCGCAGGTAGTCGTTGACCCGGTTCACCATGCGGCCCTCGCCGTCGAACGCCGAGACCCGGATGTAGAACTCGAGCGGCCACACCGGGGAGGAGATCACCACCTGGATCCCGGCCGCGCCCACGCCGGGCGGGACGACGGCGAACTCGCTGGTGAGCGGGCGCGTCCCGGGCTGGAGCGGCGACGGGATCGCGCGAGCGCGCCGCTCGGCCGAGAACGAGGAGCCGTTGCCGAGCACCGGGCCCGCGTCGTTCACCTCGAGCACGTAGAACGCCGCGCGCGGGTCCTCCGAGTAGCGGATCTTGAGCACCGAGTCGCCGGCGAAGAGCTTGGGCACGACCAGGAAGTCAAGTGTCGCGTCGATGCTGCCCGAGACGCGGATCTGGTTCGAGACCGGCGACACGGGGCTCACCACCCCGTCCTCCGCGCCGCGGCCCACGTAGGCCACCGGGCGCGCCGTCGTGGGGTCGTTGAACTCGTAGAGATCCGTGTCCAGGCCGATGAAGCGCAGGCTCGGGGGGACCAGGAAGTCGAACAGCGGCTGCACGTTCCCGTCCGCCCCGACGCGGAACACCTCGAGCTGGTTCGCCGCCGACGCGTCGAGCGTGGCCGAGCGCACGACGCCGGGCCCGACCGCGAAGTCGTGGTTCAGCTCGTGGATCACGTCGTCGGCGGGATTGTCCGGCGTGCCGGGGTCCGCCACCGTGAACGAGATGGACGGTTGCTCGGCCCAGCCCATCATCAGCATCAGGCCGTCCTGCCGGCCCTCGGGCAGCGTCCGGGAGTTGGGTGCCGTGACCTTCTTGGAACAGCCCGCGAGCAGGGCGAGCGCCAGGGCGAGGCCGCAGCCGGTGCGAACGAGCGCCGGGTCGAGCGCGCGCATCGTCTTCCTCCTGTGCGAAGTCACTCGACGGCGACGCCCTTGCGTCGGTCGAGCGCGATCCAGATGTCGAGCGCGATGGCGCTCGCCACGTACACGGACGAGTAGGTGCCGAACACCACGCCCACGAGCATGGAGAACGAGAAGTCCCGGAGCACGTCGCCGCCCCACACGAACAGGGCGAGCGACGCCAGGAACACGGTGAGCGACGTGATCACCGTGCGGGACAGCGTCTCGTTGACGGCGAGGTCCATGACGCGCGAGTGCTTCTCCTTGCGCAGAGCCTTCGACCGCTCCCGGATGCGGTCGAACACCACGATGGTGTCGTTGATCGAGAAACCCGCGATGGTGAGCAGCGCGGCGATGACCGTGAGCGAGACCTCCCGCCCGGTGACCATCAGGGCTCCGAGCGTCACGAGCACGTCGTGGAACAGCGCCAGGACGCCGCCGAGCGCGAACTTGAACTCGTAGCGGATGCCCACGTAGACGAGGATGGCGCCCAGGCTCGCGAGCACCGCCCAGACCGCCTTGTCGCGCAGGTCGCGCCCCACCTTGGGGCCCACGGTCTCGTTGCGGCGCAACTCCAGCGTCGTGCCGGGCAGATGCTTCGCCACCGCGGCCTGGACCAGGGTCACCGGGTCGCCCTCGGCGCGGAAGCGAAGCAGGTGCTCGTTCTGGCTCTCTCCGGTCATCTGCTGCAACTCGGCCTCGATGCCCTCCGCCGCGAGCGCGTGTCGCAGCCGGTCGGCGGGCACGGCCTGGCTCGTGCGCACCTGGAGCAGCGTGCCGCCGGTGAAGTCCACGCTGTAGCGCGGGCCCCGGGTGAAGAACCAGGCCAGCGTCGCGGCCACGAGCAGGCCCGAGAAGACGTAGGCGAGGCGCCGGTACTTCATGAACGGGATGTCGGTCCCGATCAGCAACTGGAACATGCGGTCGTCCTCGCTCTCAGATGCTCAGGCGTTCGACCTTGCCGCGGCCGAGCCAGAAGTCGTAGATCATCCGCGTGAACAGCACCGCCGTGAACAGGTTGGCGAGCAGGCCGATGCTGAGCGTCACGGCGAAGCCCTTGATCGGGCCGGTGCCGAACTGGAACAGGAACAGCGCGGAGATCAGCGTGGTCGAGTGCGCGTCGAAGATGGTGCGGAACGCGCGGTCGTAGCCCATGCGCACCGACTCGTGGATGCTTCGGCCGCCGCGGAGCTCCTCGCGGATGCGCTCGAAGATGAGCACGTTCGTGTCCACCGCCATGCCGACCGTGAGCACGATGCCGGCGATCCCGGGCAGCGTGAGCGTGGCGCCGAAGTAGGCCATCGCCGCGACCAGATAGAGCAGGTTCAGGAGCAGCGCGGCGATCGCGATGAGCCCGGACAGCTGGTAGTAGATGGCCATGAACGCCACCACCATCAGCGTGCCGATCAGGCCGGCCGTGAGGCCGCTCTGGATCGAGTCGGAGCCGAGCGACGGGCCCACCGTGCGCTCCTCGATGGGCACGACCGGCGCCGGCAGCGCGCCGGCGCGCAGCACGATCGCCAGGTCGCGCGCCGTGTTGACGTCGATGTTCCCGCCCGTGATCGAGGCGTCCCCGGACGGGATGCGGTCGCGGATGAACGGCGCCGACTGCACCACGTCGTCGAGCACGATCGCCAGCTGGCGGCCGACGTTGCCGCCGGTGACGCGTGCGAAGTCGGAGCGGCCGCGGGGCGTCATCTTCATGCTGACGCCCCAGGCGCCCGGGTTCGTCTGGTCGAGCCCGACCTGTGCCTCGGCGCTCGCCACCGAGCCGCCGGTCATCTCGGGCGTGCGCTTGAGCACGTAGAGCGACCGCCCGGTCATGCCGGAGCGGGCCTCGTTCGCGTCGCCCCACAGCAACTGGGTGTCGGAGGGGATGATCGAGTCGAGCCCGGTGGTGGCCAGCAGCTGCTGGGCCGCGGGCAGGTCCTCCTCGCGGATGAAGCCCGCGTCGAGCATGAGGCCGGTGAGCGGCGTACGCGCGAGCGCCGTGTCGGCGCCCGGGGCGACGCCGCGCGAGGCGAGCCAGCTGTCGAGGCGCTGGAACAGCAGGCGCTGCTCCTCCTCGGCGCGAACCAGCTTGAACTCGAGCCGCGCCGTCTTGCCGATCAGCTCGATGGCGCGCACGCGGTCGGTGAGGCCCGGGAGCTGGATGGCGATGCGGTCGTCGCCCTCGACCTGGATGAGCGGCTCGGCCACGCCGAACTGGTCGATGCGGTTGTTGATGATCTCGCGCGCCCGCTCCACCGCGTCCTTGGCCTCGGCCGCCGAGAGGCGGGACTTGTCCACCTCGAGCAGGAGCTGGAGGCCGCCCTGCAGGTCGAGGCCCAGCTTGATCGCCTTCTTGCGGAGGTCCGCCAGCTTCGCCGGGTCCATCGCCTCGCGCTGTGCGGGCGTCTGCGAGTAGAACGTGTACGACGGCCAGAGGATCCACAGGGAAGCGAGGGTCACGAGGACCACACCGATCAGCTTTCCCTGGTCCGAGCGGGTCATGCGACTCCCCCATACGGTCAACAGCCGGGAAGGCGCAAAGCCCCCCCGGCGTGGTCTGTGGAAAATGAGGGCGGGAGTCTACGGGCGTGGCTCGGGAAGTGTCAACGAACGTGCGCACCTGCGGTTCCGGGCCTCGCCGGCCGGGACGGGGGCCGGTTGGCGGTCGGCCCCGTCTGGAGTTGCGGTCGGTAGCATCGTCGGGTGGGACGGGGTGGGGTGGTGCTGGCGGGAGGGTGTGAGGTGGGATCCCGGCCGGCGAAGCCGGACCGCTCCCTGCCGGCAACGAACGTGCCCGGCGACCCCCTCGCACGCGTCCACGCACTTGCGGCCGCTTCGGTGTCGCGCGGTAGGCGGCGATGACGGCGCTTCGACACCTCCCGTCGCGGGACCCCCGCACGGGCGGGGTCGCGTCGCTCCCGAGCGACCGCTCGCATCGCACACGCGAACCGCGCGCGAGTCTTGACACCCGCTCCGCGCCCCACCTAATGTGCCGCGCCTACCCGCACCGGGGCCCACCTATCTTCTGCTCTTCGAGGAGCTTCCCAAGCATGTACAAGCGCCTTCGCATGGCGAGCGCCCTCGCCCTCGCGATGCTCGCCATGCCCGGCGCCGCCCGGGCCCAGCTGGCGGATTCCGTCGCCACCAAGGGGCCGCTCCCGGGCCGGGGCGGGATCGGCGGACAGATCGGCAGCTCCTACATCGTGGCGGACGGTGACTACACCGAGGGCGCCCAGCCGCGGCTCACGTTCGTGGGGCACTTCCGTTACGTGATCAGCCGGAGCTGGGGCTGGCAGGTGAGCCCGTACTTCACCTGGAACGGCTACGTCTCGCGCGCCGATGCGCCGTTCGTGGACGTCAACTTCCCCGCCGAGGGGCGCTCGAAGCAGTTCTACCTCACCCAGGTGCTCGGGGCGTCGGGCCAGCTCCAGTGGTTCACCGGCACCGGCCGCACGCGCTGGCACGTGGGGCTCGGGCCCGCGTTCTACCGCGTCGTGATCCAGAACCACCGCAAGGTGGTGGAGGACCCGGTGAGCCGCGAGCTGCACCAGGGCCTGCACATGGGCGCCACGGCCGAGGTCGGCTACGAGCGGTTCCTGAAGCAGCTCCCGAACACGTCCGTCGAGGCCACGGTGGCCGGGCACGCCGCGTTCGCCAGGAGCGACAACCGCTGGCGCGCAGGCTGGAACGGCAACCCGATGCTGGTCGAGCTGCGGCTCGGGGCGCATTATTACTACGATTTCCGGAAGCCGAAGCCCAGGAGCGCGAAGCCGGGGCTCGGCCGATGAGTCAGGAGCCGCGGGGCGCCCACCCGGGGGTGGGCGGGCCGCGGCCCTGCGCGCCGCTGGAGGCCGGGGGTGAGTGACCGGGTGGCCTGGGGCGACAAGGTCGGGCCGGAGGCCCTGACCTTCGACGACGTCCTGCTCGTGCCCCGCTACGCCGCCGTCCACCCGCGCGACGTGGACATCCGCTCGCGCTTCACGCGCGGCATCACCGTGAACGTGCCCATCGTGAGCGCGGCCATGGACACGGTGACGGAGTCCACGATGGCCATCGCGCTCGCCCGGCTCGGCGGCATCGGCGTCCTCCACAAGAACATGTCGTTGGCGGACCAGGCCGCGCAGGTGGACCGCGTGAAGCGCAGCGAAAGCGGCATGATCACCGACCCCGTCACGCTGCCGCCCACCGCCACGCTGGCCGAGGCGCACGCCATCATGGCGCGCTTCCACATCTCCGGCGTGCCCATCACCG
>CAZSQX010000045.1:0-17066 GCA_964609125.1 uncultured bacterium
GCGCCTGGGGCGGGCCGCGCCAGCCCGCGCCGCGCGTGCGCCCCCGCGCCGCGCCGGAGCGGCACCGCGGCGATCCGCGCCCGCCCCGCCCACGGCGCGAGCTCGATGTCGCCGCCCGGGCCCACGGCGGGCGTCCCGGTCCGCCACGCCTCGGAGCATGCACCGGCCAGCGCGCCCGGCGTCACCCGCCAGGCGGGTCCGGCGCCGTCGGCCGGGTGCGGCGACGGCGGGGCGCGGCGGGCCCTCGCCACGGCGGCCGCGAGCGGCACGTCGGGGTCCCGCTTCTCGCTCGCGCGCCACTCCGCCAGCGCTCCGCCGCGCTCGTCCCACTGGAGCCACCACGCGGCCTCGGCGCCGGCCCCCGCCGGGTGGAGCGCGGCGGCGAGCAGCGCGCGTTCGAGCGCGTCCAGGTCGGCCTCGCAGTCGAGGAGCGAGGCCAGCGCGGCGGCGTCCGGCGTGGGCCCGGATGGGTCGGCTCGGGGGGCGGTGGGTTCCATGGCGCTCCGCCCGGGTCATCGGCAGCCGGCACCCGGCTCTTGACCGGCCTCGGGGCGCGTGCGTGAATCGCGCGTCCCGACCGCGCGCGGGGCGGGCCCGACCGCCCCACCACCCGAGGAGACCGCCGTGGACGCGCCTGCTCCCACCCCCGCCCCGACGTTCGATATCGGACTCACCGAGCGCGAGGCCGTGGGGATCTACTCGAACCTCGTGTTCATCGCCCATTCGCCTTCCGAGGTCATCCTCGATTTCGCGCGCGCGCTGCCGGGCCTTCCCAAGCCGCGCGTGTTCGCGCGCGTCATCATGACGCCCCAGCACGCGAAGAGCCTGCTCGCGGCGCTCGAGCAGAACCTCGGCAACTACGAGAAGCAGTTCGGCGCGATCAGGATCCCGGGCGCCGGGCGCGACAAGTCGGACCCGATCGGGTTCACGAGCCAGCCCGGGGCGTGACGGTCCGCGCGGGTCAGGATTCGCGCGTCGCGCCGTCCCCGTGCGGCGCGAACGCCGCCGCGAGCTCGGCGTCGGCCGCGGGCGCGCGATCGAGCAGCGCGGCCAGCGACGCCGGGGGCCGCACCGGGCGCCCGTCACGCGTCACGACGCAGTGCTCCGTGTAGCCGAGCGCGCAGGTCGCGCCGTCCTCGCCGCGGACGCGGTAGCCGAAGCGCACGCTCGCCCGGCCGCGCGCGAGCACGCCGGTCTCGAGCGTCAGCCGCTCGTCGTAGCGCGCGCCGCGCAGGTAGCGGCAGCGCGCGTCCAGCACCGGCAGCAGCACGCCGTCCTCCACCTCCACGTCACGGTAGCTGCGCCCCAGCGCGCGGAGCATCTCGGCTCGGCCGACCTCGAACCAGCGCAGGTAGTTCCCGTAGTAGGCCCAGCCCATCGGGTCCACGTCGGCGTAGCGGACGCGCAGCTCATGGCGATGCATCAACCCTCCCCGGGGATCGGCGCGCCCCGCCCGGCCCCGGGCGGCGGCGCGGTCTTCCAGCGCCGGTGCAGCCAGAACCAGGACTCGGGCCGCTCGCGCACGGCCGCCTCCAGCAGCGCGGTGTGCCGGCGGGTGAGCGACTCGACCGCGCGCGGGTCGTCGGCCGAGCCCTCGGGCACGATCGGCGGCAGCACCCGCACCTCGTAGCGCCCGTCCCCGGTCCGCAGGCAGGTCCCGAACACGATCGGGGCGCCGCTCGCGAGCGACAGCCACGCCGGGCCGGCCGGCGTGCTTGCCGGGGTGCCGAGGAACGGGACGAAGATGCCGTCGCGGCGGGCGTCCTGGTCGCCGAGCAGCGCCACCGCGCCGCCGGCGCGGAGCCGGCGCAGCGCGCCGCGCACGCCGGCCCCGATCGGCAGCAGGTCCACTCCGGCGCGCGAGCGGAGCCGCGCGATCCACGCCTCCGCCCCGGGGTTGGAGAGCGGCTTGACGAGGAACGCCACCGGCATCAGCCGGCCGATGGCCGCGCCCATGAGCTCGAAGTTCCCGAGGTGCCCGGTGAGCAGCAGCACGCCGCGGCCGCGCGCGCGCGCGGCGTGCAGGTGCTCTTCGCCGCGCCACGCCGCGAACACGCGCTCGCGCGGCGCGTGCACGAGCGCGGGCAGCCGGGCGTAGTCGGCCGCCACCCGGCCGAGCTCCCGGTAGTGCTGGGCGAGCACGCGCGCCCGCCAGCGCTCGTCGCGGTCCGGGAACGCGCGCGCCAGGTTCGAGCGCGCCACCTCGCGTCGGACCCCGAGGCCGAGCGCGAGCCCGCCCAGCGCGGCACCCAGGCCGGTCGCGAGGCCGCGCGGCAGGAGCCCGAGCAGTCCCGCGACCGCCCGGAGGAGCGCGGTCTCGGCCAGGTGGGCGAGGCGCCTCATGGCCGGCTCGCCCACCGGCCTCCGGTGTGGGAGACGGCGAGGCCGCTCCACTCGAGACGGAGGAGCCGCGCCAACGTCTCGGCGGGGCTCGCGCCGGCCGCCCGCGCGAGCGCCTCCACGCTCTGCGGCTCCGCCCCCAGGCAGGCGAGCAGGCTCGACTCCGCCGGCGGCCCGGCCGACGGCCGGCTGCCCAGCGCGCGCAGCACGTCGCCCGCGTCGGCGCACGGCCGTGCGCCCTGCCGCAGCAGCGCGAGCGTCCCCGCCGAGACCGCGCGGTCCACGTCCGCGGGCACCGCGAGCACCGCGCGACCGAGCGCGCGCGCGAAGGCCGCGGTCGCGAGCGCGCCGCTTCCTTCCCCCGCTTCCACGACCACGGTGACGGCGGCGAGCGCGGCGATCAGGCGGTTGCGCTTCACGAACGCGCCGCGACCGAACGGACCGCCCTTGGCGACCTCGCTCACCACCGCGCCGGAGCCGGCGATCCGCGCGGCGAGCCTCTCGTGACCCGCCGGGGTCACGCGATCGAGCCCCGACGGGATCACCGCCACGGTGCGGCCCGCCACCGCGAGCGCGCCCTCGTGCGCGCGCGCGTCGATGCCGCGCGCGAGACCGCTCACCACGACGATCCCGTGGCCCGCGAGGTCGCCGGCCAGCCGCCCGGCGATCGCGAGGCCGTAGGGCGTGGCGGCGCGTGTGCCCACGATCGCCACCGCCTCGCCGGGCGCGGACAGCGGGCCGCCGCGCACGAAGAGTCGCGCCGGCGGATCGGGAAGATCGGTGACCCCTGCGGGGTATCCGGGCTCGCCGCGCCCGAGCACGCGGACGCCGTGCGCTCCTCTCGGGCGGTCGGCCCCGGGGCTCGCGCCAGCCGCGAGCCGCACCCGTCCGCCCGTTCCTCGCCCGCCCTCCATGCGACCCTCCGCACGCCTGGGTGGCCCGCACTGCTGCAACCCCCGCGCCAGCGCGGGCCGCGCACCGACCGCCTGTGGCCGCGGACCCGGGCCGACCACGCCGGCGTCAACCGCGCGCGTCGTCATCGGGCTCGGAGGCGGCGGCCGCGGCCTCGGGGAGCGCGGCCCACAGGTCCTCGAGCAGCGCCCGCAGGCCCTCGCCGCTGTGCGCGCTCACGACGCGCGCCTCCGGCAGCCCGGCGCGGGCGGCGGCGTCCGCGCGTGCCTCGGGCGGCAGCAGGTCGGCCTTGCTGAGGACCACCCGGTACGGCTTCTCGGCGAGCGTGGCGCTGTGGAGCGCCAACTCGCGCCGGAGCAGCGCGAGCGTGGCCGCGGGGTCCTCGCTCGCGGCGTCGATCAGGAACACGAGCACGCGCGTGCGCTCGATGTGGCGGAGGAACTGGTGGCCGAGCCCCTTCCCCAGGTGCGCGCCCTCGATCAGCCCGGGCAGGTCGGCGACCACGAACGATCGCTCCGGGTCGAGCGCGACGATGCCGAGGTTGGGCTCGAGCGTGGTGAACGGGTAGTCCGCGATGCGCGGCCGCGCCCGCGTGACGCGCGAGAGGAGCGTGGACTTGCCGGCGTTCGGGAGCCCCACGATCCCCACGTCGGCGATGAGCTTGAGCTCCAGCTCGACGCCCCGCTCCTCGCCCGGCTCGCCGGGATCCGCCCGGCGCGGCGCCTGGTGGGTGGGCGTGGCGAAGCGCGCGTTGCCGCGCCCGCCGCGGCCGCCGCGCGCGACGAGCACGCGGTCGCCGGGCGCGAGGAGGTCGGCGAGCGTCTCGCCCGTCCCCATGTCGCGGACCACGGTCCCGGGCGGCACGCGCACGACCACGTCGTCCCCGTCGCGCCCGGTGCTGTTGTTGCCCGAGCCCGGCCGGCCGTCTCCCGCCCGCACCTGCGGCCGCTCGCGGAAGTCGAGCAGCGTGCGAACGTGCGGGCCGACCTCGAGCCACACGTCGCCGCCCTTCCCGCCGTCGCCGCCGTCGGGGCCTCCCTTGGGCACGAACTTCTCGCGCCGGAAGCTGACGCAGCCGGCGCCGCCCTTGCCCGAGCGGCACTGGAGCCGCGCGAGGTCGATCAGCATGGCCGGGTCCCCGGCGCCGCGCGTGCGCTCACGACGCGTCCGCGGCGAGCGACTCGCGCACCGCGCGCAGGAGTCCGCCCGCCCGGGCCAGGTCGCGCAGCGGCGGCTCGAGGTCGCAGCGGACGTCGAACGTGAACCCGCGGGTCAGGTGGCGGATGGCCACCCGCACCCCCGGCCCCGGCGACGCGGGCGGCGGCGGGATCTCGAGCTCGTCGCCCACGGCCACCTCGCGGCGGTCGCCCGCCTCGAGCCAGACGAGCGGAAGCACGCCGTGCAACGCGAGCAGCCGATCGTGGTCCTCGGCGAACGAGGAGGCGACGACTGCGCGCACCCCCAGCGCCGCCGTGGCGCGCGCGACCGGCTCGGCGTGCCGCCCGCCTCCGTAGCCCTCGCCCGCGACCACGACCGTGGCCCCGGCCGCGCGCGCGCGCGCGGGCGCGTCGGGATCGAGCGGGCGGTAGAGCACCGAGGCGAGCTCCTCGGCGTCGGCGCGGGCGGCCCACGCGCGCGGCCCCCAGGCGAGCAGGCGCGGCGCGCCCGCGTCCTCGCCGGCTTCGAGCAGCACGACGGCGCGGAACGGCGCGTCGTGGCGCGGCGGGAACGCGACGGTGCGATGGCGCGTGCCGCGCTCGACCTGGCCGCCCGCAGGCTCGAGCACGCCCTCGCCGACCGGGGGGGCCGCGGACGGCGCCATGCCGGCGCTCACCATGGCCTCGGCCGGCGTGAGCCCGGTGAGGAGCGCCGCACACGCCCACACGCCGCGCTCGCGCTGCGCCTCGTCCGCCGGGTCGCCGCCGGCGAGCGCCGCGTCCGCGGGCGCCACCGCCGCCCCCGGATCGGCGCGGTCCAGCACGCTGGCGCCGGCCGCCTCGAGCGCGGCCAGCGTGCCGTCCGCCGTCCACTCGGCGAGCGCCGCCCGGCCCGGCACCACCACCTCGAGCGCGATCTCGCGCCGCCGCGGCGAGCGTGCGAGGCAGCGCGCGAGCGAGCGCACCTCGTCGTCCGACGCGAACGGGCCGACGCGGACGCGCGTGGCCTCGGCCCGCAGCGGTCGCACGCTCGAGAGGTCCAGCGCGATGGCGGTCTCGAACGCCGCCTCGCCGGTCGTTGAGCGGCGCCAGTCGGCGTCGCGGCCGAGCGCGCGGAGCCAGGCGCGCACCGCGTCGTCACTCGGGAACAGCACGGCGAGCGCGCCGGTCACCGCACGCGCGCGGCCGGCGAGCGCGAGGCGGTCGGTCATGGGCAGCGACAGGAGCCCGGGCCCGTGGAACTCGAGCACCGCGCCCGTGCCCTCGCCGGCGAGGCGGCCTTCGATCGCGACCAGCGTGTCGAGTCCGGTCACACCCGGGTCGGGCACTCCGGTGAGCTCGACGCCGACCACGCGCGGGCGCGTGGTGAGCAGCGGCTCGCCCGCCATCGCGACCGCGCACTCGAGCGCCGAGCCGGGGAGCGCCAGCGAGCCCACCGCCCCCGCCGCCCCGGCGCCCGGCACCGCGCTCGCCAGCAGCCGCCCGGGCGCGGCGAAGCGCTGCAGGTAGATGGCGGCCGCGGTCCCCGCGCCGGGCCGCGCGAAGTGCGCGCCGCTCGCGCTCGCGAAGCTCTGCAGGAAGCGCAGGTCCTCGACCCCGTCCGGACCGCTCGCCTCGCGCTGCGGTGCGAACAGCGCGCGCTCGCACGCGATCCGCGTTCCGCCCGCCGCCTCGAACGCGAGCGCCGCCACGGTGCCGTCGGCGTCGTCGAGGAGCACGTGGTCGGGGCGCCAGTCGATGGGCGCGCCGGGCTCCGGCCACGCCGGGGCGCCGTGCGCGCGGAGCAGGAACGCCGTGAGCGAGAGCTCCATCGTCCGGCTCAGGCCGTCGGCCGCGGGCGGGCGCGGTCGCGCGCGAGCGTCGCGCCGCCCGGCGACGGTCCGGCGCCCGTCGTCGCCGCCGCCGGCAGCTGCGCCGCGAGCACGCACGCCACCGTGGCCACGTCCACGATGTCCTCGAGCGAGCAGCCCCGCGACAGGTCGTTCGCCTGACGGGCAAGCCCCTGCAGGATGGGCCCCAGCGCGGTGGCGCCGGCCAGGCGCTGCACCAGCTTGTAGCCGATGTTGCCCGCGTCGAGGTCGGGGAACACGAGCACGTTCGCGTGCCCCGCCACCACCGAGTCGGCCGCCTTCCGGCGTCCCACCTCGGGGACGAGCGCGGCGTCGGCCTGGAGCTCGCCGTCGACGTGCAGGTCCGGGCGGCGCGCGCGCGCGAGCGCGGTCGCCTCGCGCACCTTGGCGACGCGCGGGTGCTCGGCGCTGCCGCGGGTCGAGAACGACAGCATCGCCACGTGCGGCTCCTCGCGCGCGAGCAGCCGGTGGCGGTCCGCGGCGAGGCAGGCGAGCTCCGCGAGCTGGGCGGCGCTCGGGTCCGGCAGCACGCCACAGTCGGCGAACGTGAGCACGCGCCCCTCGCCGTGCCCGCCCGGGCCCGGCAGGATCATGAGGAAGAAGCTGCTCACGCTCTGCACGCCGGGAGCGAGCCCGATCAGCCACAGCGCGGCCCGCAGCACGTCGGCCGTGGTGCGGACCGCTCCGGCCACGAACGTGTCCGCCTCGCCGTCCGCGACCGCGCGCGCGGCCTGGAACAGCGGGTCCGCCGCGAGCCGCTCGAGGTCGGACTCGCCGAGCCGCGAGCCGCGGGCGCGCGCGAGCGCGGCGCGCGTGCGCTCGATGCGCGCGGGTTCGCGCGCGTCCGCGAGCTCGAATCCGCCCGGGCTCACGTCCGCGCGGCGGGCGGTGGCGCGGGCCTCGTCCGGATCGCCGATCACGGCCGCGCGCGCGAGCCCCTCCCGTGCGAGCCGCGCCGCGGCGCCGAGGACGCGTGCATCGCCCGCTTCCGCGAGCAGCAGCCGCCTCGGCGCGGCCCGCGCCTGGGCGCGGATCCGCTCGAGCGTTCGGCTCAACGCGCCCCCCGCCGCGGGGCGCGCGCCGGGGCGAGGCGCTCGCGCAGCCGGCGCTCGACGAGCGGCGGGACCAGCCCGCGCACCTTGCCGCCGTGGCGGGCGACCTCCTTGATGAGCGTGGAGTTCAGGTAGGTGAACTCCTGGCTCGGCATCAGGAACGCGATCTCGATGCCGGGCGCGAGCCGCCGGTTCATGAGCGCCATCTGGAACTCGAACTCGAAGTCGCTCACCGCGCGCAGCCCGCGGACGATCGCCTGCGCCCCGACCCGGCGCGCGCAGTCCACGAGCAGCCCGGAGAAGCGCATGACGGTGGCCCCGCGCAGGCCCTTCACGGCCTCCTCGATCATCTCGACCCGCTCCTCCGGCGTGAACAGCGCCACCTTCGCCGAGTTGTGCGCCACCGCGATCACGACGCGGTCGAACAGCGCCACCGCGCGGCGAGCGAGATCCAGGTGGCCGTTCGTGAACGGGTCGAAACTGCCCGGGAACAGCGCGACGCGCGTCTTGCTCATGGGGCCGGACCCTCCTCGGGCGTTCCGCCCGCGCGATACACGTGGACCACCGTCTCGCCGTAACGACGTTCCCGCTCGCGTGCGAGCGTGCCCTCGCGGGCGGGAAGCTCGTCCTTGCCGTGCGCCTCGAGCACCACGCGCGCGCCGGGGGGCAGCACGCCGTCGCGTCCGAGCGCGGCAAGCGCGGCGCGAGCCTCGTGGCCGCCATAGGGCGGGTCGGCGAACACGACCGAGGCCCGCGCCAGCAACTCGCCCAGCCGGGCGAGCCCGCCCGGCAGCCGGAACGGCCACACGTGGACGCGGTCCTCGAGCCCCAGCTCGGCGACGTTGCGGGCGATCGCCGCACGCGCCCGCCGGTCGGTCTCGACCAGGTCGGCGCGGGCCGCGCCCCGCGACAGGGCCTCGATCCCGAGCGCCCCGCTGCCGGCGTAGAGGTCCACGACGCGCATCCCCTCCATCGGGCCCAGCGCCATGAACAACGCTTCGCGCACGCGATCGGAGGTGGGGCGCGTCCGCTCCCCGGGCGGCGCGTGGAGCCGTCGGCCCCCGAGTTCACCCGCGATCACACGCATCGTCCGGCCAAGATGGCCGAGCGCGAGCGGGGGTGTCAATCGCGGCCGCGGGGCGCGCTCACGGGAGATCCACGTCCTCGTAGCCCGCGGGCGCGCTCAGGCGGAAGTCGCGCGCACCGCGCGCGCGCCTGAATCGCCAGCCGCTCAGCCGGTACTCCTGCGCGTCGCCCTCGGGCCCCAGCACGAGCCGGCTCGGGAGCCCGCGAGCGTCCAGCCATACCTCGGCGCTGTCCGCGGCCGGCCCGCCCGGCCCGCCGACGACGATCCGGTAGCGGCCGGGCGCGAGCCGGCGCTCGCGCGCCCAGCCGTCGTCCCCGGCGCCGCCGCCCGCGAGGAGCCGCCACCAGCGCATGGCCGCGCCCGCGTGGCGCGGCGTGAGCCGCACGAGCTGGCGGAGCCCCGGCTGGAGCCACTCGCCTCCGTCGGCGCGAAGCGTGACGCGCTCGCCCGTGGCCGGCACCGTGAGTCGCGCGAGCGAGGGCGGCTCGAGCGCGAGCGAGCCCCGCTGCGGCACCGGCGTGCCGGCGGGACCGGGCACGCTCCAGTTGAGCTCGGCCTCGGCGCGGCCGGCGGCACGCAGGCGCGCGACCAGCTCGCGGGAGGCGGCGAGCGGAGCCGCCGCGGGCGCGGCGGGCGCGCCGGCTGCCGGGAGGCCGAGCGCCGCCACGAAGAGGAGCGAGCGCAGGCGCTGCTTGGCGCGCCCGCTCATGGCGCGTCCTCCCGCGCGGCGAGCGCGCGGCGAAGATCCTCGAACCCGAACGGCGGCACGCCGGCCGGGAGCGCGAGCGAGAACCAGGCGGGGGACGCGCGCCGGAGCGGACGTACGTCCTCGAGCGAGACCTGGAGCCGGAAGGCCCCGCCCGGGTCGGCGAGCTCGATCCGCGTGGGCCAGGCGCCGCTCCCGCGGCCCCGCCAGTCCGGGTAGCGCACGCGCAGCCCCTTCCCCGCGCGCGACCAGCTCACCTCCCGCGGCCGGCCCGCGCGGTCCACGCGCAGCGTCCAGTCCTCGCCGGCCTCGCTCCAGGTGAGGGACGCCCCCGCGCTGTCGGCCTCCGCCCGCCGCCACGCGTCGCGCGGCGCGGGCCAGCTCGCGGCGATCGCTTGGCGGAGCACGCGCGCGGGCTCGGGCAGGCCGAGCGTGTCGGAGAGGCCCGGGAGCTCGAGGCCGAGCCGGCGCGAGGGCATCCACGCCCGGAGCGTGTCGCCCGAGAGCACCAGGTCTACCAGCGTGCCGAGCACCCAGCGCGCCTGAAGGCGCGCCCGGTCGGGGCTCGCGAGGCGCGCCGCGACGGAGACCGCCGGCAGCCGCCCCGTGGTCGCGGTCTCGAGCCGGAGCGCGGCGAGCACCTCGCAGACCCGGACCCGGCGCTCGCGGCGTTCCGCGTGCAGTCGCGAGCGCGCCTCGAGCGGCTCCAGCGACGCGGGCGGCGGCGGTGGCGCGCAGCCCGGCGCCGCCGCGAGCGCGGCGACGAGCAGTCCGGCGCGCAGGAACCCCGCGATCCCGGCGCCCGGCGGCAGGCTCACGCGCCCCCGATCACGGCCAGCACCTCGTCGGTGACCTGCCCGGGCGTGCGCCCGGTGGTGCCGACGCGGAATCCGGCCGCCTCCGCGTAGAGCGGGGCGCGCTCCCGCTCGAGTTCGCGCAGTCTCGTCTCGGCGTCCGCGCCGGCGAGGAGCGGCCGCGCTCCCGCCCCGCGCCCGCCCGGGCCGGCGGCCCGGCGGGCCGCCTCGGCGGGATCCACCTCCAGCCACACGACGCGGCAGCGCTCGCGCAGGAGCCTCCGGTGCGAGGGGTCGAGCACGATGCCGCCCCCGCACGCCACGATCCGCACGCCGGAGCGCAGGGCCTCGGCCAGGAGCTCGCTCTCGCGCCGGCGGAACCAGGCCTCGCCCGCGCGCTCGAACAGCTCGGCGACGCTGCAGCCCTCCACGGCCTCGATCATGCCGTCCAGGTCCGCGACCGCGGTTCCCAGGCGCTCGCCGAGGATCCGGGCGACGGTGCTCTTGCCGGCGCCCATCAGGCCGATGAGCGCGATGGGCCGCAGGTCCTTCGGGGTCATTCGACAAGAGTAGAGGACTTCGAGGTGTTCGGCACCTCGGGGGCTTCACCGAAACGGCGCCGCCGGGCCCGCGGGGCCCGGCGGTGCGTCGTGTCGTGCGGAGGGTCGGGATCAGTTCTTCGGCGTCGTGTCCGCCGCCATCTCGGCGACGAGCTTGGGCGTCACGAAGATGATGAGCTCGCGGTTCGACTTCGCGGTCGTCTTCGAGCTGAACAGCATGCCGAGCAGCGGGATGTCCTTGAGCACCGGGATCCCGACGTGCACCGTGCTCTCGTTCGTGCGGATGAGGCCGCCGATGACCGCCGTCTGGCCGTCGTCCACCATCACCCGCGTGTCGGCCTCGGACGTGTTGATGATCAGGCCGCCCTGCACCGTCGAGCCCGACGCGAGGTCGCTCACCTCGGGGTGCAGGTCCATGATGATCTTCTTCTCCGAGGTCAGGTGCGGCGTGACCTTGAGCTGGATGCCGATCGTCTGCAGCTGCGACACCGGGTTTCCGGCGACGTCCTGCACGATGAGCGGGATCTTCTGGCCCACGACGATCTTGGCCTCGCGGTTGTCCACCGTCGTGATGCGCGGGTTCGAGATGATGTTGGCCTTGTTGTCGCTCGCGAGCGCCTGGAGCCGCGCCTCGAGGTCGCCCCAGTTCTCGAAGAAGCCGACCGTGACCTGCCCGGCCGGGCTGGCGATGCCCGTGTTCACGTTGCTGCCGAGGATCTCACGGCCCGTCCGGCTGGCGGCCGGGCGGAGCTGGATCGGATCCCCGGCGCCGTCCACGACGAACTGGGACTCGCCCACGCCGTGGTTCCACACGATGCCGATCGAGTTGAGCGCCGAGACGTCCACGTCCACGAGCTTGGCGGTGATCTCGATCTGCGGGGTCTGCGAGTCCAGCTGCGCCGCCATCTGGGCCACGCCGTCCAGGTTCGACGGCAGATCCGTGATGATCAGCGAGTTGGTGCGCCGCTCCACCTGGATCGAGCCGCGCTTCGAAAGCGTGGCCGAAAGCGGGGTGGTGAGCTCGGACGCGTTCGCGTAGTTGAGCTTCACGATGCGCGTCTCGAGCGGCACCAGCTCGAGCGTGCGGGCGTTCGCCGTCTCTCGCTCGACCTTCTCCGCGTTGAGCTTGCCGGCGTCGTCCACGCGGATCACCGCGCCGTCTTCCACGTAGTCGAGGCCGTTGGCGCGCAGCACCGCCTTGAGGGCGTCCTGCCACGCCACGTTCTTGAGCTGGATCCGCACCACGCCCTTCGCGCTCTGGCCGAGAACGATGTTCCTGCCGCTGAACTCCGCGATGGCGCGCAGCACGGTGCGCAGGTCGGCGCCGTCCACGTCCAGGCTGAAGCTGCCCGTCCCCGTCCGGACCAGTCCGACCGTCGCGCTGGCCGCCGACTGTGCCGCGGCCGGAGCCACGACGGCGGCCGCCAGCAGCGCCGCCACAAGGATGCCGAGACCGGCCTTCTTACCGACCATTGCCCTCTCCCTTCCGCACGAACGGAATCACCACCTGCTGGCTCTGGCCGTCCGCCGTGACCACGACCACCACGGCATCCCGCCGGAGCGCCTCCACGTAACCGTTCTGCAACTTGTCACCCTTGCGAAGCACGTAGCTGTTGCCGCGAGCGTCCTCGACCATCGCGAACTGGTCGGTGGCGCCCCACACGATGCCGACGACCCGCATGCCGCCCGGGTCCGGCGGCGCGTCGCCGCCCTCGTTGTGGCCGAGGAACTCGCCGTTGATGAGCGACTGGAACGGGTCGCGACGGCCGATGGCGTTGTACTGGTAGGTCACGTGTTCATCCACGTGCGAGACCCGCGACAGCCGGGGCGCGTCCTTCGTCACGGCGCTCACCGTGGCGACGCTGCCGCCGGAGCTCGCCGCGACCCGGGCCGGCGTACGGCGGCCGGCCGGACGCGCGCCCGCCGGGTTCTGCGGCTCGGCCGCGGGCGTGTCGAGGGTGGGCGTGTCCGCCGCGACGGCTGGAGACTCGGCCGGCGCGGACGAGGACGGCTCCGCGGACTTCGCGAGCACCGACTCCTCCGGAGCGGGGTTCCCGAACGGGATCCAGCCCATGCGGACGGCGCCGATCCCCACGGCCGCCAGAGCGAGCACCACCACGCCCACGATGCGGAGCGCGCCGGTGTTCTTCGGGCCGTCACCCGAGGCTTCAGCTCTTGCGGCCATTCTTGTCCCCCTTCTTCGTGTCCGCCGCCGGCGTCACGGGAGCGGTGTTGAGGCTGAACGCCGACGCGGTGAACTCCGCGACGGTCGTACCCGCTCCATCGTTCTTGGAGTTGGTGGTCAGCTTGAGGTTCGTCACCGTCACGATGCGCCGCATGTTGGACAGCTCGGCCAGGAACGAGCCCACCGAGTGGTAGTCCCCCGAGACCGCCACGCTGATCGGCATCTCGGTGTGGTAGTCGGACGGCTTCATCGCGCCCGGCCGGAACAGCGTGAACGTGATGCCGGTCTGCTGGCCGGCCAGCGTGATCTTGCGGAGCAGCGTCGGCAGCTGGCGCTCGGCCGGCAGCAGCTCGGACGCGAGCTCCCAGCGCTGGTGGAGCTGCTCGTACTCGGCCTCGAAGCGCGGCAGGTCGGCCACGGACGCCCGCGCGCGCGCGAGCTCCGCCGACTTCTGCTCGTACTGCGTCTTCAGCTCCGCGATCC
Organism: uncultured bacterium; assembly: GCA_964609125.1. Classification (GTDB taxonomy): domain Bacteria; phylum Eisenbacteria; class RBG-16-71-46; order RBG-16-71-46; family RBG-16-71-46; genus JAIOPA01. The sequence continues at coordinate 13,127 of CAZSQX010000045.1, forward strand.
GGGCGCTGCCCTTGGGGAACGTCCACGGCAGCAGGCTGGTGGCGAAATAGACACCCAGGGCGCCTCCGGACAGGAGGATCGCCAGCAGGAGCTTCTGCAGCGCTGGGCTCTTGAGGTCGGGAATGGCCATGGCGCGGATCTCCTAGTTGGCACCCTTGTCGGGGTTCGCCGAACAGCTGAGCTGGAACTTGACGACGCTCTTGTCAGTGACCTGGCCGCGCTCGGCCACGGCGAGCTCGACGTCCGCGAACATCGCGGAACGCTCGAGGCGCGACATGAACTCCGAGACCACCAGGTTCGAATAGGTGACCCCCTCCAGCTGCAGGCGGTTGCTCGCATCCTGCGAGACCCCGGACAGCCAGAGGTGGTCCGGAACGCACCGGGCCAGCTCGTCCATGAGCTTCACGCTCTGCGTGCGTCCTTTCTCCAGCTTGCTGATGATGCCCATGCGCAGGTCCAGCTCGGCGCGCTCCTGCGCGAGCTGGTTGACGCGGGCGATCTGCGGCGCCAGCGCGCGGGACTCGGCGTCCACCTGGGCGATGGACTTCTCCAGCCCGGCCTGCCGCGAGCGCTGCGACATCATCGCGCCGGCGATGACGAGTGCCGCCCCGGCCATCAGCAGCGCCGGGAGGACCATGTCGCCGACCTTGAAGTCGATCTGGACCTGCTTGCGCTGGGCCTTCTCGTCGCGCGGCAGGAGATTGATGCGGATCATCGCTTGTCCCCCTGGCGGCGCAGAGCCAGACCGATGCCGACCGTGAGGAGGGGCGCCACCTTCATCACGTCCTGACCGGCGAACAGGGCCGGGTCGTACTGGATCCGGGCGAGCGGGTTCACGACCTCGGCCGAGACGTGGAACCGCCGGCTGAGGAAGTCGGTGACGCCCGGCGTGAGCGAGCTGCCGCCGCACACGAGGATGCGGCTTATCGAGCCGGCCTCGCCCGCCGTGCGCAGGTAGGCCTGCGCGCGGTCGAGCGCGGTGGCGATGCCCTCGCACGCCTGCTCGATCACCGGCGTGACCTCCAGGCCGGGCCCGGACTCGCCACGCACGGCGGCCGCGGCTTCGGCCTGGCTCAGGCTGAACTTGCGCTGCACGGTGTCGGTGAACGAGTTGCCGCCGACCTGGAGGTCCTTCGTGAAGTACGGCACGCCGGCCTGTACGATGTTGATGTTGGTCATCTCCGACCCGATGTTGAGGATCGCGACGACCTCCTCCGGCGTCAGGTCGTAGTTCGCCTCGATCGCGTTCTGGGCCGCGAACGAGTCCACGTCCACGATGATCGGCGTGAGGCCCGCCTCGCGGATGAGATCGCTGAACGAGACCACCATGTCCTTCTTCGCCGCGACGAGCAGCACCTGCATCTGCTGCGGGTCGCTCGGGGCGGGCCCGAGGATCTCGAAGTCCAGCGACACGTCGTTGATGTCGTACGGGACGTGCTGCTCGGCCTCCCAGTACACGGCCTGCTGCGCGTCCTCGGCGGACAGCTTGTTCATCGTGATCTTCTTCACGATGACGGCTCGCCCGCTCACCGCGGCGACGACGCTGCGCGACTTGATCCCGCGCGAATCGAGCAGGTTGGAGATCGCGTCCGTGACCAGCTGGCGATCCATGATCTCGCCGTCCACGATCGCCTCGGCCAGCGGCTGCGACACGCCCCAGTTCACGAGGCGGTACTGCTTGTTGGACTGGGCTTCCAGCTCCACCACCTTGACGCTGTGGCTGCCGATGTCCAGGCCCACGAGCGACTGCTTCTTCCCGAAGAACATGAAGTGCACTCCCTGAAGGTGGTGTGCCGGGTCGCGGCTGCGGCTCGCGGATCCCGCGGCTGCGGTCGTCCGCGCACCTGGCGTGGGCGCTTCCGCGCACACACCCTTGGACGGGTGTCTCATCGGCCCTCGCGGGCCGATCCTGAACATGGAACTTCGCCGGACTGGCGCGGCCCCGGCCGCGGCCTCCTCCCCCTACCGGATGAGCACCTGCGGCGTGGTCAGGCGGCGGACCACGGACGCCTTCCGGCCGGTCCGCAGGGCATCCTGCAATTCGGCGATCTCCCGCTCGGCCATCTCCCGGAGCAGCCGGTTCGGGCTCGTGCGACGGACCTCGTCCCAGAGCAGCAGCGCCACCGCCAGGTCGCCCGCGTGCTGCCGCGTGTAGGCCGCGAACCGCGCCGCGGCGGGCGGGGCCCCGGGCAGCCGCGCCGCGCGCTCGAAGAACTCCGCGGCCCGCCCCAGGTCCCGGCCGCCGGGCCGCACGAAGTAGAGGAACCCCATCTCGAACGCGAGCAGGGCGCTGCCCGGGTTGGCCGCGAGGCCCTTGTGCATGAGGCGTTCGGCCCCGGCGAAGTCCCGGCCCTCCTGCGCCAGCGCGAACGCCCCGAACACGTACGGGCTCTCGAACCGCGGCGCGAGCGTGGTGAGCACGTTGAACACGTGCTCGAGCTGGAGGAAGCGCAGATCGGTGCGCCGGTGCTCGCCGTAGTACTGGACCGCGCGCAGCCACGCCAGGTCGGCTGCGGTCTCGCCGTGGCCGAGCGAGGCCGGGCGGAGCGCGCGCCCCGAGGGGTAGTAGGCCAGCTCGGCCAGGGGCGGCCGTTCCGGCAGCACCCGCTGCGCGACGCGCGCGAGGCCGACCGCGCCGGCCACGAACGCCAGCGCCACCAGCCAGGCGAGCCCGACCCGCACCCGGGGACTCGCGATCGCCTCGCGCGCGAGCAGGCGGATGGCCGCGGTCACTTGAAGTCCCGAGACTCGAACGCGGCCGCCGCCAGCGCCAGCACGCCGCCGCAGTAGAGCAGCGCGTAGCCGCTGGCGAGCGCGAGGTGGAGCAACGTGGTGGTCTCGCCGGCGGCGGCGAGCGAGCGCATGTTGAAGAGCGACAGGTTGGGCAGCAGGTCCGCCGCCACGGCGAGCACGTGGCGGAGCCCGTCGGGCAGCGCGACCGCGAACCGGCGCAGGTCGTCGCACCACTGCCCGGCGAGGAAGAAGCCGAGCGTGTAGAGCGCCGAGAGCACCGGCGTCGAGAGCGCCGAGAACAGCACCGCGAGCGAGGTGAGGAGCGCGAGCTCCAGCACCGCCAGGTAGGTGGCCTGGGCGATCGCGGGCGCGTGCCCGGGGTGGCCGAGCACGGCCACGAGCACGGCCAGCGTGGCGCCGAGCGTGAGCGCGACCACGACCAGGGCGGCGGAGAGCCCCGCCCACTTGCCAACGAGGTACACGGGCCGCGGCATCGGACGCGACAGCAGGTTGAAGATGGTGCGCCGCTCGATCTCCTTGGCGACCAGGCCCGTGCCCACGAGCAGGATGACGAGGAGCCCGAGCAGCGACACCGACGAGAGCCCCAGGTCCACGGTGAGCCGGAGGTCCTCGCCCATCGCGAGGCCGCTGCCGAGGCGGGTGAGCCCGATGAGCACGAGCCCGCCCGCGAGCAGGCCGGCGAGCACGCGGTCGCGGACCGCCTCCCGGAACGTGTTGTGCGCGATGCGCAGCGCGTTCACGCCGACCTCCGCTGCTCGCCCGCGTGCAGCGCGGCGTCCTCGGCGGCGGCCATGAACAGCTCCTCGAGGCTGGTGCGCATCGGCGTCACCGAGCGGACCTCGGCGCCGCGCTCCACGAGCCACGCGAGCAGCGGCTGGAGCCGAGCCGGGTCGTGCAGCGTGAGCACGCTGTCGCCGCCCGAGCCGGTGAGCCGCACCTGGCCGGCGAACGCCTCCGGCCAGCCGACGGGCGGCGGGCCCGCCAGCCGCAGCTCGATCCGCGGCGTGCCGCCGCGCACGAGCTCGCCCACGGGCGCGATTCGCTCGAGCCGGCCGCGGAGCACGATCGCGACCCGGTCACAGAGCGCCTCCACGTCCGGGAGGATGTGCGACGAGAGCATCACGGTGACGCCCCTCTCGCGCTGCTCGAGGAGCAGGTCGCGCACGACGCGGCGGCCGAACGGGTC
>CAZSQX010000046.1:0-14225 GCA_964609125.1 uncultured bacterium
TCGCCATCGTGGACGAGCAGCACCGCTTCGGCGTGCGCCAGCGCGCCGCGCTCGCGGCCAAGGGCCCGCTGCCGCACCTGCTCGTGCTCACCGCCACGCCCATCCCGCGCACGCTCCAGCTCGCCTGCTTCGGCGACCTCGACCTGAGCGTGATCCGCGAGCGGCCGCCCGGGCGCGGCCGGCTGGTGACGCGGGTGACGGGCGAGGAGCGCTTCCCGCAGGTGGTGGAGTTCATGGCCCGCGAGCTGGGCGCGGGGCGGCAGGCGTTCGTGGTGGTGCCGGCGATCGGCGAGCCGACGGGGGAGTCGCGCCGCCGCCCCGACCTGCTGGCGGACCTGCGCGCCGCCGAGACCGAGCTCGAGCGCCTGAGCGCCCAGCCGCTCCTGCGCCGCTTCCGTTTCGGGCTCCTGCACGGCCGGCTCAAGGCGGACGACAAGCAGGCGGTGATGGAGCGCTTCCGGGCCGGCGAGCTGGACGTGCTGGTGGCGACCACGGTGGTCGAGGTCGGGGTGGACGTGCCGAACGCGACCCTCATGGTGGTGGAGAACGCGGACCGCTTCGGGCTCACCCAGCTCCACCAGCTCCGCGGCCGCGTCGGGCGCGGCACGCACCGCTCGGTGTGCGTGCTGGTGGCGGGCGCGCTCGCGAGCGCGCGCGCGCGCGCGCGGCTCGCGGTCATGGCGCGCACGGACGACGGCTTTGAGCTGGCGGAGGCCGACCTGGCCATGCGCGGCCCGGGCGAGCTGTGGGGCGTCCGCCAGGCCGGACTGCCGGCGCTGCGCGTGGCGGATCTCGCGCGCGACGAGCCGCTCGTGCTCGCCGCCCGCGACGCCGCGCGCTCGCTGGTGGCGGCCGACCCCCGGCTGCTCGCGCCCGGCCACGCGACGCTGCGCGCGATCCTCCGCGAGCGCTTCGCCGAGCCGCTCGAGCTGGCGCTCGCGGGCTGAGCGCGGGGCCGGCCCGCGCGGACCCACGGCGGAGGCCCGCGCCGGTCGCGAGCCGGCGCCGCGGCTGGCGGTCGCGGAATCGTTCGGGCTAGTCTCGCCGCATGAGCGGCCTGCCCATCGAATGTCCGGCGTGCGCCACGCGCTACCTGCTGCCGGCCTCGCTGCTCGGCGACGCGGGCGCGTCCGTGCGCTGCCCCTCGTGCGGCCGGGCGTTCGCGGTGGACGCCGGCGGCACGATCGTGGGGGCGAGCGACGAGCTGCGCGCGCTCGCACGCGGCGTGTTCGACGAGCTCTCCGCCCGTCTCGGCCCGGGCCTCGAGGCCGCCGCCCGCGAGCGGCGCCTGTTCGCCGACCACGGGCCCGCCCTGCTCGAGGCCTGGGACGAGTTCCGCCGCCGGGCCGGCGCCCACGCGCCCTCGCTCCCGTTCCGCGACGAGCTCCGGCTTCGCTTCGGCGTGGACCTCTTCCCCCCCGGCGGGGAGTGACCGCCGGGCGCGAGGCGCCGGCCCGTCCCGCACCCGGCCCGGCTCGGCCGGCCCGACCTGCTCGCGAACCGCGGGCTCAGGAATCGGTCGGACCGGAGGCTCAGGCCCCCGCGCGGGGAGCCTGCGTTCCCGGCACCTCGCGCCCCCAGGCGATCGCGAGCGCGCCCGAGCCGGCCATGAGCACGGCCGCGACGATGAGCGTGGGGCCGGTGCCGAGCGCCGGTGTCAGCAGCGTCGCGAGCCCCATCGAGACCAGCAGCGTCGAGCGCATCGCGAAGTCGCGCAGGCTGAACACGCGCCCGCGCTGGCGCAGGTCGGTGCCCTCCTGCAGCAGCATCTCGGTGAGCACGAACGCCGGCGCGATGCAGGCCCCGACCAGGAAGCTCGCGCCCGCGAACACCGCGAACCGGCTGGAGACCGCCATGCACACGAGCCACACGCCCGCGAGGATCATCCCCACCCCCAGCACCAGCGCCGGGGAGCGCGTGCGTCCGTGCGTGTTGAGCCACCAGGTCGAGAGCGCCGCGCCCAGGCCCAGCGCGCCGCCCAGGCCCGCGATGCGCTCCACGCCCGGGACGCTCGCGGCCCGCTGGATGTGCTGGATGCCCGCCACCTGCACGAACCCGCCGCCCAGCCAGACCGCGCCGAGTGCCACCAGCGCCAGCCGCACCGCCGCGGAGCGGCGCACGATCGCCAGCCCCTCCACGATCTCGCCCCAGTAGCGGGACGCCCCGGACGCCCCCGACGCGCTCGCCGCGTGCGGGTGCGGGCGGTAGCGGATGAGCGCCAGCGAGACCACCGACACGCCGTAGGTGACCGCGTTCATCGTCAGCCCGAACGGCCAGCCCCAGCGGTCCACGAGCCAGCCGCCCGAGGCGAATCCCAGCACCGTGCCGGCGATGCCCGCGATCGCGAGCCAGGTGTTCGCGGCGAGCAGCTGGTCGCGCGGCACGATCTCCGGCGTCATCGCGCTCTTCGCCGGCAGGAAGAACACGTTGCACGTGAACATCAGGAACACGATGGTCCACACGGGCGCGGCGAGGTGGGTGGCCGCGTAGACGAACGGGATCGAGAGCACCAGCAGCGCGCGAAGCAGGTCGGACACGATGACCACGCGGCGCAGGTTCCAGCGGTCCACCCACGGCCCCGCGAGCGGCGAGAACAGCAGCACCGGCAGCACCGACACCGTGCCGTGCAGGCTCAGCATGAGCGACGACTGAGCCGGATCCAGGTAGTCGCGCGTGTGCTCCTGGACGAGGCCGTTCAGCGCCAGGTAGTTGAGCCGGTCGCCCCACAGCGAGATGAGCTGCCCCCACCACAGCGCCCCGAAGTCGCGCTGCGCGAGCAGCGGCCGGCGCGGCGCCGCGGCGCCGGGAGCGGTCATGGCGGGCTCAGGCCGCGCTGGTGACCGCGTGCGCGGCGGCTCGGCGTCCGGCGGCCGCGCGGTAGACCGCCTCGATGCGGTCCACCACGCTCGGCCAGGCGAACTCGAGCGCGCGGCGCCGCCCCTCCTCGGCGAGCCGGCCACGGCGGGCCGGGTCCTCGACCAGCTGCGCCAGCGCGCGCGCGAGCGCCGGCACGTCCCCGGGCGGGAACACGGCCGCGTCGCGGTTGGGCGTGACCACGGTGCGGTAGCCGGGGATGTCCGAGCACACGACCGCGCGCCCGGCGGCCATCGCCTCGACCAGGACGATGCCGAAGCTCTCGTTGCCGGTGGCGGGGGAGCAGAACACGTCGCCGGTCGCGTACCAGCGCGGCAGGTCCTCGCTCGGCACGTGGCCGAGGAAGTGCACGTGCTCGCGCACCGAGTTCGGGACCGCGGCCATGACCTGCGGCCGCAGGTAGGAGTCGCCCACCACCAGCAGCCGGGCGTGTCCGTCGGTGCGCGCGACCACCTCGGGCATCGCGGCGATCAGGTCCTGCACGCCCTTCCGCGGGTCGAGTCGGCCCACGAACAGGATGTTCGTGTGCGTCCGGTCGCGCCACTCCGGGAACGGCTCGACCAGCGGGTGGAAGCGCTCCACGTCCACGCCGTTCGGGATCACGTCGTAGGGCCCGGCGTGGTAGAGCTCGGCCGTGGCGCGCGCGGTCTCGCTCACCGCGATCCGGCCGTCGAGCCGGTCCATGGCGGACACCACGAGCGGCCGGAACAGGTCCTGGAGCGCGGTCCGGCCCCCGGTCGAGTGAAACGTGCCCACGGTCGGCCGGTCGGAGACCTGCACCGCGAACAGGGGCAGCGTGGGGGCGGTCGGGTTGTGGACGTGCACGACGTCCAGGTCCAGCTCGCGGAACGCGCGCCGCAGCTGGCGCTTGAGCGACACGCCGATCGCGAAGTCCACGAACGCGCGATTGAACGGCACCAGGATGTTCCATCCGATCCTCAGCACGCCGTCGGTGAAGCCCTTCTCGCCGCGCCGGAAGAAGCTGGTGATGATGGTCACCTCGTGGCCGCGCGTACGCAGCTCGCGCGCCAGCGCGTGCACGTGCTCGGTGACCCCGCCGTAGCGCGGGTAGTAGGACTGCGAGACGATCCCGATCCTCACGTGCTCGCCCGGCGGCCCTCGCCGGCCGGCGACTCCGCACGCTCGGCCCCCGGAGCCCACAGCGGCCGGAAGATGCACCACTGGTCGAGGTGGGCGCGGATGTGCCGCTCCGCCGCCGCGGCGATGGCCTGGTGCAGCTCCGCCATGCTCGCGAACGAGGCCGGGTCGAGCGGCGGCTCGATGACGACGCGGAACCGGCCCGGCCCGAGCCGCTCGCAGTAGCCGGGGAGGACGAGCGCGCCCGTGCGCTGGGCGAGCACGCCGGGGCCGGCCGGGAACGGCGTCGGCCGACCGAACCACTCCACCGTGACGCCGTGCGCGTACAGGTTGCCGTCCACGACCAGCGCCACCGGATCGTTGTGCTCGAGCGCCCGGATGATCTTCCGGAACCCGTCCTCGGGCGAGATGGTCGTAATGGACAGCTCCGACTTCGCCTCGCGCACCGCCCCGGAGATCCAGCGGTTCAGCTGGACGCCGGCCACCGCGTGCAGCGCGTAGCCGAGTTGGGCGACCATCACGCCGGCCAGCTCCCAGTTGCCGAGGTGCGTCGACGTGATGATGACGCCGCGCCCGCGAGCCACCGCCTTCGCCAGGTGCTCCCGGCCGACCACCTCGACGGTACGGAGCAGCTCCTCGCGCGAGACGTGCGGGAGCCGGAAGAACTCGAACATCATCCGGTTGTAGCTGCGCATCATCCGGCGCGCGATGCGGGCCCGGTCGCGGCGGGCGGCGCGCGGCAGGATGGTGGCGAGGTTCGCGAGCACGGCGTGGCGGCGGGCGGGGAACGCGAGCCAGTGGAGGCCGGTCGCCAGATCGGCGAGTCCGTAGCCGAGCCACGCGGGCAGGCTCGCGATGAGGCTGGTGAGCCAGCCGAAGATCAACCGGGACATTCCATTGCCTCCAAGCCGGGGTCGGGCGACCGTAGGGGGGGCCCGAGGGGGTGTCAAGCACTTGGCAGGGGACATCGCCTCGGGCCGCGTAGTAGGATGCGGCGCATCACGCAACACCGTCCGGACCGTCGCGCCGGCCACCCGGGTGTGACGCGTTCCGGAACGGGTCCGCGCCATTGGAGGGCCCATGTCCAGTCAGAAGATCGTGCGCTGCCAGCTCCGGCGGCCCGCGTCCGAGGGGCCGGGCCAGGTGCGTTACGTCCCGCTCGAGATCTTCGGGCTGTGGGAGCACCTCATGACCTCGAAGCACGGCTTCGAGGTGCTCGACCCGCGCGCTTCGCTCTGGCTGGACATGGAGGACGCCCCGGAGGCGGCCTACAGCGAGAACCACTACGACCGCGTCACCCAGGTGACCGCGTTCGTCTACTCGCAGCGCGACGACATGTTCACGCGGGCGCGACGCTACTTCCGGAGCGACGAGGCGGAGCAGCTGAAGCAGATCTTCCTCTCGCACTACAGCGGCGAGGGGGCCCGCATCCAGACGCAGGTGCACGAGCGATCGGGCATCTGGATCGTGCGCGAGGCGATCGCCGGGCGGGCCTGAGCCGCTCCCCACGCCCTCGCCGGACGCTCCGGCCGCCGCCTGACGGGCCGGGCCCTGCCGCGCCCCGCGCCGGCCGGGCCTCCCCGCCCAGAATCCCCTGAAGTCGCGCCCGGGGCGCGCCGATAGAGCACCCGGAGTCGTCGTTCGGGTTGGCGCCGGCAGGGGTCACGCGGTCCATGGGGCCGCGACCGTGGTGGCGACCCCATCCGTGTCCGGTCTCGCCGGGCACCTCGAGGCCCGTGGAGAAAGGGCGGCAAGGGGCTCCATGGGATCCACCTCGCGAAGGGGTGGGGTCACCACAGGGAAGGAGACCGATCGTGGTCGTCGTGAGTTATTCAGGCAAGGAGATCAACGCCAAGCTCGTGTATTACGGCGCGGGCCTGAGCGGGAAGACGACGAACCTCGAGGCCATCTACGAGGCGGTGCCCGACACGAGCCGCGGCAAGATGGTGAGCATGAAGACGCAGTCCGACCGGACGCTGTTCTTCGACCTGCTGCCGCTGGACCTCGGCGAGATCATGGGCTTCAAGACCCGCTTCCTCCTCTATACCGTGCCCGGGCAGGTGTTCTACAACGCCACCCGGAAGCTGGTCCTGAAGGGCGCCGACGCGATCGTGTTCGTGGCGGACTCCGAGGTCGGCAAGATGGAGGAGAACAAGGAGTCGCTCGCGAACCTGCGCGCGAATCTCGCCGAGTACGGGCTCACGCTGGACGCCATTCCGTGGGTGATCCAGTACAACAAGCGCGACCTCCCGAACGTCTACACGGTGGACGAGCTGAACGCGGAGCTGAACCCGGCGAACGTGCCGAGCTTCGAGGCGGTGGCGAGCGAGGGTCGCGGCGTGTTCGAGACGTTCCGGGGCGTCTCGCACCTGCTCATGGAGAAGGTCACGCGCGACCTGCGTCGCACCCCTGGGACGCAGAACCGCATGGCGCCGACCGCGCCGGCGCACGAGCCGGCCGCCGCGGGCCACGCGCCCGCGGGGCACCACACGAAGGTGGCCCCGGCCGTCCCGGCCACGGCGCCCGTCCAGGCCATCCGCCGCGAAGCCCAGGCCACGCCGCCTCCGCCTGCGCCCGAGGCCGTCCGCATCGATTACGGCACCGAGCTGGACCTGCCGGCGCTCGGCACGCACGGAGCCGTCGGGCAGCCGCAGCGGATGCCGGCGACTCCGCCGGCCGCCGTCGCCGCGGTCGCCCCGCCCGAACCCGCGCCGTTCCAGGTCGAGAGTCCGGACCGCGCGCCGGCGGCCGCCGCGCCGGCGGCCGGCGTGCCCGTCGCCGCGGCGCCCTCCGCTCCGGGGCGTGACGGCGTCGCCCCGCAGGCCCGCGAGCTCGTCGTCCCCGTCAAGCTGCCGCCCGGATCGCATTACGAGATCGTGATCCGGTTGCAGATCGACACCACCGCCTGAGTCGGGGCGCGGGAAGGCCCCCGGAGCGCCGGTACGGTCCGCCGCAGGTCCCGTGGGCGTCAAGGCGCGCCGCGTCCGGCGGTCGTCCGTTGACAGCCGCGCCGCGACTTCCTAGCTTCAAGGGCGAGGAGGACAGCGGATGACCCGTCGCCTAGCCGTGCCGCTCGTCGCCGTCGCGCTGTGCCTGGCCGCCGTCGTGCCGGCGCTCGCGAACGGTTTCACGGACTCCGGCACGTCGTGGCCGGGTGCGCGCTCGAGCTACTCGCCGCGCGTGCCGCTGTCGGCGTTCACGGCCCCCGCGTCGTGGTTCGATCCCTCGCGGCTGCACGTCAGCTCCACGGTCACCGTGGGCTCCGGCCTCGACGGCCGCGCGAGCGGCCTCTCGGTGACGCGGCTCTCGTACGCGTTCGGCGCCCCGGTCACGATGGGCGTGAGCCTCGGCAACACGTTCGGGCTCGACCGCGCGCGTGGCGGCTCGCCGTTCTTCCTCGAGGGCCTCGACCTCGCCTGGCGGCCCAACGCGAACTCGCTGTTCCGGGTCGAGTTCCACGACGTGCGCTCGCCGCTCCAGTACAGCCGCTGGGGGCACGGCTGGGGCCCCGCGATCGGCGGCCCGTACCCGACCTCTCACTGAGCCCGCCCGCGTGGCGGCCTCCCGGCTGACCGCGGCGTTCGCCGCGCGCACGGGTGTCACGGGGCTCATCCCGTACCTCACCGCCGGCTACCCATCGCTCGAGGGCTCGCTCGAGCTGATGCGCGCGCTCGAGCGCGCGGGAGCGCTGGCGCTCGAGGTGGGCGTGCCGTTCTCGGACCCGATCGCGGACGGCCCCGACATCCAGCGGGCCTCGGAGTGGGCGCTCCGCCAGGGGGTGGGCGCCGCCGAGTCGCTCGAGCTGGTCGCGCGCTTCCGCGCAGGCTCGAAGCTGCCCGTGGTGCTCATGTCGTACGTGAACCCGGTGGCCCGCCTCGGCGCCGACGCGTTCGCGGCGCGGGCGCGCGAGGCGGGCGTGGACGGCGTGCTGCTCTCCGACCTGCCGCCGGAGGAGCTGCCCGAGCTGTGGGCGGCGCTGGACGAGGCCTCCCTCGACACCGTGCTGCTCGTGGCGCCCACGACGAGCGCCGAGCGGCTGCCCGCGCTGCTCCGCCGCTGCCGCGGGTTCGTCTACTGCCTCGCGCGCACGGGCGTCACCGGCGGCACGACCGGCGACACGGGCCCGCTCGACGAGCGCCTCGCGGCCGTGCGCGCCGCGACGACGCTCCCCGTGGCCGTGGGCTTCGGCATCGCGACGGCCGCCGACGCGTGCGCGCTGCGCGGCCGGGTGGACGCCGCGATCGTGGGCGCCGCGTTCATGCGGCTCGTGCGGCAGGACACGGCGCGCGCCGGCGCGGAGCGCGTGGCGTCGCTCGCCTCGGAGCTGGTCGCGGCGCTGCGCTGATCGCCCCGCGCCGCGCGCGTCCCTCCCGAATGACGGGCCCCCGGGACCGAGCGGCTCCGGGGGCCCGACTCCTTGTTGCTGCGGTGAAGACGCGCTAGCGCCGGATCCACCACAGCAGGTCCATCAGGACCATCACCAGTCCGACGTCCACGGCCACCTCCCTTGAAGGCAAGGGCCCGGTCGCGTGACGCGAACGGGGTCAACCGGGTTCGTTCGGCCGCTCGTGGGTTGGCAGCGCGAGCGGGGGAGGCGGCTTCCTGTCGCCTCACATGGCGTTATCGGCAGGTCCGGGGCCGGGCTTGAGGGGACCTCAGGTCCGCATGGCGGCGGGGCCCCGGGAGCGGGCCAACTGCTTGAGCACCACGATGGTGAGGTCGTCGAGCGGCCCGTCGGCCCAGGCCCGGACGGCGTTCATCAGCTCCTCGAGCAGGTCCGCGGCCCGGCGGTGGGCGTGGCGGTCGATCACCTCCCACATCCGCTCCTCGCCGAACGGCTCGCCCTCGCGCGGCGCCTCGGTAAGGCCGTCCGTGTAGACCACGAGCACGTCGCCGGGTTCGAGCTCGCTCTGCGTGTGCGCGTAGCGCGCGCCGTCCTGCACGCCGAGCAGCACGCCGCTCTCGGTGAGCGGCTCGCGCCGGCCGTCGCGGCGGCGGAGCAGCGGCGGCGTGAGCCCGGCGTTCGCGAACCGCACCAGTCCCGAGCCCGCGTCCACGCGCGCGCACAGGAGACCCATGAACTTCTCCGGCTGCTCGAGCGCCACGAGGTCCCGGTTCATGGCCTCGAGCAGCTCGGCGGGATGGTTCGCGCGGCGCGCCTCGTCGCGGAAGCGCGCCTGCACGCCGGCCAGCACGAGCGCCGCCGGCACGCCGTGCCCGGCCGCGTCGCCCACGGCGAGCGTGAATTCGCGCCCGCCGGTCTCCACGAAGTCGTAGTAGTCGCCGCCCACCGCCTCGGTCGCGAGCGTCGAGGCGGCGCAGTCGAGCGTGGGGAACACCGGCGTCCGGCGCGGCAGCCGCCGCGCCTGCACGGCGTGCGCCTCGCGCATCTCGCGCGCGAACCCCTCGTGGCCGCGCGCCTCGCGGCGGAGCTCCAGGTTCTCGAGCCCGACCGCCAGCAGCCGCGCCATCCGCTCGAGCGCACGCGACTCGGCGCGCGACAGCCACGCGCCCGCGAACCTCCGCCCGATCGCGAGCGCCACGTGCGCGTTCACCGGCACCAGCCAGCGCGCCCCCGTCTGCTCGAGCGCGTCGCGGTCCTCGTGCCCGAGCCGCAGCTCCGCCGGCGCGTGCGGGCCGCTCGCGTGGCGGAACGCGTCCGGCGCCGCGGGCGAGAGCGCGGGCGCGAGCAGCGCGCCGGCGCGGGCCAGCACCGCGCCGCCGCCGTCCAGGTGGAGCGCGCAGCAGCCGTCCACGCGCAGCGCCCGCACCACCGCGTCGCACGCGGCGTGCAGGAGCTGCGGCTCGTCCTCGCCCGCGGGCGACCAGTCGGCGAGGGAGGCCTCGTCCTCGATCGGCACGAGCCGCCGCCCGACGGCGCCGAGCCAGCCGCGCGCCGGCCCCGCGAGCGCTGCGAGCAACGCGAGCCCGGCCAGCGCCGAGCCCACCGCGCCAGGGCCCGCGCCCGGCCACCACGCCGCCGACGCCCACTCGCCCGCCACGTACAGCACGCCCGCGCCCACCAGCGCGCCCGCGGCGCGCGTGAACGCGCGCAGCGCCACGCGGAAGTCGAACACGTTGTGCACCGCCATCGCCCATCCGAACGAGACCGGCACGAGCAGCAGCGTGAGCACCGCCCAGCGCTCGCCCGGGATGACCGGCGCCGCCGAGAGGTTGCGCAGGCCCACGAGCACCGCGAACGGCAGCGCGCCGAGCAGCGTGCCGATGAACGCCACGCGCAGCCGCCGCCGCGCGTCGGCGTTCTCGGCGCGCGCGAACGCCAGCGCGAACAGCACGAGGCCGCCGAGCAGGCCGGCGGCGAACAGCACCGCGGGCCCCATCTGGAGCAGCGCGAGCAGCGGCCCGATCCCGTCCGCGCCGAGCGCCGGGCCGGCCCTGACGCCGGCGTAGGAGGCGAGCAGCACCGTGGCGGCCGCGTAGCCTCCCAGCACCCAGCCGCGCGCGCGCGGGCGGCCCGACTCCGGGAACAGCGCGAAGAAGTGGGAGAACAGCGGTCCCGCGAACAGCTGCGCCAGCACCGTGAACAGCTCGTAGGCCAGAACCGCGGGCGCGGCGTGGAAGCGCGGCGGCGGCGCGAGCAGCACGGTGAACGTGAGGCACAGGAGGTAGAACGTGCGCGTGAGCCGGTCGCGCCGCTCCATCCACACCCAGCTGCCGAGCAGCGCGAACGCGCCCGCGACCGCGAACAGCACCGCGAGGTAGCGGCGCTCGGCGTCTGGCAGCGGCCGCGGCACGAGCCACACCACGCGCGCGACGCCGCCGCGCTCGCGCTCCACGACGAGCGGCGTGCCCGGCGTGGCGTTCGCGAGCGGCCCGGGCGAGAGCACCTGCTCCGCGCGGCCGGCGCCGGGCGACCGCAGCCGGTCGCCCGGGACGAGGCCCGCGATCGCGCCAGGGCTCCCCGGGTCCACCGAGCCGATGCGCCCGTCGGGCTGGATCGAGATGCCGGTGTAGGCGCGCTGCGGAAGGCTCAGGTTCGAGGCGACGAGGATCCAGGCCACGGGCAGCATGAGCCAGCGCAGCTGGAATCCCGGTCCGTGTCGGTCCAAGTCATTACCCCCGAGGGAGAATGCTAGCGCCGACCCCGGTGTCGTGCGAATCCCACGCTTGCCCGATTGGAGCGTGGACGGGATGGAGCCCCGACGCTATCCTCGCTCAAGTCGCTTGCCAGCCTTGCCGATACGCAGACCAATCCGTGCCGCTGCGGAACCGCCACCCGCGCGGGTCCGTGGGGCCGCCACTCGTGCGGCGCCGGGCGCCGAACGGGTCGAGAAGCGGAGGCTCGTCCAATCATGCTGGTCCTAACAAGGAAGTTAGGAGAGAACATCCGGATCGGGGATGCGGTGAAGATCACCGTCCTCGAGGTGCGTTCGGGTCAGGTGAAGCTCGGTATCGAGGCGCCGCCCGAGGTGAAGGTGCACCGCGAGGAGATCTACGCACGCATCCAGGAGGAGAACCGGAAGGCGGCGGCCGCGGCGCAGCAGCGCCCGCCGGCTCCGGGGGCCGATCCCGGCAAACGGTGAGGGCACGTGCCGCGTGGCGGGCCGCAGGCCCGGGCGCGGACCCGCGAGGATCCATGAGGCCACGACGCAAGCGTACACCGGCGAAGCAGAGGCCGGCGAAGATCGTCCCGTTCCCGGCGACGGGAGTGGTGCGGCTGACCCGTGTCCGCGACGCGCGCGAGCGCATCGAGTCGGGCTGGTACGACCGCGCCGAGGTGCGCGACCGCCTGGTCGAGGCGGTGCTGCAGGAGATCCGCAGCCGCTGAGACGCGACCTCCCGGGCGAACCCGACGCCGCCGGACGATCCGTCCGGCGGCGTCCCGTTTCCAGGGCCCGGGGCGGTTGGGTATGCTGCCCCGCACGCCGATGCCCACACGCACGCCGCGGCGCGCCGCCGCGTTCCCGCTCGACGCCGGTTTCCGCGCGCTCATGGACGGCGCGGAGTCCGGCGTCCTGCTGCTCGACCCGCGCCGCCGCGTGGCGGCCGTGAACCCGGCCGCGCTCAGGCTGCTCGGGCTGCCCGCCGAGCGCGCGCGCGGCGCCGACGCCTCCGAGCTGCTGCGCACGATCGTCTCGGGCGAGGACCTCGCACGCGACGTGTTCGCCGCCGCCTCGGTCGAGCGTGAGACGGTGCTGCACACGCCGGGGGCCGGCGACGTGCCGGTGCTGGTGAGCGCCACGCGCCTCGGCCGCCCGGCGTGGTCGCTGGTCGTGCTCCGCGACCTCACCTCGATGTGGCGCATGCAGCAGGAGCTCCGCCGCCACGAGCGGCTGGCCACGCTGGGCCAGCTCTCGGCGGGTGTCGCGCACGAGATCCGCAACCCGCTCGCGGGCATCGGCACGAGCGCGCAGGTGCTGCTGCGGCGCTTCGAGCCCGGCGACGACCGCGCCCGCTTCGCGCAGGTCATCCTCGACGAGGTCGCGCGGCTCGACCGCATCGTCACGAGCCTGCTGCAGTACGCGCGCCCGCGCCAGCCCGAGCTCCGGCCGGTGCGGCTGGCGGACTCCGTCGAGCGCGTCGTGGCGATGACGCGCGAGAACGCGCAGCGCCAGCGCGTGCGGCTCGAGTCCGAGGTGGCACCGCGGCTGGCACCGGTCTACATTGACGCCGACCTGGTGCACCAGGTGCTGCTGAACGTCACGCTCAACGCGCTGCAGGCCATGCCCTCGGGGGGCACGCTCCGCTACGAGGTGCGCAACGTGCGCCGCCGGCGGCCGCCCCGCGGGCCGGGCCGGCGCGCCGAGGACCGGCGGCGGGGCGCCCGAGCGGAGCAGGGCTCCGGCGGCGAGCGGCGCGGCGGGGAGCGCGGCTCGCCGTGGATCGAGACGCAGCAGGTCCGCGTCAGCGACACGGGGGTGGGCATCCCGCGCGGCGTGCTGGCGAAGCTGTTCGACCCGTTCTTCACCACGAAGGCCTCGGGCACGGGGCTGGGCCTCAGCATCTCGCAGACCATCATGCAGGAGCACGGCGGCTCGATCGCGGTGGACAGCCGCGAGGGCCGCGGCACCACGGTGCTCCTCAATTTCCCGCTGGAGAAGCGACATGGGGAAAGGCGACAGCTCGACCCGCGCGCCGTCCAAGGGCACGCTGCTGGTCGTTGACGACGAGCGCTCGCTGCGGTTCAGCATCGGCGAGTGGGCGCGCGACGAGGGCTATTCGCCGCTCGAGGCCGCGAGCGGGCGCGACGCGCTCGAGGCGGCGCGCGAGCGGGGCGTGGACGCGGTCGTGCTGGACCTGAAGCTGGGGGACGAGGACGGCCTGCGCGTCCTGCGCGAGCTGCGCGAGCTGGACCCCTCGCTGCCGGTGGTCATGCTCACCGGGCACGGCACGGTCGAGCAGGCCGTGCGCGCGATCCAGCTCGGGGCGTACGACTTCATGCTCAAGCCGCCCGACCTCGACCACCTCGGCGTGGTGCTGGACCGGGCGCTCGAGCACGCCCGGCTCCGGCAGGAGGTGACCCGCCTGCGCGAGAGCGCGGCCGGACGGGTCGAGATCGTGGGCGCGAGCGAGGCGCTCCAGGGCGCGCTGTCGCGGCTCGAGCGCGCGGCGCGCGCGAGCGCCTCGACCGTGCTCATCCACGGCGAGACCGGATCCGGCAAGGAGCTGCTCGCGCGCTACCTGCACGACAAGAGCGCGCGCGCCGGCGGCCCGTTCGTGGAGCTCAACTGCAGCGCCATCCCGGAGCAGCTGCTCGAGAGCGAGCTCTACGGCCACGAGCGCGGCGCGTTCACCGACGCCAAGCGCTTCCGCAAGGGCCTGTTCGAGCTGGCCGACCGCGGCACGCTGTTCCTGGACGAGATCGGGGAGATGGCGCCGCAGCTCCAGGCCAAGCTCCTGCGCGTGCTCGAGACCCGCACGTTCCGGCGCGTCGGCGGCGCCGCCGACATCACGGTGGACGTGCGCGTGGTGGCCGCGACGCACCGCGACCTCGCCCGGCTGGTCTCCGAGGGACGCTTCCGCGAGGACCTCTACTTCCGGTTGAACGTGGTCCCGGTCGCGGTCCCGCCGCTGCGCGAGCGCACGACCGACATCGGTCCGCTGGCCGAGCACTTCGTGGCCCGCTTCTGCCGCGAGCTCGGCCGCCCGGCGGCGCGCATCCACCCGGGCGCGCTGGAGCGGCTGCAGGCCTACCGCTGGCCGGGCAACGTGCGCGAGCTGCGGAACGTCGTCGAGCGCGTGGAGCTGCTCGAGGCCGAGGACGAGAACCGCGCCGAGCATCTGCCGCCGGA
>CAZSQX010000047.1:0-13806 GCA_964609125.1 uncultured bacterium
CGGGCGGTCGGAGACGGACCGAGCCGAGCGCAAGCGCGAGGCGCGCGAGGCGCTGCGCGCCGCGGCCGAGGCGAAGCGCGCCGGGCGCGAGGCGGAGCGCACCGCGGAGCGCGAGGCGCGGGAGGCGAAGCGCGCCGCGAAGGAGCGGCGCGCGGCGCTCGATCCGCTGGGCGAGGCCAGGCTCCGGGCGGGCGAGGAGCCGGCCGAGCCGTGGTGGCCCTATCGGGCCGCGGTGCTCGAGGCCGAGGCCGGCCGGGTCACCGCGTCCGAGTCCTCCCTGCGCGACGCGCTCGCGCGCGACCCCTCGTACGCGCCGGCGCTCGCGCGCCTGTCGCGGATCCTCTACGAGCAGGGCCGGCACGCCGAGGCGCTCGAGCTGCTGGCCCCCGTCCGTCGCGACCCCGCCGCGCTCGAGCCCGGGGAGCGCGCCGCGGTGCTCGCGGGACTCGCGCTCCACGAGGCGGCGCTCGGCCGCGACGCCGACGCCCGCGGCACGATGGGCACGCTCGAGGGCGGGGACCGCGACGGCGCGCTGGGCGTGGCCGCCTACCTCGCGGTGCGCTCGACGTCGGCGGACTCGGCGCTCCGGCTCACGAAGGCGGCGGTGCGTGCCGCGCCAGGGAGCGCGGCGCAGCAGAACAACCTGGGCATCGCGCTGCTCCGCTCCGGCGACGTGGAGGCCGCGGAGAAGGCGTTCGCGCGCGCGATCGAGCTGGACCCCGCGCGGCCCGGGCCCTACTACAACCTCGCCATCCTCGAGCGCTTCTACCGGCTCGACACGGGCGCGGCGGCGCGGCGGTTCCAGGAGTACTGGTCGCGCTCGCACGCCGACCCCGACAGCCTTTACGCCGAGCTCGGCCGGGCGAAGCCCGCGCCGGTCGCGGAAGGGAGCGACGCGAAGTGACGCGCCTCCTGCCCGTCACGCTCCTCGCCGGCCTGCTGACCGGCCTCCCCGCGGCGCACGCGCAGCCCGCGGGCGCGGGCGCGATCGCCGCGTCGCCGGCGAGACCCGCGGCCTCGTCGCCCCCCCCCGCGCGGGTGCGCGCCGCCCGGCGCGCTCGCGCGGCGGCGGACAGCGGCGCCGTCCGTTCGCGCGTCGCGCCGCGCACCCTCGACGACATCCACATCGAGGGCGAGATCCCCGTGCCGCAGGTGCTGTTCATCACCGCGCGCGACCAGCGCCGGTTCCTGGAGTTCCAGCATCACCGTTACCAGAGGACGAGCCGCGACCTGGGCCGGGCGACCCCGACCCCGGCGCGACTCGTGGTCACCGATCCGCAGCCCGTGCAGGGAAAGGAGATTCCGCGATGAACGAACTGGCCGGACTGGCGGCCTTCTTCAAGGAAGGTGGACTGGTCATGTACATGATCCTCGGGATCGGCGTGGTGGCGGCCGGCACCGCCCTCGAGCGCTTCTTCGTGATCATGTGGGCGGCCCGGCTGGACGGCCGCCGGCTCACGCGCGACGTCATCAACCACGTGAACCGCGGCGACCTGAACATGGCGCGCAACCTGAGCGGGCGCTCCCGGGCGCCGGCGGCCCAGGTGGTGCAGGCGGTGCTCTCGGTGCCGGAGGTGGACGAGGACAAGCTCCACTCCGCGGCCGACGACGCGATCGCGCTCGTGATGCCCCCGCTCACGCGCCGGCTCGCGCACCTGAACGTGCTCGCGAACATCGCCACCCTGGTCGGGCTGCTCGGCACCATCGCCGGTCTGATCACGGCGTTCGCCGCCGTGGGTGCCGCCGATCCGTCTCAGCGTTCGGCGTTCCTCGCGCACGGCATCTCGATGGCGCTGAACGCCACGGCGTTCGGACTCCTGGTGGCGATCCCGACGCTGCTGGCGCAGGGCTTCCTCGTCGGCCAGGTCGAGGGCATCGCCGAGCAGGTCGAGGAGTGCGGCATCCGGCTCACGCGCGCGCTCCTCGCCTCCCCCGCGGCGCGCGGCCAGGTGGTCCCCCTGCCTGCCCGCGGCGCGACGCCGGCCGCCGCCGGGCGCGCCGCGGCGCACCCCTGACGCGGAGGCGACCGAGCCATGGCCCGCCGCAGAGGCAGGACGCGCAAGCCGCTGACGGTCAACACCGACCTCAAGCTCATGCCGCTCATGAACATCATCATCGCGCTCATCCCCATGCTCCTGCTCACCGCGGTCTTCATCGAGGTGCAGGTGATCGAGACCGGGCTGCCGCGGGACGCCGGAGCCGCGGCGGCCGAGGCCAGGCCCGCGGCGCCTCCGCTCGACCTCGCCGTCCACGTCCGCAAGGCCGCGTACATCATCGAGGGCCACGGGCTCGAGCCGCGGGTCCTGCCGCGGCTCACGAAGGGTTCGACGCCGGACTCCACGACCATGGACCAGATCACCGCGATCCTGCGCGCCGGCGCCGCGACCCGTCCGGGCACGAGCGAGGTGCGGATCGTGGCCGAGTCGCGCACGCACTACCAGGAGATCATCTCGCTCATGGACGCGGCACGCGCGGCGGGGCTTCCGAACGCGGCGCTCGAGGGCTCGCCCTCGGAGGAGGTCTGAGATGCGACGACGTCGCTCCCGCCGCACCGGGCTCATGGAGCGCTACTCCTCGGACGGCGGGGTCACGCTCACGTCCATGATGGACATCCTCACGACGCTGCTGTTCTTCGTGCTCAAGAGCTACGTCTCGGGCGGCGAGGTCACGCTGCCGCCTCCCGGCGTCACGCTGCCGCGCTCGACGGCGGCCGCCGAGATGAGCTCCTCCCTGGTCGTGGCGATCGATCACGACGCCATCATCGTCGCCGGCGAGCGGGTCGCCTCGGTGAAGGACGTCGCCGTGGGCGAGGACCTCCTGATCGCGCCGCTGGCCGCCCGGCTCGACGCGGCGCGAGAGCAGATGGACGACCTCGACCGCCGCAAGGGCAAGCCCGCGGTCAAGGCCCGGCTCGCGACCATCCAGGGGGACGCCGACATCGAGTTCCGCGTGTTGCAGAAAGTCATGTACACGCTCGACCGCAACGGCTTCCCGGACATCGCGCTCGCGGTGCTCAAGAAGGCCTGACCATGGCGACCACGACCCTGTCGCAGTACCAGCGGCCGCTCTTCGACCCCGAGGATGCGCTGTTCATGCGCTGCCTCACGGCATGCGCCTTCGCCGCCGCGGTGTTCGTCGCGGCGGTGAGGCTGCTGCCCGCGCCGCCTCCGAAGGTCGTCACGCAGGTGGAGCAGCTCCCGCAGCGGTTCGCACGGCTCATCCTCGAGCCGCCGAAGGCGGCGCCCAAGCCGCCGCCCGTCCTCCCCGCCGGCGAGAAAGTGCGCTCCGGCGCGGCGGACCCGGGAGGAGGAGGAGGCGGCGGCGGCGGCGGTGGTGGCCAGGCGAAGCCCTCGCACAAGCCCATGCCCGCGCCCGGCGCACCCGCCGGCAACCGGCGCGTGGAGTCCATGAACGCGCTCCCGAGCGGCGGCGGCGCGGCCGGGCGCGCGCGCGCGCAGGCCGAGGTCGGCGCGCAGCTCGCAGGCACGACGACGTCGCTGAAGAGCGCGCTGGCGGGGCTGAACGCCTCGCTCGGCGTGACCAGCAGCGCCACCGGCGGCACGGTCTCGCGCGGCGGCCGGGGACGGGCGATCCGGGGCGCCGCCGGCGTCGGCGACCTGGACGCCGTGAGCGCCACGCTCGCCGCGGCCTCTCGCCCGGGGACGGGCGCGGGCGGTTCGCTGGGCGGCACGTCGCTCAAGAGCTCGATGGTCTCGATCGGCGACCTTGCGGCGGGCTCCGGCTTCGGCACCGGCTCCGGCTCGGGCTACGGCTCAGGCTCGGGGGGCGGCGTGGGCTCGGGTTCGGGCGGCGGCGTGGGCTCCGGCTTCGGCCCCGGCTCGGGTGGCGGATCCGGCGGCGGCTCGGGCGGCGGCACCGGCACGGGCGTGGGCACGGGAAGCGGCGCGGCCCCCGGCGTCTACCGGAGCAACGCCTCCCTCCTCGCCGTCATCCAGCGCTACGCCCCCGGCATCCAGTACTGCTACGGCAACGAGCTGAAGCACGACCCTTCGCTGCGCGGGAAGCTCGTGGTGGCGCTCACCGTGGCCGCGTCGGGCGAGGTCACGCACGCCAACGTGGTCCAGAACACCACCGGCTCGGCGCGGCTCGCCTCGTGCGCTCTGGCCCAGATCCGCGACTGGCGCTTCCCCGCCATCGCCACCGGTTCGACCACGTTCCAGGCGCCGTTCGTGTTCACGCCCCCGAACTGACCCGGCGGGGCGGACGGCGGGCGGGCGCGCGGGCGAGCGCCCGCCCGCTCAGTAGTGGATGGTGAGCCGGAGCGTGGTGAGGTACCAGTCCACGCGCTCGACGGGCACCCAGCGCGCGCCCGCCTCGAGCCCCACGGCCACGATCTTCTGTCGGCGCGGCAACGCGCTCACGTCGAGCGCCAGCTCGGGCCGCACCTCGTCCACGGCCAGGTCGAGGAAGCCGGCGCCGCCCGCCCCCACCTGGAGCGACACGCGCGCCGCGGCCAGGCCGGGGCCGAACGAGACCCGGGTGATGTGCCCGGTGCGCGGCAGCCAGTGGAGCTGGAGCACGCCCTCGAGCAGGCTGTGGTCCAGCCCGGCGATCACGCTGCCCCGGGTCACGTCGCGCGTGCCGAGGAGCGAGATGGCGATGCCGGGGCCGATGCGCAGGTCGTCCCGGATCGGGTAGTCGACGCCGCCCGCCACCGAGATCGAGCCGCCGGGCGAGGTGTCGTCCGAGAACAGGCGCGCGTAGCCGAACGACACGTGTCCGCGCCACGGCTCCAGCCGGAGCGCGCCGGCGTGGGCGGGCGCCGCGAGACAGGCGACGATCAGGGCGAAGCGACAGGAGCGCCGGAGGACCCTCACGCCTCGCTCGTGCCCTCGTTGCCGCCGCGACCGTCGCGATAGGCCCGCTCGAGCGCGTCCTGGAGCCTGACCGCGAGCGCCTGCGGAACCTCGATCCGCTCCTCTCGCCGGAAGATGCGGATCGTCATCCGGAGCGAGTCCACCTCGATCCGGCAGTGCGGGCACGCCCCGATGTGACGCTCCACCGCCCCGACCAGATCGGCGTGGGCGGCCTCGTCCATGAAGTCCGCGAGCTGGTCGAGCACTTCCTGGCAGGTGAGGCTCCTCACGCCGAGCCCTTCGACCGGCCGATCCGGTGTCGCATGTGCCTGCGAGTCCTCCCCTGGCCGCTGCCCGCGCTCCCAAGCCACCCCCGCATTCGATGCGGCCGGGTCCGGGTGGTTGCTGCCCGAATCCGACCGCGATGCCGCGCAGGATGCCGGGTGGCTCCCGGGCTGACAAGCCCGGCCGCAGCGGGGCCGGCCCGGGCCACCCGCGAGCTTCCGTGGCCCGCAGGCCCCGCCCCGCATGTTCCGGGCTGGTGACCCGTGCTGGGATCGAACCAGCGACACCCTGATTAAAAGTCAGGTGCTCTACCGACTGAGCTAACGGGTCCCGGGCCGGAGGCCCTTATATCGGCTCCCCCGGGGGGCCGTCCAACCCCCCCTTGGTGCTGGCGCGGACGTCGCGGCTGGGGCATGCTTCTCCACGGCCCGCCCGGCCGCGCGGGCCTCATTTGTGTGCTCCCACGTTCGCGCGCGGGGCGCAAGGCGACCCCGGCCCGGGCCGATAACCCCGTGGCGACCCCCCCGTCACGCCGCGCCCGCGGAGCCGGTCGGCCCCGGACAGGACCCTCGAGAACCGAAGCGATGCGGCACCTCCAGCACCCGAACCCGCGGCGAGCGCGGGCCTGAGGCTCCCATGTCCCTGCTGAACCCGCCCGCGGGACGCCGCGAGGCCGGGCATGGCCCGGACTGGCTGGGCCGCGCGTTCGCGTGGGTGCTGGTCGTGACCGTCGGGATCGTGCTCGGGTTCCAGTACTGGAACCCCCACCCGCGCATCATCCCGGTGATGGTCGCCATCCTGACGTTCGGCGTGGCCTGGCGGCTCGACATGGCGGCGGCCATCAGCCTGCTCGTGTTCGTCCTCCCCTACCCCAAGGGGACGGTGTTCGGGAACACGAACCTCGCGTTCATCCTGCTCGTGCTGGTCATCTGGCTGCTGCGGGTCTCGCTGCGCCAGAGCCCGCGCCCGCGCGCGAGCGGCGTGGACCTGCCGATCCTCGGGATGTTCCTGTGGTACATCCTGTCCTTCTACAACGTGCGGTCGGCGGACGTGCTCGCGCCGGCGCTCATGAACTTCGGGCTGTTCATCGCGTGCGTGGCCTACTTCTACCTCCTCGTCAACGGCATCCGCACGCAGCGCGACCTGCAGCGACTGCACGCCGCGCAACTCGTGACCGCGTTCATCGTGTTCGCGATCGCGGCGATCGAGGCCCGGATCGCGGGGCAGGTGTTCATCCCCGGACTGCTCGACTTCCGCGGCACCCTCGGGAGCGACTTCAACACCCGTGACGTGCGCGTGGGCGCGAGCTTCCGCGACTACGAGCTGCTCTCGGAGTACTGCGGCATCACGTTCCTGCTCACGCTGTTCATGTGGGTGCGGGCGCGGTCGCAGACCCAGCGCTGGCTTTTCACGCTCTACGGCCTGTTCAGCCTCTACACGCTGTTCACCACGGTGACCCGCGGAATCGTGGTCGCGCTGATGGTCGCGCTCCCGTACCTGTTCTTCGTCGTCCGGCGCCGCCTGAATGCGGTCCGACTCGTGGGCGGGCTCGCCGCGATCGCCGTGCTCGCCATGG
This sequence comes from uncultured bacterium, assembly GCA_964609125.1. Classification (GTDB taxonomy): domain Bacteria; phylum Eisenbacteria; class RBG-16-71-46; order RBG-16-71-46; family RBG-16-71-46; genus JAIOPA01. The sequence continues at coordinate 6,679 of CAZSQX010000047.1, forward strand.
CGATGAACTACATCGTGGCGCGCTACACCAACTCGGGGGACCTGTTCCTGCGCATGGCCGAGACCCGCGTCGTGCATGGCGTGGTGCCCGAGGCGCGGGCCGAGACGTGGCGAAACGCCTGGGAACGCGCGCTCGTGCACCCCATCCTCGGCCAGGGGCCGCTCTACCGCGAGATGCCGGGCTACCACAACGTCTGGCCCCACAACGTCTACCTGTTCATCGCCAACGTGATCGGCTTCCCCGGGCTGCTGTTCTTCCTGCTGCTGCTCGCAGGGATGGTCCGCCTGCTGCGCCCGGTCGTGGACGACCTGCGGCACGCGAGCTACGCGGACGCCTACCTGATCGTGGCCCGGACCCAGCTGTTCGTGTTCATGCTGAACGAGCTGAAGATCGACTTCCTGCGGAACCCCATCTACGTCTTCCAGGTGTGGATGTGGTTCGGTACCTGGGTGGCCGCCTATCTCGTGAGCCGGACCGAGGGCGTGCGCTCGCCGGACTTCAGGGACGCCTCCGCGGCTCCTGCTCCGCGCGAGCTGGCGGCCTGACCGCGTCCGGCCGCGCGCCGGGCTCCGCGTCGTCCACCAGCACGCGCGAGGCCGGGGTCTCGGTGTCGTCGAACTGGCCCGAGCGCGCCGCCCACACCCACGCCGCCACCGCGGCAGCCACGAGCAGGAGCGCGAGCGGCAGCACGACCAGGGCGACGCTCATGCCCGGGCCTCGCGGGACCGCCCGGTGGCGGCAGGGCGAGCCTCGCCCGGCCCGGCGAACGTCCTCGACTTCCACGCCAGCACGACCACTCCGAGCGAGCTCGCCGGCATGGCCACCGCCGCGACGAGCGGCGTGACGAGCCCCGCCATGGCGAGCGCCGCGCCGGCCACGTTCCAGGCCAGGGACCAGGCGAGCCCCCTGCGGATCGTGGCGAGCGTGCGGCGCGCGCCGTCCGCCAGCTCCGCAAGCGGCGCTACGCCGGAGCGGGACAGGTAGACGTCCGCGGCCGCGAGGCACGCCTCGGCGCCGCCGTGCACCCCGACCCCGACCGTGGCGCGGGCGATCGCGGCGGCGTCGTTGACGCCGTCGCCCACCATCACCACCGGGCCCGCGAGCGAGAGCCGCTCGACCTCGCGGCGCTTGTCCTCGGGCGAGACCCCGCCCCGGCGGTCCCCGGGCGGGAACCCGAGCTCGTCGCCGACCGCCGCGACGACGGCGGGCTCGTCGCCCGAAAGGAGCCGCGGCCGCCAGCCGCGCTCGCGGAGCGCGGCGAGCGTGGCGCGCGCGTCGGCCCTGGCACGGTCCCCGAACCCGGCGTGCGCCACCACCCTGCCGTCCACCGCGACGCGGACGGGCGTGAGCGTCCCGTCGTGCGCGGTCCCGCGGTCTCCGGTCGCACCCCTGGCGGCGACCCAGGCGGGCGAGCCCACGAGCACGCGCCGGCCATGGACCACGCCCGCCACGCCGCCGCCCGGCTCGACCCGCACGTCGCTCGCCTCGGCGGCGACCACGTCCGGCCAGGCCTGCGCGAACGCGGCGGCCACCGGGTGCGTGGCGTGGAGCTCGAGCGCCAGCACCCAGGGCCGGACCTCGTCCGGCCCCCGCCATTCGACGAGCACCGGGCGGCCCTCGGTGAGCGTGCCGGTCTTGTCGAGGACCAGCGTGCCCGGCCGGGCGAGCGCCTCGAGCGCGTCGCCGCCCTTGACGAGTATGCCGGCGCGCGCGGCGCGCCCGAGCGCCACGCTCACCGCGAGCGGCGTGGCGAGCGCGAGCGCGCACGGGCAGGTGACGACGAGCAGCGCGATGGCGTGCTCCACCGCCGCCGAGGCGTCGCGCGGGAGCCACAGCGCCCAGGTCGCGAGCGCGAGGCCCAGCACGACGAGCACGAACCGTCCCGCGAGCCGGTCGGCCGCACGCACGATCGGCGCCCGGCGGGCGCTGCCCGCGGCCACGTCGGCGAGGATGCGACCGAGCCGCGTCTCCTCGCCCGCGCGCTCGACGCGGATCTGCAGCGTCCCGCCGCGGTTCGCGGTTCCCGCCCACACCGCGTCGCCGGCCTGGACGCGACGCGGGCGTGACTCGCCGGTGAGGAGCGAGAGGTCGAGCGCCCCGTCACCGGAGACCACCGTGCCGTCCGCGGGCACGATCTCGCCGTGGCGCACCTCCGCCTCCATGCCGGGGAGGAGCGCCTCGCTCGGCAGCTCCCGCACACCGCCCGGCTCGCGCACGCGCGCCACCGCGGGCGTGAGCCCGTACAGGAGCTCGGCCGAGTCGGCGGCCGCACGCGCCGCGCGCTGCTGCAGGAACCGGCCGACGAGCAGCAGGAACACCAGCATGGCCACGCCGTCGAAGTAGACCGGGCCGCGGTCCGTGAGCGTGTTGACCGCCCCGCGCGCGAACGCCGCCACGAGCGCCAGCGCCACCGGGACGTCCATGTGCATCGCGCGCGTGCGCCACGAGCTCCACGCGCCGCGCAGGAACACCCGCCCGGGCCCGAACAGCGCCACGGCCGCGAGCCCCAGCGACAGCGCCCGGAACACGCGCGCCCATTCGCGCTCCATCCCGGAGAAGATGCCCGAGTAGAGCGCGAGCGCCGCGAGCATGGTGTTGGCGGCGAGCGCGCCGGCCACGCCCAGGCGCACCAGCGCCGCGCGGTCGTCGGCGCTCCGGACGGCGTCGGCGCCGCCGCCACGGAACGGGTGCGGCCGGTAGCCGAGAGTGTCGAGGAAGCGCGCGATCGCCGAGAGCCGGGCGCGGGCGGGATCCCACGCCACCCGCAGCCGCGAGCGCGCCAGGTCCAGCTCCGCGTCGGCCATCCCCGGCACCGCGCGCGGCACGCGCTCCAGGAGCCACACGCACGACGGACAGTGCACTCCCTCCAGCACGAGGCAGGCCTCGTCCAGCCCGTCGGGGCGGCGGCGGACGTGGAGCGCGCGGAACGCGTCGTGGTCGAACTCCGCGAACGCGCGCCCGCTCGGCGCGACGCTCGCCTCGCGCCGGCGCGAGAGCGCGTAGTAGTGCTCGAGCCCCACGTCGTGCAGCACCTGCCACGCCGTCGCGCAGCCGTCGCAGCAGAACGCGCGGTCGCCGGGCCCCGGCTGGCGGTCCCCGGGCACGTCGAGCCCGCAGTGGGCGCACGCCGAGGACTCGGCGGCCGGGAGCAGCGCCTCAGCGGTGGTCATGCGCGGGGCCCCCATGGGCGTGCTGTGCGGCGGCGGCCGACCGCGGCGCGACGGCTGCGGCACGAGCAGCCGTCCCATGTCCGTGAGCACCTCCGTGGCCGGCGGGATGCGCACGGAACCGCCCGGCGATCGTGAGAAGGCCCACCACGACCATCGCCGCGGCGGCGAGCGCCGGCAGCCGCCGCCGAAGCGGCTCGAGCGCGCGGCCGGCGGCGAGCCCGACCCCGAGGAGCGCGGGCAGTGTGCCGACCCAGAACGCGAGCATCACGAGCGCGCCGCGCACGGGCTCGCCCGTGCCGCCCGCGGTGGCCACGAACGCCCACAGCCAGCCGCAGGGCAGCAGCGCCGTGAGCCCGCCCACTGCGAGCGAGCGGGCGACCGGCGGCCAGGCGCGGGCGCCGCGGAGCCCGGACGCGATCGCGTGCGCGACCGGCGAGGCGGCGGCGGCCCGTGCCGGGAGCACGCCCAGCGAGCGGACGAGCGCCACGAGCCCCCAGCCCATGAGCAGCGCGCCCGCGGCGATCGCCGCCGCGTGCGAGAGCCCGATGGCCGCGAGCGAGCGATCGAGCCCCTGCCCCACCACCCCCGCCGCAAGACCCAGCGCCAGGTAGGCCGCGCCCCGGCCCGCGTGCCACGCGGCCTGCGTCGCGAGCGCGCGCCCGGGCGTGCTCACCGCGCACACGAATCCGCCGCACATGCCGGCGCAGTGAAGACTACCGAGCAGGCTCGAGCCCAGGACCGAGGCGAGGAGCGCGATCATGGCACCGGCGCCTCGGCGTGGAGCGTGGTCACGAACCGGTCGCCTCCGCGAGTCGCGGACACGCGCAACTCCCAGCGCCCGGCGCGCCCGGGCCGGACGAGCGCCTCGTAGCGCCCGGGCGCGCGTTCGTCGAGAGTCCGGCGCGCCGGGCCCCCCGTGGCGAGGTTGTGGACGGCCTCCACCTCGACCGTCGCGCCCGCGACCGGCGCCCCGGCCGCGTCACGAAGCGTGAGCACGAGCGGCGAACCGCCCGCCTGCGCCTCCCCGAAGCCGGCCTCCGTGCGCCAGCCGAGCGCGGCCGAACGGGCGCGCGCGGCCTGCGTGCTGTCCCAGGCGAGCGCGCGCCGGTAGTAGTCCGGCTCCACCTGCGCCGCGCCCGGCGCGTTGGCGCTCACGAGCAGCGCCACGTTCGCCACCACGGTCAGCACCAGCACCGCGGCCATCGCCCACGGCCACGCCATCCCCGACCTCATCGTCGTGCCCCTCCCCGGTCCGCCCCTCCCCCTTCCGGCCCTTCGGGCCCCAGCAGCTTCCAGTCGTGGTGCTCGTGCCAGCCGCCTCCGTCCGAGAGCGCGAACGTGATGTCGCGCTCGCCGCGGCGGAACCCGGTGGCCGGCGTGATCACGAACACGCTGGTGGTGGCCATGGCGCGCGCCGGGAGCGGGTGGGGGTTCATGGGGGCCACGAGCTGCGCGTCCCGCGCCCGCACCATCTCGATGCTCACCCGGCGCTCGCGGTCGGTGCGGTTCACGAGCTTGATGCGCACCTGGTGGAGGATCGTGCCGTCCGGCCGCGGCGCGTAGGGAGCGCCCGTGCCGCGGAGCAGCGTCACGTCGAGCGAGTCGCGGGTGACGAGCGCGGTCACGAACAGGCCGCCCGTGAGCAGCAGCACCACCGGGTAGACCAGCACGCGCGGCCGGAGCCAGCCGCCCTTCCGGCGCTCGAACCCGTCGCGCGAGCCGTAGCGGATCAGGCCCGGCGGCCGGCCCACCTTGGCCATCACCCGGTCGCAGGCGTCGGCGCACTGCGTGCAGTGGATGCATTCCATCTGCAGGCCGTCGCGGATGTCGATGCCGGTGGGGCAGGTGAGCACGCACATCCCGCAATCCACGCAGTCGCCGGCCGATTCCGCGCGGTCGCGGCCGCCGAGCCGCCCTCGCGGCTCGCCGCGCTTCGCGTCGTAGCCCACGATGAGCGAGCGCCGGTCGAGCAGCACCGACTGGAGCCGGCCGTAGGGGCAGGCCACGAGGCACGTCTGCTCGCGGAACCAGGTGAAGTCGAGGAACACCGCGGCCGTCGTGCCGAGCATGATGAGGAACGTGGTCGGGTGCTCGACCGGCGACCGCCGAACCCACGTCGCCAGCGTCTCGACGCCCACGAAGTAGGCGAGGAACGTGTGGGCGAGCGCCAGCGCCAGTATCAGGAACACGGCGTACTTGAGGAGCCGCCGCGGATGGAGCGGGCCCGCCCGGTCGAGCGCGGTGACGCCGCGCGGGCCGCCCTCAATCAGGTACTCGAGCGGCCGGAAGAGGAACTCCATGTACACGGTCTGCGGACAGCCCCAGCCGCACCACACCCGCCCGAGCGCGGCGGTGACGAGGAAGATGCCGATCAGGGTGCTGATCATGAGCAGCATGAACAGCACCGTGTCGGTGGCGAGGAAGCGGGCGCCGAACAGCAGGAACTCGCGGCGCGGCAGGTCCAGCAGCACCGCGGGCCGGCCGGCCACCGGCACGTAGGGCAGCGCCAGGAATACCACCATCAGCACCCAGGCCAGCGCGCGGCGCCGGCGCCACCACGGCCCGTGCGAGGGGAGCGGCCGGAGCCAGCGCCGCGAGCCGTCCTCGTTGAGCGTGGAGAGCACGCGCCCCGGGGTACCCGGGGCGCCCGCAGGCGCTTGCACGCGTCAGCCCTCCCCTGCGCGGCCGGGTGAGACGGTCACCGGTGCGACTCGTGATCCGGGTGCTCGACCTCCTCCTTCGTGCCCTGCGGCTCCTTGGGATCCTTCGGGTGCGTCCCGCGGAGCGTGGTCACGTAGGCCGACACCGCGAGCACCTCGTCCGGCTTGAGCACCGCGTTCCACGCCGGCATGCCCTTGTCGAGCACGCCGAGCGCGATCGTGCCGTGGATCTGGGCGGGCGCCCCGCCGTGGATCCAGTACTCGTCGGTGAGGTTCGGGCCGATGTTGCCGCCCGCGTCCTCGCGGTGGCAGGCGGCGCAGTAGGTGATGAACGCCTCCCGGCCCACGGCCAGCCGGGCCGGATCGCGGGCGGCGGCCCGCACCGAGGAGTCGCCCACCGCCGCCACCGCGGCCGCCGGATCGCCGAATTTCGCGCGGGCGGCCGCCATCTCGGCCTCGTACCGGCGGATCCGGCCCGCACCCGAGCCCACGCCCGGGATCAGGTTCACCGCGTAGACCACCGACCACGCGATGCTCGCCCAGAAGATGATCAGCCACCAGCGCGGCAGCGGGTTGTCGTACTCGCGGATGCCGTCGTACTCGTGGTCCAGCAGCCGGTCCTGGTCGCGGCGGTCGTTCACGACTCGGCTCCTTCCCGCGGGGGCGCGGGCGAATCGGGTTCGAGCGGCAGCAGGCGCTGCGCCTCGAGCTCGCGGCGCCGCGACGGGCGCCAGGTGCGCACCACGACGGCCACGAACACGACGAAGAACACCACCAGCGCCACCTCGGTGTAGAACGCGAGTCCCGCGCTGCCGACGACGTCGGAGAGCTTCATGTCAGCGCCCTCCCCGGGTGCCGGCGAGCGCCGTGGCGTCGGTGCGGCGGATGTCCACGCCGAGGCGCTGCAGGTAGGCCACCATCGCGATGATCTCCTTCGTGGACAGGTCCGCCGGCCCGCCCTGCGCCGCGATGGCGTCCGACAGCGTGCGCGCCTGCTCGCGCGCGGCCTGCTCGGCGCCGCCCTTCACGAGCGGCCCGTACGGCACGCCGAGCATGGCGAGCGCGTTCACGCGGCCCTGCACGCCGGCGAAGTCGAACGGCTGCGTGAGCATGTGCGGGTAGGCCGGCATGATCGAGCGCGGCGTCATGGCGGGCGGGTCCTCCATGTGGCGCACGTGCCAGAGGTCCGGGTACTTGCCGCCCACGCGCGCCAGGTCCGGCCCGATGCGTCGCGAACCCCACAGGAACGGGTGGTCGTAGACGAACTCGCCCGGCTTCGAGTACTCGCCGTAGCGCTC
>CAZSQX010000048.1:0-12146 GCA_964609125.1 uncultured bacterium
TGGCTGTGGCCGTCCTCGTGCTGCAGGCCCTCGCCGTTCAGCGTGGTGCGCCCGGCGGTGGCGCCCAGCAGGAAGCCGCGCCCGCGCGCGTCGCCGAACGCCCAGATCTGATCCATGGTCCGCTGGAAGCCGAACATGGAATAGAAGATGTAGAACGGGATGGTCGTCGCCCCGTGCGTCGCGTAGGCCGTGCCCGCCGCGGTGAACGACGCCACCGAGCCCGACTCGGTGATGCCCTCCTCGAGCAGCTGCCCGTCGGCCTTCTCCGTGTAGGACAGCACCAGCTTCGAATCCACGGGCTCGTACTTCTGGCCGAACGGCTGGTAGATGCCGACCTCGCGGAACAGCACCTCCATGCCGAACGTGCGCGCCTCGTCGGGGATGATGGGCACCACGCGCCGGCCGTACTGCGGTTCGCGGATCAGGTTCCGGAGCAGCTTCCCGAACACCATCGTCGTGGACACCGCCTGGGCCTCGCCGGTGCCGCCGTCGAATTCCGTGAACACCTTGGGCGCGACCGGCGGGAGCGGCTTCGCGCGCACGATGCGCTTCGGCACGCAACCGCCGAGCGCCTTGCGGCGCTCGAGCAGGTAGCGCACCTCGGGGCTGTCCGGCCCGGGGTGGAAGAACGACGCCTCGGCGAGCTTCTTGTCCGGAATCGGCAGCTCGAGCGTGTCGCGGAACTTGCGCAGCTCCTCGAGGTCGAGCTTCTTCTTCTGGTGGGTGATGTTGCGCGCCTCGGCGCCGGTGCCGAGCGCCCAGCCCTTCACGGTCTTGGCGAGGACCACCGTCGGGCGTCCCCGGTGCGTGACCGCCGCCAGGTAGGCCGCGTAGATCTTACGGAGGTCGTGGCCGCCGCGGCGCAGCCGCTTGATCTGGTCGTCCGACAGGTGCTCGACCATCTTCAGCAGGCGCGGGTCGGCGCCGAAGAAGTGCTGGCGCACGTACGCACCCGACTCGACCACGTACTTCTGCCAGTCTCCGTCCACCGTCTCGTTCATGCGCTCGACCAGCACCCCCTCGTAGTCCTGGGCGAGCAGCGGGTCCCACTCGCTGCCCCAGATGAGCTTGACCACGTTCCAGCCGGCGCCGGTGAAGATCGCCTCCAGCTCCTGGATGATCTTGCTGTTCCCGCGCACCGGCCCGTCGAGGCGCTGCAGGTTGCAGTTGACGACGAACGTCAGGTTGTCGAGCCCCTCGCGCGCCGCCAGCGACAGCGCGCCGGTGGCCTCGGGCTCGTCCATCTCCCCGTCGCCCAGGAACGCCCACACCCGCGAGTTCGAGGTGTCGGCGAGCCCGCGCGCGCCCAGGTAACGGTTGAAACGCGCCTGGTACACGGCGGTGATGGGGCCGAGGCCCATGCTCACCGTGGGGAACTCCCAGAAGTCGGGCATGAGCCGCGGGTGCGGGTAGCTCGAGAGCCCGCGGCCGCGGACCACCTCGCGCCGGAAGTGCTCGAGCTGCGACTCGCTGATGCGGCCCTCGAGGAAGGCGCGCGAGTAGATGCCCGGCGCGGCGTGCCCCTGGTAGAACACCTGGTCGCCCGAGCCCCCGTCGTCCTTGCCGCGGAAGAAGTGGTTGAAGCCCACCTCGTACAGGCTTGCCGCCGAGGCGTACGTGGACAGGTGTCCGCCCAGCCCGGAGAACTTCGCGTTGGCGCGCACGACCATGGCGGCCGCGTTCCAGCGGATGATGCGGCGGATGCGCTTCTCGATCTCCTCGTCGCCCGGGAACGGCGGCTCCTGCTCGGGCGAGACGGTGTTGATGTAGCGCGACTGGACGAGCCCGGGCAGCCCCACGTGCAGCTGCCGCGCGCGCTTGAGCACGCGGCGGAGCAGGAAGTCGGCGCGCTCGCGGCCCTGCGACTCGACCACGCCGTCGAGGGCCTCGAGCCACTCGCGGGTCTCGACGGGATCGCCGTCGGGCAGCTGGCGCTTGAACCCGATCAGCATGTTCAGTTGGAAGCGCTCGGACTCGCGGCGGTCGTCGAGCGACGAGGGATCCGGCTTGGCGATGGTCATGTCGTCCTTGTCCTGCCGCCGGCCTGGGCGGCGCTCGGCCCGCGTGGCCCCGGCAGGCGCGTGGCTCGCGCCCGCTCCGGCCCGCGCGGCGCGCGGGCGGGGCCCGACGTGGTTCCGGACCCCGCAGGATAACCGGCCCGTGGCGCCGGTCAACCGTGTGCGGCGCGAGTCGCTCGACCGTGCGTGCGACCGCACGCGGGCTTACGCGTTCCGGCGAACCTCGCTCGCTTCGGGGAGGGCGGACTCGATCCGCACCTCGCGGAACAGCCGGTGCTGCTCGGGACGGAGCATCGGCGCCTCGAGCGGCCAGGCGAGCGTGAGCGGCGAGACCCGGGGCGCGAGCGGCTCCGCCTCGAGCAGAGCCTCGAATCCCGGCTCGAGCCGGAGGATGACCGGCGCGAGATCCGAGTTCACGCGACGCCGGTAGAACGCCAGCGCCCGCTCGCGGTCGCCCACCAGCAGGGCCGCGCGCGCGCCGAACGAGCAGCCGCCCATGTTCAACAGGGTCGAACCGCCGTGCTCCTCGAGCAGTCGCCGCGCCTGCGGCGCCCGGCCCTCGCGTGCGGCGAGGTAGGCCTCGACCATCGCGAGGTTCGCCGGCTCCGCGTTCTCCCGGCGCGCCTCCTCGAGGATCGCGGGGAGCTCGTCGTGGCGATCCTGCGACAGCGAGAGGAAGGCGAGATGGGTGTGGACGATCGTGACGTAGAAGCGGTCGTCGCTCATCCGCCGGGCGGCCTGGATCACGGTCCGGGCCTCGTCCGGTCGCCGGGTGAGGGACAGGATGTAGGAGACCCACATCATCGTGTGCACGTCCGGCTCGACCAGGAGGGAGCGCCGGAACCACCGCTCGGCCGCGGCCAGGTCGCCGACTTCGAACATCCTCACCGCCAGGTTTTCGAGTCCGGGCGTGTACCGCGGGTCCACCTCCACCGCCCTCCGGAGCGAGGCGACCGAACCCGGCCGGTCTCCCATCTGCCCGAGCACGAGCGCTTCCGCCTTGTGTCCCTCGGCGAGCCGGGGGGCGAGCTGGATGGCCTTGCGGGCGGCTTCGAGCCCCCGACGCAGCACGGGCTCCGGATCCTGGACGGTCGACCACTGGACGAGCTGGCCGCAGGCGTCCCCGACGCCGGCCCAGGCGAGGGCGTAGTCCGGCTCCACCTCGAGCGCCTGTTCGAAGAGCCGGAGCGCCTCGCGGAGCGACTCGGGCGAGTAGCGGCGGTATTGCTCGCGACCCTTCAGGTAGAGGTCGTACGCCCGGACATCGGCGGGGCGGCCCTGGCGTTGCGCCGCCGACTCGGCCGGGGACAGCGCCACCCGGAGCGCGCCGGCGATCGCCGCGGCGATCTCGTCCTGGACCGCGAACACGTCGTCGAGCTTCCGGTCGTAGCGGTCGGCCCACAGGTGGAAGCCGTCGCTCTTGAGGAGCTGCGCGGTGATGCGCACGCGGTCACCCGCGCGCCGCACGCTGCCCTCGAGCACGGCGCCCACGCCCAGCTCGCCCGAGACCTTCGGGATGTCCACGGCCGCGCCGCGGTAGCGCGCCACCGCGTTCCGGGACGCCACGCGCAGGCCTTTGAGCTTCGAGAGGTCGGTGAGGATGTCCTCGGTGATGCCGGCGCAGAAGTAGTCGCTCTCGGCGTCCGGCGAGAGGTTCTCGAAGTAGAGCACCGCAACCGACGGCACGAGCTCGCCGGAGCGCGCGCTGCGGGACGGGGAGGAGAGGTCCGCGGCGATCGCGAGCAGCTCGCCCCGGAGGTCGCCGGCGTCGCGCGGCCGGTCCGCCGCCGACTTGGTGAGGCAGCGTCGCAGCAGGTCGCGGAGCCGCGGCGGGACCGAGGCGGGGAGCGCCTCCCAGTCGGGTTCGCGCTCGAGGATGCGCGCGAGGACGTCCGGGGTGGTGTCGCCGGCGAACGCCTGCCGGCCGGTCAGGCACTCGTAGAGGACGCAGCCGAGCGCCCACACGTCCACGCGCCGGTCCACCGCGTGCCCGCGCGCCTGCTCGGGGCTCATGTAGGGCGCGGTCCCGAGGATGACGCCGGCCTCGGTGGCGCCCAGCGCCACGGTGGGGCTCGCGGCCAAGTCGGGGCGCGAGCCGCTGTCGGTCGCCGCACCCTTTGCCAGCCGAAGTCGAGGATTTTCGCCACCCCCGCCGCCGTGAGCATGATGTTCCCGGGCTTGAGGTCGCGATGGACCACGCCCTGGTCGTGCGCGGCCGAGAGCCCCGAGGCCACCTGCGCGCACACCTCGATCGCCCGCGGCACCGGCAGCGCCCCGCGCGCGAGCCGGGCCGCGAGCGACTCTCCCTCGACCAGCTCGAGGGCCAGGTAGGACGTCCCGCCCGCGTCCTCGATGCCGAACAAGGCGGCGATGTGGGGGTGGTGGACCGAGGCGAGGAGCCGTGCCTCGCGCTCGAAGCGGGCGAGTCGATCGGGATCCCGGGCGAACGCCTCGGGGAGCGCCTTGATGGCCACGTCGCGGCCGAGCCGGACGTCCCGCGCGCGGTAGACCTCACTCATGCCGCCCGCGCCCAGGCGCGAGACGATCTCGTGGTTGCCGAGCCGGGTGCCGGGGGAGAGGGGCATGACGGCCCACTATATCAGCCGCGACCCGCCCGATCGCGCACAGGGTGTCGCCCCGCGCTATCCTGTCGCCCCACCCTCGCAACCCGCCCGGAGGCTCCCCATGCCCGCCACCAGCATCGCCATGACCACGGTGCACGCCGCCCGCCGCGGCGCGCGACCCGTCGCGGCCGAGGACCTGTGGACGCTGCCGCGCCTGGGCGCGCCCGCGGTGTTCCCGGACGGCAGCCACCTGATCGTGCCCGTCACCCGGTGGCTCCTCGAGAAAAACGAGCCGCGCACGCAGTTCTACCGGGTGGCGATCGCGGGCGGCGACCCGGTCGCGATCACCTCGCCGGACGTCTCCGCCGCAGAGCCGCGCATCTCGCCCGACGGGAAGCAGCTCGCGTTCACGCGCAAGGACGCGAACGGGAAGCCGCAGCTCATGCTGATGCCGCTCGACGGCGGCGAGGCGCGGAAGCTCACCGACCTGCCGCTCGGCTGCTTCGACGCGCGCTGGCTCCCGGACGGCTCGGGGCTCGTGCTGGCGGCGATGCTCCTGGACGGGCACCTCTCGCCCGAGCTCACCGCCGCCGAGCTCAAGCGCCGCGCCGACGACCCGGTCAAGGCTTATGTCACCGAGGAACGCTTCTACCGCTACTGGGACACCTGGCTCACGAACGGCGAGATTCCGCACCTGTTCCACCTCGACCTCGCGAGCGGAAAGCTCACCGACCTGACGCCGGCCTCGACGCTGTGGTTCGACTGGATGGAGCCCGCGGGCCAGTTCGACGTGAGCCCCGACGGGCGCGAGGTGGCGTTCTCCGGCATCTCGTTCGACGACGCGCGCTCGTTCATCGTGAGCCGCATCTACACGGTGCCCGCGACCGGCGGCGCGCCCACCTGCCGAACCCCGGACCACCCGGCGGAGAACCTCCGGCCGCGCTACTCACCGGACGGGCGCCACCTCCTCTACGGCATGACGCACGACCCCGAGTTCTACGCCGACCGACCGCGGCTCATGCGCATGGACCGGGCGTCGGGCCGGCACGAGGAGTGGCTCGGGAGCTGGGACCTGATCCCGCTCCACTGGGATTACGCCGCCGACGGCACGGTGCTGTTCGAGGCCGAGCAGCAGGCGCGCCAGCGGCTGTTCGGCTGGAACGGGCAGGGCGAACCGCGCGCGCTGACGCAGGAGGGAAGCATCTCGGGCGCCACGCCGCTCGCGGGCGGGAAGGTGGCGTTCCTCCAGACCTCGCTCGCCGCGCCGGCCGAGCTGCACCTGATGCCGCAGGCGGGCGGCGCGGCCACGCGCCTCACGCGTTTCACGGACGAGGGCACGGCCCGGTTCCAGACCGGCGAGGTGCGCGAGATGACCATCGAGGGCTCGCGCGGCGAGCCGGTGCAGTTGTTCGTCGTGCTGCCGCCCGACCACGACCCGGCGAAGCGGTACCCGCTCGTCCACATGATCCACGGCGGCCCGCACGGCACGTTCGGCGACGTGTGGCACCCGCGCTGGAACGCGCAGGCGTTCGCCGCTCCCGGCTACGTGGTGGCGCTCGTGAACTTCCAGGGCTCCACGAGCTGGGGGCAGGACTTCGCCCAGCGCATCCAGGGCGAGTGGGCCGCGCGACCGTTCGAGGACGTGATGCGAGCCACCGACGCGCTCGTCGCCTCGGGGCTCGTGGACGAGCGGCGCATGGCGGTCACCGGCGGCAGCTACGGCGGCTACATGGTGACCTGGGTCGTCGGCCACACCGACCGGTTCCGGTGCGCCATCAACCACGCCGGCGTCGCCGACCTCACGGCCCAGTACGCGAGCGACGTGACGCAGGGCCGCGGGAAGGCCGCGGGCGGCGAGGTTTGGGACGGCCTCGACAAGCAGGACCAATGGTCGCCGGTGCGCTTCGCGAAGGGCATGAAGACGCCGATGCTGGTGATCCACGGCGAGAAGGACTACCGGGTTCCGGTCGGGCAGGGGCTGCTCATCTACGGCGTGCTCAAGGCCAAGGGCGTTCCGGCGCGCCTCGTCTACTTCCCGGACGAGAACCACTGGATCCTGAAAGCGAAGAACGCGCTGCTGTGGTTGCGCGAGGTCCACGAGTGGCTGGCGAGGTGGCTCAAGGCCTGAGCACGGCACGACGTCGCGGGCGATTCGCCGCGCCGGCGCGGCCCGTCATCGCGTGGCGGTGACGCGCAGGTACGTGGCGGGGATGACCGTCAGCGCAGGATCCCTGCTCTGGTTCTGAGCAGCGAACAGCGCCTGCAGCTCGCGCTCGAGCGACTGCTCCCGGCCGTCCTTCGCGGCGGCGTCGAACGCGTTCATCGTCGGCCCGTACCAGGAGCGGAACGTGGCCACGAACCCGTCCGGCGTGCCGCGGAACCGGAACGTGTAGGTGTCGCGCTCGAACGCGACACGCTCCTTCGGGATGCCCGCACCCGCGAATCGCTCCTGCAAGTGCGACTCCACGCCCCAGGTCATGGGGCTCACGAACCCCTCCGGAGGCGGGGGCGAGTAGGCGGAGCTGGTCTTGAGGATCTGCGCGACCAGCGTCGGGTCGTTGGGGATCCAGTTCCCCATCACGATGCGGCCGCCGGGCCGGGTGACGCGCGCCAGCTCCTTCGCCACCTCGAACGGCCGCGGCGCGAACATGGCCCCGAAGATGGTCACGACGAGGTCGAACGAGGCGTCCGCCAGCCCGCCGAGGTCGGTGACGTGCCCTCCTGGAAGCGCAGGTTCGAGAGCCCGGCCTCGCGGGCCCGGCGGTAGCCCGCCTCGACCAGGTTGCGGGCGATGTCCACGCCCAGCACGTCCGCGCCCAGCTTCGCCATCGGCAGTGCGGTGGTGCCGTCGCCGCAGCCCACGTCCAGGACCTTCATCCCGCGCGTGACGCCGAGCTTCGCGACCAGCTCCTCGCCGCTCTCGCGCATGGCCGCGGCGATGCGCGTGAAGTCGCCCTTGTCCCAGAGTGCCTTGTTCGGGTTCGTGTTCACGTTCGTCCTCTCGGGTCGGATCGGTCGTGGTCCCGGCGTCGTGGGCGGCAGACCACGGGGCCGGGCGCATCGGGTGTGGAGACGATCATCGCTTCGCGCGCGCGCCCGCGTCCCGCAGCAGTACCGCCGCCGCGTGGGCGGCCACGAACGTGAGCACGAGCACGCTCATGATGTTGTGCGCGGCGCTCGCCAGCGTCGGGTAGGGGACGGGCGCGCCGCTGCCCCCGCTGACGCGCACCTGCCACCACGGGATCGCGAGCCAGAACCCGGTCCCGAGCGCGCCGGCCATGCTCAGGGCCGCGATCAGGCCGAGCGCGTGGTCGAGCCGGCTCCGCCACGGTCGCACCCGTGTCCAGTGCCGCCACTGGTACACGGCATAGACCGGCGCGAGCAGCGCGCCCGCCGCCACGTGCAGCGTCTCGCCCGGGGTCTCTCCCGCCGCGAGCCGCATGAAGAAGATGAGGAGTCCCCCCACCCCCTCGAACACGAGCAGCGCCCACAGCGACACGAGCAGCGGCGACCGGAGCCGCCGCGCGCGAGCAGGTCCGGGGGAGGCCGGCCCGAACGGATCCCGCTCCGAGCGGGGACTCACGGGTGCGGCGGGAGTCGGACGCGGAGCGGGGGGCGCGGTTTTCGGCATCGCGGGCGGGGCGGATGTCGTCGCGTCGGGATCGCGCTCAGAGGAGATAACGGAACACGAAGATCGCCTCGCCCGAGACGATGCTCACGGTCCACACCACGAGGAACGCGCGGGTGAGCATCGGGCGCTCCCGGAAGAACCAGCGGCCCGCGCGCTGCTCCTGGTGGGCGAGCGCGCCGAGCACCACGAACACCAGGTAGGCGGCGAGCGACAGGAGGCCGTGGGCGGCGAAGCCCACCTTCATGAGCGCGGGGAGCGCCTCGGCGGTGCCGGGCGCCGCGGAGGCGGCCACCGCGGCGCGGTTCGCCATGTACAGCACGTTCACCAGCGCCTCGAACAGGACCACGCCGATGAACAGCCCGAAGGGGAACGTGCGACGCGTCCAGTTTCGCCGGACCACGTAGAGCACGCCGGCGGTCACGAGCAGCTCGCTCACGGCGGAGAACAGGGAGAACGGCGGGATGGACATGCCGCCACGGTAAGCTCGCGTCGCGGGGCCCGCAATGCGGAGCGGACACGCCTTCGGGACCGCCGACGAGGCCTGGCGCCCGTTCGCGGCGCGGCTCCTGCGCGTCCCGTCCGCCCGGTCACGGCTACCGCGTCGCCGGTCCGCGGCGTACGCTCCGCCCATGGCCATCCCCGAAGCGCTCCTGCGCCTCCTCTGGGAGTGCGATGTCGAGACCTACCGGGCTTCCGGGCCGGGCGGTCAGCACCGGAACAAGACCGAGTCGGCGGTGCGCATGACGCACCGGCCCACGGGCATCGTGCGCGTCGCGACGGAGCACCGCTCGCAGCTCCGCAACCGGGAACTCGCACTCGAGCGGATCGCGCGCGCGCTCGCGGCGCGCCGTCGGAAGCCGAAGCCGCGCCTCGCCACGCGGCCCACGAAGGCCGCCCGGGAGCGGCGGCTGGCGGGCAAGCAGCGGCAGTCCGAGAAGAAGCGCGCACGCGGGCGGGTCCTGACGGAGGATTGACATTCCAGGCCCGGGTGGACCCGTCCATCCGGGCGAGTGCCCGTGCCGGTGAGGACCGGTCCGGCGGGGGCCGTCCTGGCCGCTCGCGGGCCGTTTGACCGGCGGCGCCGCGGTTGCTACCCCTCGCCGGTCGCCGCCTCCGAACGTGACGGTCCTCCACCCGAAAGGTCTCACCATGCCCCTCCGAACCTCCGCCGCGGGGCCCCGCCTCGCGCTCGCCCTCCTGCTCGCGTCCGCCCTCGCGCCGTCCGCGCGCGCCGGTGAGCCGGCCGCCGTGGCCTCGTCGTTCGCCGACACCAGCCGCCCGGTCACGTTCCTCAAGGCCACGCTGGTCACCGGCTCGCGATACCCGCGCCGCTACTACGAGTCGCCGCAGGCGCTGTCGTTCCTCTCGCGCGGGCAACTCCGCGACCTGGCGCCGCTCGTCGTGGGCGACGCGCTCCAGCAGCTTCCGGGCGTGGACAACTCGAAGGACAGCCCGTGGGAGCAGCGCATCGTGCTGCGGGGCCTTTCCGGCCAGCGCGTGCTCGTGCTCATGGACGGCATGCCCATGAACAGCGCGCGAGGCAACGGGCCGCACCCCTCGCTCGTGCCGGCCACGCTCATCGACCGCGTCGAGGTCGTGCGCGGGCCGTCCTCCGTGGCCTACGGCTCCGACGCGATCGGCGGCGTGCTGAACCTGATCACGCGCGACCCGCAGCCGACGGCGGGCTCCGCGCCCGGCCTGGGCGGCAGCGTGCGCCTCGGCGGCGCGAGCGTGGATCGCTCGTTCGGCGGCCAGCTCGAGCTGCGGCCCACCTGGGGCCCGCTCGCGGCCATCGTCAGCGGCGGCTGGAGCGACACGCGGGATTTCGAGACGCCCTCGGGTACGTTGCGGAACTCGGCGTTCCGCGACGGCAACGGCGCGTTGAGCCTGCGCTACGACCTCTCGCCGCGCCTCACGCTCCGCTCCGGCTACCAGCTCTACCGCGGCGAGGACATCGGCATCCCGGGGCTCTCGTTCGCGTTCCCCGGCGCATCCCAGGACTTCCAGTTCCGCTACTACGATCGCGACGTGGCCCATCTCACGCTCGACAAGCGCTACGACGAGAGCTGGGTCGAGAACACGCGCGTCCGCGCCTACTGGCAGCGCGAGCGGCGCAACTTCTATTCCGACCAGGTCCTCGCGTCGTCCATGTACGGCTCGTTCGGCGTGCCGCCCCGCGCGGGCTCGACGTACGCGCTCACCGATCAGGACCGGTTCTTCGACCTCAACACGTTCGGGGCCCAGGTGCAGCTCACGTCGCACCGCAAGCCGCGCTACCTGTGGACCGCGGGGCTCGACGCCGCGCGCGACCTCACCGGCGGCGACAACGTGCGCCGGCGCACCTATCACTTCAACGACGTGACGGGTGCGGACTCGGCCGGCACGACGTCCACCCTCGTCACCCAGTCCGTGCCGGACGGCGAGTTCGACAGCTTCGGCATGTTCTTCAACAACGACTGGTACCTCACGCCGCGCTGGACGCTGTCCACGGGCGGCCGCTACACGCACTACCGCTACCACGCCAAGGCGGGTCCCACCGCGCCCGGCTCCAGCTTCGCCGAGCGCACCACGCGGAACGGCGCCCTGAGTGGATCGGTCGGGCTCGTCTACCAGCCGCTCACCGACCTGCACGTGTCGGCCAACGTCGCGAACGGCTACCGGCAGCCGAACGCGCAGGACCTCTACTTCAACGGCGCGGCGAGCGTGGGCTTCGTGCTGGGAAATCCCGACCTGGAACCCGAGAAGAGCGTCTCGTACGACCTCGGTCTGCGCTGGGGGCCGGGCGCGCTGGCGGTCTCGGGGAACGCCTACCTGTCCACGTTCACGGACCTGATCGACGCGGTGCGGGTGTCCGCACCCGGGCAGCCCACCTACCGCTACACGAACATCTCGAACGCGCGCATCTGGGGCGCCGAGATCGAGGGCGAGTACACGTTCCGGCGCGACTGGCTGGTGCGCTCGACGCTCGCCGGACAGGTCGGCGAGATCACGAGCGGGCAGGCGATCGCGACGCTGTACGGCGTGCAGGGGCAGGACCGCGCGCCGCTCCCGGGCGTGCCGCCGCTCAAGGGCGGGACGGCGCTCCGCTGGAGCGAACCCGAGGGCCGAGTCTGGCTCGAGGCGGGCACGCGCTGGTCGTGGCGCACGAACCGGCTGCCGCTGCCCACCCCCGGCGTGCCCCAGTCCACCGAGTTCAAGAAGGAGTGGATCGTGGCCGACTTCTCGCTCGGCCTCACCACCCCCTCGGGACAGCGCATGGTGGCCGGCGTCAGGAACCTTTCCGACCGCAGGTATCGTTATCCCCTTGGCTCGCTCGACGAGCCCGGGCGGTCATTCTTCGCCAGCCTGAGCAGCGACTTCTGACCCCTCGGGGCGTCGCGGGTCCGGCCCCGGGCCCGCGGGACGCCCCCGGAACCCACCCCCGAGATGCAGATGAACATGGATTCCCAACCGGCCGATAAGGTCAGCAGCCCCCGACGGGAGCCTCGGCTCCCGCCGGGACAGGTGAAGACGGAGAAGTGGCCGGTGCTTCACTACGGCTCCGTCCCGCGCGTCGAGCTCGCCTCGTGGGAGCTGCGCGTGGACGGGCTCGTGGAGGAGCCCCAGCGCTGGACCTGGGAGCAGTTCCAGGCCCTGCCGCGGGTGCAGGTGCGGTCGGACATCCACTGCGTCACGCGCTGGAGCCGGTACGACAACGTCTGGGAAGGCGTCTCGATCCGCGAAGTCCTCTCGCGTGCCCGGCCCGGTGCCGGCGCGCGGTTCGCGGTCGTCCACGCCGCACAGGGCTTCACGACCAACCTGCCGCTGGGGGAGCTCGACCAGGATGACGTGCTGCTCGCCGACAAGCACGATGGACAGCCGCTCACGCCCGAGCACGGCTGGCCGCTCCGCCTGGTCGTGCCGAGGCGCTACTTCTGGAAGAGCGCCAAGTGG
>CAZSQX010000049.1:0-10543 GCA_964609125.1 uncultured bacterium
CGAGGATGAGGAGCTTCGGCCTGTGCACCATGGCCGCGGCGAGCCCCAGGCGCTGGAGCATGCCCTTCGAGTACTTCCGCAAGCCGAGCCGCGCGCGGTCGCCGAGCCCCACGCGCCCGAGCCAATGCACCGCCGCGGCGCGCGCCTCGCGCCCGGTGAGGCCCGAGAGCCGCGCCACCATCTCCAGGTACTCCGGCCCGTTCAGGTGGTCGTAGAAGTACGGCTGCTCGGGCAGGAAGCCGAGCGGCCGCCGGCTCTCGACCTGGCGGATGTCGCGGCCGAAGAGCCAGGCGCGGCCGGACGTGGGCTTGAGCAGGCCGGTGAGGATCTTGAGCGTCGTGGTCTTCCCGGCGCCGTTCGGGCCCAGGTAGCCGAAGATCTCGCCCGCCCGCACCTCGAAGCTCACGTCGTCGAGGCCGGGGGTGACGCGCAGCGTCCACGGATGCCGGTAGGTCTTGGTGAGGCCCTGGACCCGTACGGCCGGTGGCTCGCCGCCGGCCGCGCGGTCGTGGTCAGGCTCTGGCCGGTGCGTGGCGGGGGCGGTCGGAGACTGGTGGGCACGGGGCGTGTCGAGGGTCACGGCGGCATCTCCCATCCTGCGAGGGGCCAATCGGTTCGGCTCGGGGCCGGCCCCGCGGGCCGGCGTGCGACCGGGCAGAATGCAATGCGCGTGCCGCGGCGACCTTCGGGCGCGATGGGGAGCGCCGCGCGGACCGGACGTCAGTTGCTGCTGCTGCCGGTCGTCAGGATCAGTCGCAGGTCGGCGACCGCGCCGCGACCGGCGATCTGATACGAGTTCTGCGCCGAGTCGGCGTACGCCACGACGCCGGCGCGCGTCACGCCGGTCACGATCGGCACGGTCCAGGTGGCCTGGTCCACCCACGAAGCTCCCGAGCCCTGGCCGCCGTCGAACGGGTTTCGGAATCTGGAGCCGTAGGTCTCGAGCTGCGACGCGACGTCGTTCGCGAGGAGTGCGTAGCGGCCGTCGTTCGAGACGTTGTAGTCCTCGGCCGCGAGCTGGAAGGTGTGCATGTTCTCCTTCGTGCTGCCTTCCTTCGCGCGCTGCTGCATGCTCATGAAGTTCGGGATGGCGATGGCGGCGAGGATCCCGATGATCACGACCACGATCATCAGCTCTACGAGCGTGAATCCGCGTGGGGCTCGCATGGTGGGGATCCGTGCCTCTCGTTGGCCGGGTCCGGCGCAGCACGCCGGGTGAGTTGCGCGGCGCGCGGGGGCCCGAGGGCCCCCGCACCCGCCTCTGCTCGACTTACTGGCCGCTCGTGAGCTGCAGCGCGAGCGGCGCGGTCTTGCCCTGGCCGCCGATCACGTACGTCAGCGTCAGCGAGTCGGTGTACGCGACGATGCCCGAAGTCGCCGGAGGCACGACCGGACGCGCGAACGCGGCCACGTCGGCCCACGCCACGCCCACGCCCTGCGTGTTCGTGAACGGGTTCTTGAAGTTCGCACCGGCGTTCGGGAGCAGCGGCTCCAGCGAGAGGGCCGCGGCCGCGTACGCGCCGTCGTTCTGCACGCCGTAGTCCTCCGCCGCGAGCTGGAACGTGTGCATGTTGGCCTTCGTGCTCCCCTCCTTCGCGCGGTTCTGCATGGCGATGAAGTTGGGGATGGCGATCGCGGCCAGGATGCCGATGATCACGACCACGATCATCAGCTCGATGAGGGTGAAGCCCTTCTGCGACTTGAACATGTCGTTCTCCTCCCGACTCGGGTCACTCCGACGGCGCCCGCGTTGTGTGCGGAGACGCTCGCCGGTGGTTCACGCAACCGTCATGCCAGGCGGACGCCGGCCGCCCCATGGGCCGTCAGCCCGTTCCCGCGCAAAGAGTTGCGCTGACTCGAAGGGCCGGGGGATTTCCCCCGGCCCGGCCCTGCACCGTGCAGTTTCCGTCCGCCGCCGCCCCCCCCTTGCATTCCGCAGTGGGCTCAGGCGGCGTGTTCGTCCGACTCCGGCAGGATGTCCGGGCCCTCCGGCATCCCGGGGCGGTCCTTGCCCGGCTTCTCGAGCCCGTAGCCGATCAGCTTGCGGTACAGCGTCGAGGCGTTGATTCCGAGCAGCTCGCTCGAGCGCTTTTTCTGCCAGCGCGTGAAGTTGAGCACCTTGAGGATGTATTCCTTCTCGAGCTCCTCGAGCGTCATGGTCGGGGAATCGATGATGAGGCTGCCCTTCTGGCTGTGGCCGAAGCGGATCTTGTCCGGCAGGTCCTCCGGCGTGATCACCCCGCCCTCGTCCAGGATCAGCGCCCGCTCCATGACGTTCTCCAGCTCGCGGACGTTTCCGGGCCAGTCGTACTTCATGAGCAGCTCCATCGCCTCCTTGTTCACGACCTTGAGCGTCCCGCCCTTGGCGTGGCGCTTGAGGAAGTGGTCCACCAGCAGCGGGATGTCGTCGCGACGCTGCCGGAGCGCGGGCATGCGGAGCGGAATGACGTTCAGGCGGAAGAACAGGTCCGCGCGGAAGCGCCCCTCGGCCACCTCCCGCTCCAGGTCCACGTTGGTGGCGGCCACGAGCCGGCAGTCGATCTTGATCGGCTGGGTGCCGCCGACGGGGATGATCTCGCGCTCCTGGAGCGCCCGCAGCAGCTTGACCTGAGTCGCGAGCGGCATCTCGCCCACCTCGTCGAGGAAGAACGTGCCGCCCTCGGCCACCACGAACAGCCCCGGGGAATCCTTGACCGCGCCGGTGAACGAGCCCTTCACGTGACCGAACAGGTTGGACTCCAGCAGGTCCCGCGGGATGGCCCCGCAGTTGATGCTCACGAACGGGCCCGAGTGGCGCCGGCTGCGGTAGTGGATCTCGCGCGCGATCAGCTCCTTGCCGGTGCCCGAGTCACCCTGGATCAGGATCGTGGCCTCGCTGTCCGCCACCTTGTCCACCATCTTGAACACGCGCACCATCTCCTCGGACGAACCGATGATGGCCTTCTCCTCGTGGCCCTTCTTCAGTTCGCGCTTGAGGAACTGGTTCTCGTGCCGGACCTTGCGCAGCTCGAGCGCGTTGCGCACCGCGAGCCGGATCTCGTCGTTCTTCGCGTTCTTGAGCAGGTACTGGAACGCCCCGAGGTTCACCGCGTCGATCGCGGTCTGCTGCGACGCGTAGGCGGTCATCAGCACGACCGGGATGTTCGGGTCGTGCTTCTTGATCCCCTGCAGAAGCTGGATGCCGTCCATGCCCGGCATCTTGATGTCGCTGATCACGACGTCGAACGGCTCCATGCGGATCCGGTCGAGGGCGTCGCGCCCGCTGTTCACGGTGGTCACCTGGAAGCCTTCCTTGCGGAGCACGATCCCCAGGAACTGGGTCATGCTCTGCTCGTCATCGACCACCAGGATCTTCTCGGCAGCCATGGAGTCACCTCACTGGATTCGGAATGGAACGGTGGTCACGCCGCCGGGGCCAGAGCGACCGCGAGCCCGGGCAGCGTCACCCGGGCCGTCGTGCCCTGACCGGCCACGCTCTCGAGGGTCAGCACCCCGCCATGGCGCTCGACGATCCGCTGCGCGATCGCCAGCCCCAGCCCGGTGCCTCCCCGCTTGGTGGTGAAAAAGGGTTCTCCGACGCGCCGCAGGTCCTCGGGGGCGATTCCGGGGCCGTCGTCGCGGAACTCCACGGAGACGTGCTCGGGGTCGCGCACCGCCCAGCCCACGGTGAGCGTGCCGCGTTCCCCGACCGCCTCCAGCGCGTTCGCCGCCAGGTTGAGCCACACCTGGCGCATCTGTTCCGGGTCCAGCGAGACCTGCGCGTCCTGTGGTCCCGGCGCGAGCTCGACCCGGACCTGCTCGGACCGGCGTGGGTCGCGCATCAGGGTGTGCACGAGGTCGCGCAGGTGCGGCTCCAGCGCGATCGGCTCGAGCGTCAGGTCGCGCTCGCGAGAATAGTTGAGCAGGTCGGTCACGAACTTGTTGAGGCGCCCCGACTCCCGCGCGATCAGGTCCATGAGGTCGGAGCTCTCGCCCTCGAGCCTGAGCTCCCGCTGCAGCAGCTCGACCGAGCCGCTGATGGGCTTCAGGCCGTTTCGGAGCTCGTGCGCGATGCCGGCGGCGAGCGCGCCCACCTCGGCGAGCGTCTCGTTGCGTCGCACCCGCCGCTCCATCTCCCGGACCTCGGTGAGGTCCTGGAACACGGCCACGACGCCGGTCAGCTCGCCCTCGTGACGGAGCACGTTCGTGGATGCCCCGAGCGGCAGCGCGCGGCCGAGCGCGCTCGCGATCTGGAGCTCGGCCCGGGCGCGGCCCCGCCCCTGGTCGCGCGAATCGAGGACCAGGGCGCGCAGGGGCTGGAGCCGCTCCGGCAGCGCCTCGGCCAACGGTCGACCCGCGACCTCCTCGACCCGCACGCCGAGCACCTGCTCCGCGGCCGGGTTCAGGTACCCGATGACCCCCTCGCGGTCCACCGTCAGCACGCCGGTGGCCAGGTGGCGCAGGATGGCGTCGTTGTCCACGCGCACCCGCACAAGCTCCTTCTCGGTGCGCTCGAGGTCCCCGGCGGTGCGCTGGACTCGCTCCCCGAGCACGCCGGACAGCACGCCGACGATGGCGAGGAACGTGACCATCAGCTCGGGGCGCACGAAGCTGTCCAGCGGCTGGCCGCGGCCCGCGAGCGGAGCCGCCAGCGCCGGCAGGACGAGGAAGCCCACGCTCGCGCCCGCGGCCGCGAGCAGTCCGCCCCCGATGCGACCGAGCACGCCGCCCGTGATCACGACGAGCGCGTAGAACAGCACGAACTGGCTGCCGCGCCCGCCCGTGTAGGCGGCGAGCCAGGTCACGAGCAGCAGGTCCGCGCCGAGCTGCGTGCCCATCCGCCAGCCGACCGGGCCCCCGAGGCGCGCGGCCAGCAGCCAGGCCACCGACACCCCGGCGACCGCCGAGAACGCCAGCGCCAGAAGCTGGAGCGGCTGGTCGGTGACGTCCGGACGCAGCAGCAGCCCGGAGGGCAGCGCGAGCGACGCGACGAGCACCCGGCCCAGCACGAGCTGGCGGAGCGACGCCACGCGCGTGCGCCGCGGGCCGGTACCCGTTCGCGTGCCGGGCGCGGCGGTTGCCGGGACGGCCGTCACCTCAGTCCCCGCCCGCCACGACGTTGATGAGCTTGAACATCGGCAGGTACATGGCGACCACCATGCCGCCGACGATGCCGCCCATCACGACGATCATGACCGGCTCGATGATCGAGGTGAGCGTCTCGACCGCCGTGTCCACCTCCTGCTCGTAGAACACGGCGATCTTCGTGAGCATTTCGTCCAGCGCGCCCGTCTGCTCGCCGACCGCGATCATCTGCGTGACCATGGGCGGGAACACGCCCGAGGCCTTGAGCGGCGCCGAGACGGTCTCGCCCTCGCGGATCGAGGCGCGGGCATTCATGATCGCCTCCGAGATGACCTTGTTGCCCGAGGTACGGGCCGTGATCTCGAGGCCGCCGAGGATCGGTACGCCCGAAGCGATGAGCGTGCCGAGTGTGCGGGTGAACCGCGCCACGGCGCCCTTCAGCAGCACGTCGCCCAGCACCGGCATGCGGATCATGAGCCCGTCGATCTGGCGCTGACCGGTCTCGGTGGCGTAGTAGCGCTGCAGCGCGATCACCAACCCGACGATGCCGAGCAGCCCCGCCCACCACCAGCCCACGAGCAGGTCCGACAGCATGAGCACGATCTTGGTCGGCAGCGGCAGCTCGCCGCCGAAGTCCGTGAACATCTTCGCGAACGTCGGGATGATGAAGATCAGCATGAACGAGGTCGCGGCAAGCGCCACCGTCAGCACGACCGCCGGGTAGACGAGCGCGCCCTGCACCTTGCGCTTGAGCGCGTCCGCCTTCTCGATGTACGTCGCGAGCCGCATCAGGATCTCGTCCAGCACGCCGCCCGCCTCGCCGGCCGCGATCATGTTGCGGAACAGGTCGTCGAACACGTTTCGGTGCTTGCCGAGCGCGTCCGCGAGCGTCGAGCCGGCCTCCACCTCCCGCGTCGTGTCGCTGATGATCCTGCCGAACGACGGCTTGCTGGACTGCTTGGCGAGGATGTCCAGGCACTGCACGAGCGGCAGGCCCGCCGAGATCATGGTGGCGAACTGCCGGGTGAAGATGGCCAGGTCCTTCGTGCTCACGCCGCTCCCGCCGAGCTTCGGCATGGAGAAGCCGCCCGACTTGGGCCGCAGCGAGGTGACCAGGATCCGCTTCTTGCGCAGGAGCTCGAGCGCCTCCTCCTGGCGCCCGACCTCGATCTCGCCGGTCTGGGCCTCCCCCGCGAGCGTCCGCCCCTTCCAGATGAAAACCGCCATCGTCGTCCTCCGATCAGGCTGCCGAGCGCAGGACCTTCTGGAGCATGCCTTCCAGCTCCACTCGGTCGGTGCTGCGCTCGAGGGCGTGTTCCGGGGTGAGCTGCTTGTCGAGCACTGTCTGCAGCAGTGCCTGGTTCATGGTCTGCATGCCGAACTTCTGACCCGCCTGCATCAGGCTGTAGATCTGGTGGATCTTCCCCTCGCGGATCACGGCCTTGATCGCCGGCGTGCAGACGAGGACCTCGGCGCACATGACGCGGCCGGCGCCACGGCTGCGCGGGACGAGCTGCTGGGTGACCACGCCCTCGAGCGTGAACGCGAGCTGGGTGAGGATCTGCTTCTGCTGGTCCGCGGGGAACACGTCCACGATGCGGTTGACCGCCTCGTAGGTGGAGTTCGTGTGCAGCGTCGCGAACACCAGATGGCCCGTTTCGGCGATCGTCAGCGCCGCCTCGATCGTCTCCAGGTCGCGCATCTCGCCGATGAGGATGATGTCGGGGTCCTGCCGCAGCACGTACTTGAGCGCGGTCGGGAACGACGCGGTGTCCGCGCCGACCTCGCGCTGGTTGACGATGCACTTCTTGTGGTGGTGGATGTACTCGACCGGATCCTCGATCGTCATGATGTGCGCCTGGCGCGTGCCGTTGATGCGGTCCAGCATGGAGGCAAGCGTCGTGGACTTGCCGGACCCGGTCGGGCCGGTGAGGAGCACGAGCCCCTTCTGACGGTTCGTGAATTCCTTGACGATGGGCGGGAGCCCGAGCCGGTCCATGGGCAGGATCTCGTACGGAATCTGCCGAATCGCCATGGAGACGACGCCGCGCTGCAGGTAGACGTTCGCGCGGTAGCGGGACAGCCCCTTCACGCCGAACGAGAAGTCGAGCTCCTTCGTGGTCTCGAACCGCTTGCGTTGCTCGTCCGACAGCACGCTGTAGGCGAGCGCGATGCACTTCTCGGGCGTGAGCACCTCGTACTCGGTGGGTGTGATCGCGCCGTCGATGCGCAGCTCCGGCGGGACGCCGGCCGTGATGTGGAGGTCCGAGGCCTTGCGCTGCACCATGTCGTCGAGCAACTGCCGAAGGGTCAGGTCTGCCATGATCTCCTCAGTCCGGTGACGGCTCGCGGGCCTACAGCTTGTCGGCCGCGGTCTCCTTGAGCACTTCCTCCACGGAGGTGACCCCCCGCTTGAGCTTCTGAAGCGCGTCCCGCCGCAGCGTGAGCATCCCGCCCTCCACGGCGTTGCGCTTGATCTCGATGGCGGACGCACGCTGCAGGATCAGGTCGCGCAGCGCCGGCGTGATGGTCATGACCTCGTAGACGCCAGCCCGTCCGCGGTAGCCGGTGTTGTTGCACTCCACGCACCCCACGCCCTCGACGATGTTCGCGCCCTGGAGGAACTCGCGCGTGGTCTGCAACTCGGCCAGCACCTCGTCCGTGAGCTCGCTGGGTCGCCGGCACTGGGCGCACACCTTGCGCACGAGGCGTTGCGCCAGCACGAGGTTGACGGACGAGGCCACGAGGAACGGCTCGATGCCCATGTCGATGAGACGGCCGATGGCGCTCGGGGCGTCGTTCGTGTGCAGCGTGGACAGCACGAGGTGCCCGGTGAGCGCGGCCTTGGTGGCGATGGACGCAGTGTCGATGTCGCGGATCTCGCCCACCATGATGATGTTCGGGTCCTGGCGCAGGAACGCCTTGAGGGCGGACGCGAACGACAGCCCCACCGACTCGTTCACGAGCACCTGGTTGATCCCGTCCAGGTTGTACTCGACCGGGTCCTCGGCGGTCATCACGTTCACGCTTGGCGTGTTCACTCGGGACAGCGCCGAGTAGAGCGACGTGGTCTTGCCGGAGCCGGTCGGCCCGGTGACCAGCACCATGCCGTAGGGGTTCAGGATGGCGGCGAGGAACTCCTTCATGGACGCGGGCTCGAACCCGAGCTTCTCGAGATCGATGTTCAGGTTCGTCTTGTCCAGGATGCGCATCACGATCTTCTCGCCGAAGATCGTGGGCAGCGTGCTCACGCGAAGGTCGATGGTGCGGTTCAGCACCTTGATCTTGATGCGCCCGTCCTGGGGCACGCGGCGCTCGGCGATGTCAAGGTCCGCCATGATCTTCAGGCGCGACGTGATCGCGGCCTTGAACTTGTACGGCGGCGCCATCATCTCCTGCAGCGCGCCGTCGATGCGGAAGCGCACGCGCATCGTCTTCTCGTAGGGTTCGATGTGGATGTCGGAGGCGCCCTTGCGCACGGCGTCGGCGATGAGCGAGTTGACCAGCTTTACGATGGGCGCCTCGTCCATCTGGCCGAGGCCCTCGCTCTCCGCGCTCTCGTCCTCCTCGACGACCGCGAGGTCGTCCTCGAATCCCTTCATCACGTCGGCCATGGTGCCGGCAGAATCGTAGGCGCGGTCGAGCGCCTTCTTCACGGCCATCTCGGACGCCACGCGCGGCTCGACGTCGTAGCCGGTGATGAACTTGATGT
Organism: uncultured bacterium; assembly: GCA_964609125.1. Taxonomy (GTDB): domain Bacteria; phylum Eisenbacteria; class RBG-16-71-46; order RBG-16-71-46; family RBG-16-71-46; genus JAIOPA01. The sequence continues at coordinate 8,777 of CAZSQX010000049.1, forward strand.
CGTCGATGGCGAAGATGTTGGCCGGGTTCGTCATCGCGACCACGATCCGGCGCCCGGCCTTCGACACCGGCAGCGCCATGAACTTGGTGGCCACGTCGCCGGGGAGCAATCGGGTCAGCGCCGGGTCGGGCTCGAAGCTCTTGAGGTCGATCGGCGGGCAGCCGTAGAGCCGAGACAGGAAGTCCAGCAGCTGGTCCTCGCTGATCGCCCCGATCTTGACGAGGTTGCCCGTGATGGAGCCGCCGGACGTCTTCTGCTGGATCGCGGCCTTCTGGAGCGCGCCTTCGTCGATGAGGTGCGCCTGGAGGAGCTTCTGGCTGATGTCTTCGACCACGAGCGTCCCCGAATGGTGGGCCGGACCCCGGTAGTGGTACCGCCGGTGCCCGTGCGCGAGCGGACTGGACCGAGGCCGAGCTGAAGGCGCGACCGGCCATGCAGACGGCAAGCCGCGGGATGCATCCCGAGAGGGAGACCCGGACTCGCGGGGGTTATCGGCGGGCGCCGCCCGGGCTTGAATGCATTTCCGCACGTGCGGAGTCGGCCGGCGGTCGAAGGTGCGGCCTGATTCGCTCGAGCAGCCGGGGGCCGATGCCGGGGACGGCGAGCAGCTCCTCGGGCGAGCGGAACGGGCCGTGGCGGGCGCGATGCTCGACGATCCGGCGCGCGAGGACCGGGCCGATGCCTGGGAGCCGGTCCAGCTCGAACGCGGTCGCCCGGCTGAGATCCAGCCGGTCGGCCGCCGGCACCGGGTCGCCGGCCCCCGCGGCGGGCGGGTCCACGGGTACGGGCGGGCCGGTCGCGGCCGCGCCCGGTGCCTCCTGCGGCGCCGGCGCCCACGCGGGACGTCGCGCGCGGTGGAGGTCGTGCAGCGTGCCGAGCACGAGCAGCGCGGCGAGCCACAGCGCTCCGCGACGCTCCGCTTCCGTCAGTCCCGGCACGCGTCCTCCTCGAGCCGGGGGCGGGAGAGCGGTCAGCGCGTCAATCGAAGAACGGCCACGTCAGCTCCGCGCGGAACTGCCGGCCCGCGCCCAGGGCCTGCGCGCCCGGGAAGCCCCGGCTCGGGTCGCCCCAGACCTGCGGCTCCCGGCGATCGGCCAGGTTGTCCGCGCGCAGCACGATGGTCGCGTCGCCGAGCGTGAACCCGGCGCTGGCGCCCCAGGTCGCGTAGGCCGGCAGCGTGCGCGGCGGCGCCGGCAAGCCCGGCGCCGGCTCGCCGTCCCGTTCCCCGACCCACGCCCCCTCGACACGCAGCCGTACGCCCAGGTCGCCCGCGAACACGCGGAAGCGCGCGTCGAGGGCCGCCCGCGCCCCGCGCGCGGCGTCCACTGCCGCGAACGTCGAGCCCGCGGGCCGCAGCCGCGTGAAGCCCGAGGCGTCGGCCCCGAACGGCCCCAGCCGACCGCCCAGCGCCAGCGTCGCCTGAGCGTCCTGGATGCGCACGGTCTCGCGCGACCAGCCGAGACGGAGCGAGACGTCGCGCACCGGCGAGCGCGGAAGCAGCGCGCGGTTGCCGGACTCCGTGGCGAGGACGCCCGCCTCGGCCCAGACGCGCTCGGGGCGGCCGGCCGCCAGCGAGCCGCCCGCGTACCAGACGTCCTGCACGAACGGGCTCGTGCCCGGGGCGAGGTCGCTCCACAGCGGCGTCACGACGCGGCCCGCGTGCAGGCGCCAGCGCCGCCCGCCCTCGCTCCGGCTCCACACCGTCGAGGGCGCGAGCTGCGCGCGCTCGGCGGCGCGCTCCGGCGCGGCGTCGTATCCGCCGCCGAG
>CAZSQX010000050.1:0-8405 GCA_964609125.1 uncultured bacterium
TGCCGCAGTTGCACTCCCAGTCCTTGACCGGGCCGAAGATCTTCTCGCAGAACAGGCCGTCCTTCTCCGGCTTGAACGAGCGGTAGTTGATGGTCTCCGGCTTCGTGACCTCGCCGTGCGACCAGCTCCGGATCACGTCCGGCGAAGCGAGCCGGATGCGGATCTGGTTGAAGTTGAGCTTGCGGCGCTGGTCGCGGTCCTCGAAGCGGCCGAACCCCATTCGGGTGGTCGCCGAGTTCAGCGTCGCCTGCAGATCGGTGTCCTGGATCATCTCTTCACTCCCGTATGCCCCACCCATCGCCCCAGGCCCGTCCGGTCGGACGGGTACCCCGGAGGCGGCGAGTCGTCAGGGCCGTACGCGCAGGGAAAGCAAGGTCAGGTCGTTTCTTCGAACTGGACTTCGAGACACAGGCTCTGGAGCTCCTTCACCAGCACGTTGAAGGACTCCGGCGTGCCGGGCTCGGGCGGGTTCTCGCCCTTCACGATCGCCTCGTAGATGCGCGACCGTCCGCCCACGTCGTCGCTCTTGACGGTGAGCAGTTCCTGAAGCGTGTAGGCCGCACCGTAGGCCTCGAGCGCCCACACCTCCATCTCGCCGAAGCGCTGGCCGCCGAACTGCGCCTTGCCGCCCAGCGGCTGCTGGGTGACGAGCGAGTACGGGCCCGTCGAGCGCGCGTGGATCTTGTCGTCCACGAGGTGGCTCAGCTTGAGCATGTAGAGGAAGCCCACCGTGACGCGCTGGTCGAAGGGCTCGCCGAGGCGGCCGTCGCGCAGCTCGACCTTGCCGTCCTCCGGCAGGCCGGCGGCGCGCAGCTCGCCCTTGATCTCCTCGACCGTGGCCCCGGCGAACACCGGCGTCGCACAGGTGTAGCCCTGCGCGTGCGCCGCCCAGCCGAGATGCGTCTCCATGATCTGGCCGATGTTCATGCGCGAAGGCACGCCGAGCGGGTTCAGGACGATCTCCACGACTTCGCCGTTCGGCAGGTAGGGCAGGTCCTCCTCCGGCACGATGCGCGCGACGACGCCCTTATTGCCGTGGCGGCCGGCCATCTTGTCGCCGACCGACAGCTTGCGCCGCTTCGCGATGTAGACCTTGACCAGCTTCACCACGCCCGGCGGCAGCTCGTCGCCGCGCGTGACCTTCTCGATCTCCTTCTCCAGCTCCTTCTCGCAGCGCGTGAACGCGTTCTGGGCGTTGTTCATCGCCTTCCAGAACCGGTCGTTCACCCGCTCGTCCTCGGTGACGTGCGTACCCCACGCGAGGTCGTCGAGGTCGAGCTCCTCGAGGAAGTCGTCGGTGAACTTGCGGCCCTTCCGCGCGAGCGGCTCGCCCGAGGACGCGCTCTTCAGCACGTTCACGAGCTGGTCCGCGAGAATCTGCTTCGCGTTCGTCAGCCGCACGTCCGCGATGCGCTCGCGCTCTTTCTTGGACTCGCGCCGGAGCTTCTCGATTTTCTTCTTCTCCTGCTGCTTCGTGCTCTCGTCCTTCTCGCGGCGCGAGAACACCTTGATGTCGATGACGATGCCGTCCATGCCCGGCGGCGCCTTGAGCGACGCGTCGCGCACGTCGCCGGCCTTGTCACCGAAGATGGCCTTGAGCAGGCGCTCCTCGGGTGACAGCTCCTGCTCACCCTTCGGCGTCACCTTGCCCACCAGGATGTCGCCCTGGCGCACGCGGGCGCCGATGCGGACGACGCCCTCCTCGTCGAGGTTCTTGACCGCCTCCTCGGACACGTTCGGGATCTCTCGCGTGATCTCCTCGACCCCGCGCTTCGTGTCGCGCACCTGGAGCTCGAACTCCTCGATGTGCACGGAGGTGAACACGTCGTTCTTGATGAGCTTCTCGCTCACCAGGATGGCGTCCTCGTAGTTGTAGCCGCCCCACGGCAGGAACGCCGCCAGCACGTTGCGGCCGAGCGCCAGCTCGCCGTCACGGGTCGCCGGGCCGTCGGCGATGACCTGGCCCTTCTTGACCTTGATCCCCTCGGTCACGACCGGGCGCTGGTTCAGGCAGGTGTCCTGGTTCGAGCGGCGGAACTTGGTGAGCCGGTAGATGTCGAGGTTCGGCTGCTCCGAGTAGTCGAACTCGGGCTCGTCCTCGTCCCGCTCGTAGCGCACGGCGATCATCTCGCCCGAGACGAACTCCACCACGCCCGGGCGCCGCGCCAGCACCAGCGCACCCGAGTCCTCGGCCACCTTGTCCTCGAGCCCGGTACCGACGAGCGGGGCCTCGGTCACGAGCAGCGGCACGGCCTGGCGCTGCATGTTGGAGCCCATCAGCGCGCGGTTCGCGTCGTCGTGCTCGAGGAACGGGATCAGCGCCGCGGCCGGCGACACGAGCTGGATGGGCGAGACATCCATGTAGTCCACGTCCACCCGCTCCACGGTCGGGTACTCGCCGCGCGACCGCACGGTGAGCGAGCTCTCGTCGAGCCGCCCCGACTTCTTGTCGAACGGTGTGTTGGCCGGCGCGATGCGCGCGCGGTCCTCGACGTCCGCCGCCAGGAACTCGGGCTTCTTGCGGTCCACCTGACCGGAGGCGACACGGAAGTACGGCGTCTCGAGGAAGCCGAACTCGTTCACCTTGGCGTAGGTGGACAGCGACGAGATGAGCCCGATGTTCGGGCCTTCCGGCGTTTCGATCGGGCACACCCGGCCGTAGTGCGTGTAGTGCACGTCGCGGACCTCGAACCCGGCTCGGTCGCGCGTCAGGCCGCCGGGGCCCAGCGCCGACAGCCGCCGCTTGTTCGTGAGCTCGGCGAGCGGGTTCGTCTGATCCATGAACTGCGACAGCTGGCTCGACCCGAAGAAACTCTGGATCACCGCCGAGATCGTGCGCGAGTTCACGAGGTCCGTGGGCGTGATCTGCTCCTGGTCCTGGAGCGACATGCGCTCGCGGATGATGCGGGCCATGCGCGCGAGGCCGATGTTGAACTGGTTCGCGAGCAGCTCGCCCACCGAACGCACGCGCCGGTTGCCGAGGTGGTCGATGTCGTCCGTGACCGCCGGCTCCTCCACGCCCAGCTCGTTGAGCATCGCGCCGCCGGTGCGCAGCAGCACCAGGTACTTGATGATGACGATGAAGTCCTCGCGGCACAGAGTGGTGTGATTGAGGTCCGGCACGCCCAGGCCCAGCTTCTTGCGCACGTCACGGCCCGGCAGCAACGAGTCGTGCGGCAGCTTCTGGTTGAGCTTGTAGCGGCCGACCCGCGCGAGGTCGTAGCGCTTGGGGTTGAAGAACAGCTTGTTGAGGATCTCGCGCGCCGAGTCCGCCCGCGGCGGCTCGCCCGGCCGCAGCAGGTTGTAGATGCGGTGGAGCGCCTCCTCCTGCGTCTTCGTCTGGTCCTTGCGCAGCGTGTTGCGCACGAGGTCCGCGTCGTCCTGATGCGGGATCTGGAACACCTCGAGCGTCTCGAGCCCGGACTTCTTGAGCATCTCGACCTTCTCGGCGGTGATCTCCTCGTTCGCCTCGAGCAGGATCTCTCCCGTCGCCTCGTCCATCAGGTCCTGGGCGCAGATCCGGCCCAGCGCGCCCTCCGCCTTCTTGCCCTTCACCTCGAGCGTGTCCTTCTCGTAGAATAGCTCGAGGATCTCGCGATCGGACACGAACCCGAGCGCGCGCAGCAGCACGGTCACGGGGAGCTTGCGCTTGCGGTCGATGTGCACGTGCATGACGTCGTTGACGTCGAGCGAGAACTCCACCCACGAGCCGCGGTACGGGATGATGCGCGCGTTGTAGAGCTGCTTCCCGTTCGGGTGGGTCATCTCGTCGAAGAACACGCCCGGCGAACGGTGGAGCTGCGACACGATCACGCGCTCCGCGCCGTTGATGATGAACGTGCCGCTCTCGGTGATGAGCGGCAGCTCGCCGAGGTAGACCTCCTGCTCGATGACGTCCTTGTCACGCTTGACGCCGTCCACCTCCTCGCGCGTGTTCAGGCGCAGTCGGGCCTTGAGCGGGGCCGAGAACGTGAGGTCCCGCTCGACGCACTCGTCCATGGAGTACTTAGGCTCGCCGATCTCGTACGCGACGAACTCGAGCGAGAACAGCTCGCGCGCGTCGGAGATCGGGAACACCCCCGTGAACACCTCCTGCAGGCCCTCGTTCCGGCGCCGCATGGGGTCCGCGTCCATCTGAAGGAAGTCACGGAAGCTCTTCAGCTGGACCTCGAGCAGGTTCGGAATCTGGAGATTCCACTGCGCGTCGATCTTGGAGAAGCTCTTCCGTTCGCTGCGACGTGCCGTCTTCAAAGTACTACCGCCTTTCGCGTCAAGCGCGTACCGACGCCGCGACCCCGGACCCACCGTGGGCCCGGGTTCGCGAAGGGATTCCGATCAGTCAACGGGGCCGCGGATCACTTGATCTCGACGGTCGCGCCCTGCTCCTCGAGCGCCGCCTTCATCTTGGCGGCGTCCTCCTTCGACACGCCCTCCTTCACGGGCTTGGGCGCACCATCCACGAGGTCCTTCGCCTCCTTGAGGCCCAGGCCGGTCAGCTCGCGCACGACCTTGATGACCTGGATCTTCTTGTCGCCGGCCCCGGCAAGGACCACCGTGAACTCCGTCTTCTCCTCGGCCACCGCCGCGGCCGCGCCGCCGCCGGCGCCGCCCATCGGCATCGCCATCATGGGCGCCGCCGCCGTGACACCGAACTTCTCCTCGAACTTGGTCTTGAGCTCGGACAGCTCGAGCACCGTCATGTTGCCGATGAGGTCGAGCACCTGATCGATCGCGTTCGCCATGACTCGCAGTCTCCTTCTCGCTGGGACGCCGTTGCCGGCAGGGAATGGATGCAGGGAGCCGGGCCGGGGCCCGGACGACCTCAACTGGCCTTGGACTTCTCCTTCGCGAGCGCGTCCGCCATGTTGGCCGGCGTGGCCAGCAGGGCATTCAGCGCGCCCAGGAACGTGGACATCGGCGCCGTGAACGTGCCGATGAGCTGGGACAGCAGCACCTCGCGGCTCGGCAGCGCCGCCAGCCGCTTGATCGCCTTGTCGTCGTAGAGCCGGCCGTCCACGACGGCGGCCTTGACGCGCGGCTTCTCGAACTCCTTGGCGAAGTCCGAGAGGATCTTGGCGGGCGCCATCTCGTTCCCCGGGCTGAAAACCAGGCCGGTCGGGCCCACGAGGTGCGGGTCCAGGTCCTGGATGCCGCGTTCGTGGAACGCGCGCTTGAGCAGCGTGTTCTTGATGACGCGGAACTGCACACCCTGCTCGCGGCAGCGCTTGCGCAGCAGCGACAGGCTCTGCACGGTCATGCCGCTGAAGTCCGCGAGGTAGATGCCGCGCACGTCGGCGATCCGCTCGCGCGTGTCCTTCAGCGTCGCTTCCTTCTCGGGAGTGGGCATCGCGCCTCCTAGGCCGATTCGGCCGTCACGGCCGAGGGGTCGAGGGTGATGCCCGGGCCCATCGTGGAGCTGATCGTGAGGCTCTTGACGTAGGCGCCCTTGGCGCCCGACGGCTTCGCCCGCATCAGTTCCCGCAGGAAGGCCTTGGCATTGTCGAGCAGCTGGTTCTCGCTGAACGAGGCCTTGCCGACCGGCGCGTGGACGTTGGACCCCTTGTCCACGCGGAACTCGATCTTGCCGGCCTTCAGCTCCTTCACGGCCTTGGCCACGTCGAACGTGACCGTGCCGCTCTTGGGATTGGGCATCAGCCCGCGTGGCCCGAGTACGCGCCCGAGCTTGCCGACTTCGCCCATCATGTCGGGCGTGGCGACGATCGCGTCCACTTCGAGCCAGCCCTCCTGGATCTTCTTCACGAACTCCTCGCTCCCGGCGTGGTCGGCGCCAGCGGCCTGCGCCTCCTTGACCTTCTCGCCCTTGGCCAGCACCAGCACGCGCAGACTCTTGCCCGTGCCGTGGGGCAGCACCACCGTGCCGCGCACCAGCTGGTCGGAGTGGCGGGGGTCCACGCCCAGGTGCGACGAGATGACGATCGTCTCGTCGAACTTGGCGCGCGCCGTCTGCTTCACGAGCTTCACCGCGTCGGCGAGATGCTTCACCGACCCGGCCTTGTTCGTCAGCTCGAAGGCCGCGCGATAGCGCTTCCCGTGCTTCGGCATGCATCCTCCCGTGGTCCCGGCGTGACGGACCCTGCCGTCACTCCCACGTGTCTGGAGTCCCGGGTGCCCTCATCGCCCGGCGGGGACGACCCCGCCGCGCCGGCGCGCCGCACCCCAGGCGCGCCTGGATGTCGCATCGGTCAGTTGCCGCCCTCTTCCTCGACCGCTTCGAGCTCCTCGGCGGTGGCGTAGCCTTTCAGCACCACCCAGTCGAGCGTCTCGAACAGGTCCTGGAACTTGGCGTCGGGCGACTTCTCGACCTGCGCGCGGACGATCTCGTAGATCTCGCGCGGGGTCTTGCCCTTCAGCAACTGTTCCGCAGACTCGGTGTCCATCCGGATCATTCCGGTTCCTTCCCTCCAGGCGAACGGGCCGGGGTCCCGCGACTGCGGTCCCGCCCCGGGCTCGGGGCCGCCGGCACGGCCTTCGTGTCGGCTCCCCGGCGCCGGAGGCGGCCGCCCGGGGGGCCCCCCGCCCGGGGGGGGGGGAAAACCCCCGCGCGATTCCCCATGAGGGCCCCGGGGCCGCGCGGTCCGGCCTGGCGTCCCGCGCGACGTGGTTCGTGTCAATCCGCGAGCTCGATGCCCATGCTGCGCGCGGTGCCCAGCACCATCCGCTCGGCCGCCTCGACCGACGCGGAGTTGAGATCCGGCGCCTTCAGCTCGGCGATCTCGCGCACCTGCTTCTTCGTGACCTTGCCCACCTTGTTGCGGTTGGGCTGTCCGGACGCCCGCTCGAGGCCGGCGGCCTTCTTGAGCAACACCGCGGCCGGCGGCGTCTTGGTGACGAACGTGAACGACCGGTCGCTGTAGACGGTGATGATGACCGGGATGACGAGGCCCGCCTGCGCCTGCGTGCGCGCGTTGAACTGCTTGCAGAACTCCATGATGTTGATGCCGTGCTGGCCCAGCGCCGGACCCACCGGCGGCGCGGGCGTCGCGGCGCCGGCATTGCACTGCAGCTTGACCAAGGCCGTGATCGGCTTCGCCATCGCGTTCTCCTCGAACCGCTAGACCGGCTGGACCTGGAGGAAGTCCAGCTCCACCGGGGTCGCGCGGCCGAAGATGCTGACCATCACCTTCACCTTGCCGCGCTCGCTGTTGACCTCGTCCACCACGCCCGTGAACGCGCTGAACGGACCGTCGCTGATCCGCACGTGGTCGCCGACGTGGAAGTGCACCGTCGGCGCCGGGCGCGTCTTGCTCGTCTCCATCTGACCCAGCAGCCGCCGGACCTCGTTCTCCTTGAGCGGGACCTCGCGGCTGCCCGAACCCACGAACCGCGTCACGCCGGGCACGTTCTGCACCAGGTGGCGCGTGTCGTTGTTGAGCGCCATCTCGACGACCACGTAGGACGGGAACGTCTTCCGCTTCGAGGTCTTGCGCCTGCCGTCCTTCATCTCCACGACTTCTTCGGTCATCACGAGGATCTGGCCGAACTGTTCCTCGAGGCCGGCCGAATGGATGGCCTTCTCGAGGTTCGTCTTGACCTTGTTCTCGTGACCCGAGTAGGTGTGGATCACGTACCACTTCTTGTCGCTCATGCCTGCTTTCGCCGCCGCCGCGGCCGGGCCGTCCTTCGGACGGGTGCGCCGCGCCGGCGTCTGAGGGTGGGCCGGATCACCGGAAGATCAGCGCCACGAGCCGATTGAGGACCTGATCCACGATCCCGATGAACGCCGCCACGAGCAGCACGGTGATGATCACCACCACCGTGGAGTCGCGCAGCTCCTCGCGGGTCGGCCAGCTGACCTTGCGCAGCTCGACGCCCACGTCCTTCGTGTATTCGCGGATCCGTTCGATCGCTGACATCGGTGGACTTCCTCGGGTGACCGGCGCGCGGGCCTCGCGCGTCCGGGGACCGCGTGCTGGCAGGCCAGACAGGACTTGAACCTGCAACCCCCGGTTTTGGAGACCGGTGCTCTGCCAATTGAGCTACTGGCCTTCGTCGCCCTCCGATCCCGGCCGATCGCTGCGTCAGGCGGGCCGGCTGTCGCTCCGAAGTACCGTTCAGGTACGTCTCCGCTCCAGCCGGCCCACCTTTCTTGCGCTCGACCAGGCTCGGAGGGCTCGAGCTTGTGCTGAGCGAGAGGACCACCCTGACTCGGGGGAGTCCCTCCCGCTATCTGGTTTCCTTGTGAGCCGTGTGCTTGCGGCAGGTGGGGCAGAACTTCCTGAACTCGACGCGGTCGGGATGCAGCCGCTTGTTCTTGGTCTTGATGTAGTTGCGCCGCTTGCAGTCGTTGCAGGCGAGCGTGATCTGGTCGCGCATCGCTTACTCCTTGATTCCCGTTACTCCACGATCTCGGTGACGACGCCGGCGCCCACGGTCCTGCCGCCCTC
>CAZSQX010000051.1:0-8357 GCA_964609125.1 uncultured bacterium
TGGAGGGCAGCGTGGCCTGGGCGGCCACGCGCGCGAGCAGCTCCGACGTGGTCGAGACCTCGGTGGTCAGGCGCTGGACCGCCGTCTGGGTGAACAGGAACAGCGCCACCACCAGCACGCTCCCGCCCGTGAACAGCGCGGTCTTGAGCACCTGCTTGCCGCGCGAGCTGGTGGCGGTGATGGGCCGGATCATGGGGGTCGTGCTCCGGAGAACGTTCGTGGTTCGGGTCGGGCCTGGCGACGCACGGCCTCGAAGCGGGCAGCGTAGCGCACGAAGCGCGCGGGTGCCCGCGCCGCGACGCCCGGGGCTCCCCGCGGGACGGCGGCGACGCCCGCTGCCGCGGGCGTTTGCCCGCTCGGGCGCGTCAGCCGCGCGGCGTCAGGGCCTCGAGACCGCCCAGGTAGGGGCGCAGCGCGGCCGGAACCGCCACCGAGCCGTCGGCGCGCTGGTGGTTCTCGAGCAGCGTGGCGTAGGTGCGCGGCAGCGCCACGCCCGAGGCGTTGAGCGTGTGCGGGTGTTCGACGCGCGTGCCGGTCCCGCGCCGGAACCGCATGCCCATGCGGCGCGCCTGGAAGTCCTCGAAGTTCGAGCACGAGCTGCACTCGAGCCACGCCTGCTGGCCCGGGGCCCAGACCTCGAAGTCGTAGCACTTGGACGCGGCGAAGCTCAGGTCGCCGCTGCACAGGAGCAGCACCCGGTAGGGCAGCTCCAGCGCCTCGAAGATGTCGGCCACGTCGCGCGCGAGCTTCTCGTGCTCGTCGTAGCTCGTCTCGGGCGACACGATCTTCACCAGCTCGACCTTGTCGAACTGGTGCACGCGCACCATGCCGCGCGTGTCCCGGCCCGCCGCGCCCGCCTCGCGGCGGTAGGACGCGCAGTACGCGGTCAGGTTCATCGGCAGCGCGCCGGGCTCGAGGATCTCGTCGCGGTGGATGTTCGTGACCGGCACTTCGGCGGTGGGGTTCAGGAACAGGTCCTCCTCGCCGATGTGGTACATGTCGCCCTCGAGCTTCGGCAGCTGCCCGGTGCCGAACAGCGCCGCGCGCCGCACCACATGCGGCGGGGACACCTCGGTGTATCCGTGGCGCTGGGTATGGAAGTCGAGCATGAAGTTGATGAGGGCGCGCTCGAGCCGGGCGCCGATCCCGGTGAACAGCAGGAATCCCGAGCCCGAGATCTTGGCCGCCCGGTCGAAGTCGAGGAGCCCGAGGTTCGTGGCCAGGTCCCAGTGGGCCTTCGGCTCGAAGCCGAACTTCGGCCGCTCACCCCAGGTGCGCACGACCTGGTTCTGCTTGGCGTCCGAGCCCGGCGGCACGCTCGCGTGCGGCAGGTTCGGGATCCACGACGCCAGGTGGTACGACTCCTCCTCCAGCTGGCGCAGCTCCTGGTCGAGCAACTTCACCCGGTCGCCAAGCTCGCGCATCTCGGCGATCGGCCCGGCCGCGTCCTGGCCGGACTTCTTGAGCCGCGCGATCTCCTCGCTCGCGGCGTTGCGGCGCGCCTTGAGCTGCTCGGTCTCGTGGAGCAGCGCCAGGCGGCGCTCCTCGATCTGGTAGAAGCGCGACAGGTCGAGCTGCGCGCCCTTGAGCGCGATGCCGGCTTCGACCTTGTCGCGGTTCTGGCGGAGGAACTTGAGATCGTGCATGGAGTCCGGTCTCGGGGCGCGCGGCGAGCGCGTCGGTGGAGTGACGGCGCGCCAGTGAACGCGAAGCCGGGCTGCGACGCAAGCCGCGCTGCGCGCGGGACGCGGCGGCCCCGCTCGGGGCGGGCACGCCGACCGGCGCGCGCCCGCTACGGGTGCACGGTCCGCCGGTAGCGCACCTCGCGCGGCATCTCGTCGTCGCTCGTCTCGCCGCGGGACAGCTCGCGCGAGCGGGCGTACGCGGCGCGCGCCTCGTCGTCTCGCCCGAGCTTGGCGAGCGACATGCCGAGGCCGTAGAACGCCGCGGGGTCCTCGGGGCTCACCACCACGGCGCTCGCGAAGCGCTTGGCGGCGCCGGCGTAGTCCCCGGCGCGGTAGGCGGCGTTCCCCGAGTCGATGAGCGCTTGCGCGCGGAGCCTGGGGTCCCCGGCGACCGGCGCGGGAGCCGGCGTGCTCGAGCAGCCCGCCACCAGGATCGCGGCCAGCGCCAGCGCCGGGCCGAGCGCGCCGGGGCGCGTCCTCCGGGCGCGCACGGCACGGCCGCCCCGCGACGCGCGCCTCACCGGACCGGCGCCCCGTTCCGCACCGCCGCCGCCACCCGCCGCTCGGCATCCGCCGCGGATCCGGCGCTCACGCCGAGGTCGCGCAGGCGCCCGTCCTTGAGCGAGTAGATCCAGCCGTGCACGGTGACCGACTGCCCGCGCGCCCAGGCATCGCTCAGCACGGTGGTCTGCGACACGTGCAGCACCTGCTCGATCACGTTCAGCTCGCACATGCGGTCCCAGCGCGCGCCGTCGTCCGGGAGCGCGGCGAGCGCGGCCGCGTGCGCGTCGCGCACGTCCTGCACGTGGCGCAGCCAGTTGTCGATGAGCCCGTGCCGCTCGTCCGCGAGCGCGGCCTTCACGCCGCCGCAGCCGTAGTGGCCGCACACGATGACGTCCTGCACCCGCAGCACGTCCACCGCGAACTGCATGACCGCGAGGCAGTTCAGGTCGGTGTGCACGACCACGTTCGCCACGTTGCGATGGACGAACACCTCGCCCGGCTGGTGGCCGGTGATCTGGTTCGCCGGCACCCGGCTGTCGGAGCAGCCGATCCACAGGATGTCCGGCCGCTGGATGGCCGAGAGGCGCTCGAAGAACCCCGGGTCCTGGGCGCGCACGCTCTCGGCCCAGCGTCGGTTGTTCTCGAGCACCTCGCGCAGGTCCGCCATCGGAATCCCTCCCGCGTCCCACCGGCCCGCCGTCCGGGGCGGGCGCGGGTGCCGGCGCGGCCCGACCGCGACGTCAGGCCTTCGCGGCCGCCTTCGCCCGGTGCTTCGCCCGCGTCGCCTTCGCCCGCGTCTTGCGCTCCGTCACCTTGCGCGGCCGGCGGCGCTTCACGGCGGTCTTCGCTCCCGCGGCGGTCGCCGACGCGCGCTTGTGCGACCGCGTCGGCCGCGGTGCGAGGATGCCGGCGCGGCGGAACAGCGACGCCGCCTGCGTGGACGGCTGCGCGCCCTGGGCGATCCAGCCCTTCACCTTGTCCTCGTCCATCTTCACGGCGAACGGCTTCGCCATGGGGTCGTAGTAGCCGAGGATCTCCACGAAGCGGCCGTCGCGCTGGCGGCGCGAGTCCGCCACGACGATCCGGTAGAAGGGCCGCTTGCGGGCACCGGCCCGCATCATGCGAATGACCACCGCCATGCTGGGGATTCTCCTTGTGGGTTCAGCGGCCGCGCGGATGGACGCTCGCGCCGGGGTGCCCGGCGGGTCCGGAGGCGGCCCTTGGAATGTGGCCGGGGATACTACCTCATCCGGCCGCGGAGCGCCGCGAGCCCGCGCGGGCCCTGCTTGAGTGCCTTCATCATCATCCGGGCCTGCTCGTAGTCCTTGAGCAGCCGGTTCACCTCCGGCACCGTCGTGCCGCTGCCCGCGGCGATCCGTCGCCGCCGGCTGCCGTCCAGGATCCGCGGGATCCGCCGCTCCTTGAGCGTCATGGACAGCAGGATCGCCTCATAGCGCTTCGCCTTGTCCTTCTGCGGCGCGAGCTGCTCCATGGCGCCCTTCGGCACCCCGGGCAGCATCTTCACGATGTCCTCGAGCGAGCCCAGCTTGCGCACGCTCCGGAGCTGCTCGAGGAAGTCCTCGAGCGTGAACTCCGACTTGCGCATGCGCGCCGCTAGCTTCTCCGCGTCCGAGGCCGAGACCGCCGCCTTCGCCCGCTCGACCAGCCCGACCACGTCGCCCATGCCGAGGATGCGCCCGGCCAGCCGCTGGCCGTCGAACACCTCGAGCCCGTCCAGCTTCTCGCCCACGCCGAGGAACAGGATGGGCTTGCCGGTCACCTCGCGCAGCGAGAGCGCCGCGCCGCCGCGCGCGTCACCGTCCATCTTGGTGAGCACCACGCCGTCCACGCCGATCCGCCCGGCGAAGGTCTCGCCCACGCGCACGGACTCCTGCCCGATCATCCCGTCCACGACCAGGTACACCTGGTGCGCGCGCACGGTGCGCTTCAGGTCCTCGAGCTCGGTCATCAGCCCGTCGTCCACGTGCAGCCGGCCGGCGGTGTCGAGCACGAGGAAGTCGAAGCCGCGCGTGCGCGCCTGCTCGAGCGCGCCCGCCGCGATGTCGTGCGGCGACGTGCCTGCGGGCGCCCGCCAGAAGCCCGCCCCGGCGTCGTGCGCCACGCGCTCCAGCTGGTCGATGGCCGCCGGGCGGTAGACGTCGGCCGAGACGAGCAGCGTGCGCTTGTGGCGGGCTTTCAGCCACACCGCGAGCTTGCCGGCGAACGTGGTCTTGCCCGAGCCCTGGAGCCCCGCGAGCAGCACCACCGTGGGCAGGTGCGGCGAGCCCGCGAGCGTGACGCGGGACTCGCCGAGGAGCCGCACCAGCTCGTCGCGCACCACGCCCACCACCTGCTGGCCGGGCGTGAGGCTCTTGAGGACGGCCCCGCCCACCGCGCGCTCCTCGACCCGGGCGACGAAGTCCTTCGCCACCTGCACCGGCACGTCCGCCTCGAGCAGCGCCCGGCGGACGTCCCGGAGCGACTCACGGACGTTGTCGGCCGTGAGCCGGCCCTGCCCGGTGAGCGTGCGGAACACGCCCTGCAGGCGGTCGGCGAGCGATTCGAACAAGGCGGGACCCCCGGAGGTGGTGGCGAAACCCGCAGCCTACCACGGCCCGGTCCCGCCCCGCGCCCACGCGTCGGCGGGGCGCGGGAACGGCCGCTCGTGTCGCCGTCGGCGTCGAACGTGCTCACCGACGGCGAGGCGACCAGGAAGCCGTTCCAGTACACCCGGGCCGCGTTCGCGAACGTACGGGCGCCGGTCGGGTTCCCGCCGCCGAGCAGCGTGAGGAACGCGCGACCGGCGAGGTCCGTGACGGCGGTGACCGTGCGGCTCGCGCAGTTCAGCATCACGTCCGGGTCCAGTTGGCCTTCGCACAGGCGCATGTCGGTGACGAGCGAGAGGTCCACCGTCACGCTGGCGCCCGGAACCGGGTTGTTCGCGAGGTCGCGGATGACCACCACGAACTCGCCGATGCTCGCCGGAACACCGCCGTTCGAGCCCACGAGCGTGATGCACGCGGGGACGGTCGAGTTGGTGGGGTCCGGGAGCGGCGTGTCCGCCAGGGCCGAGTCCGCGGGCGCGAGCGAGACGAGGAGCGAGGCCAGCGTCAGGCGGACGGGCTACCGTGTCATCGGAACCTCCCGGCGAGCGGGTCGAGGGCGGCCGGTCCGTGGCGTGGGTGCCGGACGCCACGGGAGGACGATCGCCCGGGCCCCCGCCTCCTCGCCACGGATGTCCGGGCGCTCCTACCCCGCGACCGCCGCCCGCAGGCCCGCCAGCGCCGCGCGCGGGTCGGGGGCGCGGAACACGGCGTGGCCGGCCACGAACACGTCGGCGCCCGCGGCGCGCGCCTCCCGCGCGGTGGCCTCGCCGATCCCGCCGTCCACCTCGATCGCGAACTCGAGCTTCCGGCGGGCGCGCTCGTCCCGCGCGGCCGAGACCTTCTCCAGCATCTCGGACATGAACGACTGCCCGCCGAAGCCGGGCTCCACGGTCATCACCAGGAACAGGTCCAGGTCGGGCAGGTAGGGCGCGGCCGCGGCGTACGGCGTGCCGGGCTTGATCGCGAGGCCGGCCTTCGCGCCCGTGCCGCGGATCTGGCGCAGGACCTCGCGCGTCTCGCGGCAGGCCTCGAGGTGGACCGTGATCCAATCCGCGCCGGCCTTCCGGAACTCCTCCACCAGCAGCCACGGGCGCTCGATCATCAGGTGGACGTCGAGCGGCGCGGTGGTGAGCTTGCGCGCGCCGGCCACGACCAGCGGCCCGAACGTGAGGTTGGGCACGAACTGGTGGTCCATGACGTCGCAGTGGACCCAGTCGCGCGCCGGGTCCACGATCGCCAGTTCCTCGCCGAGGCGCGAGAAGTCCGCGGACAGGATGCTCGGGGCGACGACGGGCGGCCGGGGGCTCATGAGGTCTCCGGGGGGCTGGGGCGCGCTCCGCGGTGGAGGCATGCCCGCGCCCATGTTAGCGGCATCGACGCGGGCGCGGCGAGCCGCGGGCGGCCGCGTCCGGGCCTCACCGCACCGTCCGTCCCGACGCCTGGAGCGTGATGCTCATGCCGCGTGCGAGGCGCGTGCCGGGCGGAGGGTCCTGCGAGACGATGGAGCCGTGGCCCGGGCCGGCGGGTGGCGAGAGAACCTCGAAGCCCTGAGCCTCGAACTGTCTCCGCACCCGCCCCAGTTCGCGGCCCGTCAGGTCGGGCATCACGTACACCTCGTCGCCGAGCCCCGTGGAGACGAGCAGCGCCACCGGGGTGCCGCGCGGGAGCACCGTCTCGGCGGGCGGGTCGGTGGCGGCCACCAGGCCCTCGCCCACGGCGTCGCTCGGCGAGAACGTGACGCCGCCCACGGCGAGGCCGGAGCGCTCGAGCAGCAGCTCGGCCGTGCGCCGCGTCTCGCCGGCCAGCGCCGGCACCGAGCTGGCCTCCTCGCCCAGGCTCACGACCACGCTCACGCCCCGGCGCCCGCGCACCGGCGTGCCGGCGGGCGGGTCCTGCTGCACGATCGACCCGCGCGGAACCAGCGGGTCGAAGCGCTCCCCGGAGCGCGACAGCTCGAGCCCGGCGGGCTCGAGCGCGCGCTGCGCCTGCTCCACGGTCAGCTCGGACAGGTCGGGCACGCGCACCTCGCCCTCGCGATGCACGAGCCGCGGCATGAGCACGTTGTTGAACACGAAGATGCCCACGACGAACGCCGCCACCGCGACGAACGCGGTGTAGAGCACCTCGCGCCAGGGGCGCGCCTTGCGGCGGCTCATGCGGCCGCCAGTCGCGGTCCGCGTCGACGCCCGCGCCGTCTCACGGCTTCCGCAGCCTCGCGGCGAACGCGCCGTCGCAGCCGTGGCGGTGCGGGAGGACGAGCATCGTGCCCGCGGGGGTGATCACGTCGTCCGGCACCGAGCCCGCCACGCTCTCGAGCCGCCAGCCCGGGTGCTCGGCGAGGAAGAGCGCCACCACCTGGTCGGTCTCCTCCGGCTCGAACGAGCACACGCTGTAGACGAGCCGACCGCCGGGCGCGAGGTGCCGGGCGGCGGCGCGCAGCAGGTCGAGTTGCACGGGCGGCATCTCGGCCAGCACCTCGGGCCCCTTGCGCCAGCGCGCGTCCGCGCGCCGCGCGAGCACGCCGAGCCCGCTGCAGGGCGCGTCCACGAGCACGCGGCCGAACGGCATCGGGAACGGGTAGGTCCGCCCATCGCCGTGCACGACGTGCACCGAGTGCACGCCGAGGCGCTCGACGGTGGCGCGCAGGGTCTCGACGCGGTGCGCGTCCCGCTCGAGCGCCCACACTTCGCCCTCGTCGCCCATGAGCTCGGCGATGTGCGTGCTCTTGCCGCCCGGCGCCGCGCACAGGTCGAGCACGCGCTCGTGCGCCCGCGGCGCCACGACGCGCGCGACCAGCGCCTCGCTCTCGTCCTGCGCCGTGCAGAGCCCGGCCCGGAAGCTGTGCAGCGCCCCCGGCGAGTGATGGCCCTCCACCCAGACGAGGTCGGGCGAGAGCGTGGCCGGGCGTGCGATGACGCCCTCGCGGCCCAGCATCTCGACGAGCTGCTCGCGCGTGTTCCTGAGCGTGTTCGCGCGCAGCCCCGTGGGCACGGTGCGGTTGTCGGCCTCGAGCAGCGCCCGAGTCTCGGCGGGGCCGAAGCGCGCGAGCCAGCGCTCCACGATCCAGAGCGGGTGCGAGCCCCACACCGCGAGCGATTCCGCGTCGTCCCCCTCGGGCCAGCGCACGTCGGCGCGCTCCTCGGCCAGCCGGCGCAGCACGCTGTTCACGAGCCCGGCGGCGCCGGGGTGCGAGTACTTGTGGGCGAGCTTCACCGACTCGTCCACGGCCGCGTGCGCCGGGACGCGGTCCAGGAACAGGATCTGGTAGGCGCCGAGACGCAGGATGTTGCGGATCCATGGCTGTGTGTTGGCGAGCCCCACGTGGACGCGCGCGTCCAGCGCCGCGTCGAGCCGGCCGCGCCAGCGGAGCGTGCCCTTCACCAGCTCGTGCAGCAGGGCCCGGTCGCGCGGGTCGGCACCCGGGCGGGCGTGCGCCCCGTCCAGGAGCCGGTCGCTGAACGCGCTCCGCGTGTCCACCGCGTGCAGGATGCGGAGCGCCGCCTCGCGCGGGTCGGCCGGGAGCGCCGGGCCCTCCGACGCGAAGGACGCACCTTCCCGGCGC
>CAZSQX010000052.1:0-6095 GCA_964609125.1 uncultured bacterium
GCTTCGGCGAAATGGAGGTGTGGGCGCTCGAGGCCTACGGCGCCGCCTACACGCTCCAGGAGCTGCTGACGGTCAAGAGCGACGACGTCGCCGGCCGGTCGCGGATCTACGAGGCCATCGTCAAGGGCGAGAACCCGCCCGAACCCGGGGTGCCCGAGTCGTTCAACGTTCTGGTGAAGGAACTGCAGAGTCTCTGCCTGGAAGTGCAGTTCGAGGAAGCCTGAAGCGGGCCACGGCCCGGTCGGTGATTGGCCCGCGACAAGGAGCGACACACATGCAGGAAACCGAACTGCAGTCCCCCATGAATCTGACGGCGGCCTCGATCGGCTTCGGTCGTCCCGAGGATCGCGAACAGCGCCGCCGCGCCTCGTTCAACTCGATCCGGATCCGACTGGCGTCCCCGGACGTGATCCGGAGCTGGTCGAACGGCGAGGTGACGAAGCCCGAGACGATCAACTACCGCTCGTTCAAGCCGGAGAAGGACGGGCTGTTCTGCGAGAAGATCTTCGGCCCGGTCAAGGACTGGGAGTGCAACTGCGGCAAGTACAAGCGCATCCGCTACCGGGGCGTGGTGTGCGACCGCTGCGGCGTCGAGGTGACCCAGGCCAAGGTGCGCCGCGAGCGGCTCGGCCACATCGAGCTGGCCGTGCCGGTGTCGCACATCTGGTTCTTCAAGGGCGTGCCGTCGCGCATCGGTCACCTGCTCGACATGAGCATCCGCGACCTCGAGCGCATCCTCTACTACGAGTCGTACGTGGTGATCGAGCCGGGCAAGACCGGCTTCAAGAAGCGCGAGATCATCACCGAGGACCAGCATAACGAGGTCATGGACGAGCAGCCGGACTCGGGCCTCAAGTCGAAGATGGGCGCCGAGGCCATCCGCGACCTGCTGGGCGAGCTGGATCTGGAGGAGCTGTCCACCGACCTGCGCGCGCAATCCAAGATGGAGACGAGCGTGCAGCGCAAGAAGGAGCTGCTCAAGCGGCTGCGCATCGTCGAGGCGTTCCGCCACAGCGGGAACCGCCCCGAGTGGATGATTCTCGAGTGCATCCCGGTGCTGCCGCCGGACCTGCGGCCGCTCGTGCCGCTTGAGGGCGGGCGCTTCGCGACGTCGGACCTCAACGACCTCTACCGCCGCGTCATCAACCGCAACAACCGGTTGAAGAAGCTCATGGACATCAAGGCGCCCGAGGTCATCCTCCGCAACGAGAAGCGCATGCTGCAGGAGGCCGTGGACGCGCTGTTCGACAACGGCCGCCGCAGCCGCGCCGTGCGCGGCCAGGGCAACCGGCCGCTCAAGTCGCTCTCGGACATGCTCAAGGGCAAGCAGGGCCGGTTCCGCCAGAACCTGCTCGGCAAGCGCGTGGACTACTCCGGGCGATCGGTCATCGTCGTCGGCCCCGAGCTCAAGCTCAACCAGTGCGGACTGCCGAAGAACATGGCGCTCGAGCTGTTCAAGCCTTTCATCATCCGCAAGCTCGAGGACCGCGGCTACGTGCAGACGGTGAAGAGCGCGAAGCGGCTGGTCGAGCGCGAGAAGCCCGAGGTCTGGGACATCCTTGGGGAGATCATCGAGAACCACCCGGTGCTCCTGAACCGTGCGCCGACGCTTCACCGCCTGGGCATTCAGGGCTTCGAGCCGGTGCTGGTCGAGGGCAAGGCCATCCGCATCCACCCGATGGTCTGCCAGGCGTTCAACGCCGACTTCGACGGCGACCAGATGGCCGTGCACGTGCCACTGTCGTTCGAGGCGCAGATCGAGACCAGCCTGCTGATGCTGAGCACGCAGAACATCCTGTCCCCGGCGAGCGGCCGGCCGCTCGCCACGCCGCACCAGGACATCGTTCTCGGCTGCCACTACCTCACCAAGGATGGCGGCGAGCACCTGGACCCGCGCGCGGTCGAGGCCAAGGTCGCCGCGACCGACCCGCGCCGGCTGCGCCGTTTCTACAGCCCGGACGAGGTGCGCGCGGCGTTCGACAACCGCGAGATCCGGCTGCACGCGCGCATCGCGCTCAAGAGCTCAAGCGTGCCGCAGCTCCGGCCTGAGCCGACCGGATGGATCGTCACCACCGCGGGCCGCGTGCTGTTCAACGACGTGGTGCCGCGC
Organism: uncultured bacterium; assembly: GCA_964609125.1. Taxonomy (GTDB): domain Bacteria; phylum Eisenbacteria; class RBG-16-71-46; order RBG-16-71-46; family RBG-16-71-46; genus JAIOPA01. The sequence continues at coordinate 2,111 of CAZSQX010000052.1, forward strand.
GACCTGGGCTTCCAGAACCACACGATGGACAAGAAGAAGCTCGAGACCCTGGTCGGCGACTGCTACGCCCGCCTCGGCAGCGAGGTCACGTCCGACCTGCTCGACGCGCTCAAGGACCTGGGCTTCCAGTACGCCACCCGGGGTGCGTTCACGGTGGGCATCGACGACGTGCGCATCCCGCCCGAGAAGGACAACATCATCAAGGGCGCCCGCGCCGACGTGGCCCGCATCAACGCGGCCTACCGGAGCGGCGCGATCACCGAGGGCGAGCGCTACAACAAGGTTATCGACACCTGGACCCACGCCACGACGGGCGTGGAGCAGGTGACGTTCGAGGGTCTCTCGCGCGACCGCGACGGGTTCAACCCGATCTTCATGATGGCGGACTCGGGCTCGCGAGGTAACCGCGAGCAGATCCGCCAGCTCGCCGGCATGCGCGGGCTCATGGCCAAGCCTCAGAAGAAGATCACCGGCGGCGTGGGCGAGATCATCGAGTCGCCGGTCGTGCACAACTTCAAGGAAGGCCTGACCGTGCTCGAGTACTTCATCTCGACGCACGGCGCGCGCAAGGGTCTGGCCGACACGGCGCTGAAGACCGCCGACGCCGGCTACCTGACCCGCCGCCTCGTGGACGTGGCGCAGGACGTCATCATCAACGAGGAGGACTGCGGCACGATCCGCGGCCTTTCAGTGGGCGCGCTCAAGGACGGCGAGGACATCATCGAGCCGCTCGCGGACCGTGTGCTGGGTCGCGTGTCGGCCGAGGACGTCATGCACCCGATCACCGGCGAGGTCATCGTCGAGAACGGCGAGATGATCGACGAGGTGGTGCAGAAGCGCGTGGACGAGGCGGCGAAGGCCGGCCTGCAGAAGATGCGCATCCGTTCGGTGCTGACCTGCGACGCGCGCCGCGGCGTGTGCGCCAAGTGCTACGGCCGCAACCTGGCCACCGGCCGGCTCGTGGACCTGGGCGAGGCCACCGGCGTCATCGCCGCGCAGTCCATCGGCGAGCCGGGCACGCAGCTCACGCTCCGCACGTTTCACATCGGCGGCACCGCGAGCCGCATCGTGGAGTCGTCGAAGACCGAGGCCAAGGATCCGGGGACGATCCGGTTCGTCGAGCTCGAGACCGTCCTGTACCAGGGCTCGGACCGGGACGGTGAGCTGTGGGTGTGCGTGTCGCACGGAGCCGAGATGCAGATCGTGGACGGCGACCGCGTGAAGCAGCGTTTCAGCGTGCCGTACGGCGCGCACCTCCGGGTGCACGACGGGCAGGCGGTGAAGCGCGACGCGCTGCTGTTCGAATGGGACCTCTACAACAACCCGATCGTCACCCAGCACTCGGGCGTCGTGCGGTTCGTGGACGTGAAGGAGAAGGTCACGGTCCGCGACGAGGTGGACGACACGACCGGCATGAAGCTCCTGGTCATCATGGAGGACCGCAACAAGGAGTTGCAGCCGGCGATCGACATCCTCGACGGGCAGGGCCACAAGCTTGCCCACTACCCGCTGCCGACGGGCGCGCGGCTCGAGGTCCGCGACGGGCAGCGCGTGGGCGCCGGCCAGGTGCTGGTGAAGACTCGCCGCGAGGCGTCCAAGACCCGCGACATCACGGGCGGCCTGCCGCGCGTGGCGGAGCTGTTCGAGGCGCGGCGGCCGAAGGACGCGGCGATCGTGGCCGAGATCGACGGCACGGTGGAGTACGTCGGCGTCACGCGCGGCATGCGCAAGTACGTCATCAAGGGCGAGGACGGCCAGGACCAGGAAGCCCTGATTCCGCAGGGCCGCCACGTCTACGTGCAGAACGGCAGCGTGGTGCGCGCCGGCGACCGCCTCACCGAGGGCCCGATCAACCCGCACGACATCCTGAAGATCAAGGGCATCGAGGAGGTGCAGGAGTACCTCGTGAACGAGATCCAGGAGGTCTACCGCCTGCAGGGCGTGCGGATCGACGACAAGCACATCGAGGTCATCGTGCGCCAGATGCTGCAGAAGGTGCGCATCGAGGACCCGGGCAACACGTCGTTCCTCGAGGGCGAGCACGTGGACCGGCTGTCGGTGCTCGAGGAGAACGAGAAGATGACGGCCGAGGGCCAGCAGCCGGCGACGTTCCAGCCGCTGCTGCTGGGCATCACCAAGGCGTCGCTCAGCACCGAGAGCTTCATCTCGGCGGCCTCGTTCCAGGAGACCACGCGCGTGCTCACCGAGGCGGCGATCCACGGCAAGGTGGACCAGCTGCGCGGCCTCAAGGAGAACGTCATCATCGGCCACCTGATCCCGGCCGGGACGGGCCTGCCGGTGTACCGGCGGGTGCGGCTCGAGGCCGAGAAGGAAGCCGCGGTGCCGAGCCTCGAGCTCGAGGGCGAGGGCGCCCAGCTCGCCTGAACAAAGGCTTTACATTCCAGGTTCCAGGACCCGGCCCGGGGTGCCCGAGAAGGGGCGCCCCGGGCCGTGAGTCCGCCTTGACACAGCGACATACGAGCCCATACATTGTCCGGTCTGCGCGGTTCACGGCGTAGCTTCCCCTTATCTCGATGCCGTGCCCACAACCCGCGCGACCGAGTCCGACTCGGCTGAACCATGAAGCTTTCGGGGGTCTCACTGTGCCCACATTGAGCCAGCTCGTCCGGCATGGGCGGCGGCCACAGAAGAGCAAGACGGGCGCGCCCGCGCTGAAGGCGAGCCCGCAGAAGCGCGGCGTGTGCACGCGCGTGTACACGACCACGCCCAAGAAGCCGAACTCCGCGCTCCGCAAGGTGGCGCGCGTCCGGCTCACCAACGGCATCGAAGTCACCGCCTACATCCCTGGCGAAGGCCACAACCTCCAGGAACACTCGATCGTGCTCATCCGCGGCGGCCGAGTGAAGGACCTTCCCGGCGTGCGCTACCACATCGTGCGCGGCACGCTCGACGCCAGCGGAGTCAGCGGCCGGAAGCAGAGCCGGTCGAAGTACGGCACCAAGTCCAAGTAGTCTCGTGATCGTCGCATCCGCGCGGCGACGCGGGCCCGCCGGGCCGCGGCGCGCGCACGTCGTCGGCTCCCACCGCCGCGGTGGGGCCGGAAAGTCAAAGGAAACTCGATGCCTCGCAAAGGTTACATCCCGCGCCGCGAGTCGGCCGCGGATCCCAAGTACGACAGCGTGCTCGTGACGCGATTCATCAACGCGATCATGAGGGGCGGCAAGCGTTCCATCGCGGAGGGCCACTTCTACAAGGCCATGGCGATGGTCGAGGAGAAGTCCGGCCAGGAGGCCATGGCCGTCCTCAAGCAGGCGATGAACAACGTCAAGCCGGTGCTCGAGGTGAAGTCCCGGCGAGTCGGCGGCGCGAACTACCAGGTCCCGGTCGAGGTCCGTCCGGACCGCCGGAACGCGCTGGCGACCCGCTGGATCATCAGTTTCGCGCGTGCGCGCGCCGACCACACGTTCGCCGAGAAGTTCGCGGCCGAGATCCTCGCGGCCTCGCGGAGCGAAGGCGGGGCGGTGAAGAAGCGCGAGGACACGCACAAGATGGCGGAGGCCAACAAGGCCTTCGCTCACTACCGTTGGTGAGTCGGTCCTGACGAAGGCCGGCCTCCGGGCCGGCCTGGTCCCGACGCGGCCCGGCCGCACGGGATCCCCGCCGTACAGGACCGACCGAGTGACTCATCACCGCACTTTCCTCACCGAAAGGCAGGTGGTGCACCGAAGTCCCGAAACCCAGCTGAGGAAGTGAGCCCATGGCTCGGCAGACCGCGCTCGAAAAATACCGGAACATCGGAATCATGGCCCATATCGACGCCGGCAAGACCACCTTGACCGAGCGCGTGCTGTTCTACACGGGCCGCATCCACCGCGTGGGCGAGGTGCACGACGGCGCCGCCACGATGGACTGGATGGAGCAGGAGCGGGAGCGCGGGATCACCATCACCTCCGCCGCCACGACCGCCTCCTGGCGCGACCACCGCATCAACATCATCGACACGCCGGGCCACGTGGACTTCACC
>CAZSQX010000053.1:0-5472 GCA_964609125.1 uncultured bacterium
GTCGGTCCAGGCGGCGGCGTTCGCGCTCAGGAAGAGCAGCAGCGCGAGGGCTGCTGCGGGCGATCGGAGCCGAGAGAGTGCGCTCATCGGGGTCCCCCTCCTTGGCGTCCGCGATGCTCAGGGACATCCTGCCCGGAGGGGATGCGAGTGCGGGCGCAAATGAAAGTGCCTCCCGCGGCTTCGGGGGCCACGCGGAGGGCAGGCACTTGACCTTCGGGTTCGTGGAGGAGGGAGTCCATAGGGGCTTCCGAACCGAAGAAGATCGTTCCCGGGCGACTGGTTGAAGCTAGGCCCGTGCCGCGCGAAATGTCAACGAGTTTCTAAGTCGCGGTTGCAGGCTGCTCCCTGGCGAACTGCCTGCGTGGCCTGGCCCCAGGGCGAGTCCCACCTCGCCGCTCGTGAGCCCGGCGGCGTCACGTTCCGGAAGGCCAGCTAGCCCGTCATCGTGCACGTGGCCGGCTGTTGAGGAGTCCGCCCAGCCGGCTCCTGATCGCTACGCTTCAACGAAGCGCGCAACCTCACCCAGCGGCTTCCGCCGGATGTCCGGCACCCGCACGTCCTCGGCCGGGTAGCCCGCCACGACCAGCATCACCGCACGCTCGTTCTCGGGGCGGCCGAGGCGTTCGGCGAGGAACCCCATCGGGCTCGGCGTGTGCGTGAGCGTCGCGAGTCCGGCGTGGTGGAGCGCGGTGATGAGCATCCCGCATGCGATGCCCACGGACTCCTGCACGTAGTAGTGCTTGCGTTTCGCCCCGTCGGCACCCACGCCCCAGAGTTGTGCGAACACGGCGATCAGCCAGGGCGCGGTCTCGAGGTAGGGCTTGTTCTCGTCGGTCCCGAGCGGCGCGAGCGCTTCCAGCCACTCTCGCGGAGCCGTGCCTCCATAGAACTCCCGCTCGGCGGCTTCTGCGCGCGCACGGATGTCCGCCTTGACGGCGGGGTCGCTCACCGCCTCGAAGTGCCAGGGCTGGATGTGGGCCCCACTCGGAGCCGAAGCGGCGGCGAGCAGGCACTGCTCGATCAGCTCGCGGGCGACCGGACGCGGGCTGAACGCGCGGATCGTGCGTCGGCGCTGCATCTCGGAATTGAACTCGCGTGCGCGGCGCAGCATCTCGTCAGGCGGGTACTCAATGAATCCGCTCCAGGGGACGAACTTGGGTTCCGGCATCCGGGCTCCTGTCCGAGATCCAGGTGGTGAGGGCATCCGGGTCACGTGCTTCGCGGCTTCCACGCGTTCAGGGGCGCTCCGGCCCCTTCTTCCTGAACAGCGCCTCCAGCTTCGCCCGCGCCTCCGCGGTCCGGTCCGGCGCCGGCGCTCCGGTGAACGGCGCGGTCGAGTAGTAGAAGTACTCGCAGAAGTTGCGTCGGCGCTTGTCCGGCACGGGATCGGCCATGGTCTCCGTGCACTCGTTGTTGTACCGGGGGTCCCAGTGGCGGCAGTTGCGGCAGCAGCGGAGGTCGGCGCCGCAGCGCTCGCAGGCCGCCTCGCGAGGGACGGGGTCGTCGGGGACGCCCGTGGCGCCGCAGGCATGACAGACGCGTGCTGGCATCGCTCCCCTCCCCGACTCTCGAGCGGAGTTGCCGGACCTGGCGGCGCTCCGCGTTTGAGGCGACCGGCGCGGTGACCTAACTTCGGCCGCCATGCCTGACCGTGACCAATCGTCCGCGCGCGAGCAAGCGATTTCGTCGCGGCCGTCCGACGCCGCGACCGAACGGCGCGCGGCGGTTCGCAAGGCTCTCGAGCGCCACGCCCGCAAGCTCTCGCGCAAGCTGGACGCGCTTCGCGGCGACCTGGAAGCAGCTGGTCGCGCCCCGACCTGGCGTCGCCACGGGGAGGCGCTGCTCGCCTACGCACACCAGGTGCCGCCAGGCGCCAGAATCGTGAGCCTTCCGGACCCGGGCGAGCCGGCGGACACGCTCGAGATCGAGCTGGACCCCGCCGTCGCGGCACCGGCCAATGCCGCGCGCTACTTCAAGCGCGCGGCGAAGGGCGAGCGCGGGCAGCGCGAGATCCCCCCGCGCATCGAGGCCGTGCGGCGCGAGCACGACGAGCTCCGCGAGAAGCTCGCGCAGGCGACGGCGAGCGACGCGGACGAGTCCGCGCATCTGGAGCTCGAGCGTGCACTCGCGGCGCTCTCGGCCGGCACGCGCGAGGCGGTCAAGGCGCCCGAGCCGCTCCCCCGCCGGAAGCTCGGGCTGCCGGCGGCGGACGCGGCCAGGCCCGCCGGACCCAAGCCGCCCACGACGCCCGCCGCACCGCGCAGCAGGCAGGACCTGCCCGCCAGGTTCGTGCCGTGGCGGTTCAGGTCGAAGGAGGGCTGGGACGTGCTCATCGGCCGGAGCAGCGAGGCCAACGACCATCTCACGCTCCACATGGCGCGCCCCGAGGACTACTGGTTCCACGCGCACGGCTGTGCCGGCTCGCATGTCGTGCTCAGACGCGGCAAGGGCGCCAACGAGCCTAGCCGGGCCACGCTCGAGGAGGTCGCGAGCTGGGCCGCGTTCCACAGCAAGGCCCGCATGGCCGGCAAGGTGCCCGTGATCTACACGCAGAAGAAGTACGTCCGGAAGCCGCGCGGCGCGAAGGCGGGCACCGTCTACGTGGAGCGCGAGAAGATGCTCATGGTGCGTCCGGTGGAGCCGCCGCGCGAGCGGATGGCGGAGGCGGAGGGCCAATGAAGAACCGGGACAGGAAGCGCGCCGAAGAAGCCGAGGCCGCGGGGCTCGAGTCGCGCGCGGCGGCGAGCGAGCGGGCCTCCGCGAGCCCGCCCAGGCCCGAGCCGGTCACGACCGGAGCGCGCCCCTTCCTCACCGTCATGCTGGTGTGGTTCGTGGTCGCGTGCGTCGCCGGCGCGAGCGGCGCGGTCGCCCGCCTCACGCCGCCGATCCCGCAGATGATGATCGGCGCGCTCACGCTGGGGCTCGTCCTCACGGGCGCGCTGCACCCCGCCCTGCGCACGTGGCTCAAGCGCGTCAACCTGCGCGGGTTCGTGGCGTTCCACCTGACGCGCTTCGTGGGCATCGTGTTCCTGGTGATGTACTCGCGCGGCGAACTGGTGGGCGAGTTCGCGCTCACCGCGGGTTGGGGCGACATCATCGCGGCGACCTGGGCGCTGCTGCTCGTCGCGCTCATGCGGAACCCAGAGTCGAAGCCGTGGCTCCTGATGCTCTGGAACGCGTTCGGTCTCGCCGACATCCTCACGGTGGTCATCACCGCCACGTGGATCGCGATGAGCGCGCCGGCCGACATGGCGCCCATGGTCCGGTTCCCGATGAGCCTCGTGCCCACGTTCGTGGTGCCCCTGGTCATCGCCAGTCACGTGCTCGTGTTCGTGCGGTTGCGCGGACAGCTCCGCCAGCGCATGGAGGCCGCGCGGCGCGCGCGCCTAGTGTGAGAGGGCGATCCTCCGTACGAGCTTCCGTTCACCTTGTGTGAGGCGTGCGAAGTAGATGCCGCTCGGCGCCCGGCCGCCTGCGGCCTCGCGGCCGTCCCAGTGCGCCTGGCTCCCGGCCGCCCGGCGCGTCCAGCGTGCCCTGCGGCGTAACGTGGGCGGACCCGCTGCGGTTGCCGTGCACGTCCAGCGAGCCTCGTCCGGCTCCTACATCCACGCCACGCTGATGGAACCGGGCTGATGCACCGCGACGTCGGGATTCACGTCATTGGAGGTCGTGGGGATCAGCTCGACGTGCCAGGCGATCGAGCCGTCGAGCAGGATGCGGGCTCCGGCGATGTCCACGTCCGTGGGTGAGTACTCGTACTCCCAGACCGCGACCATGCCGCCCATCGCGTCGAGGACCGCGCGCGGGGGCCGGTGGCCGTTCGTGAGGGTCGGGGCCATGGGCAGTCCGTCCGCCGGGAAGCCCGGGGCGACCACACCCGATGCGAGCACACGCGTGACGTAGTTCGCGGGCGTCGGGACGCGCTGGTCGAGCCAGCACACGAACGCGCCGCCCTGGCCATCCTCGACCGCGACGAGGTCCGACTGGATCCCCTCGGCCGTGCAGAGCGGCAGGCCGAACGCGGGCCAGGCCGGGTCGCGGTCGCCGTTCGGGAGGATGTGATAGGCGAACACGTCGTTCTGGCCGGACCGATCGTCCAGGAAGAACACGAACGCCCCGCCGTTGCCATCCGGCACCGCCGCCTCGACGGTCTGCCTCGAGCCGGGGTTCGGCGCCACGAGCATCGGCGCTCGCGGGTCGTGCGGCCAGCCGGCGCGTGCGGGCTGCGTGCACAGAGTCAGCGCGAGGGGCAGGAGCAGCAGATGCGACAGGTGCGACAGCCTGATCGGGCGCATGGAACGACCCTCCGTGGTCGAATCGACTGCCAGCATCGCGATGCTAGTGCTTCGACGATGGCCGCTCAATGCGCCGATGGTCGTACGCGGCCGGGACTCGACTGCTGACCACACACCCCAGAGGAGCGACCAGCGCACGTCGAGGATCTCTCGTGTCCGCCGGTAGTTGCGCCGTACCCACCCTCCTGGCCGGGCGTATCACGGGTCGCGCGCTTCGAATCGCGCGAGCACGTCGCACGCCGGGTCGTAGAACTCGGGGCGAGCGCCCGTGGTGCGATGCGACTGCGTCAGCCCCAGAGCGTGGTAGATGCGTGACTCGTGGTCGGGCCCCACGCATGCCATGCTGGAGTGCCCCATTCTTCGGACCAGCGGCTATGACAGGTACCTCGGCGTGATGGGGTGCACTTGGACCGCGGTTCGCTCGAGATCGGCCTCACCAGTTGCCCCAGGATCGACGATCTCGATGTTCCTCGACTCCTGAGTCATGGCCGCACGGGCCGCGGCGAAGGTCGTATTTGAACTTCGTGTCGATCGCCTGACCGTCACGGTCGAGCAGTCGGGTCACGTCAGGCCCTTGGAGCGCGAAGCGGGTACCTGCCGGGTCGTGCGTGGCGAGCGAGATCACGGAGGAGTCAGCGGAGATCGTGTAATTGCCGACCTCGTAGAATGTTTCGTCGCGCCCGTCGCGGAAGTACGTGAGCGCGAGCACGAATCCGCCGCCAGGGAACAGGTTCAACTGTTGACGGCGCCACATGCAGTCCGCGCAGGGCAGCACGCCGGAGAACGACGCCGGCAGCGGGCCGGGACCGTGGGCGGTCGAGGTCGTCGCGAAGGTCGCGAGCAGCAGCACTGCATTCGTGCGGACCGCGATGGCCCGTGCGGCGCGAAGGGTCAAGGGGCACCTCCCGGCGGGGAGACTCCTTGTTCGGGCGCGCGAGCGGACCTCGCAGGGGACCCGATGCCCCCGCCGAGAGGCCGGCCACGACGAGTGCGGGCCCGTGGATGCGGGCCGAGGAAGTGCGAGTCGGCGGCGCAGTGGACCGCGCGATCCGGGGCCGTTTGCCTATGCCCGCGTCACTCTCCTAGCCTCCCCGCTTCGGCATCAGGCTCGCCACACCCACTTCATCTGAAGTAGTCGTGAGTTAATCTGACAGCGGATGGGTTCCTCGAAGTTCCA
>CAZSQX010000054.1:0-5408 GCA_964609125.1 uncultured bacterium
TACGCGATCGCCGAGCAGGTCGCGCGCGGTGAGACCACCAGCGTGCTGATCGAGGGCGAGAGCGGCACCGGCAAGGAGTACTTCGCGAACCTCATCCACCGCATGAGCGCCCGCCATTCGCAGGCCTTCATCGAGATCAACTGCGCCGCCATCCCGAGCGAGCTGCTCGAGTCCGAGCTGTTCGGCCACGAGAAGGGCGCGTTCACCGACGCCCGGGCGCAGAAGCTCGGGCTCATGGAGATGGCGAACGGCGGCACACTGTTCCTGGACGAGATCGGGGAGATGGCCCCGATGCTGCAGGTGAAGCTGCTGCGCGTGCTCGAGCGACGGACGCTCCGGCGCGTGGGCGGCACCAAGGACCTGCCCGTGAACCTGCGCGTCATCTCGGCCACGAACCAGGACCTCGAGAAGCGCGTGCGCGAGGGCGCGTTCCGCGAGGACCTCTACTACCGCCTGAAGGTCGTGCCGCTGCTCGTCCCGCCGCTCCGCGACCGCCGCGAGGACATCCTGCCGCTGGCGCGGCTGTTCCTGGACCGGTTCTCGAAGCAGTTCCGCAAGCCGTTCCGGGGATTCGCCGCGTCCGCCGAGCGCGTTCTGCTCGACTACAGCTGGCCCGGCAACATCCGCGAGCTCAAGAACCTGATGGAGCGCACGGTGCTGCTGGAGCAGGGCGAGCTGCTCGAGGCGCACCACCTGAGGCTGGCGCCGCGCCCGCGCACACCGGACGAGGCCACGCTCGGCCAGCGGGTGGACGACGCGCTCACCGGCGTGATGCCGTCCACCGGCATCCCGTTCGAGGCGCTCGTCGAGGAGCTGGAGCGGGCCTTGATAGTGCGTGCCTCGTATGCTACGAAGTGGAATCAGAGCCGCACGGCGGAGCTCCTCAACCTCAAGCGTGACAAGCTCCGCTATCGCATGAAGCTCTACGACCTCCACGCCGAACGGCAGGGGCAGCCGAGCCATACGAACGGTCAGTGAAGCCAGGACCCGTGGTCTCGCCGCGGCCTCGCTGGCCGCGGTCGCGGCCACGGGTCTCCTGCTTTCGCTCGGCTGCGGTTACACCGCGAGCCCGGCGCTGCTCCCGCAGCACCTGAAGACCGTGGCCATCCCGGTGTTCGAGAACGGCACGCCCGAGGCCCAGCTCGAGCAGGAGCTGACGGACGCCGTCATCCAGCGGTTCGTGCGCGACAACCACCTCAAGATCGTGGACGAGAGGAGCGCGAACGCGGTGATCCGCGGGCGCGTGACCCAGTACAAGAACGCCGTGTTCGGGTTCTCGAACAGCGCGCAGGCGAACGAGTACCGCATCACCATCGGCGTCACGGTCACGTTCAAGGACCTGGTCAAGAATCGCGAGCTGTGGAGCGACCAGGTGGTGAAGAGCGCCAACTACTACGTGCAGGACGTCCCCGGACAGACCGCGAAGACCGACCTGGATGGACGCAAAGAAGCCATCGAGAAGATCGCCGACGAGATCCTCAGCCGCAGCGTCGAGGGCTGGTAGCCCGCCTGCGGAGCCGGCGGGTGGCCCGGCTTCCCGCACCGGGCGACCCGCCGGGCGACGCACGGAGACGGAGACCTCGGCGGGCACGGCACCGGCGGCGCGACCCGTGGCGAAGCGCGCGGGCGCGGCCGGCCCGCGCGCGCCGCGCGCCCGCGCCGGCGCCCCCGTCGCCCCGCTGGCGCTGCTCGAGCGCCTCGCCGCCGGCGAGTTCCCGGCCACGGTGTACGTCGAGGGCCCCGACGAGGCCGTGAAGGCCGCGTTCCTCGCCGAGTTCCGCCGCGCCTGGTCGGCCGCCGTGCCCGAGGCGCCCGCGGCGCGCGTCATGCGCCCCGACGAGCAGGGCGTGGACGCGATCCTCGCCGCGTACCAGACCGTGTCGCTGTTCTCGCCGCGCGAGCTGATCGTGGTGCTCGAGGTGGAGGACCTGGGCCGGAGCGAGAAGCGCGTGGCCGCGCTCGCCGCGGGGCTCGGCCGGCCCGCCGGCGGCTCGTGCCTGGTGCTCGTGGAGACCGCGTCCGACTCCGCGCGCAAGACGCTCGAGCCGCTGCGCGCGGCGTGCGCCGTGCGCATGGACGCGCAGCCCCCGGACGAGCCGGCCCTGCTCGAGTGGGGGAGGCGGCGCCTCGCCGCGCTCGGCTGCGCCGCCGGCCCCGGCACGCTCGAGGCGCTGCTCGAGACCTGCGAGCACGAATCGCTCGCGTTCCTGAACGAGGCCGGCAAGCTGGCGCTGCTCGCGGGCGAGGGCGGGAACGTCGGCCTCGAGCAGGTCGCCGCGCTCACCGCGCCGCGCGTGGGCGCGGATCTGCTGGAGCTCCTGCTCGCGATCGCCGAAGGCGACGCCCCGCGGGCCGCGCTCAAGCTCGAGCGCGTGCTGGCGGCGGGGGAGGACGAGGGTTCCGTGATGTGGGCGCTCGGCCACCTGGTCAGCTCCACGATCTCCCTGGCCACGAGCCCGTACGGCTGGGCCAAGTGGCGCGCCGCTTCGCAGGCACTCGCCCGGCGCCGCCGCCCCGCGCAGCTCGTGCGCGCGATGGACGCCGTCTACCGCGCCGAGGCCGCCTGGAAGGGCGGCCGCGTGGACGCCCGAAGCGCGCTCGAGCAGGCGACGCGCGAGGTGTGCGCGGGCTGAGCCGTCCCGCGTGCGCCCGCCGCGTCCGCATCCCGGAGTGCCGTGACGCCCGCGCGGCGAGCCGCTATCTTCCCGTGTCCACGTCCGAGGACAGGGCTCCCGCATGAGCAGGCATTACCCCTTCGCCGAGATCGAGCCGCGCTGGCAGCGGTACTGGGTCGAGCGGAAGACGTTCCGCGCGGCCGAGGACCCGGCGCGACCCAAGTTCTACTGCCTGGACATGTTCCCCTACCCCTCGGGCAGCGGACTCCACGTGGGCCACCTCGAGGGCTACACCGCCACCGACATCGTGTCCCGGTTCAAGCGCATGCGCGGCTTCAACGTGCTGCACGCGACCGGCTGGGACGCGTTCGGCCTCCCGGCCGAGCAGTACGCGGTCAAGACCGGCATCCACCCGGCGAAGACGACGCAGGAGAACATCGCCAACTTCCGCCGCCAGATGCGGCGCGTGGGGCTGTCGCACGACTGGGACCGCGAGGTGGACACCACCGACCCCGACTACTACCGCTGGACCCAGTGGATCTTCCTGAAGCTGCACGAGCGCGGCCTCGCCTACGTGGCCGAGGTGCCGGTGAACTGGTGCCCCGAGCTGGGCACGGTGCTGGCCAACGAGGAGGTCGTGGACGGGAAGTCCGAGGTCGGCGGCTACGAGGTCGTCCGGAAGCCCATGCGCCAGTGGGTCCTGAAGATCACCGCCTACGCCGACCGGCTGCTCGACGACCTGCAGCTCGTGGACTGGCCGGCGAGCACGCTTGAGATGCAGAAGAACTGGATCGGGCGCTCGATCGGGGCCGAGGTCGAGTTCCCGCTCGCCGGCCTGAACGCGAAGCTGCGCATCTTCACGACGCGCCCCGACACTCTGTTCGGCGCCACGTACATGGTGCTGGCGCCGGAGCATCCGCTCGTGGATGCGATCACCACGCCGGAGCGCGCCGCCGAGGTACGCGCCTACCGCGAGGCGACCGCCCACAAGAGCGACCTCGCCCGCCAGGAGGAGAAGCACAAGTCGGGCGTGTTCACCGGCGGCTACGCGGTGAATCCCGTGAACGGCGAGAAGCTGCCCGTCTGGATCGCGGACTACGTGCTCATGAGCTATGGGACGGGCGCCATCATGGCCGTGCCGGGACACGACGAGCGTGACTGGGAGTTCGCGCGCGCGTACCGGCTCCCCATCCGCGAGGTCGTAAGCGGGGGGGACGTGACCCAGGCGGCGTTCACAGAGAACGGCGCGGGCAGGGTCGTGAACTCCACCACGCCCGACGGCTCGTTCTCGATCGACGGTCTCCCGCCCGCAGACGCCATCCCGAAGGTCACGTCGTGGCTCGAGTCGAGGGGCATCGGACGGAAGGCGGTCAACTACAAGCTCCGCGACTGGCTGTTCTCGCGCCAGCGTTACTGGGGCGAGCCCATCCCGGTGGTCTGGGTGGACGGCGAGCCGCGGGCGCTGCCCGAACAGATGCTGCCGGTGCGGCTGCCCGAGTCCGCCGACTTCAAGCCCACGGGCAGCACCGAGGGGCCGCTCGCGAACCTCGCGGACTGGGTGAGCACGACCGACCCGGCCACCGGCAGGGCCGCGCGCCGCGAGACCAACACCATGCCGCAGTGGGCGGGCTCGTGCTGGTACTACCTGCGTTTCCTGGACCCGACGAACCCCGAGCGCCTCGTGGACCCGGCGAAGGAGCGGTACTGGCTGCCGGTGGACCTCTACGTGGGCGGCGCCGAGCACGCGGTGCTGCACCTGCTGTACGCCCGGTTCTGGCACAAGGTGCTGTTCGACATCGGCGTGGTGAGCACGCCCGAGCCGTTCCTGAAGCTCGTCCACCAGGGCACCATCCTGGGCGAGGACAATCGCAAGATGAGCAAGTCGTGGGGTAACGTCGTGAGCCCCGACGACATGGTGGACGAGTACGGCGCCGACGCGCTGCGGATCTACGAGATGTTCATGGGGCCGCTCGAGGCGATGAAGCCGTGGAGCACCAAGGGCGTCGAGGGCATCTCGCGCTTCCTGGACCGCGTCTGGCGGCTCTACGTGAACGAGGACGGCTCGCTGGCGGTGAGCGAGGGCGCGGCCGGGGGCGAGATCGAGCGCGTGCTGCACCGCACCATCCGCAAGGTCACCGAGGACGTCGAGGCCCTGAAGTTCAACACCGCGATCGCCCAGATGATGGTGTTCGTGAACGAGGTCATGAAGCAGCCGGCGCGCCCGCGCGGGCTGCTGGAGCCGTTCGTGCTGCTGCTGTCGCCGTTCGCGCCGCACCTGGGCGAGGAGCTGTGGCAGCGTCTCGGCCACGCGGAGTCGCTGGCCTACGCGCCGTGGCCGCCGTTCGACCCGGCCATGTGCGTGGACGACACGGTCACCGTGGCGGTGCAGGTGAACGGGAAGCTGCGCGCCACGCTCGACCTGCCGCGCGGGAGCGCGCAGGCGGAGGTGCAGGCCGCCGCGCTCGCCGACGCGCGGATCAGCCGCTACGTGAACGGCGGCGCGATCCGCAGGGCCATCTACGTGAAGGACAAGCTCCTGAACCTGGTGGTGGCGGAGGGCTGACGCGCGCGCGTCGGCCCGGGACGCGAGCGTCCCGGCGCCCGATCCCCGCTCCGGCTGCGACGTGAGCGATGTGGGCCGGGCTGCGGATCCGAGCCTGCGCCTCGAGGCCTGACGGGGGTGGGGAGGTCCGCCTGGGGCAAGGCGTCCTTGGGGCACAGGATCCTGCGAGGGCCCTCGGGCTCGCCACGCGCGTAGGTTTACATAATACTTATTCTGCGACATGAAGCGGT
>CAZSQX010000055.1:0-4454 GCA_964609125.1 uncultured bacterium
CCTCGATCAGCACGCTGGTGGTCTCACCGCGCGCGACCTGCTCGGCGATCGCGTACGCCTCCTGCATCGCCGGGCTCGAGGAGTGCAGGTAGTCCTCGTCGCTGAAGGCCACGTTCCGCAGGCGCCGGAGCTCGAGCCACTGGCGCTGCGACTCCAGCGCCCGCCCCGTCAGCGCCAGCAGCTCCTCCTGCTCGAACGGCTTCTTCATGAACCAGTAGGCGCCGGCGCTCATGGCCTCGACGGCGGTCTCCAGCTCGCCGAACGCGGTCATCAGAACCACGACCATCTCGGGCTGGATGCGCTTCATCTCGCGCAGCAGCTCCATGCCGCTCCCGTCGGGGAGCTTGAGGTCGAGGAACGCCAGGTCGGGCATCTCGCGCTCGAGCGCCGCGCGCGCTTCGCGCACGCTGCCCACGCCGCGCACGGCGTGGCCCTCGTCCTCGAGCGCCTTGACGACGAAGTGGCGGATCGAATCCTGATCCTCCACCACCAGGATGTTGGCCTTGCTCATCGCGGACCTCCGTGCGGGACGAGTGGGAGTTGCACAGTGAACGTGGCGCCGGCGCCGGGCGCGCTCGTGACGCGGAGCGTGCCGCCGTGCCGCTGGACGATGTCGTGGGTGACGTAGAGCCCGAGCCCGGTGCCCTTGGGCTTGGTGGTGAAGAACGGCTCGAACAGCGTGGCCTGCGTTTCGGCGTCCATGCCGCAGCCGTCGTCGGCCACGGTCATGACGACGGCCGGGGCGGGCTCGGCCTGGCGCGACAGGCGGACGCGGATCGCGCTCCCCCGCGGCGAGGCCTCGGCCGCGTTCTTGAGCAGGTTGATGAACACCTGCCGCAATTGGTCGGCGTCGTGCGGGACCGGCGGCAGGCCGGCCTCGATCTGGCGCTCCACGCGCACCCCGCGTTCCTCGAACACGGCCGCGAGCGAGAGCTCGGCGAGCTCGAGCGTCCTCTCGAGCGGCCGGGCGGCCAGGTCCAGGCGCCGCGGGTGGGTGATGTCGAACAGCTCCTGGACGATGCGGTCGAGCCGCCGGATCTCGTCGAGGACGAACGCCACGTGCTCGGCCTCGGCCGGCCGGTCGGCGAGCGAGCGCGCGAGGCGGCGGACCCCCATGCCGATGCCGGTGAGCGGGTTGCGGATCTCGTGCGCCACGCTGGACGTGAACCGGCCGAGCGCGGCGAGCTGGTCGAGCTGCCGGGCGCGCTCCTCGGCCGCCTTGAGCGGCGTGAGGTCCAGGAACGTGGCGATCGCGCCGTAAGCGCGGCCCTCGCCGTCCCGGAGCTGCGAGGTCGTGAGCCGCACCGGAAGCGGCGCGCGCGCGGGCGGGCGGAGCACGGTCTCCTGGCGCGAGACCGGGCGGCCGGTGGCGAGCGTGCCGGCGAGGAGTTCGTCTCCCGACTCGCCGAGCAGTTCGCGCACCGGCCGCCCGCGCGCGCCCTCCTCCTCCAGGGCGAGCAGCTCCTGTGCGGTGCGATTGAGGCTCAGCGCGCGCCCGTCGGGCGCCACGGCCAGGAGGGCGCTCGGCATCGAATCCAGCACGTCGGCGAGGAAGCGCCGGCTGCGCGTGAGCTCGTGGACGAGCCGGGCGTTCTCGACCATGGGCGCGAGTGTGAGTGCGACCGACTCGATGCGCGCGCGCTCGCCCTCGGGCTCCGCCGAGCCCGGGTCGCGCGCCACGGCGAG
Source organism: uncultured bacterium (assembly GCA_964609125.1). Lineage (GTDB taxonomy): Bacteria > Eisenbacteria > RBG-16-71-46 > RBG-16-71-46 > RBG-16-71-46 > JAIOPA01. Next base: position 1,687 of record CAZSQX010000055.1, read on the forward strand.
CACGCCGAGGAGCGGGAGCCCCGCGCACGCGACGCAGGCGCGGCGGCGCTCGAGCCGCGCCCCGCCGGGCGCGGCGTCCTCTCCTGCCCCCGGCTCTCCCACCGCGCACGGCTGGCAGCCCATGCGCGCGGGCGACGTGCGCGGCGCGCTGGCGGACGCCAGCGGCACGCAGAGGAAGCCCGCGTGGACCGCGAACACCGGGGCGAGCGGGTGCGCTCCGTCCAGGCGGAGCGCCGGGCCCGTTCCGGGTTCCCCGGACCCGACCGTGCGGTCCCGCCACAGCGCGTCCACGGCCGCCCCCGAGCCTTCCACGAGCGAAAGCTCGACCGGTTCGAGCCCTCCGGTCCAGGCCCAGGTCCCGGTCAGCACGCCGCGCTCGCGGTCCACGAGCAGGAGCCCGACCTGGTCCAGCCCCAGCACGTCGCGCAGGTAGCGGGTGACGAGCCGCGTGGCATCCGCGGCGTCGCGCGTGCCGGCGAGCGTGCCGGCGACCTCGCGCAGCGAGACCAGCTGGACCTCGGCCTCGATCAGCCGGCGATGGCTCTGCTCGAGGTCGTCCACGAGCTGGCCGAGGAGCGGCACGAGCGAATCCGCCGCGGCGGGCGCGCCGGGGCCGGCGGTGGCCGCCGGCGGCGACAGTCCGCGCACCTCCTCGGCCCGGCGCATGATCGCGCTCAGCCGTTCCCGGCTCGTCTCGGCCATGGGACCGATCCGCGCGTGCGCCGGAGGGGACCGGCGCCGCGGTCTGCTGGAGACCACCGGGACCGCGCCGCCGCCAGGGCGGGAGGGCGATGCGGTCCGTTCTCGCGTCCGACTGTCGCTGCGGGGTCCGTGCCGGGCGTTCTCGCGCCCCCGTCACGCACCCGGCCGGAGCGCGCGCCGCGCGCCCCGGGTGAAGCCTAGCCCTGGTCCACGAACTCGCGGACCGTCTGGGCCACGTGGCGGATCTGCTCCTCCGTCAGCTCGGGGTAGATCGGGAGCGCCAGCGTCTCGATCGCGGCGGCCTCCGAGTGCGGCATGTCGCCGGCCTTGTAGCCCAGGTGCGCGAAGCACTTCTGGAGGTGCAGCGGCACCGGGTAGTAGATCTCGCAGCCGATGTTGCGTTCGGCCAGGTGCTTCTTCAGCTCGTCGCGGCGCGGCACCCGGATCACGTACTGATTGTAGATGTGGCGCGTGCGCCGGTCGTGGTACGGGCGCCCGACGCGCGAGCCCTCGAACAGCGCGTCGTAGAGCGCGGCGTTCTTCGCGCGCTGCTCGCTCCAGCGGTCCAGGTGCTTGAGCTTCACGCGCAGGATGGCGGCCTGGAGCGCGTCGAGGCGCGAATTGGTGCCGACCAGCGAGTGGTGGTACTTGGGCTTCGCGCCATGGTTGCACAGGAGCCGCGCCTTCTCGGCCAGCTCGGCGTTCCCGGTCACGATCATGCCGCCGTCGCCGGCGCCTCCCAGGTTCTTGGACGGGAAGAAGGAGAATGTCCCGAAGTCGCACATCGAGCCCGAGCGGCGTCCCTCCCACTCCGAGCCGATGGACTGGGCGGCGTCCTCGATGAGGTAGAGCTGGTGCTTGTCGCACAGCGCCTGGAGCGCGGGCAGGTCGCAGCACTGGCCGAACAGCGACACCGCCACGACGGCCTTGGTCCTCGGCGTGATCGCGGCCTCGAGCCGGTGCGGGTCGAGGTTGTAGGTGCGCGGGTCCACGTCCACGAACACCGGGGTGGCGCCGTTGTTGGCGATGGTCCCGGCGGTGGCGAAGAACGAGTAGGCCGGCGAGATGACCTCGTCGCCGGGGCCGATCCCGAGCGTCCACATCGCGATCAGCAGCGCGTCGGTGCCCGAGGCGCAGGCCACCGCGTGCGGCGTGCGCGAGTAGCGCGCGACCTCCTCCTCGAGCGCGCTCACCTCCGGGCCGCCGATGAAGTGGCAGCTCTCCATGACGCGGCGGACGGCGTCGTCGATCTCGGGCCGGATGGTGTCGTACTGGGCGCGCAGGTCGAGCAGCGGCACCTTGATCGTCGTCTGGGTCGGCATCGGGGTCTGGTCTCCTCGCGGGCTCAGGCGTCCACCCAGCCCTGGTTCTCGAGCAGCTGCTCCACGGGCACCGGGCGCCACTCGCGCGCGGGCTTGCCCATCACGATGGTGCGGGCGGGAACGTCCTTCGTGACCGTCGAGCCGGCGGCCACCAGGCCGTCCTCGTGGATGACGACGCCCGGCAGCGTGACGCTGCCGGCGCCGATCCGGCCGCCCTTCTTCACGGTGACACCCTTGAAGTGCTTGAACCTTTCCTGCGTGCGCCCCACGAAGTTGTCGTTCGAGGTGACCACGCCCGGGGCCACGAACACGCGGTCCTCGAGCGTGGAGTAGGCGCACAGGTAGGCCTCGCTCTCGAGCTTGCAGTAGCGGCCCACGCTGCAGAAGTTCTCGATCGTCACGCCGCGGCCGACGATGGTGCCGCGGCCCACGGTGACGTTCTCGCGCACGGTGCTCAGGTCGGCCATGAGCACCTTGCCCTCGATCGCGGCGCCCCGGTAGAGCACCACGCCCGTGCCCACGATGGACAGCTCGCCCACGGCGAGCGGAGGCAGCTCCTGCTCCTTCGTGGTGGCCGAGTTCGCCGCGCGCATCGGCAGCTTGCCGAGCGTGGCGTGGTCGTCGATGCGGACGTTCGCGCCCACGACGGTGTCGGAGTGGATCACGACGTGGTGGCCCACGCGGCAGCCGTCGCCGAGCGTCACGTTCGGGCCGAGGACGCAGTACTCGCCGAGCGTGACGCCG
>CAZSQX010000056.1:0-2823 GCA_964609125.1 uncultured bacterium
GGGCCCGCGCGCCTCGAGGCCCTGCTCGTGTCCGCGCGTTCGGGGCGCACCACGGGGCGGGCCGCCGAGGCGCTCGGCCAGCTTCGTGCGGCCCAGCGCGAGTTCCCGCGCGACGCGCGCGCCTACGACCTCGAGGCGCAGATCCTGTTCACCGCCGGCGACCTGGCGCGGGCGCGCGAGGTGGTCGAGCGCGGCCTGCGCGAGGCGCCGGGCGACCCCTCGCTCACGCAGGCCGCCCAGGTGCTGGCCCGCCGGCTTCCGCCGGGCCGCTGAAGGGTCCGGGGCGGAGCGGCGCGCGGCGGCGCGAGCCCCGGCCTTCAGTGCCCGGCGCCGCCACCCATCGCGCCCCGGCGCGCCTTCACGTTGCGGATGGACTCCCCGCTCGTGTTGCCGTGAGAGACGAGCGGGAGGCGGACCGCGTACTCGAACTCGGGGTCGTGCTCGCCCTGGTGGCAGCGGACGCACGTGGCCTCGCCGAGCGAGGCGAGCCAGCCCTCCTCGTGGCGCGTCCCCATGCCGTGGCAGCTCTCGCACTGGACGTCCACGAGGTGCGGGGTCTGCGCCGGGCTGCGGAAGCCGCCCGGCTGCTGCCAGCCCACGACGTGACAGGGGATGCATTCGGGGGTGGCGTCCTTCTTCTCGCGCACGAGCGTCTCCCACGCGAGCGAGTGCGCCGTCGTGCGCCACTGCTCCGTCTCGCGCACGTGGCAGCGGGCGCAGACCTGCGCGCCGACGAACCGGTCCACGGGGTCGGCCTCGAGATCGGCTCCCGCCTGCGCGGCGAGCTGCTGTTTGCGCATGCGCTCGTTGTAGGCGTCCTCGAAGGCCTTCACCCGTGCGAGGAGTCCCGGCTCCTCTCGCACCTCGGGACCGAGGGAGCGCACCTGGAGGTCGCCACCCTCCGGGCGGCCGGCGTCGTCGAGCGTGACCGTGACGACGCCCAGGTGCTGGCCCATCTCGCCCGCGTAGCTGAGGAGCGCCCCGCCCACGCGGCGTCCGCGCTCGTAGACCGGGATGTCGTGCCCGAGCACGACCGCGTCGATCCCCGGCACGGCCGTGGCGAGGTCCTCGGCGCCCACCTTGCCGAGCTGCGAGAGCAGCACCACCACCTGCGCTCCGCGGGCGCGGAGTGAGGCCACCGCCGCCCGGGCGGCGGCTTCGGAATCGGTGACCTGCAGCGAGTCGCGGGCGGGTCCGAGGTCGAAGCGCTCGCCGAGGAGCGCGAACAGTCCGACGCGCACGCCCCGCGCCTCCACGATCCGGCTCGAGGGGAAGAGCGGCCGGCCGCCCGCGCGCTCGACCAGGTTCGCGCACAGGACCGGGAGGCCCGAGGCGGCGGCCAGCTCGCGCAGGAACGCCGGGCCGTGCCGCAGATCGCGCGGCGCCACGCCCACCGCCGCGGGCTCCAGGCCGCCGAGCATGCGGAACATGAAGTCGGCCAGGTCCGTGCGGCCGTCCGTCTCGGGGAACGAGCCGCCCGCGTCCACGTAGACCATGGCCGCGCGCGAGGCGCGCACGCTGTCGAGCGCAGCACCGATCCGCGCGAAGCCGCCCCTGGGCGTGTGACAGCCGCACGGGCTCGTGCGGCCCTTGAGATCCGCGGTGGACAGCACGACCAGCTCGCGCGCGGGCTCGTCCGCCCGGGTCGCGCGAGAGCCGCCGGACGCCACCAGCGGGAGCGCCAGCAGCAGGGCGAGGGGTCGCGGGATCGATCTTGGCATGGTCGGGGCGTGGTCTCCGGCGGCCGCGTTCGATTCTCGGACAACTGGTGCCGGCCGCACAAACGACCCGGCCGGCGGATCAGTCGCGCCGCTTCTCCATGCGGGCCCACGCGTCCTTGAGCGTCACCGTGCGCAGGAACACCGGCGAACCCGGTCGCGACTCGCGCGCATCCAGCGTGAAGTAGCCGAGCCGCTCGAACTGGACCGTCGTCCCCGGCTCGAGCGACGCGAGCGCCGGCTCCAGCTTGCATCCCGTGCGCACCTCGAGAGACGCCGGGTTCAGGCCCGCCGTGAAGTCGGAGCCCTCCGGCACGTCGTCGGGGTCCTCGTTCGTGAACAGCGTGTCGTAGAGGCGCACCTCCGCGTCCCGTGCGTGGCGCGCCGAGACCCAGTGGATCGTCGCCTTGACCCTGCGCCCGTCCGGCGCGTTCCCGCCCGCCGTGGCGGGGTCGTACGTCGCGCGCACCTCCGAGACCTCGCCCGTGGCCGGGTCGCGCACGACGCCCGTGCAGCGGATGAAGTAGGCGCCGCGCAAGCGCACCTCGACGCCCGGGCTCAGGCGGAAGTACTTGGGCGGCGGCGACTCGCGGAAGTCGTCGCGCTCGATCCACAGCTCGCGCGCGAACGGCACCCGCCGCGAGCCGGCCGCCGGGTCCTCCGGGTTGTTCGGCAACTCGACCTCCTCCACGCGGTCCGCGGGGAAGTCCTCGAGCACCACCTTGAGCGGCTGCAGAACCGCCATCCGACGCTGCGCGGTCCGGTTGAGCTCCTCCCGCACGCAGTGTTCGAGCAGCGCCAGCTCGACGCGGTTCTCGCGGCGCGCCACGCCGACGCGCTCGGCGAAGTCGCGCAGGGCCGCGGCCGGGTAGCCGCGCCGGCGCATGGCGGAGATCGTCGGCATGCGCGGGTCGTCCCAGCCCGCGACATGGCCCTCGCGCACCAGCCGCAGCAGCCGGCGCTTGCTCATGAGCGTGTGGGTGAGGTTCAGGCGAGCGAACTCGTACTGGTGCGGGACCGGGCGGGGCAGCGCGAGGGACTCCAGCAGCCAGTCGTAGAGCGGGCGGTGCGGCACGAACTCCAGCGTGCAGATGCTGTGCGTGAC
>CAZSQX010000057.1:0-2669 GCA_964609125.1 uncultured bacterium
GCCGAGGCGCACGCCATCATGGCGCGCTTCCACATCTCCGGCGTGCCCATCACCGAGGGCGGGAAGCTGGTGGGCATCCTCACCAACCGCGACCTGCGCTTCGAGGACGACCACACTCTGCGCGTCACCGAGGTGATGACGCGAGCGAAGCTCATCACCGCGCCGGTCGGGACCACGCTCGAGTCGGCGCGCGCCATCCTCGCCAAGCACCGGATCGAGAAGCTGCCGGTGGTGGACGAGAAGATGATGCTCAAGGGCCTGATCACCGTGAAGGACATCGAGAAGCGCATCAAGCACCCGCACGCCTGCAAGGATTCGCTCGGGCGCCTGCGCGTGGCGGCCGCGGTGGGCGCCGCGGGCGACTACCTCGAGCGCGCGCAGGAGCTGGTGCGCGCCGGCGTGGACGCGCTGGTCGTGGACAGCGCGCACGGGCACTCGGCCGCGGTGCTCGAGGCGACGCGGAAGCTCAAGGCCGTGCTCCCCGACGCCCAGCTCGTGGCCGGGAACGTGGGCACGGGCGAAGGTGCGAGGGCCGTGGCCGACGCCGGTGCCGACGCCGTGAAGGTGGGCATGGGCCCGGGTGCGATCTGCACCACGCGCGTCGTGACCGGCGCCGGCATGGCGCAGGTGACGGCCGTGCTCGAGGCCGCGAAGGCGCTCGAGGGCACCGACGTGCCGGTCATCGCCGACGGCGGCATCAAGTACTCGGGCGACCTGGTCAAGGCGCTCGCCGCGGGCGGCCACACGGTGATGCTCGGCGGCATGTTCGCCGGCACCGAGGAGAGCCCCGGCGAGGTCGTGCTCTACGAGGGCCGGCAGTACAAGGTCTACCGCGGCATGGGCTCGCTCTCCGCCATGGCCGACGCCCGCGGGAGCCGGGAGCGCTACTTCCAGGACACCACCGACGAGCTCTCCAAGCTCGTCCCCGAGGGCATCGAGGGCCGCGTGCCGCTGAAGGGCCCGCTCGCCGCGACCGTGTACCAGCTGATCGGCGGCCTGCGCGCCGGGATGGGGTATTGTGGCGCCGCCACCATCGAGGAGCTCCGCACGAAGACGCGCTTCGTGCGCCTGAGCGGCGCGGGCCTGCGCGAGAGCCACCCGCACGACGTGAAGATCACCAAGGAGGCCCCGAACTACGAGGTCCGCTGAGCGGGGTGCCGTGCGGGGACGCGCGGCTCACGACGCCCGGCGAAGCTCGAACGCTGCATCCGCTCGAACCCGGCCTTCGGCCGGTTGCCCCGCACCTTCCCGAGAGGAGGCGACCATGCGGCCCACCGGAACCCGACCAGGACTCTCCGTGATGCGGTTGATGATCGAGCAGACGGCGAGGAGACGCATGGGGGCGGCGGTCCCGCCGGGCCGCGGGGTCGCGGGTCCGAGCGTCGGGGCGGACGCGGCGCGCCGCTGGGGCCGGGAGTTCTTCGAGACGCTGCGCGGGGTGCTGGTGCCGCGCATGGCGCCGGTGGCCGAGACGCCGGAGGGCTGGCTCCGCTACCTGGGCTCGCCGGCGATGTGCCTGTGGGCGTTCGGCTCCGAGCACCACCTGGCGCTCGCCCGCGAGCACGGCGACACGCCGGAGCTGGTCGTCCAGCGCGCCCGGCGCTGGCTCGCCTGCCTGCGCACGCGCACCGCGCCCGGCCTCGCGAGCCCGCACTGGGGCCACCCGGTCTACGGCGCCCGGCTCGACCCGCTCTCGGGCGAGCTGGACGTGGTCTGGGCCGTGCCGGGCGACTGGTGCGAGGCGGTGCTCGCGGGGAGGCTCCCCGAACGCGAGTGGGACGCGCCCAGGAGCTGGAGCCGCGCTCCGGAGCTGCAGCCGGCCTGAAGCCCCCCAAAGCGACGAGCCCCGGATCTCGTCCGGGGCCCGCGCGAATCGCCCGCGACTGGACGGTCGGTGGCGAAAAAGGTGGTTACCTTGGATCGCCGGGCCCGCGCCCGGTCGTGCCGCTTCCGCGGCGGGTGCCCCCGACGAGTGCCCACGGGTACCCGCGGCGGAAGCCGCGGGACGGGGTGCCCGGCCCGCCGTGCCTCATGAGCGCGGCAGCTCGAACTTGAACGACGGGTTGATGGCCCGGATCTCGCCCACCACGCGCTCGAGGCTCTCCTCGGTCTCGGAGTCGCGGCGCTCGCGCCAGGCGGTGTAGAGCTCGAGCAGTTCGTCCTGCTTCACCCGCAGCAGCTCCTGCTGGGCGTGCTCGTCCACCGAGCGCTCCAGGTGGTAGACCTCGCCCTGCGAGAAGCGCTTCATCAGGTCCAGGTACTCGCCGCGCATGTGGGACAGGATGCGCAGGTACTTCTCGAACCCGTTCGAGAGCTTCTCCAGCACGTCCGAGACGCCGGCGTTCTTCCGGTGCATCTGCTGCGAGTAGGTGTAGGCGAAGTGGTAGTAGGTCTTCCCCCGGCCGATGTAGGCCTCCTCGCTCGGCTGGACCCGGACGCGGGAGGCGCTGGCCATGGCGGGGTTGTCGAAGATCCCGATCGAGACCAGCAGGAAGTCGGCGTTGGTCTTGTAGATCTGGTACTTGAGCCGGGCGTCCGTGGCCGAGGTCAGCCGGCGCAGCACGTCGGTGTCGTATTTCGACAGGAACTTGCGCGACTGCTCCACGTACTCGGGGTTGATGAACGAGTGGAGCAGGTGGGCGAGGTAGACGTTGACGTCCTCGTCGTAG
>CAZSQX010000058.1:0-1918 GCA_964609125.1 uncultured bacterium
TGTCAGGCGAACCCCCGACAGTCAAAGCTCGTGCGCGAGCGGTGCCGGCGGGGCTATGCTCGGCCGATGGGGCGGCTCCTCCTCGTCCTCGGCCTCGCGCTCGCCGCCGGAGGCCTGCTGCTCCCGGCCCCGCGGGCTCGCGCGCAGGCCGTCCCCGACGGCTTCGCGGTCGAGACGCTGGTCCCGGGGAGCGCGTTCCGCGCCCAGCTCACCCCGCCCGACAATCCGTTCGCCACCTCGCCCGACTCGAACTTCCGGCTCGTCGCCTGCTTCGGCCTCCGGAACCCGTTCCGGCTCCAGGTGGACCCGGCCTTCGGCACGCTCGCGATCGGCGACGTCGGGGACTTCCAGCGCGAGGAGCTGGACCTGCTCCAGCCACCCGTCCCGGTCCCGCTCGACCTGCGGGCGCCATCGGCTCAGCTGCCGCCCGGCGGCGCCGCGCCGCTCGGCGCCAACTTCGGCTGGCCGTACCTCGAGGGCACGGCGGCCGGCCGCTTCGCCGCAGACTGTGCGCCGGCGCCGCCGGGGCTCGTCGCGCCCGTCCACGACTACGACCGCACGGGTCAGGCGGGCGGCGCCTCGATCGTCTCGGCCGGCTTCTACCGCCGGCGTGCGGGGGGCGCGCACAACTGGCCCGCCGACCACGACGGCGACCTGTTCGCCAACGACTACTATTCGGGCGTGCTGCGCCGGCTCGAGGACTCGGGCGGCACCTGGTACCTCGCCCCACCCGTCGCCGGCCAGCCCACGACCACCGCGTGGGGAACGGGGTTCCGGCAGGTGAGCGACTGGCGGGTCGGCCACGACGGGGCGCTCTGGTTCTGCCGCCAGGGCGTGGACTTCGCGCCCGGCACGGGCTCGATCGGCCGCATCCGCGGGCCCGGCTCGCTGGGGGTGCCTCCCGGCGGGTCGCCGTCGCTGCGCCTCGTGCGCTCGCCGGCGGTGGGCAGCGCCGAGCTGCGCATCGCGGCCACCGGCCCGGTGCGCGTGCGCGTCCTCGACGTCGCGGGGCGCACGTTGCGCACGCTGTGGGACGGAGCCGCGCCGGCCGGGAGCGAGTTCCCGCTCGCCTGGGACGGCCGCACCGGAGCGGGGACGAAGGCCGGTCCGGGCATGTATCTGGCGTTCGTGGAGAGCGGCGGCCGCACCGCCGCCGTGCGCATCCCGTTCCTGCGATAGCGGCCGCACTCGGCTACACTGCCCGCGCGAAACCGACCATCCCGCGTCCCCGACCCCGCGCGGCGACGCACGCCCGCGCGAGGGCGCCCGGAGTCGTCCGGACCGGGGCCCGCACGACCATCCGCCGGAGGCCATCCATGAGCAGCACCCTCGCCGGGCGGATCGCGCCCGCCAACGCGGCCGCGCTCCCCGCCTACTCGCCCACCACCTACGTGGACTTCTCCCAGCCGGAACAACGCGCCGCCTACGAGAAGGCGCTGGCCGCCGTCCGCGCCACCGCCGGCACGGAATACCCGCTCGTGATCGGCGGCGAGCGGCTGAAGGGCGCGAGGACGTTCGACAGCACGAACCCGTCGAAGCCGTCGGAGGTGCTCGGCCGGTTCCAGTCCGCGACCCGCGAGCAGGCCGCGCAGGCGGTGGAGGCCGCGTTCGCCGCGTTCCGGAGCTGGTCGCGAGTTCCGGCGGCGGAGCGCGCCGCGTACCTGCTCGAGGCGGCGAAGCGCATGAAGGAGCGCCGGCACCACTTCTCGGCGTGGATGACGCTCGAGATCGGCAAGAGCTGGGCCGAGGCCGACGCCGACACGGCCGAGGCCATCGACTTCATGGAGTACTACGCGCGCGAGATGCTGCGCTACGACGCGCCCCCGCCGCTTACGCAGATGCCCGGGGAGCGCGATACGATGGTCTACCTGCCGCTCGGCGTGGGCGCGGTGATCCCGCCGTGGAACTTCCCGCTCGC
>CAZSQX010000059.1:0-1618 GCA_964609125.1 uncultured bacterium
CGCGCAGACCTCGCTGCTCCGGCTCCTGGACTGCGAGCGGAAGCTGTGGCTCACCGAGCGCTCGCGCGCGCCGCGCGCCGGGCGGAGCGAGCACGACGGCGTGCTCGGCGAGCGGAGCCGCGCGCTCGAGGAGCGGGTCGCCGCCTCGCTCTCCGGCGTGGCCGGTCCGCTGCTCGGGGCCGGGGTCCCGTTCGAGCAGGCGGCCGCCGAGACGCTGCGCCTCCTGCGCACGACGCGCCGCCCGCTCCGGCGACCCGTGCTGCTCTCGGCCGACGGCGCGCGCGCGGCCACGCCCGCGTTCCTGCTGCGCGAGGGCGACGCGCTGGTGGTGCGCGACGTGCGGCTCTCGCACCGGCCCGAGCGCGTGCGCGCGAACCGCGTGCGGCTCTCGTTCGCGGCCCTGCTCGCGCGCGAGCTCACCGGGCTCGAGGTGGCGCGGCTCGAGGTCGTGAACGGGCTGGGTGAGGTGACCCGCGTCGAACCCGAGCCGGACGGCGAGCTGGGCGAGCTCGCCGCGCGCGCCGCCGCGCTCCTCGCCGAGCCGCGCGAGCCGGACGTGCTGCTGCCTCACTCGCACTGCCAGCGCTGCGCCCACTACGACCACTGCTGGGACCTCGCCGAGGCCGGGCGGCGGGTCGAAGTGCTCCCGTCCGCGGACCGCACGCGCGCGCGGCTTCTGCGCGCAGAGGGCGTGCGCACGTTCGACGAGCTCGCCGCGCGGGCGCCGGAGAACTTCGAGCACCGCGCGCTGCGCGAGGCGGCCCCGCGGCTGCTCGCCGAGGCGCGGGCGTGGTCCACGGGCGGGCCGGTGTGGCTCCGGCCGCCGGCGCTGCCGCGCGGGCGCACGCCGGTGTGGTTCGACGTCGAGGCGGACGCCGACGGCGAGCGCGCCGAGGTCCCGGTCTACCTGTGGGGACTGTCGGTCGAGCCGGCGGGCCGCGACGGCGATCCCGCGCCCGAGCCGGTGTTCGAGCCGATCCTCGCCGAGCTGACGCCCGCGGGCGACCTCGTCGCCTGGCGGCGGTTCGTGGCCCGCGCCGCGGCCGTGTTCGCGGCGCATCCCGACGCGGTCTGGGTGCACTGGCACCAGGCCGAGCCGATGTGGGTCGAGCGCTACGTCGCCCGCCACGGCGCGCCCGCGGACCTCGTCGAGCGCATGCGCGCGCCGGGCGCGACGTTCGACCTGCATCGCGAGTTGGACCGCTGCGTGCGTCTCCCGCTCCGCTCCACGTCGGTCAAGTTCGTGGCCCGCTGGCTCGGCTTCCGGTGGTCGAACCCCGACGCCGACGCGGCGTGGTCCACCGCGCAGGTCCATCGCGCCCGCGCGACCCCCGACCCCGCCGAGCGCGAGCGGTTGCTCGCCGAGGTGGCGCGCTACAATGCCGACGACCTGTGGGCGATGCGGCAGGTGTGGGTGTGGCTCGCATCGCAGGCGCGTGCTTGACATGCCGCCCGGGCCTTCCTAGCTTCGCCGGTCCTCCGGGCCATATCCCGTCCCGGCAAGCCTTTGTGACGGCTCCATCCTGCGTCCCGGGCCGTGTCTCCGGCCGTCACGTCTCGATCGCCAGGGTAGCTCAGTGGTAGAGCAGGGGACTCATAAGCCCTTGGTCGGGAGTTC
>CAZSQX010000060.1:0-1524 GCA_964609125.1 uncultured bacterium
CCGCCTCCGTCTTCGTCAGCAGCGTCCAGAAGGAGCTGGCCGAGGAGCGCCGCGCGGTGAAGGCCTTCGTCGAGGGCGACGCGCTGCTCAGGCGCTTCTTCACGGTGTTCCTGTTCGAGGACCTGCCCGCCGCGGACGCCCGCGCCGACGCGGTGTATCTCGACGAGGTGGACCGCGCGGCGATCTACGTGGGGCTCTTCGGCAACGAGTACGGCGCCGAGGACGCGCAGGGCCTCTCGCCCACCGAGCGGGAGTTCGACCGGGCCACGCGCCAGGGCAAGCCGCGGCTCATCTTCGTCAAGGGCACGGACGACCGCGCGCGCCACCCGAAGATGGCGGCGCTCGTCCGCAAGGCCGGCGAGCAGTTGATCCGCCGCCGGTTCACGGGGACGGCGGACCTCACCGCGGCGCTCTACGCGAGCCTCGTGGACCACCTCGAGCGCACCGGGGCCGTGCGCACGCGGCCGTTCGACGCCTCGGCCTGCCCCGGCGCGACGCTCGCGGACGTGGCCGAGGAGAAGCTGCGCTGGTTCCTGGGCCGCGCTCGCAGCGAACGCCGCTTCGCGCTCGCCGCCGACACGCCCGTCGAGGAGGCGCTCCAGCACCTGAACCTGCTCGACGGCGCGCAGCCGACCCATGCGGCGATCCTGCTGTTCGGCGCGACCCCGCAGCGATTCCTGCCGACCTCCGAAGTGAAGTGCCTGCACTTTCACGGCACCGAGGTCCGCAAGCCCATTCCGTCGTACCAGGTCTACAAGGGCACGGTGTTCGAGCTCGTCGACCAGGCCGTGGACTTCGTCCTGTCGAAGCTCGCGCGAACGGTGGGCACCCGCGCCAGGCGAACCGACGCTCCGGTCACCTACGAGCTGCCGCGCGAGGCGGTCGCGGAGGCCATCGTCAATGCCGTGGCGCACCGGGATTACGCCAGCAACGCCAGCGTGCAGGTCATGCTCTTCGCGGACCGGTTCGAGGTGTGGAACCCGGGGGAGCTGCCGCCGCCGCTGACCCCCGAACGGCTGCGGCGGCCGCACGCCTCCATCCCGCGCAATCCGCTGATTGCCGAGCCCCTCTTCCTCGCCCGCTACATCGAGAAGGCCGGCACCGGGACGCTCGACATGATCGCCCGGCTGCGCGAGGCGGGCCTGCCCGAGCCGGAGTTCCGGCAGGACGGCGGTACGTTCGCGCAGGCCTTCTGGCGGGACTGGCTGACGCCGGCGGCGCTCGCCACGCTGGGCCTGGGCGAACGGCAGAAGAAGGCGATCGACTTCGTGAGGACCCATGCGCGGATCGGCAACGCCGAGTATCAGCGGCTGGCCGGGGTGACGAAGGCGACCGCCACCCGCGACCTCGAAGCGCTCACGAAGGCGGGTGTCCTGCGCAGGGTCGGGATCACCGGCAAGGGGACCTACTACACGCTGGATGCCAAAGGGCTCAGAAAGGGCTCAATGGGCTCATCCGCGCCGGAAACCGGAAAGGGCGCACGAAGGGCTCGAACGGCTCAGTCGGGACGGAATGCGGCTCGCT